>NZ_JBIVGX010000017.1:0-22779 GCF_044748905.1 Paenarthrobacter sp. NPDC089714
CGCGGCGGACAGATCAATGTCAAGACAAACCCCTCACAGGGCGTCAACCACACTTAGAGCCACGCCGCGACACAACCAATTCCATCATTACTGTCACACTTCGGCGCTGCCGTCCGACATCCCTGATGTAAGGAACCACTTCGAAAGGACGAACACCATGCCACGCATCAACATGGGCCGGAGCAACAAGCTCGGCTACGCCGCCGTCATCGGTTTGGAAGGCTACGCCCGCAAGTCCGTGGACCCGGACCTGTACGAACTCATCAAGCTCCGTGCCTCCATCCTGAACGGCTGCGGATTCTGTGTGGACATGCACGCAACCGAGGGCGCCAAGCGCGGCATCCCGTCCCGCAAACTTCACGCCGTCGCAGCCTGGCAGCACTCGAAAGTGTTCTTCGATGCCCGTGAACAGGCCGTGCTCGCCCTGACCGATGCCGTCACCCAACTCGGGCCGGACACCGTCACCGACGAGATCTGGAACGCCGCAGCAACGCACTTCGACGACGGCCAAATGGGTGCACTGATCCTGGCGATCTCCACCATCAACGTCTGGAACCGGATCGCCGTGAGCACACAGATGGAGCCACCGCTGGACGAGAAGAACCCGCTGGTCTGAGCGGTAACGTGGCAGCATGACGCTTGCAGTCTCGGCCACGGCGGCGTGGCAAAGCGAACGGAACCGCCTTCTGGGCATCGCGTACCGGATGCTCGGCGATTTTGGCCATGCCGAAGACGTGGTGTCGGAAGTCGCGATGGACGCCGTCCGTCAGGAACGGCGTTCCAGCGTGGACTCCTGGCCGGCCTGGCTCACCACCGTGTGCGTTCGGCGCTCCGTGGACCGGGTCCGCCAACTCGCTGCCATCCGGGAGGACTACACCGGCCCTTGGCTGCCCGAGCCAGTGGACACGGCCCGGCTACCGGAGGAAACACTGGCCAACCGCGAGCTGTTGTCGCTGACCTTGCTGCACCTTGCCGAGCAATTGGCACCCGAGGCGCGGGCGGCCCTTGTGCTGCACCGCGCCTTCGGGATGTCCGCCCCGGAGATCGGGGAAATCCTGGACAAGACCCCGGCCGCAGTCCGCCAGATGATTTCGCGTTCGGAACGCCGCTTGGACATCGACCCCGACGCACCCGCCCCTCGGGCCAAGGACCGCGCCGCCTTGGAGAAGCTGGTGCTCGCCATTGAGAACGGCGAGATTGACACCGTTGTGGCCATGCTGGACCGGGATGCTGTGCTGTGGGCAGACGGCGGAGGCAAGGTCAAGAGTGCCATGAACCCGCTGTTCGGGGCCGCCAGGATCGCACGGTTCTTCGTCGGCATCCTGGAGAAGGCCGCCGCGCTGCAGCCAGTCACTGCCGATCTCATCGACGTGAACGGCGGGCCGGCGCTGGTGCTCAGGCATTCGGGCCGCGCCGACGTCTTAGTGCTCGACGGCGGCCCTGACGGCAGCATCCACGGGTTGCGGCAGATCTCGAATCCGGACAAGCTGACGCGGGTTGGGCTGTAACTCTGCCGCGAAACCGCGGGAAAGCTGCCCGTTCGTGGGGAAGCTTCCGCACGAACAGGCAGGCTTCCCGCGAACCCGGCGCCCAGGTAGCCGAGCTAATCCCCCGCCGAGCCACTCACCCGCAGCGCGTTGATGATCGCCGGAATGGATCCGATCAACATGATCAAAGCCCACACCAGCGCCACCACCACGGTCACCAGCGCCCAAAACTGGTCTCCGATGGACACCAACGGCCCGGGCAGGAACCCGTGAATGATCCCGAGGACCACCTGCAACAGCACGGAGACCACCAACAGGATCACCAGCCCGGTAACTTTGAGGAACTTCGGCTGGCTCAGGATCAGCAGCACCGCGAACACGATCTTCAGCAGCAACAACAACCCGAGGATGGCCGCTGCCTGCCCTTTCGGGAAGCTCCCCCACAGCGCCAGATAGGCAATGGTCCCGAAGGGCGTAGCCACGAACAGCCCGATCATCAGGAACAGTTTGGCCAACGCGAGCAAAGCCGTGAGGAACGCCGCGATCACCCACAGCAGTGTCACGATCAACGTGGCAATTCCCTGGACCCGCCCGTAGGTGCGCAGGTTCATCATGAGGCTGAGCCCCAGCATCACCACCGTGAACAACAGCAACCCGTCCAGGAACGCGAGAAAGCCGATGCCCGCCCCCGGAGGATCGGCATCGGCTTTCTGTGTTTTGAGGAACACCTCCAGCGGGACGCCCAGCTTGTCGGCGTCCCCCGGGGAGACAGGATCGACGGCGGTCTGGCCCAGGACCAGGGCCATGCCCACCTCGGTCAGGACTACCAGGGCGAAGACAACGACGGCGGCAATGAAGAACGGGCGGCGCAACGCATCCGGATCCGGCCCGGCACGGAAACCCTCACGAATTGACCACGCTGCGGCCATGGCTCAATTGTGGCACCGGGGATTTCAAAAACAAGCGCCCCGCAAACAGGGCCGCCACGCCCAGCCCTGCCGGGACAAGCAGCGCCCACCCGCTGAACACCAGCACCACAAGCATCACCACAGTGGCAACGATCACCCCGTACCACGCAGCCGTGCCGCGGCGGAGGAGGACAACCCCGGCAGCCAAGCCAAAGGCCGTCACCGCCGTGAAGCACGCGGATGCCGCGCCGATCTGGAACTCCATGCTCAACAGCCCGGCTGCTGCGAGTGCAAAGGAGATCGCCGCCATCACACCCAGCGCCGCGAGGCTTGCCGATGGAACCTCCCCCGGCCCGACGCCGCGCGCCAAAGCCCGCGGCAGCACGCCGTCGGACGCCAAGCGGGCACCGAGCTTGCTGGCGCCGGCCACGAACGTGTTGAGCGGCCCGAACGTCAGAACCGCTGCGGCCACTGCAGTCACCGGAGCAGCGGCCGGACCGAGTCCCTTGGCCAGCAACTCGGCCACAGGAACGCTGCTCCCGGCGAGTCCCGGCCCAAGGACGGCGACGCAAGCAGCAACCAGGCCGATGTAGATCACGCCGACCACGACGAGTGTCAGCCACGTTGCCCTCTTCAGATCACGTCCTGGGTTGCGGAATTCGCCCGCCAGATGCGTCACTGCTTCCCACCCGGCGAAACAGAAAAACAGCAGGCTGGCCGCACCGCCCACGGCCAGGTAGCCGTGCGGGGCGAAGGGCACAAAGTTTTCCGTCTTGGAATACGGAGCCGCAACTCCCACGGCCAAGGCCAGGAGGGCCACCAGCAGGACCATCAGCCCCAGTTGCAGCCTGCTCGAGACCCGTATACCTACGGCGTTGCTCACGAACCCTGCTGCAAGGATCAGCCCCGCTGCGATCAACGCCGTTTCCCTGCCACCGCCCAGTGCATGGGCGATGTAGTCCCCGCCGATCACAGCCGTTGCGGGCGCTCCGAACGGAATGGCGAAGTAGAAGAGATAGCCGGCCACCACCGAGGACCGCCGTCCGAAAGCGCGGGTCACGAACGTGGCAATCCCGCCGGCGTCGGGCTGTTGGCTGGACATTTCCGCGAAGCTGAAGGCCACGGGCGTGCAGAAGACCAGCAAGAGAGCCCACGCCAACAACGACGCCGGACCTGCGACTTGGGCTGCGATGGCCGGGAGCACAAGGACTCCCGAACCTAGAATCGCACCCACGTAGATCCCCGTCGCCCGGAAAAGGCCCAAGCCCGAATTACTGCCAGCTTTACTCACATTTCAAGTGAACAGTGTTCGGGGTCGGGGCATCCAGCAGGGAAACTGCCTTTCAGTGTCGATATTCTGCCGAATCTGCTTTCACTGCACGACGCCGCAGCCGGGCCACGAGCGTCGCGGCGAGTAACGCCGTCGTGATTTCCAGGCCGATCACCAACAACAGTTGGGCAGCCCCTGCGGTATCAACAGCGCCCGACGCCGGCCTGCCGCCGTGCGCGTGTCCGGAACCGCCCGCTCCGAGCAGCAACACGGCGTGCAGGGCAACCATGGCAAGGGCTGCCCCGGTGACCTGATGAAGTGCGCCGACCCGGCTGTGGCGCCAGATGTGGACAGTGCACGGAACGCAGACCGCGGCCAGGGCCACCATGACCAAGCCGATCCAGGCGTCGTGGTGTCCGGAAGCGGCGAGCCAGAGGTGGGTCAGGCAAGAGACGGCCGTGATGGCAGCGCAGAGCCGGGGGTGAAGGACAGGTCCGGAGGCGCGGACCCGTCCTGCAGTGATCGCCATGGTTAGTGGCAGTGCCCGGAGGCTTCGCCGTGCGCTGTCTCAGCAGTAGTCTCACCGGGAGCGGTGTGGCAACTCGAACCCGAGCTGTTCGCGGGCACGTCCAGCACGGGGCTCCGGTCGAAGAAACCCTCGGGACGGAGCTTGAAGCCGACCGTGTCCACGGGCATGATCGGCCAGTCCTCGACGCGCGGGAAGTGGGTCAGGCCAAAGGTGTGCCACACAACGATGTCCTGGCCGTCGATGTCGCGGTCCTGGGCCACGTAGGCCGGGAGTCCCGCGCCGCCGGAGTGCTGGTTGACGAAGTCGCCGGTGGGGTAGCGTTCCTCGTCGGCGTAGCGGGTGACCCAGACATCCTTGGTGGCGAAGGCCGCGCGCTTGGCGATCGAGGAACCGGGATCGGCCAGGAGCGTGGGCTGGTTTTCGGTGTGGAGTTTGTAGCCAACGGGTTCGCCCAGGCGGTTCTTCGATTCCGGGTTGGAGATGATCCAGGTGCGGCCAACTTTGGCGTCGGATTCGCGGACAGCTTCGGATTCTTTGGTGAGGACGGTGCGCTTGCGGGAAAAGGCGTTGCCACGTTCGTTGCCCGGACCCATGGCCTGGCGGACCACATCCTCTTCTTCGACGCGGTTGGTGAAACCGTCGATGGCCATGTCCAGTCGGGCGCTGAAAAGGTGCTGGTGGAAGGGTGCGCCCAGGCCCGGGGCGAGCTGGGAGATGTTGTCCGAGCCGCCCTCCGGGAACGCCGAGGTGAACACGATGCCGGTGGCCTTGGCTTCGAATTCGATGGTGCCGTCCAGGTAGAGGTACCAGTAGAACCCATAGTCGTAGTTGCCGATGGTGGTGAAGAAGGAGATCACCAGGCGGCGGTTGCGGCGGGTGTAGTTGATGCCCGTCCACAGGTCCGAGTGCTTGGAGAGGATGCCCCAGTCTTCCTCGTGCATGCAGATGCCGTTGCGGATTTCGCGGGGGTTGCCGAAGGCGTCACTGATCACCGGACTGAGGTAGGTGATGTCGCCCAGGCAGTCGCAGCCCAGTTCCAGGGAGTTGGCGTACTGGCCCACGAGGTATTCGCCGGTGTCGAAGTAGTTCTGCCACGACCGGATGGGCGAAGGATCACCGTAGGGAACCACCATTTCCGCGATCGACGCGCGGTTGATGATGGGGCGTTTCTTGTCGCCGTCCTTGAAGGCCAGATTGTGCAGGACCACACCTTCGCGGACATCGAAGCCGACGTCCACGCTCCACTTTTCCCACTCCACGTGGTTGCCGCCCGTAACGGTGAAGCTGGGGCCTTCAGGCTGCGTGATGCTGATCGGCTTCTGCGTGTCGCGAAGGGGTCCCGTCAGCTCAGGGTCCGTGTAGTTGCCGTGCTCGGCGGGAATGGGCATCACGCCGAGGTCGATCACCTGGGTGACTTCCTTATTCACTACGTCCACGTAGGCCACCAGGCCGTCAACGGGATGGGCCCAGGCGCTGTCTTCCGGGAAGTCCTGCACGAAGGCCAGGCCGCGGAGGATGCGCCGGCCGCGCTCTTCCTCGTACTCGAAAACGCCTGCGGACAGCGGGGCAACGCGTACCTTTGCCACGTCGAGGTCGCGGGCAGCGAGGGCGGCCAGCCACCGCTCATCCGTCGCCAGGAGCGTTTCCACAACCTCGAACTCTTCCTCGAGCACCGGCAGTTCGCCGGACACCTTCGTATCAAGCTCGACGGCGGACAGCACCTCTCCGCGGGCAGCGGAGACGAGGACGTCGGTGGGTGCTCCCCCGGAAATGTCGTGTATGAAAACGCGGAACCTGCGGTCAGGTTCCGAGGTGCCGCGGGACGGATCCACCAGGCCGAGGTAAGCGATCCGCTTGGCGTCCCCGAGGTGTCCGGAGGCCTGCAGGATGCCTTGCACCGTGGTGATCTCTTCAGCTGTGGCCAGGCCGTATTGGGTGGAAACGTCAGTTGCTGTGGGCGTCATGGCTGCCTCTTGTCCGGGACCTCGACGGGTCAGGATTTATTTTCTATTGCTGTAGAGAATAACCAAAACGTAAGATGGGTCACAAGACCTGTCCGCCAATTATTTTTCCGGGAGTCCCCTCCGTGCCAAAGATTGTTGACCACGATCAACGACGCCTCGAACTGGTGGACGCCACGTGGCGGATCATCGCCAGACTGGGCATTGAAGGTGCCACCATGAGGGAAATCGCCATCGAAGCAGGGTTTGCCAACGGCGCCCTGAAGCCCTACTTTCCCACCAAGGACCTGCTGCTCACGTCGGCGTTCGGACACGTCTTCAACCGGACCAACCAGCGCATCGCCCTGGTAACGGAAGGACTTTCCGGCGTGGCCGCCCTGCGGGCCTTCTGCACCGAAGTCCTCCCCCTGGACGAGGAACGCGTCAATGAAGCCCGGATCGTCATCCCGTTCTGGCAAAAGGCCTTGAACGAACCGGACATGGCCGCCCTCCACAGCGAATCCATGAGCCAGTGGCACACCACCATCACGGCCCACACCGCAGCAGCCCGCGCGGCCGGCGAGATTGCCACGCCCATCGGGGACGCCGCCGTCGCCGATCACCTGCTCAACATGATGCTGGGAGCCCAGATCGTGGCAGCACTGTCCCCGGGGGAACACTTTTCCATCAACCTCGAGGGGCAGTTGGACAACTATTTGGCGCTGCTGGCCGCCTGAGTCAGGTTCCGCCTACCCCAACCCTCGATTACACATTCCTGGCGGAAGCTCTACGAATATGTAATTCCAGGCTCTCGAAGTCATTACATATTCATAGCGGTACCGATACCATTATGAAATGGCACTCAGCATCCCCGAACTGGCGAAGCGCCTCAACGTCAACCAAAGCCGAGCACGGCAACTCGTCCAATCCGGCCGCATTCGCGGACAGCGGGTCGGTGGACGCTGGATCGTTGAAGAAGCTGACGCCGCCCAGTACCGGCCCGGAAAGCGGGCTGGCCGGCCGCTGTCCGAACGCAGTGCTTGGCAACTCATGTCGTGCTTCTGGGACGACAGCCTCAGGCACTCCCTCTTCGATGACTTGAAACCCTCGCCCGTCGAGAAGCATCGTCTCAAGCAACGCGTCAGCCGATTGCAGGACTCCCCCGATTCGCTGGAGCTTGTTGCGGCGTGGCTGGCCAACCGCGCCGAAAAGTTCGAGTTCTCCTCCAGCCCGGCTGACATTCCCGAGCTTCGCGAGGACAACCGAATCCACCTCTCCGGAGTCTCGCATCCACGGTCCGGGTTGCTGGCCAACTCAGAGGTGGAAGCCTACGTGGAACGCGACGATCTCAAGGACGTCGCCAAGGATTGGTTCCTGGTTCCGGCACTTCCGGGCAACAGGCCCAATGTCGTCCTTAGGGCCGCTGAACGAATCCCAGACGAACTTCCGCCGCTTGTGGTGGCGGCAGACTTGGCCGAGCGGCCCGGTGTCCGCGAACAGCAGGCAGCACGCGAAATCCTCAGGAGTATTCATGCCCATTGAACTTCCCGCAATGTTCGCCGAACAGCAGGAAGCATGGCAGGCTGTCTTCGAAATCCACAAAGCGATGCCAAAGGGGTGGGTTCTGGTTGGAGGCCAGGCGGTCTACCTGCACGCTGTGGAGCGGGGCGCACCGTATGTGCGGGCTACAAAGGACGCCGATTTGGCACTGGACATCCGGGCATACCCGACGATGCTTCACGACTTCACCGAACTCCTCGTGAACCTTGGCTTCGAATCTGTGGGGGAATCCCCGGAGGGGTACCAACATCGATGGAAGCGCGACAAGGCTCTGATTGATGTTCTCATCCCGCGCTATCTGGGTGAACGCGCCGAGAAGCGACGCGGAGTCACGGGCGGGACCACAATTGCCGCTCCGGCCAGCCAGCAGGCCCTTGACCGCTCCGAGACCGTCGACGTTCAAGCAGGATCAGCGTCCGGGTATGTGAACCGACCCACGCTCCTCGGCAGCCTTATCGGCAAGGCGGGGGCGCTTTCAATCATCAACGATCCCCTGCGGCAGCGACACATCGACGACTTTCTTGCCTTGGCATCCGTTGTCCGGGCCTCAGACCTTCGCGGCGTCACCTACAAGCGCGCTGAACGGGACCACCTGGCAAACATGCTTGGTCGCCTTGCCAATGAACCAGGGCTCATGGAACAAGTACCAGAGGGTGCCGACGGTATTGAACGCCTGCGTTCGTCGCTGAGCTGAGCGGCCTAGCTAGTAGCCCCCGACGCCACCACTCCAACACCCAGTCCCGCAATGATTCCGCTGGACGTACGTTCGACGACGGTGCTCACCTTCGGCTTCTTCAGCCACCGCATCGCCTTGAACGCCACCACGGCGATCATCGAGAGGTACGCGAAGGCAATCACGGCCACGACGACGCCCAGGATGAGGGACGTGCCCATGGTGTCGCCGCCGTGCGGGATGAACTGCGGAACCACGGCGAGGTAGAACAGGCCCACCTTGGGGTTGAGGAGCGTCGAGAGCGCACCCGCGCCGAGGGCCGAAAGGCGGTTGTAGGGCAGCGGCTCTTCGGCGGACCCGGCAGCACCGGCCTTGGCTGCGCGGCGCGACTTGATGAACGACGAAACACCCAGGTACAGCAGGTACAGGCCGCCGGCGATCTTGATCCAGCGGAACAACTCCGCAGACTGCTCCAGGATCGCGGCGAGGCCAACCCCCACCAGTGCGGCCCACACGATGGCACCGATCGCAGAACCGGCTGCCGCGGCGATCCCCGCCGACGGTCTGTTCAACGCGATGCGAAGCACCAGGAAGGTGTCCGGACCGGGAGTCACGGACAGGACCAGGCAAAGACCGGCAAATGCAGCGAGGGAAGCGAGAGTCACAAGATCGATTGTGGAGCATACCGGCAGGTAGCGAAAGCCAAGTGAACCTAAAGCGTTCGCTTGCCGTCAAGGCCTGTTCGTCCAATGACAAGACCACTCCACGTGACGCCAACCACACTGGAAGCATCGCCGCGCGCCTCACCGGCCGCCAAGACTTACTACCGAGCGGAGTACCAATGGAGACTTACGACGCCCTGCTGGCCTCGATCACCGCAGCCCCCGGCCAGAACAGCCGCACCATTTTCGATCCCGCCACGGGCGAAGCCGTCGGCGAGGCCCCGGTCCACACGGTCGAAGACCTCGAAGCCGCCATCGCTACTGCCGCTGCCGTTCAACCCGCGTGGGCTGCCTTGGGCCACGACGCCCGGTCCGCCGCGCTCCTGAAAGCAGCCGACGCCGTCGAACGCTCCGCCGAAGAACTCGCCCAACTGCTCTCCCGCGAGCAGGGCAAACCGCTGAACGGCCCGAACGCCCGCTTCGAAGTCGGCGCCTGCGCCGCCTGGCTGCGCGCCACGGCCGGCACCCCGCTGGAACCGGAAGTAGTAGTGGACGACGGCGAAACCCGCGCCGAACTGCACTACCGGCCTATCGGCGTCGTGGGTGCCATCGGCCCGTGGAACTGGCCCATGATGATCACCGTGTGGCAGATCGCCCCGGCCCTGCGGATGGGCAACTCCGTGGTGGTCAAGCCCTCCGAATACACGCCGCTGTCCGTGCTGGCGCTGATCTCGATCATCAACCAGGAACTGCCCGAAGGCCTGGTCTCCGTAGTGTCCGGCGGCCGTGACGTCGGCGAGGCGCTTGCTTCCCACAAGGCGATCGGCAAGGTCATGTTCACCGGCTCCACCGCCACGGGCAAGGCGATCATCCGTTCCTCCGCGGACACGGTCAAGCGCCTCACCCTGGAACTGGGCGGCAACGACGCCGGCATCGTCCTGCCCGATTCGGACCCCAAGGCAATCGCCGAAGGCCTGTTCTGGGGCGCCTTCATCAACACCGGCCAGACCTGCGCGGCGCTGAAGCGCCTCTACGTCCACGAGTCCCAGTACGAGGCCGTGTGCACCGAGCTCGCAGCTGTTGCCGCCGCAATGCCCATGGGCAACGGGCTCGACGAGAACAACGTCCTTGGGCCGCTGCAGAACCGCCAGCAGTACGACATCGTCGCCCGCCTTGTAGAGGCCGCCCGCGATTCCGGCGCCCGGATCCTCGTGGGCGGCAACCCCGACACCGACCAGCCCGGCAACTTCTACCCCACCACGCTCGTGGCGGACATCGACAACGACAACCCGCTCGTCGCCGAGGAACAGTTCGGTCCCGCCCTGCCGATCATCAAATACAGCACTGTTGATGAGGCCGTCGCCAAGGCGAACGCGCTCGACGTCGGACTCGGCGCCTCAGTCTGGTCCTCCGACCCGGCCGCCGCCCGCGAAGTCGCCGCCCGCATCCAGGCCGGAACCGTATGGATCAACAAGCACGGCGCCGTAGACCCCCGCGTCCCGTTCGGCGGGGCGAAGCAGTCCGGCTACGGCCTGGAGTTCGGCGCCGAAGGCCTCAAGCACCTGGGCGTTCCGCAGATCATCAACGGCTGACTCCCCTCCCGCATCACCCAACTGGGTCGCAGTTAAGCGCGTTTTCACGGCTCAAAACGCGTACAAATGCGACCCAGTTGGGTGCCGAAGGCCATACGGTGGACGCTTTTGCGCAGCCCCATACCCCGCATGAAACCATGAGCACCATGTCCCAGAAGATCGCGTACCAAGGCGAGCCCGGAGCCAACTCGGACCTCGCTTGCAAGGAAATGTTCCCCGAACTCGAAAGCGTGCCCTGCGCCAGCTTCGAGGACGCCTTTGAACTCGTCTCCACCGGGGAAGTGGACCTTGCCATGATCCCGATCGAGAACTCCATCGCGGGCCGCGTGGCGGACATCCACGTCCTTCTTCCACAGTCGAACCTGCAGATTGTTGGCGAATACTTCCTTCCCATCCGCTTCGACCTGCTGGGCATTCCGGGCAGCACCATCGAGGGCGCTACCGAGGTCCACAGCCACATCCACGCGTTGGGCCAGTGCCGGCGCATCATCCGCGAAGCAGGCCTGAAGCCCGTGATCGCCGGGGATACCGCAGGGTCTGCCCGCGAAGTCAGGGACTGGAACGATCCCCGCAAGCTCTCACTCGCTCCACCGCTGGCCGCCGGGCTGTACGGACTCGACGTCCTGGCCTCCGGCGTCGAGGATGATCCCACCAACACCACCCGGTTCGTGGTCCTGGCCCGCGAGCGCGCGCTTCCCACCAAGGAAGAACTGCCGGGTCCCGCGATCACCACGTTTGTGTTCCGCGTCCGGAACGTCCCCTCGGCCCTCTATAAGGCGCTGGGCGGGTTCGCCACCAACGGGCTCAACATGACCCGCCTGGAGAGCTACATGGTGGGCAACGAATTCGCGGCCACCATGTTCATCTCCGACGTCGAAGGCCACCCCGAGGACGCCCGCCTCCGGCGCGCGCTGGAGGAGCTGGAGTTCTTCACTACGGAGGTCCGCGTCCTTGGCGTCTATGCCGCGGACGGCTACCGCGAGCGGAGCCTGGTTAACGTCTGAGCGACTCAGACCGCCTTCCATTCAGAACATGTTCTGAATACACTCTAGGTATGAGCACTACCACCACGTCAAGGACTACGTTCCAATCGTCTGAGCTCAGCAGGTCTTCCGCTGAGGTCTTCGCGGCCGCAGCTGACCATCCGGTCCGGGTCACCCGTCGTGACGGTGAAGCGCTTGTGCTGATGTCCGAGAGCGCAGATCGCGCGCGGGCTTCCCTGCTGGAACTAGCCGCACAACTCGTAGCGGTCTCCACGAGCACCGAGGGGACCTTGGCGTGCCGCATGAGCGACCGGTTCCCATGGATGCTGGCGCTGAGCAAGGCTGACCAGGAAACGTGCGCGAGCGAGGTCTTGGCCGCTGCCCGAGCCTCCTTCGCAACAAATCAGCCTCACCTGGCGATTGCCGAGCTAACCGCATGGCGTGAATCGGCAACGGCACTAGCAGCCGGCCTGGGCAAGGAGCCCATTGAATGGCTTGAAGAATCTGAACCCGTAGAGCGTCCCTAAGGCATGGCGAAGGACTCCAAGGTTGAGCGCCCTACCAAGAAGAGCGAGTACGATCTTCGCTTCGCATCTGTTCAGGCAAAGCGCGGGTGGATTGATCTGCGCGCAACCATCCGCAATGCGTTGACGGACTCCTGGGACTTCCTTACCCGGACGCCCCAAGTCATGACGCCCACCAACTACCCGTTGCGTGGCGAATTAGGTTTGGTCTCTCATCAGGGTTCAACGCACGAGCGCTGGCAGCACAAGCCAACGCTCAAGGGTGATGCCCGAATTTGGTTCTTCGTCGTCGAGCACGTTGTCTATCTGGAGCAAGTGCATACGCACCACCCCAACGAGACCAAGTAGCCGCTGCCGAATGCTAAAAGTGCGTCGGCTCCTCCACCAGCGCTGTCGCGATGCTGTCTGCATCCTCCAACGCAGCCAGGTAACGCTCGGCATCCAAGGCCGCTGAACAACCCGTACCCGCTGCAGTGATGGCCTGGCGGTAGCGGTGGTCCACGGCATCGCCGCAGGCGAAGACGCCCGACAGGTTGGTGCACGTGGTGGGTGAATCCACCTTGATGTACCCCTCGGCATCCAGGTCCACCTGGCCGCCCAACAGTTCCGTGCGGGGCAGGTGCCCAATCGCCACGAAGATGCCCGTCGCCGCCTGCTCACGGGTCGCACCGGTGCGGGTATCCGTCAGCGTCACGCCCGTAACCTTGGCATCACCATGGATGGCAGTGACAGCAGAGTTCCACGCGAAGCTGATCTTCGGGTTGTCCTTGGCCCGCTGCGCCATGATCCGGGAGGCGCGCAGCTCACCCTTTCGCACGACGACGGTCACGGACTTCCCGAACCGCGTCAAGAAAGTCGCTTCCTCCATGGCGGAGTCGCCGCCGCCCACCACGATGATGTCCTGCTCGCGGAAGAAGAAGCCATCGCACGTGGCACACCAGGAAACACCGTGTCCGCTGAGCTTTTTCTCTTCCGGCAGGCCCAGTTCCTTGTAGGCAGAGCCGGTAGCCAGGATGACCGCCGGAGCCTCGTGGGTCTCCCCTGCCCCGGTGACCACCGACTTAAGGTGGCCTCGCAGCGAAACGGACGTGACGTCGTCGAACACTATCTTTGCGCCGAACTTCTCCGCCTGGGCCTGTAGTCCGTCCATCAGCTCCGGACCTTGGATCCCCTCGGGGAAGCCCGGGAAGTTCTCCACTTCCGTGGTGTTCATGAGCGCGCCGCCGGCGGTCACCGATCCGGCCAGGACCAGCGGCTCAAGCCCGGCCCGTGCAGCGTAGATCGCGGCCGTGTAACCGGCAGGACCGGACCCGATAATGATCAGCTGTTCCTTGCTCATGAGAATCTCCTTGGCTGGGCAGGCATGACGCCGGGCGGGTGCTTGTTCAAGTGCAACAAGTACCCGCCCGTCAATCAAGGCCTAGCGGACCGAAGACGCCTCGCGTTCCTTCACGGAAGCGGACGGCTTACCGCGCCCCAGCTTGCTCGGCCACCAGATCTTGTCCCCGATGTCGTAAGCCAATGCTGGGACCAAGAGCGAGCGCACCAGCACCGTATCCAGCAACACGCCGAAGGCCACGATGAAGGCCAGCTGCACCAGGAACATGATGGGAATGACGCCCAGCGCGGCGAAGGTAGCCGCGAGGACCACTCCGGCGGAGGTGATCACGCCGCCCGTCACGCCGAGTCCCCGGAGGATGCCCGGCCTCGTTCCATGCTTGAGCGATTCCTCGCGGACGCGGCTCATGAGGAAGATGTTGTAGTCCACACCCAGGGCCACCAGGAACACGAAACCGAACAGCGGAACCGTGGCATCGGCACCGGAGAACTGGAAGATCCCGTTGAATACCCAGGCCGAGACGCCCATGGCCGCGCCGTAGGAGAGGACCACGGACAGCACCAGAAGCACCGGCGCCACCACCGACCGGAGCAGGAGCATCAGGATTAAGAGGATGACCACCAGCACGATCGGGATGATCACTGTCAGGTCGCGCTGGGCCGTGGTGTTGGTGTCCAGGGCTGTGGCGGTGACCCCGCCAACCAACGCTGAGGAATCGACGTCGCGCACCGAGACGCGCAGCGACTTCACCGTGTCTTCGGCTTCGATCGAGTCGGCTGCGCTGTTGAGCGTCGCGTTGATGAGCACACGGCCATCGCGGACGGCGGGATCAGCCGGTGCACCTGGTGCGCCGGTAATCGGCACGCTGCCCTCGCCCAGCAGGTAGGCGTCGCCTACGCCGTTGGCGGCCTTGACCTTGTCCAGCACCTGCTGCGCGGCGCCTTGGGAGGCAACCACGACGACGGGGCTGCCGCTGCCGGCGTCGAAATGCCTCGCCAGCGCGTCCTGGCCGTCGACGGCGTCGGACTTGGCCAGGATGACGTCGGTCTGCGGAACACCGTTGGCCTTCAACTGGAGGACACCCGCCGAGGCCACCACCAGGAGCAGCACCGAGGCGATCCACACCACGCGCGGTCGGCGTGAAACCAAGGAACCCACGCGCCGCCACAGACCCTTTTGCCCCTCAAGGCCGGTGACCAGCTCGGGTCCGCGTTCGTCGTCGGGCAGCAGCTTGGGACGGAAGGGCCAGAAAGCTGCGCGGCCCAGCAGCGCCATGAACGCAGGAAGCAGGGTGAGCGCGGCGAACAGCGAGCAGACGATGCCCGCCGCAGCCACGGGACCGAGGGCCTTGTTGGAGTTCAGGTCCGAGAACAGCAAGCACAGCAGCGCGATGATCACGGTGGCGCCGGAAGCGAGGATCGGCTCGAAGGATGCCTTCCACGCCGTCAGCACTGCCTGGGTCCGGTTGGTGGTGTGGGTGAGCGCTTCGCGGAACCGGGCAACGAACAGCAGTGCGTAGTCCGTGGCGGCACCGATCACCAGGATGGACAGGATGCCTTGGCTTTGGCCGTTGAGCTGGATCCAGCCGAGCTTGGCCATGCCGAAGACCAGCAGAATCGCGGCGCAGAGGGCGAAGACGGAGGTCAGGAGAACGGCTATCGGCAGCACGAGCGAGCGGTACACCAGCAGGAGGATCACGAACACGGCACCGAGCGCCACGAGCAGCAGGATGCCGTCGATGCCGCCAAAGGCGTTGACCAGGTCCGCTGTCAGGCCAGCCGGTCCGGTGACATAGGCCCGCATGCCGTCGGGAGCGCCGGGCTGCACCACGTCGCGCAGTTCCTTGACAACGTCACGAATCTCGTCAGTCTCGGCGATCGGCACTATGTACTGCACCGCTTTGGCGTCCTGCGAAGGGATGGGCCCGACGACGGCGCTCCCCAGCTTGAGTGCCTCGATGTCGGCTTTCAGCTGGGCTGCTTCGCCCAGTTGGGCCGGGGTGAATGCGGTGTCGCTCTCGACGATGACCACTGCGGGGATTTCGTCGGAGTCGCGGAACTTGGCCTGCCAGTCACCGGCTTCGGTGGCTTCCGCCCCGGCCGGAAGGAACGAGGCCTGGTCGTTGGAGGAAACCTCCTCCAAGCGGCCAAACGTCGGGCCGCCAACTCCAGCGATTCCCAGCCAGGTGATGACCAGCACCACCGGGATCAGCCACCGCAACCAGAACGGCACTTTCTGCGTTTTCATGGGTCCTTACTTTCCGAGGCACGAGTGGGTATTTATTAGACTATAGAGTATCTCTATCATGGAACTAATCAAGCGGACTTCGTCGCCGATGCCTTGCTGGGCGGGGACGGGGAGTAATATCCGGAAGGCAGCAAAGACGTAAGGAGGGCGCTGATGTCGGATACGTGGGACGAGCGCCCAAGGGATCCCGCAGCGGACGCGGGCGGCCGCGCTTCGGTGAGTGGCGCGCCGGAAGGTGCCATGCCGCCGTCGGGCCTTCCGCAGGACCTTGTCCGGCTCCTGCAGGACTTCACCCTCGAAGCCAACCACTATGTAGACGCTGCTGGCGGGCGCAATGACATGCACAGGACCGACCTGAACGCGTTGGCCGTGGTCATGCGCCACTCGGCTGCGGGCCGCGTCGTGACGCCGGGCGTGCTGCGCAGCGAACTGCGCCTCAGCTCCCCCGCGACCACTGCTTTGGTGGATCGCCTGCACGCCTCCGGACACCTGACCCGCGAGCGCCTCGGCACGGATCGACGCCAGGTCCAACTTCACATGACGCCCAAGGCATATCGCGACGGCAGCGCCATGTTCCTTCCCTTGGCCATGCGGATGGGGAAAGCCATGGACGCTTACAGCCCGGAGGAACTGGAACTGGTTCGACGCTTCATGACCGACATGGTCGAGGCCACCATCGACGCCCGCCACGAAGCAACGAGCCCCGAACCCAACTAGGTCGCAGTAGTGCGCGTTCTGACGGCTCAAAACGCGCACAAATGCGACCTAGTTGGGCGGGCCAAGCTGTAGCGTTTCCCTATGAACGAGCAGCAGCCTGAAGATGTCTATACCCACGGGCACCACGAGTCGGTTGTCCGGGCCCACGCCTCACGGACAGCCGAGAATTCGGCCGCGTTTGTCATCCCCCATCTCACCCCCGGGACGTCAGTGCTCGACGTCGGCTGCGGCCCTGGCAGCATCACGTGCGATTTCGCGGGGCTGGTTTCGCCCGGGCACGTGACCGGCTTGGACCGCTCGGCGGACATCATTGCCCAAGCCACCGAGCTGGCCAAGGACCGCGGCGTGGAGAACGTAGACTTCCAAACGGGGAACATCTACGACCTTGACTTCGAGGACGAAACGTTCGATCTGGTCCACGCGCACCAGGTGCTCCAGCACCTCACCGATCCAGTGGCGGCCCTGCGGGAGATGCGCCGCGTGGCCAAACCGGGAGCCATCGTTGCCGTACGGGACGCCGACTTCCACGGCATGAGCTGGTACCCGGAGGTCCCGGAACTCGACGACTGGATGGAGCTCTACCAGAGGATCGCGCGCCGCAACGGAGCAGAGCCCGACGCCGGCCGCCGCCTGGTTTCGTGGGCGCAGCAAGCCGGGTTTGCCCAGGTTTCCCCGAGCAGCAGCAACTGGCTCTACGCCACGGCACAGCAGCGCGCTTGGCAGTCACGGGTGTGGAGCGAACGGGTGCTGCACTCCGCCTTCGCCGAGCAGGCTCTGGAGTATGGCTTCGCCAATGAGGCCGACCTCGCCCGGATTGCCGCCGGCTGGCATCGTTGGGGCGCCACGGAGGATGGCTTCTTCCTCATCCCGAACGGGGAAGTCATTGCGAGGGCTTAAGAACTTTTAAGCACCATGTAGAAATGTCCCACCCGGTTCCGACCTATGAGTGAAGGCGCCCAGACAGGGAGCCCCTCAACAAGGAGTTCGAGATGAAATACATGATCATGATGTTCGGTTCGGCCGAGGGCATGATGGAAACCGCCGATCCGGAGTGGGTCAAGGAAATGATCGGTTTCATGATCCAGATCGACAAGGACCTCACCGAGTCCGGAGAGCTGGTGTTCAATGCGGGTTTGGCTGACGGCAGCACCGCGAAGCTCGTCAAGCAAACCCCGGACGGCGTCATCACCACCGATGGTCCGTACGCGGAAGCCAAGGAATCCCTGGTGGGGTACTGGGTAGTGGACGTCGCCAGCGAGGAACGGGCCGTGGAGATTTGCTCCAGCATCGTGAAGTACTCACAAGTCGTGGAGCTCCGCGCCATCCCGGACGGCCCGCCGGAGGTCTAGCTTTTGACTCAGCCCCCGCGGGACACGCGAATCGAGGACCTGCTGCGCACGCTCGCGCCGCAGGTCCTCAGCGTGCTGGTCCGTAAGCACGGCCAATTCGATGCCTGCGAGGACGCCGTTCAGGAAGCCCTCCTCGAGGCCGCGCTGCAGTGGCCGTCCGGAATGCCGGATAACCCCAAGGGCTGGCTGTTGTCCGTTGCGTCCCGACGGTTGATCGACGTCTGGCGCAGCGACTCCGCCCGCCGTGCCCGGGAAGACCGCGTGGCGGCCATGGAGGTCGACGTGACCGTTTCCGCTGCCGACGACACCCTCGCCCTCATGTTCCTCTGCTGCCACCCGGCCCTCTCGGCACCGTCGCAGCTCGCCTTGACGCTCCGCGCAGTGGGAGGACTCACGACGGCGGAAATCGCCTCCGCTTTCCTGGTCCCCGAAGCGACCATGGGAAAAAGGATCAGCCGCGCGAAACAAACGATCCAGAAGGCCGGTGGCCGCTTCGAGCAACCGGCACCGTCCGAGCGGCAGGCGAGGCTCGGCGTCGTACTTCACGTCCTGTACCTGATCTTCAACGAAGGCTACGCGGCAAGCTCAGGTGAGTCGCTGCAACGGGAAGACCTCACGACGGAAGCGATCCGGCTGGCCAGGCTCTTGGTGGCCGCTGCTCCGGGCGAGCCGGAAGCGGACGCACTGCTGGCCCTGATGCTGCTCACGGAGTCCCGCCACGCGGCAAGGACGCTTCAGGACGGGACGCCGGTTCCGCTGGCCGAGCAGGACCGGAGCCTCTGGAATGGCGGGCAGATCACGGAGGGCGTTGCCTTGCTGTCCTCCGTGCTGGGCCGTGGGCGTCCCGGTCCCTATCAACTGCAGGCCGCGATCGCCGCCGTCCATGCCGAGGCGGCTTCCGATGCGGAGACGGACTGGCCGCAGATCGTGGCGCTGTACACGGTCTTGGAAGCTGTGGCCCCCAGCCCCGTAGTGACGCTGAACCGGGCCGTGGCCGTGGCCCGCGTCGAGGGGCCGGTGGTGGCTTTGAAGCTGCTGGAAGGGCTGGATTCCGCGCTGGGTCGCGGGCACCGCCTGGACGCCGTGCGGGGACATTTGCTGGAGCTGGCTGGCCTGCCTGGCGAGGCACGGGCCGCCTATCTGGCGGCCGCGAAGAAGACCGGGAGCCTGCAGGAGCGCCGGTATCTGATGGGGAAGGTCGCGGCGCTCGACTAGGCTCAAACGCATGGAACAGCGCATTCTTGGCAAAACCGGCCGGTCCGTTTCCACCGTTGGACTGGGCACCTGGCAACTCGGGGCCGACTGGGGCTCCGTCACGGAAGAGGACGCGGTGGCCGTCCTTGAGGCCTCCGTGGAAGCCGGCGTCAACTTCTTCGACACCGCCGACGTCTATGGCGATGGCCGGAGCGAACAGATCATTGGACGTTTCCTCCGCATCAACCCGGACCTCAACATCACCGTGGCCACCAAGATGGGCCGGCGCGTGGACCAGGTTCCCGAGAACTACACGCTGGCCAATTTCCGCACCTGGACCGACCGTTCGCGGCGCAACCTGCAACAGGACACCCTGGACCTGGTCCAACTGCACTGCCCGCCCACCGCCGTATACAGCCGCTCCGAGGTGTACGACGCCCTGGACACCCTGGTCAGCGAAGGGGCCATCCGCAACTACGGCGTGAGCGTCGAGCGCACGGACGAGGCCCTTGAAGCGATCAAGCGCGGAAACACCGCATCTATCCAGATCATTCTCAATGCCTTCCGGCTCAAACCGCTCGACGAGGTGCTCCCGGCCGCGCGCGAAGCGGGCGTGGGCATCATTGCCCGGGTGCCCTTGGCCTCGGGCCTGTTGTCCGGGAAGTACACCACGGAGACGACTTTTGCGGCTGACGACCACCGCAACTACAACCGTGACGGTGCTTCCTTCGATGTCGGTGAGACTTTCTCCGGCGTGGACTACGCCACCGGCGTCAAGGCGGCGCAGGAGTTCAGCGCATTGATTCCCGACGGCGTCACCACCTCCCAGGCGGCCCTCGCCTGGGTCATCGCACAGGACGGCGTCACTTCAGTCATTCCCGGGGCGCGTTCGGCGGAGCAGGCTGCTGCCAATGCCGAAGCTGGTTCGTTGTCTTCCGTCGGAGCCGGATTGTCCGCGGGCGTACGCGACATCTACGACCGCTACTTCCGGGAAGCGATCCACCCGCGCTGGTAGGCGGCAGGCCGGCGTCGTACTTTCCGGTCGCCGTTTTTACCAGCCGCTGCGCGTGGGGGTGTGGCCTTGGCGGGCGTCGTCCGGCATGGCCATTTCGGCGCGGAGTCCCAGGAGGCGGATTGGGCGGTCCGGTTCCATTTTGCCGGTGAGGTTCAAGGCTTGGGTGAGGACTTCGCCGCGGTCGAAGGTCTGTGGAATCTTCTTCGCGTAGGTCTTGGTGAAGAACGGTTTGTAGCGGACTTTGAGCGTCAGGCCAACCACCGGACGCCCCTCGGCGGCGACGTCTTCAAGGACCCTGGCGGTGAGTTCCTTGACGGCATCCTCGATTTGGACCGGCTCCGTCAGGTCCTGCTGGAAGGTAGTCTCACGGCCGTGGGCGCGGGCAACCCACGGCGTATCGTCCACCTCCGTGGCGCCATCGCCCCGCCCGAGTTGCGCATACCAAGGGCCCATCTTCGGACCGAACTCCTCTACCAGGCTGGCCGGGTCCACGGCGGCGAGTTCGTTGACCGTGGTGATGCCGTGGGCAGCGAGCCGCTTGGAAATCTTCGGTCCGACGCCCCAGAGTCCGATGGTCGGTTTGTCCCCCATGACATCCAACCAGTTCTCCTTGGTCAGGCGGAAAGTACCGGCGGGTTTGCCGAAGTCGGTGGCATTCTTGGCGCGGACCAGGTTGTCACCGATGCCGACGCTGCAGTGCAATTGGGTGTTCTCCAACACGGCGCTCTGGATTTGTTTCGCATAGGCCTCGGGATCCTCAGTGGTGACACCCACGAACGCCTCATCCCAGCCGAGGACTTGGACCGTGGCGCCGGGTTGCTCGCGGAGGGTCTGCATCACGACCTCCGACGCCGCGAGATACGCCTCGTGGTCGACGGGGAGGATGATGGCGTCGGGCACCTTGCGGGCCGCGATACGCAACGGCATACCCGAACCAACGCCGAAAGCCCGGGCCTCATAGGACGCCGTGGACACTACTGCCCGTTCCGTCGGATCCCCGCGGCCGCCCACGATGAGAGGTTTTCCCGCGAGCTCAGGCCGCCGCAGGATTTCGACGGCAGCGATGAACTGGTCGAGATCTACGTGCAGGACCCACGGGATTCCGCTCACGGGATTAGTCTGCCCCATTGCTGGCTGCCTTGGCTGTACCTTCACGACCTTCTTTGGGCTGCTCGGAGGCGGCTATCAACCTGTTTGGGGTGCATTCCCTGGCTGGCGGCGGCAAAGTGGGTGGTGGCGGTACGCAGCTGCTTCCGAGCTTTGTCCACATACGCCCGATACAGGGTTTCAATGGCTAATAGCCCGGACATAGCGTCGGAATATGATTATTCAGGCTGGCTTCGACCTTCAAATCCTTGCTTATCCACACGTCGTCCAAGGTTCTACCGTTCTTCCTCGGATAGTTGCGGTAGGTCTTGACGCCGAAATGCGCCTGGACATCGTCACCGTTGTCACCGACGACTTTTCAGGTTCCTTGACACCGCACTTCAATGAGATTCTCGATGCCCTCCGCCACCAAGAAACCAAGTACTTCGCAATCGCACACGCTGGCTGCTGGCCTGAGAATTGGGAGCAAACGGAACCGATCCTTGTCGAAGCTGAGACGCTCAAAGCCCTGGCTAAAGCCGAGCTTGGCCTGGAGATGATTGGACACTTCGGCATGGACGAAGACGGCTACACGTGCTCTGGTCCTCATTCCTATTTCGACGGGTACTACAACCTGCTACCGGAGACGGAGTTTCATTGGTGCCATTCGACACTGGGCAAATGCAATTGAGCGGGCCCACAAGTGTTCCCGGCACCGGGCAGAAGGACACATACTGTCACGTGAATAATGGCGAAACGCAATGGCACTAGAGTTACTCTGCCCGCATCTTCGCGGGAAATAACTGACCGCCATGGGGGCGGGGAATTACGGGGATTAACGCGTGTCGTTGAATTACTGTACCGGGCGTGTGAGAGTCATGCTCGGTTTACTTCTTGTCGTCTGTCTATCTTTCATCTTCTTGCCGCAAACGCCCGCGAAGGCGGCGACAGACACATCAGCACCGGTCCTGGTGAGCTCCACCGTCACACCCAAAACCTTCAACCTCAGCACCGGCCCGGCCACCGTCAAAGTCACCCTCCGCATCACCGACGCCACCGCGACCACCGCACCAACCCTGAGCCTGGACCACGCCACCACAAGCCAAAGCCACGGCTTCGGCAGCATGACCCTCATCTCCGGCACCACCAAAGACGGAACCTGGGAACGCACCATGACCATCCCCCAAGGCTCCGCCCTCGGACAATGGAAAGTCACCCTCTTCCCCCTCCGCGACAGCCTCGGCAACTCCGGATCCTTCCAAACACTCACAACACTCACACTCAGCGGCGCACCGTCTGACACATCAGCACCGGTCCTGGTGAGCTCCACCGTCACACCCAAAACCTTCAACCTCAGCACCGGCCCGGCCACCGTCAAAGTCACCCTCCGCATCACCGACGCCACCGCGACCACCGCACCAACCCTGAGCCTGGACCACGCCACCACAAGCCAAAGCCAAGGCTTCGGCAGCATGACCCTCATCTCCGGCACCACCAAAGACGGAACCTGGGAACGCACCATGACCATCCCCCAAGGCTCCGCCCTCGGACAATGGAAAGTCACCCTCTTCCCCCTCCGCGACAGCCTCGGCAACTCCGGGTCCTTCCAAACACTCACAACACTCAACGTGAACAGTGCACTGGCCAGCCGCACGCCGACCATAACCGGCACAGCCAAAGCGGGTTACGTCCTGACAGCCAACC
>NZ_JBIVGX010000017.1:22875-89171 GCF_044748905.1 Paenarthrobacter sp. NPDC089714
AACCCCGGCACCTGGGCGCCAGCACCCGTCACACTCACCTACCAGTGGTACCGAGCCGGCACCGCCATCACGGGCGCCACCGCCCCGACCTACAAACTCACTGGCGCAGACACCGGAAAAACCCTGACTGTGAAAGTCACCGGCACCAAAACGGGCTACGTCACGGTGACCACAACATCGGCCCCAACTGCCACCATCGCGGCAGGCGTCCTCACCACGGCGGCCCCGACCATAACCGGCACAGCCAGAGTGGGTTACGTCCTGACAGCCAACCCCGGCACCTGGGCGCCAGCACCCGTCACACTCACCTACCAGTGGTACCGAGCCGGCACCGCCATCACGGGCGCCACCGCCCCGACCTACAAACTTACTGGCGCAGACACCGGAAAAACCCTGACTGTGAAAGTCACCGGCACCAAAACGGGCTACGTCACGGTGACCAAGACATCGGCCGCCACTACAACGATCGTCCTGTAGGGCTGCTCGCAGACCACAGTTGTTGTTTGTCCGGGTGGCTGTACCTTCACGACCTTCTTTGGCCTCGTCGGCGGCGGATATCAACCCATTTTGGGTTCATTCCGTCGCCGCGGCGGCCAAAGTGGGTGGTGGCGGTACGCTCTCCAAGCCGCGAGGAGCGAAGTCCGGTCGCCAAGGCCCCGTCCAGACCACCCACCTCACCGGCATAAGCTGAGATGGTGCAATTTTCCCTTTGGCTGGCCTTGGTTGGTGCCGGCACCCTGATCAGTTTCACTCCCGGCGCCGGGGCAATCTTCACCATGAGCAACTCGCTCAATTCGGGGTTCCGACGCTCCATTTGGGGCATCCTTGGCCAGCAGGTGGCGTTGGTCATCCACATCGTGATCGTTGCCCTTGGCGTGGGAGTCTTGGTTTCCAATTCCCCGCTGATCTTCAACATCATCCGGTACGCGGGCGCGGCCTACCTCGTGTATCTGGGCATCCGGCAGTTCCTGCACAAACCTGACCTGGACAAGGAAGAAGTCCAGGACAAGAAGAACGAGCCGGCACTGTCCATGTTCCAGCGGGGAATCTGGGTGAACCTGCTGAACCCCAAGGCAATCGTGTTCTTCCTGGCGTTCATGCCGCAGTTCATCAGGCCAAACGAGCCCCTCGTCCAGCAGTATGTGGTGCTGACGGCAACTGTCCTGGCGATCGACATCATGGTGATGTGGTTCTTCTTCGCCCTCGCCGCCCGGTCATTCCAGCGCTTCACCCACAACGAGCACGGCCAGAAGGTCCTGAACCGCATCTTCGGCTGCCTTTTCGTCCTGGTGGGCATCCTGCTGGCGGTCATCCACTAGGAACTCAGCCCTGAACCGTCGATCCCCGGACCACCAACGAGCTCTCCAGCGTCACGTGGGGCTCAGCCAACGGCACCCCTTCAATGAGTCCCCTCAGCTGCTCCCCTGCCTTGCGGCCCAGCGGCGTCGCGGGCAGGTGCACGGTGGTCAGGCCCGGGTTGCTGGTGGCTGAGTACGGAAGGTCGTCGAAGCCGGCCACCGCCAGCTCACCGGGGATGCGCACACCCTCCACCCGGGCTTCCTGCAGCACGCCATAGGCGTGCGTGTCGGTACCGCATACGACGGCGGTCACCCCCTGGCGCTGCCACGCAGGCCAGGCGTCGGCGAACGCGGCGGCGGCAGCCCCGACGTCGATCGATGTGCTGATGATGTGCTCTTGAGAAACAGCAAGCCCGCAGGCAAGAGCTTCGTCAAGGAACGCCTCGCGCCGCAGTTGGAACGTGGCCGTTCCGGTGATGCCGTCCACGTAGGCGGCACGGGTATGCCCGGAGGCGGCCAGGTGCCGGGCGAGCTCCCGGGCACCCTGGGCGACGTCGAGATTAACTGAAGGTGCGTAGGATTCCAGGCCAGGTGCATCGAGCAGGACCAACGGTCCCGCCGCAGAGAGGTCACGGAGGAACTCAGCGCTGGGGGCGCCAACAAGAAGCCCGGCCGGCCGGAGTGCAAGGAGTTTCCGCACGTCATCAGCCTGCGGTGACTCCCCGGCATCAGTGACGGAGAGCAGCAGTTGGTACTCAGAGCCCAGGGATTCCCGGACGCCTGCTATCACGTTGGCAAAGAAGGGGTTGGAGACGTCGGGCGTGACGAGGATGACGATCGAGCTGACCCCCCGGGCCAAGGAACTGCCGATGCTGTCCACGACGTAGCCTAGTTCGGCGATCGCGGTCCGGACCCGCGAAATGTTGTCCTCGGAAACCCTGCCTTGCGTCTTGCCGTTGGCAACCAAGGAGACTGTCGCCGTCGAAACCCCTGCACGGGCGGCAACCATTGCCGCCGTGACTCGTGGCGCGCGTTTGCCGAGGTGATCCGGGGTATCCATGCATCGATCTTAACGTTGTTACACCCGTCTCGCGCAGAACATGGCATCAAGCGCTTGACGTTCTCCGCGTTAAGCGTTTGACGTGACCCGGTAACCAGTGCCATGATTCCCCTGAATGCTTAGCGCCCTGTCCGGCGCCGGTCCCAACAAACCCAAACCGGACAGGCCCCAATGACGTGGAGAGAACGTGGAAACGAACACCCGCAAAAAGATCATTCTTGATTGCGACCCCGGCCATGATGACGCAGTGGCGTTGCTGCTGGCTCACGGCAACCCGGACATCGAACTGCTCGCAGTAACCACGGTGGTGGGCAACCAGACCCTCGAAAAGGTCACCCGCAACGCACTTTCCGTCGCCACGATCGCGGGCATCACGGGCGTTCCCTTCGCTGCCGGCTGCGACCGCCCCCTGGTCCGGACCATCGAAACCGCCCCCAGCATCCACGGCGACTCCGGCATGGACGGCCCAGAGCAGCCTGAGTCCGCCATCGAGCTGGACCCGCGCCACGCCGTCGACCTCATCATCGAAACCGTCATGGCGCACGAGCCCGGCACCGTCACCCTGGTCCCCACCGCGGGCCTGACCAACATCGCGATGGCCGCCCGCAAGGAGCCGCGCATCGTGGAGCGTGTCAAGGAAGTTGTCCTCATGGGCGGCGGCTACCACGTGGGCAACTGGAGCGCGGTAGCCGAGTTCAACATCATCATCGACCCCGAGGCCGCCCACATCGTGTTCAACGAGAAGTGGCCCGTAGTGATGGTGGGCCTCGACCTCACTCACCAGGCACTGGCCACCGACGAGGTCGTTGCGAACATCGCGAAAATAGGCACCAAGCCGGCCAAGTTCGTCCTGGAGCTCATGGAGTTCTTCAAGAAGACCTACAAGGATGCGCAGGGTTTCGATTTCCCGCCAGTACACGATCCCTGCGCCGTCGCCTACGTCATCGATCCCACGGTCATGACCACCCGCAAGGTTCCCGTGGACATCGAACTGCAGGGCAAACTCACCCTCGGTATGACGGTCGCCGACTTCCGCGCGCCCGCCCCCGAGGACTGCCACACCTCCGTCGCAGTGGACCTGGACCACCAGAAGTTCTGGGATTTGGTCACCGATGCGATTGAACGGATCGGCGAGCCAACGCTCGACGGCGGCGCTTACGCAAGTGCGCAGGTCACCGCTGGCGCCCTCGTCGCGGAAGAGGCAAAGTAATGAGCACTCAGACAACAGCCAAGGGCAACGTCACCGCCCTCATGGTCGCCCTGCTGGCAGCCTGCGTAGCCTTCCAGCTCAACGCCTCCATGCTCAGCCCGGCACTGGTGACCATGGGCAACGAGCTCCAGACCGACCAGGCAACCATCGGCCTTTCGCAGACGTGGTTCTTCACGGCCGCAGCCCTGTTCTCCCTGTTCCTTCCGCGCCTCAGCGACATTGTTGGCCGCAAGAAAATCCTGCTGGGCATGATGATCCTGATGGCCGTCGGTTCGGTCATCGCCGCCTTGGCTCCGGATGTGACCTGGCTGTTCGTCGGCCGCATAATCCAGGGCGTCAGCGGGCCAACGGTCCCGCTGTGCCTGATCATGCTCCGCTCCGCCGTGAGCAACCCGCGTAAGTACGGCGCACTCATGGGCCTCATCACGGCGGTCAACGGTGGCGTGGCCGGCGTCGATTCCTTCGTGGGCGGCTACTTCGCTGAAAACTTCGGTTTCCGCAGCATCTTCTGGCTCATGGTTGCCTTGGCGCTTGTTGCAACGGCCCTGATCGCTTTCCTGGCCAGCGAGAGCAAGCCCGCCGCCGGCACCACCATGGACTGGCTCGGCGTGTTCTTCATTGTCATCGCCGTGGGTGCCTTGCTTACCGCCCTGAACGAGGGCTCCAAGCTCGCCATGGCATTCGACGGCGGAACCCTGGCCCTCGCCGTCGGCCTCACGGTGATTGCCGCCGTCGCATTTTTCGCCTTCTGGACGGTCGAGAAGCGCGCAAAACAGCCCATGGTGGAAACCGTCCACCTGCGCCAGCGCTCCACGTGGGCTCCCCTGCTGACCACCACCTTGACCATGACCGGCATCTTCGCGGTGATCAACGGCATTGTCCCGGCGTTCGTGCAGGCCGCGGATCCCGGCTTCGGCGTCGGCCCCACCGAGATGTCCCTCATGATCCTGACGCCGTACGCCCTGCTCGGCTGGGTCTTCGGTCCGATCAGCGGCCGCCTCGCCCCTGTCCTCGGCTACACGAAGGTGCTCCGCATTGGCCTCGTCGGCAGCCTCGTCGCCCTCGCGATCATCGCGTTGTTCGGGCTCAGCAACCTCCCGATGATGATCGTTGGCACGGCCTTGCTGGGCATCATGTACGCCGGTACCGTCAACATCATGCTGAACGGACTTGGCGTAGTCCTCTCCCCGAAGGGCAACCCCGGCTTCCTGCCCGGCATGAACGCGGGCGCCTTCAACCTTGGCGCGGGGCTCAGCTTCCTGGTCCTGCCCGCCGTCCTGGTGGCGACCTCAGCGCTCGGTGACGCGAAGGCGTCCTACTTGACCGTCGTCGTCGTTGGTTTCGCCATCACGTTCGCTGCGTTCGCGGCGTCACTGTTGATCCCGAAGCCCGTCGACGCCGAAGTGACCGAGGACCAAGAGGTGGCTGCGTGAGCAAGTCCGGAATCGTTGTCGTGGGTTCGCTCAACGCGGACCTGACCATCTACACCGATCGGCTTCCGCAGCCCGGCGAGACCGTCCACGGCAACGGCTTCGCAGTTAGCCCGGGAGGCAAGAGCGCCAACCAGGCCGTGGCGGCGAGCAGGCTGGGCGGCGACGTGACCCTGATCGGCGCCGTGGGCGATGACCCCAACGGCACCATGCTCCTTGAGTCCACGGCCGGCGCCGGCGTCGATGTTTCGCGCGTCCGGCGTACCGACACGGCAACCGGCGTAGCCGTCATCTCCGTGGACGCGAACGGAGAGAACAGCATCATCATCTCTGCGGGCGCCAATGGCACGCTGTCTGCGATGGACGTCGATTTTGATGCGTTCCGCGACGCTGCCGTGGTGTGCCTCTGTTTGGAGGTGGGCATCGATACCGTGGTGGCCGCCGCCCAGGCCGGGCACGACGCCGGAGCAACAGTCCTGCTGAATCTCTCGCCGTATGCTGAGGTGCCTGAGCTGTTGGCGGACTTGAGTGACGTGTTGCTGGTGAACGCCCATGAGGCCGCCCTGTTCCTTGGCTCCGAGGCGGATATCCCCTCCGCTGACGCGGACGCGGAAGCGTGGGAGCCGGTGCGCAGCCAGTTCGCCGACCGCGGCCTGCAGCGGGTACTCGTAACGCTGGGCTCGCAGGGTTCGGTGGTGCTGGATTCGCTGGCCGTTGGCTCCCAGGATCAGCTCACGCGGATCGCTCCCACCCGGGTCTCTGCCGTAGACACCACAGGGGCGGGCGACGCCTTCACGGGAGCCGTGGCTGCGCGCCTGGCCGCGGGTGATTCGCTGGCCGAGGCGGCGTCCTTCGCCTCCGTCGCAGCAGCCTTGGCCGCAACGAAAAAGGGCACGCAAGCGGCGTACGCAACCCTCGAAGAAGTCGAGGCTGCGCGCACGTCCTGACCCAGCGCACCCCACCCAACTAGGGGACAGCACATGTCCTACTGAGACCTCAGTGGAACGCGTGCTGTCCCCTACTTGGGTTAAGCGGACTTGCGGGACGCGCGTTGGGTGGCGCGTTCCACGGCCTTGCGGGTCAGGTGTCCATGGCCGGCCATGAGCCGCGGGACCACGACGTACACGGCCAGCGGGACCACGAGCGCCGTCAACAGCAAGGCGCGGAGCACCGGGTGCCACGGTTCCATGATCGGCCCAAGGGCGAGCATGCCGATCGACACCAGCGGGAAGATCGCGAGCCAGGTGATGAGGGCGCGGGTGTGGATCGAGGGCATCGGAGGACGGGCCGGCGCGGCGGCGGGTACGGCAGCGGTTTCGGGTGAGGCAGGGGCGGTCATCGGATTCTCCAACCAGATAGTTGCAATTGGCTTCCGGACAACCATAGCGGGGCGTCGCAGCAATTACAACCACTTGGTTGGAAACTGATAATATGACCGTATGGCGTGGGACACAGAACGAACCAAGGGGCTTCTACTGAAGGCGGCGACGTCGGAGTTCTGCGCCCGCGGATTGGCCGGCGCCCGCATCGACCGGATCGCCACCGAAGCCGGCGTCAACAAGGAGCGGATCTACCAGTATTTCGGCAACAAGAACGCCCTCTTTGACGCCGTGATCGTCAACGCCCTGAGCACGCTGATGGACGAGGTCCCCATCGAAGGCACGGGTCCCGAGGCGATGGCCGACTACGCCGGGCGACTCTTCGACCATCACCAAAAGGACGCCACCGCTCCACGGCTCCTGTTCTGGGAGGGCCTCGAACGGGGAACCGAGGTGGTGGGACTGCCCAAGCGGATGGCCAACTGCGCTTCCAAAGTGAACAGCACCATCGCCGCCCTCCCGGGGGTCTCCAGGGAGGATGCCGGAGACCTCCTCATCACCATCGTGAGCCTCTGCGACTCCGCCCCCGTATTGCCCGCGCTGGACGGCCTGATGGCTGGCGATGAGCCGGGCAGGGCGCAGAAGCGGCGTTCCGCCGTCGTACGGACCGTCTACCTGGCTGCCTCCGCGCTTGCCGCCGAAGCAGCGGAGAGTACTCCGGTTTCCTAGGGTCCACTACCACTTGTCACCCCGTATGACAGATCAGTCACTGAAAATGACTTTCGTGTGGACTAACCCACTAGCCAAGCAGGGGTTCCATGAATCATGCTTGCACCATGTACTCAACGACGAGCCCATACCGCATCATTACGGTCTGCACCGGAAACATCTGCCGCTCACCCATGGCAGCACTCATGCTGGCCGAAGCCTTCGAAGCGGAAGGGCTCGGCGACCTGGTTGAAGTGGACTCCGCAGGCACCACAGGGTACGAGGTGGGACACCCCATCGACCCCCGCGCAGCCCGCGTTCTGGCAGCCCAACACATAGCCTCCGAGGACCATGTTGCCAGGGAATGGCGGCGCGAATGGTTCTCCGAACGCGATCTCATCCTTGCGCTGGACGTTGACCATTTCGGCTGGCTCCAGGAAGGCGCACCGGACCACGAGTCGCTGGAAAGGGTGCGGATGTTGCGCAGCTTCGACCCCCTCATGGCAGGCCGGAGTTCCCTCGATTTGGGCATTGAGGACCCCTGGTACGGCGGCCATACCGACTTCGACAACACATGGACGCTCATCAAGGGCGCACTGCCCGGAATCGTGCGCCATGTCAAGGCGGCGCTGGCCAACCAAGGAAGCGAGCACCAGCAGGTAACCTCTATGTCATGACCCCTGCACCCGTGATCATTGCTGTCGACGGGCGGTCCGGCGCAGGCAAAACAACGCTCGCCGTCGAGTTGGCCGCACGCCTTCGGGAGCACCACAAGGTATCCCTGTTCCACCTCGAAGACATCTACCCGGGATGGAACGGGCTGGCAACGGGCATCGAACGCTATGTGGACACCGTCCTTGTGCCGCTCCGTGACGGGCAGGCCGCCGAATGGGTCAGCTGGGACTGGGAAAACCACGCGGACGGTCGGGCGCAGGTCACCCTGCCCGCGGAAATCGTCATTGTGGAGGGCGTCGGGGCGGCCGCCGAAGCCGCCAGGCCCATGCTGGACGCCGTCGTGTGGGTGGAATCGCCGGGTGAGGACCGCCGTCGTCGGGCGTTGGACCGGGACGGCGGCACCTACGAGCCATTCTGGGACACGTGGGCCGCGCAGGAAGACGCCTGGCTCACCGCCGATCCCGTGGCCGAGGCCGCAGACATCCGCGTGCAGAACTCTGCCGACGGCAGCGCACCCACCGACGTCCTGCAGGCCATGACATACCTTTCACCGCTGGCCCGCCTCCTTTCACCGGAGCTGAGCGCCCGGCGCGGCCTCCAGCTCCGGTCCGAAATGATCCCCGCATCCCCCGACGCCGAGGCACTGTTCCACCAGCTCTACGGTTCCTCGGACAACGCCGCCTGGCTGGACTCCTCCAACGCGGCGACGGCCATCACCGGTGGAACGCAGGCCGCCTCACGCAGCCGCTTCAGCATCCTCGCGGACGACGGCGGGACCTTCGGCCAGTCGGTACAGCACCACTCCGGGACTACTTTGGTGACGGCCGGTTCGGCGACAGTCCGCACATCCGGCCCGTTCTTCCGCTGGCTGGATACGGTCTGGGGCCGCCGCGCTGTGCGGTCCCCCGAGGGCTACGACTGCCAGTTCACACTCGGCTGGCTCGGCTACCTCGGCTACGAACTCAAACGGGAATCGGGCGGAAACGATGTCCGCTCAGACACTCCTGACGCTGCGCTGCTCTTCGCCGGACGCGCCGTGGTCCTGGATCACCGGGAGCACACCGTATGGCTGCTCGCCCTGGAAGCGCCCGACGCCGATGCCTGGTTCAGCGCGGCCCGCACCGCCGTCGCGGCTGCCTCATCAGGACACGGCGGGGGTGTGCATCCAGCCACGGTCCATCCAGGCCACGGACGTCGTGCGGCCGGCGTCCCGATAGCGCCAGGCGGCCAGGCCGCCGTCGTGGTTTCTGCGTTCGAGTGCCGCGACTCCGCCACCGACTACAAGCGCAAGATCGGCGAAGCCCAGCATGAAATAGGCGAGGGCAACTCGTACGAAATCTGCCTCACCACCACGCTTGAGGCGTCGGCGGGAGAGCTGGATCCGTGGCAAGCCTACCTGGCATTGCGGCGCCGGAACCCGGCACCGTTCGCCAGCTTCCTGCGGTTCGGCGGCCTGGCGATTGCCAGCACCTCTCCCGAACGCTTCCTGCGGATCCTGTCCGACGGCGGCATGCGCGCCGAACCGATCAAGGGCACCCGGCGCCGGTCCACCGATGACGGCGAAGACATCCGTTTGCGGCACGAGCTGGAAGCCTCGCTGAAGGACCGGGCCGAGAACATCATGATCGTGGACCTGCTGCGCAACGACCTCAGCCACTACGCAGTCCCAGGTTCCGTGACGGTGAGCCGGCTCTGCGCGATCGAAAGCTACGCCACCGTGCACCAGATGGTCAGCACCATCGACGCCCAGCTGAGGCCCGGAGCTCCCCGCGCCGAAGCCGTGGCCGCCGCGTTCCCCGCCGGTTCCATGACGGGTGCGCCGAAGATCAGCACCATGGATATCCTCGATCGTTTGGAGGCCGGCCCACGCGGGGTCTACTCGGGTGCCGTGGGCTATTTCTCGATGAACGCCGCGACGGACCTCGCGGTGGTGATCCGCACCTTGGTGGTCAACCCCGACGGCGGTGGCGGACGCACGCTGAGCCTGGGGGTTGGCGGGGCCATCACGGCCGATTCCACCCCGGACGACGAGTACGAGGAAATTCGGACCAAGGCGTTTGGCGTGCTGTCTACCTTGGGTGCCGACTTCCCCTACTAGCGGGATACCGGGCTACTGCAGGGTCGCGGTCAGCCTCGCGACGTTATCCACATACTTGGCCAGCGGGGGCCTGTGCACCCAATCCTCGAGGGTAAGCTCACGGGACACCTCACGATACGTGGATTCCACTGCCCGCATGAGGTCCACGGTTTCGGAGCCCAGGAGCATCACTGAAACCTCCATGTTCAAGGAGAAGGAGCGCATGTCCATGTTGCTGGAACCCAGGACGGACACCTCGTCGTCGATGGTGAAGTGCTTGGCGTGGAGGACGTACGGGGCACGGTACAGGTAGATCCGGACCCCGGCGTCCAAGAGGGCTTCGTAGTAGGAGCGCTGGGCGTGATGGACCAGGAACTGATCGCCCTTCTCGGACACGAACAATTCCACGTCCACTCCGCGCTGCGCAGCCGTCGTGATCGCGTAGAGCAGGGAATCGTCCGGCACGAAGTAGGGGCTGCAGATGGAAATCCGGTGCTGTGCCGAGTAGATCAGGGTGTTGAACAGGCGCAGGTTGTTCTCCGTTGAGAACCCGGGCCCACTCGGGATCACCTGTGCCGTGACATGCCCGGGGTTGGGCTCTGTGGGCAACCGCAGCTGGTCCTCCAACGACTCGTCGGTTTCGCTGAGCCAGTCCGTTGCGAAAACGACATTGAGCGTTGGGACGATCGGTCCTTCCAGGCGGGCCATGAGCTCCACCCATTTCCGTCCGGCCTTGCGGTGCTTGGGGTTGTTGTAGGACGGCTCAATCAGGTTCTGGGATCCGCTGAACGCGAGGACACCATCGATCACCAGGATCTTGCGGTGGTTACGCAGGTCCGGCCGGCGCCACTGGCCGTGGATGGGCAGCAGTGGCAGCATGGGCTTCCACTGGATCTTGCTGGCCTTGAGCCTTCGTACCAGGCGGCGGTACCCCTTGATCCGGAGCGTGCCGATGTGGTCGAAGAGCAGCCTGACCGTAACGCCCCGTTCTGCGGCCTTTTCCAGTTCCGTGAGGAGGCCGTCCGTCACAAAGTCGCTGCTCATGATGTAGAACTCGGCGTTGACGTAGCTCGTGGCACCTTTGATGGCCTCGGTCATCGCCTTGATGGATTCCTGGTAGCCGGGAATGAGCTCCACTTTGTTGCCGTCCACCATGGGCAATGAGCCGAGCCGATGATTCAGTTCGCTGGCAGACTTCACCCATTCCGGGCCGGAATACATGCTGGCCGGGTCCGCCAGCTCAGAGGTGACCGAACGTACCCGGTGGTTGACGGCTTCCTGTTGTTCCCGCCTGCGCTTGGACAACTTGAAGTTACCGAACAGCAGGAACAGGACAAAGCCCACAGATGGAACCAAAAAGACCGCAAGGAGCCAGGCCATGGCCGTTGTTGGGCGCCGGTTGCCCGGGATGATGCCCAGCAGGACGATGCGCATGATGACTTCCGCGATGGCCCACACGCCCAGAAGCCACGTCCACTCAGGGCCAAGCGGAAACGGAAAAAGCACTCGAGAAACCCCCACGGTCCACAACCAACGTTGATCACAGCCTATCCGCCCGCCCGCGCGGGACGGCGCCACTAAGCTGGGAACATGACTTCTCCAGCGCCGACGGTCCTCGTTTTCCTCGATCCTGCCTTCGAAAACGGCCGGATTGCCGATTCCAGCCAACCCCAACTCATGGCTACGGACCTGGGAGCGACCCGCGGCGACGGAGTCTTTGAATCGCTCCTTGCAGTCCAGGGCCGCCCGCGCAAAGTCCAGGCGCATCTGAACCGTTTGGGCAGTTCGGCAGCTGCACTGGACTTGGCCCTTCCTGACCAGGAATCGTGGCGCAAGGCCATCGGGACCGCGATCACCGAGTTCCGCTCCACGCACCCCGCTCCGACGCCGGAAGAGGACGAGGTAGTCGTGAAGCTGCTGGTCACCCGGGGTGTGGAAGGCGCCACTAGTCCCACCTGCTGGGTCCAGGCTTCGCCCTCACCTGCGGGCAGCCGCCGGCAGCGCGAGACGGGTATCGACGTCGTTCTTCTTGATCGTGGCTTCGACACCGAAGCCGGCGAGCGCGCGCCCTGGCTGCTGCTTGGCGCCAAGACGCTCTCGTATGCCGTGAATATGGCCGCCCTCCGTTACGCCCACAAACAGGGTGCGGACGACGCCATCTTCACCTCCACGGACGGCCGTGTCCTTGAGGGGCCGACGTCAACTGTTCTGCTGGCCCATGTGGAGACGATCGACGACGGCGACGGTTCAGCCCGCACGGTCCGTCGCCTGATCACGCCGCAACTGGACAGCGGCATCCTCCCGGGCACCTCGCAAGGTGCCTTGTTCGCGGCGGCGAAGGCTGCAGGCTGGGAACTCGGCTACGGTCCGCTGGAGCCGCGGGACCTGTTCGACGCCGATGCTGTGTGGTTGATTTCCAGCATCCGGCTGATCGCGCCCGTAAACCACATCAATGGCAAGGAGATCGGCTCGCCGGCCATTCGCAAGCAATTGACGGCCGAACTCAACGAATTGTTCGCCGGCATCGAGTAGACCGTGGGTGAAGACTGCCCGCTTGGAACCTAGCAGGCAGCAAGTAAAGTAATCGCTCGCATTACCTTTTGATGAGGAACTCTTATGCTCGGCGATGGCTGCCGCGTGCGTTCATTCGGGTTCCTTATCCTCCTTGAACTGGGTCGTCTTCCTGTGATGAACCTTGTTCTCGTGTTAGTTGGGTCACTCCCAGCTGGCGCTGCCTTCAGACTTTGCCGTCCAACTTCCCGGAGGGAATATGGGACTCAGCTCCCCCACACAAGCCGAAACATCGGCAACCGAGGTGTCCTCGGAACAAGGCGCCTCCACCGCAGGCCTCCGCCGGTCCATGGAGGCCCGGCACCTGGTGATGATTGCCATGGGAGGCGTCATCGGTTCAGGCCTGTTCGTCAGTTCCGGCTACACCATCGCCACCGCCGGACCGCTGGGAGCCGTGATCGCGTTCCTCGTTGGCGCCTTGGTGGTCTACCTGGTGATGGCCTGCCTCGGGGAACTCGCCGTTGCGTTCCCCGTCTCCGGTGCCTTCCACATCTACGCTGCACGGACCATCGGGCCTGCCACCGGTTTTGCGACGGCGTGGCTCTACTGGCTCTGCTGGGCCGTCGCCCTCGGTTCCGAATTCACTGCCGCCGGACTCCTGATGCAACGCTGGTTCCCCGGCGTCGACGTCTGGATCTGGTGCTTCGTCTTCGCTACCGTGCTCTTCACACTGAATGCCATTTCATCGCGTGTCTTTGGCGAATCTGAGTTCTGGTTCGCGCTGATCAAGGTTGCCGCCGTCGTCGGCCTGATCATCCTGGGCGGCGCGGCCCTGTTTGGCTTCCACCCGATGGCTGCCGGCGGCTATCCGTCCCTGACCGAGAACTTCTCCACGGACCAGGGGTTGTTCCCCAACGGTTTCACCGGCGTTTTCGTCACGTGCCTCGCCGTGTTCTACGCGTTCTCTGGCTCGGAACTCATCGGCGTCGCTGCCGGCGAAACGGCCGACCCCGCCAAGAACATTCCCAAAGCCATGCGCACCACCGTCATCCGGCTCCTGATCTTCTTCGTCGGCGCCATCACCGTCATCGCCGCTACCATCCCCTACGAGAAGGTCAGCGTAGACGAGAGCCCGTTCGTCACGGTCTTCTCCATGCTGGGCATTCCGTTCGCCGCCGACATCATGAACTTCGTGATCATCACTGCGTTGTTGTCGGCGGGCAACTGTGGACTCTTCTCCTGCGCCCGGATGCTGTTCTCCCTGGCCGACGAAGGCCACGCACCCAAGGCGTTCCGGAAACTGACCAAGCGTGGCATCCCGCTCGTGGCACTCTGTGTGAGCATGCTCGGTGGCCTGGCATCCCTGATCAGCAGCATCGTGGCCCCCGCAACGGTGTACCTGGTGCTGGTGTCCATCGCCGGCTTCGCGACTGTAGGGGTATGGATGTCGATCGTGGCATCACACTTCATGTACCGGCGGACCTTCGTGCGGAACGGCGGGGACCCTTCCACCCTCGCCTACCGGGCACCGCTGTTCCCGCTGGTGCCTATAGTGGCCTTCGCGCTCTGTGTGGTCTCGTTGGTGGGCATCGCGTTCGACCCTAACCAGGTTGCCGCCCTGCTGTTCGGCGTCCCCTTTGTTGGCGCCTGCTACGGCTTCTTCTACTTCAAGTACGGACGACGGCGGCAGCTCGCCATGGTGGGTACGGAGAAGGACCTCGAGGCTGCGGCGAAGGACTAACTGGCCCTGACCTTCAGGCTGCGGAAAGGACCCAGCAGGCTCCCAACCTTCCCGGCCTAAACCAAGCTCTGCGAGCCTGGGCTTCCATCGCTGCGAAGCAGCCCCTGCGCAACCATTCCAGGTTGTGTAGGGGCTGATCCTGTGTGAAGTAGGCTCACGACGCCTCGGAGGGTGTACCGCCACGACCCACTTTGCTGCTGAATATGCCCAACACGCCGGAAAACCTTGGCTTTCAGGCGCGGCCGGCGCTCAAAGAAGGTCGTGGCGGTACACCCCCCAGGCCCGGCCCTTACTTCTTGGCCGCCCTGACGGGGTGCTCGCTCAGGATAGAGAGACGGTTGAAGGCGTTGATACCAATTGCCGCCATGCAGATGACGCTGATCTGCTCTTCCGAATAGTGCCCCCGCGCCTCTGCGAACAGCTCAGCGCTGGGCCGGGATGAGCTCATCCGGGTAATCTGCTCGGCCATCTTCATGGCCACAACCTCGGAGGGCTCGAACAGTGGGACTTCCCTGTACACGGCCACCAAGGACAGGCGCTGTTCTGTTTCGCCGTACTTCAAAGCCCGACGATGATGCAGGTCCAGGCAGAATGCACAGCCGTTGATCTGCGAACACAGGTAATTGATGAGCTCCAAGGTTCGGCGCGGGATGCCGATGCGGTCGGCTTCGTCAACCAACTGCTGGGAGTAGTGGGTGAGCGTCGCGTAGAGCTCGGGTTGTTGCTTGTCCAGATAACCGGCAAGGCGCGGCGTTGTTTCCTGTTCGGGCATATTTGGAGCTTAATGCACAGGCCAGTGAGAGAGCGTCGGCGAAAACCGGGCGGGAGGTGAGAGAGCGTCCGCAGGAACGGGCGGTTAGGTGAGAGAGCGTCCGCAGGAACGGGCGGTTAGGTGAGAGAGGGTCCTAGTTGCGGGGGTCGGGGGTGTCTGCGGCGAGGCGGATGTGGTTCTCGGCCAGCCACGACGGGTTGAAGGCCTTGCTCAGGTAGTTCGTGCCGGCGTCGGGGGCTATGGCCACCACCACGGAGCCGTGCGGCGCCGCGCGGGCCACCCGCAAAGCGGCAGCCACGGTGAGCCCGGACGACGGCCCCAGGGACAGTCCTTCCTCGTCGAGGAGCCGGTGGACCACGGTGTAGACCTCGTCGTTGGGGATGCGCAGGAAGCGGTCCACGATGGAGCGGTCGAAGGCTTTGGGCCACTCCGATTGCGGCCAGGAGTTGCCCACGCCGTCAACCAGGATCTCTCCGGGGTGCCCGCCACTGTAGGCGGATCCGTAGGGATCGGCGCCCACCACTTCAACGTGGCCGCCCGGGCGGAGGGCCGCTGCTTGTTCCTTCAGGTAACGCCCGTTGCCGCTGATGGTCCCGCCGGTCCCGATGCCCGCAACGAAGTGCGTGATCAGCCCACCGGTTTGTTCCCAGATCTCCGGCCCGGTGGTTTGGTAATGCGCCAGAGGGTTGGCCGGGTTGTCGAACTGCATGGGCCGCCACGCACCGGGGGTCTCGGCCGTGATCCGGGCGGCCACTGCCCTGGCATTTTCCGGCGATTCCGAGGGCGCGTTCCAATCAGTCAGGATCACGCGGGCGCCATAGTTGTGCAGCGCGGCGAGTTTCTCCTCGGAAATAGTGTCCCCGGTAACCACCACCACCGGATGGCCGGTCAGGTGTCCGATCAACGCAAGGCCAATCCCCGTGTTGCCGGACGTGCTCTCCACAATGGTCGCCCCGGGCCGCAGTTCACCGGATCTCTCGGCCGCCCTGACCATGCTCAGCGCGGTGCGGTCCTTGATGGACCCGCCCGGATTCTCCGACTCAAGCTTGACGTGGATACTGCTGCCCAAGCCCCTGCCGAGGTTCTCCAACTTCACCAACGGGGTATTTCCCACCTTGTCCAGTACAGAGGTATCGAGCCCGTCGGGCACGCCCATTGCAGCATGCACCCCGTGCCTGCGGGCTGCCGTGGTCACCATGTTTCGCCTCCGTCCGCCAGGGCAACGCCTGTGTCCAGGTCGCTGCTTGTCCGTTCATCTCCCTGCCCCACCCGTACTTCCGCCACTGCTTCGCGCAGCGCACGCCGTGCCCGTTCAACGAGTTCAGGCGCCGAGGGCCGCTCCGCCAGCACATCGGCCATGCGACCCACGACGGCGGCAGTCCCCTTCCCGAGCGGTTGCGCGGCTCCCGCTTCGAGCAGCAGGTATGACGCCGTCAGGGCTTCAATGGCCAGCAGTTTCTCCAAGGCGGCCAGGGACTTTTCGAGTTGCTGCAGGGCAAGTGGCGCCAGGGTCGAATGGTCTTCGACGTCGGCGGACAAGGTTGGCGCTCCAAGCGTGGCCGGAGCCGCGAGGAACTTGAGTTCGGCCAGCAGACCGGCCGCGGAGTACCACAGCAAGCCGGGAAGCTCCTCCTGTGCCAGGCCGGAACCGGCGGCCGCGGCAGCCAGGTGCTTGGCCCGGATGGCGCGCTGCGGCGGATACAGCTTGGCTATCCGGCGTTCGCTGGAGATCCCCACATGTGCCAAGGCCAGGCGAAGGCCTTCGAAGGACAAGGCAAGCTGCATCGGCTGGAAGTTCCCACCGGAGACCATCTGTCCGGACTCAAGGTCCACCAAGGGATTGTCGCCGCGGCCGTTCAACTCCACCTCGAGCGCCGAGCGAAGCTGCGCAACCAAGGCCCGGAACGCTCCGTGTGTTTGCGGCGCGGCCCTGAAGGACAGGGCGTCCTGCACGGAAACCTCGGGACGGACGTCTTCCAGCCACCCGCCACTCAAAAGCCGACGGACGGCGGCAGCCGATTCGCGCTGCCCGTCCACCGCCTTGGCCGCCTGGATTGCCGGCGAAAAGGGACTAAGGTTCCCGCCGCCGTCGTACCTTGCAGTGGTTTCCAAGGACAACGCCAGCCCGACGTCGGCGAGCCGGGCCAGCTGCTGCAGCCGAACCAAGGCGAGCGCCCCGGCTCCCACCGAGTAGCTGTTGGCACTGACCAGCGGGAGGGCCTCGCCGGCCGCGAGAGTGAGGGGCTGCAGGCCGGCGTCGGCGAGCGCTTTGGCGCCGGGCACCAGGGTGCCTTCGGCGTCGAAAGCTTCGCCTTCACCGATGGCGACGGCGGCGACGGCGGCAAGTTGGGTCAGGTCCGATGAGCCGACTGAGCCCTCGGCCGGGATGGCAGGATGCACCCCACGGTTCAGGAGTTCCGCGTAGAAGCCGGCTGTTTCCGGTCGGACACCGGAGCCTCCGCGGCTGAAGCCGATGAGGCGGGCGAGGATCACTGCGCGGGCGGCGGCCCGGTCCAGGAAAGTGCCAACGCCGCTGTTGTGATACCTGACGACTTGTACTTGGTAGGCGAGTACTGACTTCTCCTCCACAGCCGTGTCACGGCCTGAGCCGAGCAACGTGTTGAGTCCGTAGACCCGCTGCCCGGACGCGGCCGTCTCTTCGACGATTTCCCGCGAGCGCCCGATTAAAGTCAACGCATCATGGTTGAGTTTCACGTGAAACGCAGAATTTAACGCGACGTCTGCCACGAGCGGGACAGGGATCGGTGCCCTCCCGATCACCAGTACCCTCGGCTCGGGATTCATGGTCAGAAGTCCAGAAGGTTCTGGCGGAAACCGCCGTCGCCGTAGCTCGTCCGCAGCAAGCCCCGCCTCCGGAGTTCGGGAGTCAGTTTGTCCAACACGCCGTGGACCGTCACGGGATCGACGAAGCCGGAGAACAGGAAACCGTCCCCGCCGACAGCCGCGCCGGTCTCCTCGAGGTAATCAGCAATCTCTTCCGTGGTGCCGATGATCGAGTCTCCGGCTCCCCCGCTGCGGGCCTGCAGGATCTGGCGCAACGTGGACCCTGGAGGGGCTGCCCTGGAGAAGTGTTCCAGTGTTCCCTGGTTGCTGTTGGTGCTCAGGGTGGGGAGGGGCTCGTCGAGGTCGAACTTCTTGAAGTCGATCACCGAGAGGTAGGAGATCGAGTTGAGTTGGCTGTCGATATCCCGTTGTGTGAGCTCCCGGCGCTGCGCCCTCAGTTCCTCCGCCTCTGCAGTGGACCCCACCACGGTGGGCTTGAGGACGAAAAGGACCTTGACGTCGTCGGGGTTCCTGCCCGCCTTCGACGCCTCCTCGCGGATGGAATCGCGGTAGGCCTTCATGCCGTCCACACCGCGCGCCAAAGCGATCGCCACGTCCGCATTTCCGCCCGCGAACGCCTTGCCGCGGGGCGAGGCCCCGGCCTGTACCAGCACAGGTTCCTCCGGTAGCGGGGCCGTATTGAGGGGTCCACGAACCTTGAAGAAGTCGCCCTGGTGGTTGATCGGGTGAACCTTGGTGTGGTCCGCGAACCTGCCGGCCTCCACGTCCTCAAGCACAGCGCCAGGTTCCCAACTGCGCCACAGCCGCCTGACGACGTCGACGAACTCCTCAGCCTTCTCATACCGCAGGTCGTGCTCGATCTGTTGGTCCAGGCCATAGTTCTGGGCGGCGAGGTCGCTGCCCGAAGTGACGACGTTCCACCCGAGCTGCCCCTCGGAGAAGTGCTGGAGCGTGGCGAGGAGCCGCGCCGCGGTGAAGGGCGGGTAGAAGGAGGCGCTGACGGTCGGAACAATCCCCAGGTGCTGCGTGGCCGAGAGCAGGTACGGAACCAGGGCCAGGGGGTCGTGTTTGGGCGCGAAGGATGCGTGGGCCAAGGACACCTCGGCGGTGCCGCCGTAAGTATCCGGAACGGTGAGGGAATCCTCGATGATGAACAGGTCCAGCCCGGATCGCTCGAAGGCCCTGACGGCCTCCTGGTACAGCGCGGGTTTCTTCCAGTCGTAACCCAGTCCGTAGCCGGGCGTCCCCCAGCCTTGGACTCCGAATCCGTGGCCCACGAACCATCCAAAATGAAGCATGGGCTTGAGTGTAGAACTGCTGTGTCCGTTCACCGCGACCTGATTTCATGCGAAGTTACAGGGGGTCGTACTGCGTCAATTATGCTCCCGCGGCGTCACATTTGGACCCCGTTCGGCCCGCCCCGGGGAGGCACCGGTTACGCAACATGACGACGGCGGTGCAGTCGCCAAATGCGGCTTCCCGGCCGCGGATGTTACGTTTTTCTTGAGTAATGAGCACCAGCGTTAAGCCCTGACTTGCTGGTCGGCAACCCTCTCCCGCGGCGGGGTGCCTCAGGTGACTACTCGGCGTCTTCGAACTTCGAACTGCAAGCGTGACTGAGGAGCACCACGAATGCCTGAACCCACTGAAGAAAAACTCTCCTACCGCCTGATCACGGGTCCTGATACCCGTGACTTCTGCGAACGGATCTCCGCTGCTTTGGCCGAGGGCTACGTGCTGCACGGCAGCCCGGCGGCCACGTTCAACGGCGAAACCGTCATCGTGGCGCAGGCCGTGATCCTGCCCGCTGCGGTAGCCAGTTCGGACGCAGCTGTTGCGAGCGCCGTGGACGAGTTGGACAACTACGAGGAAGCATTCGAGGGCCACGCATGAGCTACGCAGGTGACCTGACCCCGCAGGACGCGTGGGCAAAACTTGAAGACGGCGCCATCCTGGTGGACGTGCGCACCGAGGGCGAATGGGCCCACATCGGTATTCCGGACACCAAGGCCACGGAGAACGATCCCCTGTTCATCCAGTGGAACCTCGCCGGCGGCATCCCGAACTCCCGCTTCCTGGAGGACCTGCAACAGCAGGCCCCCGAGGGCGACGGCGTGGAGCTCGTTTTCATCTGCCGTTCCGGCCAGCGCTCCATCGCTGCCGCCATCGCCGCTACTCAGGCCGGCTTCACGGCCTACAACGTCCTTGAAGGCTTTGAGGGCGAACCCGACCGTTATGGCGAACGCACCGTCAACGGCTGGAAGAACCGTGGCCTGCCGACCAACCTGGGGAACGACTAAAAGTGACTTTCAATCCTGACGCCGCCGGCTGGAGCCCTGACACCCAGGCCGTCCGCGGTGGCCTTGACCGTACCAACTTCCAGGAAACCGCAGAGCCGGTTTTCCTGAACTCCGGGTTCGTCTACGAATCCGCTGCCGCCGCGGAACGCGCCTTCACGGGCGAAGACGAGCGCTTCGTCTACTCCCGCTACGGCAACCCGACTGTGGCCACCTTCCAGGAACGCCTGAGACTGCTGGAAGGAACCGAGGCATGCTTCGCGACGGCGTCCGGCATGTCCGCGGTCTTCACTGCCTTGGGTGCCTTGCTGGGTGCCGGTGACCGTGTGGTTGCCGCCCGCTCACTGTTCGGCTCCTGCTTTGTGATCCTCAATGAGATCCTGCCGCGCTGGGGCGTGGAGACCGTTTTCGTTGACGGGCCGGACCTGGACCAGTGGCGTGCTGCCCTGTCCGAGCCGACCACAGCCGTCTTCTTCGAGTCCCCGTCCAACCCGATGCAGGAAATCGTGGACATCCAGGCCGTCAGCGAACTGGCCCACGCCGCGGGGGCGACAGTCGTCGTCGACAATGTCTTTGCCACTCCCCTGCTGCAGCGCTGTGGCGACCTGGGCGCGGACGTGATTGTCTACTCCGGCACCAAGCACATTGACGGTCAAGGGCGCGTCATGGGCGGGGCGATCCTGGGCACCAAGGAATTCATCGATGGCCCGGTCAAGCAACTCATGCGCCACACCGGCCCCTCCCTTTCCTCGTTCAACGCGTGGGTGCTCACCAAGGGCCTCGAAACCATCGGGCTGCGCGTGAACCACAGCTCGGCTTCCGCGCTGAAGATCGCCGAGTGGCTCGAGCAGCAGCCGGCCATCAGCTGGGTCAAGTACCCGCTCCTGAAGTCGCACCCGCAGTACGAGCTCGCCACCAAGCAGATGAAGGCCGGCGGAACCGTGCTCACGTTCGAGCTCTCGCCGTCCGGTGGCCGGACGGCCAAGGAAGCAGCTTTCGCGCTCCTGGACGGGCTGAGCGTCATCGACATTTCCAACAACCTGGGCGACTCCAAGTCCCTCATCACCCACCCGGCCACCACCACGCACCGCGCCATGGGACCGGAGGGTCGCGCAGCGATCGGGTTGAGCGATGGCGTGGTCCGGTTGTCCGTCGGTCTTGAGGACGTGGACGATCTCATCCTGGATCTGGAGAAGGCCCTCAAACAGGTCTAATCTTCATGCCATGAGGCATCCATACCGCCGGGCGGGGGCTGTCATCGTCGCGGGTTCCGTGGTCTGGTTGGTGGGGATTTCACCCGTTCCGCAGGTCTACACCACACAGGATCCAGCCGAACGCTTGCGGCTGCTGATGCGTGGCGAGCGGGGCTGGATCATGGGGCACCACCTGGCTGCCGCGGGAACTGCTGCCGTGCCGATGGGGTTCGCGGCCTTCGCCCAGGCGCTGCCTGGCGGAACGGCCAAGACCTTCGCGCGTGCGTCCGCTGCAGCATTGCTGGCGGGCGCACCGCTCTTTGTCTACAGCCTGTCGCGCAGGGCATCGGACCTTGAGCGTTTCGCCTACCGTCGAGGGTCCAACGCACCGTTCCTTGGGTATTCCTGGCTACACATTGCCGGGCTGGGCGCATTGGGCGCGGGCTTGCTGCGTTCGCCGGCCAAGCGCTGGGTGGGTCTCACGGCTTCGGGCGCTGCCTCGGTCTTCGGCATCATCCTCCTGACCGCCAAGGACATTCCGCCGTTCGTCTTCTACCTCACGGAGGGACTGGTGGGGGTTTTCTTGATCGCTTGGGATGACGAGGCCGGGTCAGGCCCGCCGGACCCGGCCGAGGATGGGCGCGGGATCGCGATGGGCGTCGGCTGACGCTCCGCGCACGGTCACCCTGGCGGCATGCCCGACGGCGGCCGCAAGGGCTTCCGGTGATGGCGGGCTCTCCGGGTGACTCTGGTGCTTGCGGTTGAACCGCGTCACGGCCTCTCTTTGCTCGTGGGCACCGTTGCCGCGCTCCAGGATATCCGCGATCCCGGCTTTGACCAGGCCCAGCTCTCCTTGATCGTCAAGGACCGGGCTCAGGTAGTCCACCAAGGCCCACACCACTTCGGCAGCCGGTTCGGGACGGAACTCCCCGAAGTCCAGCAGGTCACCACGGAGGCCTACATTGCTGGCCTGCCAACTGGCCATGCGCAGCAGCGCCGTGGGCACCGAGGAGGGCTCAACGCCGTCGAGCATTTCCAAGGAAGCCGTCTCAACCAAAGCCCGCACCAGCACTGCAATCAGGGCCGCGTCCTCTGAGCGAAGGCAGACATCGGCCACACGGACCTCCACCGTGGGGTGGTTCCGCGAGATGCGTGCATCGAAGTAGATCATGCCTTCATCCAGGAGCACCCCTGTGTCCATCAACCGACTCACCATCCGGCGATAGGCCGTCAACGAACCGAACACAGCCGACGGTCCGGAGGTGGGCCATCTGTTCCAAGCCTGGATGCGGTAACTGTCAAAGCCCGTGGGAAGGCCGCGCCAGTAGGGAGAGTTTGCGCTCAAGGCCGAAAGGACCGCGAGCTTGTCCCGGATGTGGTCCAGCACCACCACGCCCTCCTCCGGCGATTCAACCGAGGTGTGCACATGGAAGCCGCACGTCAATTGCTCATGGGCCGTCAACCCGAACCGCTCCAGCATCTCGGCGTAGCGGCGATCGGGCGTGGTGTGGGTGGTGGATGCGAGGGGCGACGTAGCCAGGGCTGCTATGCGGGCACCCTGTTTACGGGCAGCCTCGCTGGCCATGGCCCGGCCGCGCCGGATCTGGTGCAGGAGGTCTGCGTAGCTGTGGCACGGCCGTGTTTGGGTTTCGATCTGCTCGAGCTTGAGTTCGTAGCTGAGCCCGGTACCTGTTTGTTGCGGGTGGCTACCATTGAGCAGTGCATCCGCGAGGGCCAACGGTTCGCCCGTCACGGGATCGACGATGAGCAGTTCTTCCTCAACCCCGAATGTCCGCATGCTTCATTTTGCGCTCCGCGCTCCGGCCGCGCACCCCTTCCCGCCGTTCGCACCAGGTAGACCTGGAGCGCCGGGCGGAAACCGGCGCGGCCGGGTCGAGCAAAGGGAGCGAATGGCGCGAACGGGTGCGCCAGCAAAGCTAGTCCTGGAAGTACTCCACCTTCGCTCCAATGGTGTTCAAGCGCTCGGCCAGATCCTCGTAGCCGCGCTCGATCACGTAGATATTCCGGAGCTCGGAGGTTCCGCGGGCCGCGAGCATGGCCAGGAGCAGGCAAGCCGCCGGACGAAGGGCAGGCGGGCAGCCGATCTCCGCGGCGCGCCACTTGGTGGGTCCATTGACGTAGATCCGGTGCGGATCCAGGAGCTGCACCTGGGCGCCCAGCTTGTTGAGCTCTGTGAGGTAGATGGCCCGGTTTTCGTAAACCCAATCGTGGATCATGGTCTGGCCCTCGGCGTTGCCCGCGATCACGGCGAAGAACGGGAGGTTGTCGATGTTCAGGCCGGGGAACGGCATGGGGTGGATCTTGTCCTGCGGAGCACGGAGTTCCGAAGGCTTGGTGGTCACATCCACCAAGCGGGTGCGGCCATTGCGTGCCTTGTACTCGCCGGAGATCTCCAGCTTCTGGCCCATCTGCTCCAGCGTGGCGAGTTCGATTTCCATGAACTCGATCGGCACGCGGCGGATGGTCACCTCGGAGTTGGTGACGATGCCGGCGGTGATGAGGGACATGGCCTCGATGGGGTCTTCAGACGGGAAGTACTCGATGTCCACGTCAATGCTGGGACGGCCCGTGATCCGCAGCGTGGTGGTGCCGATGCCCTCAATGCCTACGCCCAATCCCTGCAGGTAGAAGCACAGGTCCTGGACCATGTAGTTGGGGCTGGCGTTGCGGATCACGGTAGTGCCCTCGCGGTGCGCGGCGGCCATGATCGCGTTTTCCGTCACGGTGTCGCCACGTTCGGTCAGCACGAAGGAGCGGTGGTGCCCGTCAGCGGGAGGAGCGGCCACGGAGTAGAAGCCGGACTTTGCCTCCACCGTCAGGCCGAACTCGCGCAGTGCCTGCATGTGGGGTTCCACGGTACGGGTGCCAAGGTCGCAACCGCCGGCGTAGGGCAGTTGGTATTCGCTGGTTTCGTCCAGGAGCGGGCCGAGGAGCATGATCACGCTGCGGGTGCGACGGGCAGCGTCCACGTCCATCGAGCCAAGATCCAGGACCTCGGGCCGGCGGATGCGAAGGTCGCTGCCGTTGAGCCACGTGCATTCGACGCCGATGGACGTCAGCACCTCCACGATGCGGTTGACCTCTTCGATCCGGGCCAGGCGCCGCAGCGTGGTGGTGCCACGGTTGATGAGGCTGGCACAGAGCAGGGCGACGCCTGCGTTCTTGCTGCTGTTGACGTCCACTTCCCCGGAGAGGGTGCGGCCGCCCTCAACCCGGAGGTGCGTCATTTGGGGCCGGCCCACTTTCACAATGGACCGGCCAAAGATTGCTTCCAGTCTTTCGATCATCCGGAGGCTCAGGTTTTGCCTGCCTTGTTCCATCCGGGCAATGGCGCTCTGGCTGGTTCCCAGCTCAGAAGCGAGTTGTCCTTGCGTCCAGCCCTTTTCACTGCGGGCGTTGCGGAGCAGGAGGCCTACGTGTTCTGGCGTAGCTTGCGTCATACCCAAGAAATATCACAAATGATCTATGAGTGCCGATCAAAACGCCGATTCAAGGACAAAAATCACACCGTACCCGAACTGTGCGATATAAAAGCACGACGGCGGAACTCACCAAAGCATCAGGCCCGCCAATATCCCAACGCGTCGATCCGGCGCTTGTCCACGCCCAGGACCTTGCGCAGGTGTTTCACGATTGCCCGCGTACTGGAGGCTTCGCACGCAATCCAGAAGAAGTCATCCTCCACCGAGACACTCCCGGGCGTGAGCGCCGAGCAAACTTCGGTAACCAGGGACGCGCCGTCGCCCTTGCGCGGAACCCAACTGACGACGTCGGACCCGGACGTACGCACCTCAAGCGAGGGGTCGGCGTCGTGCTGGTACTCGAGCCACAGCGTCGCAGGCGCGGTGACGCCGGATGCAGGGCGCGCGTCGAGCAGCGAATTGATCGCCGGAATGGACGCAGGATCACCCACGACCCAGAGGTGCCGAGGCGCCGGCGGGAAATCAAAGGCACTGCCCTGGACGGTAGCGTCGATGGTGGCTCCCGGCTGGACAGTACGGGCCCAATCGGCGGCAATGCCATCATGCATGGCGAAGTCCATGCTGAAGGTCCCGGCGCGGGCGTCCGGGTTGACCAAGGTGTAGGCACGCTGGTGGCCCTTGCCGGCGTCGTCGAACCAGAGGCGGATCCACATGGTGGGGTGGGGTTCGCTGTCGATCAGCAACCCGCCGTCCGTGACGTGGATGCGCAGGAAATCCGGTGAGATTTCCTCCCTGCCCGTGACTTCCAGCGTGAAGTCCTTGGCGCCCATGACTTTGAGGACTACGCCTTCCCAACTGCGCTTCACGCAACACTCCTTCACGAACGCCGCCGATTTTGCGAACCCGGCACAAGCACCTATCTTGAACTTAAGTAAGCCTAACCTAAGCTCGAAAGCAGTCCCCGATTATGACGTCTGCCCCGACGCGCCACCCCGCCCCGGCAGGCGGCACCGGAACCTACCGCGATGAGTGGGGAATCCCGCACTTGTGGGCCGACTCCGCCGACGAACTCGCCTTCCTGCAGGGATACAACGCGGCCTCGGACCGCTCCTGGCAGATCGAGCTGGAACGGTGGCGCTCCGAGGGCCGCACGGCCGAACTGCTCGGTGAGGCCGCCGTAGCGTGGGACCGGTTCGCCCGGCAGGCCCGCCTGGATGACACAGCCCGCCGCTGTTTCGAAGGACTCGATGAAGCCACGCAGCGTTGGTGCGGGCAGTACGTCGCTGGAGTGAACCAGGCCTTGGCCGACGGATTACGCAGCAGCCCGGAATTCGAAGAAGCCAAGGCCTCCCCCGAGCGCTGGAATCCATGGACTCCCCTGGGCGTTTTCCTGGTCCACCACATCCTGTTCTCCACGTTTCCCAACAAACTCTTCCGCGCCCACGTCGCCCGCACTCTCGGCGACCACGCCGTGGGCCTGTTCAGCATCGAGGCCCCCGTGTGGTCCGGCAGTAATGCGTGGGCGGCACACGGTTCCCTGACGGACGGCGGGCTGCCGCTTATTGCGGGCGACCCGCACCGGCTCATGGAACTGCCGGGCGTGTACCAGCAGATCAGGCTTGCGTGCCCGGACTTCGATGCTGTGGGCTTCGCCTTCCCCGGTGTTCCCGGGCTTCCGCACTTCGGACACACCGGCCACACCGCGTGGGCCATCACCAACGCCATGGCCGACTACCAGGACCTTTTCGAGGAACACCTCCGCCGGGTGCCGCTCCGCGGGACGGACGGTGAACGGGTCCTGGCCCGCGGCGCCGAGGGCTGGGAGCCGGTAAGCGTCAGTTCCGAGACCATCACGGTCCGTGGTTCCGGTCCGGTCCACGTCGAGATCCTGGAGACCGCCCGCGGTCCGGTCATCTCGGAAATGCCCGACGGCGGCGCGCTGAGTCTGCGCTTCCCCGCCTACGTTGAGGGGCGCTTGGGTTTCGAGGCCCTCCTTCCGCTGCTGCGGAGCCGTCAGGTGGCCGAGGTGGAAGCCGCGTTCGACTCGTGGGTGGAGCCCGTGAACAGCGTGATCACGGCAGACTCCGCCGGGTCCGTGCGGCATTTCGTCGCCGGTCTGGTGCCACAGCGCAACCCTGCAAACCGTCGGCTTCCCGTGCCAGGGCTGTCCGCCCGGCACGCGTGGGATGGCCAGTACGTTGCCCTCCCCCGCACGGAGGTCACCAGGTTCGCGGTCAGTGCCAACGATCGTGCGTCCGGGGGTGGGGACGCTGTGGCCCTCGAGTTCGCCCCGAAACACAGGGCCCGGCGGATCCAGGAGCTTCTGGAATCTTCCAGGGGCCCGCTCTCCGTCGACCGGATGCAGGCGATCCATTCGGACACGCTCCTGGGCCCGTGGCCACTTTTCCGGGATCTCCTGGACGGCCTGGACCCTGATGACCTGTCCCCTGTGGCCCACACGCTGCGCGCCCTGTTGCTTGTTTGGGACGGGCACATGGAGGCCGAAAGCCATCCGGCCGCGGTGTTCGCCGCTTGGCGGGGTGCCTTGGTGCAGCGCATTGCCAGGCATCAGGCGTTGGCCAAGCTGGCTGAACCAACCGGGCACTCCTCCCTGTTTGGACCGTGGTTGTCGGCAGCTTCCCGGGTGGGTTTCGCGCTTGAAACGCTTGTTGCCCGTGGCTCGGAGCTGGGAATTGCCATCCCGGTTGAAGCAGCCGCTGCCCTTGAGGACGTAGCCCTGGAAGAGTCGTTCATGGACGGCGCCCTGTGGGGCGACAGGCATCAGCTCCTCCCCGTCCACGTGCTTCCCGGACGTTGGACCGGCTCTGCCCCCGAAGCCCGGCTCAGTGGAGACACAGGGTGCGTCCTCTGCACGGAAAGCCTCCCCGGCGTGGAGGATCGAAGCTTCCGTGGGCCCGTTGCCCGTTATGTCTGGGACTTGTCCCAGCGCAGCAACAGCCGGTGGATTGTCCCGTTCGGAGCCGCGGGCAAGCCGGACCATCCACACTTCTCCGACCAGTTGCCTCTGTGGTCCACCGGGGAACTGGTACCCGTGGTCACGGATTGGGAGCGGCTCGCCAAAGACGCCTGACGCTTGGCTTCGCCACGGTTTTTTGCACTACCGCATCACCTCAGTTCGCACCTGCACACACCGCATCGCATCGCATCGCATCGCATCGCACAAAAGGAAGCACATGAATACCACCACCCAGGACTTCGCCGTCCGCACCACCATCTACGCAGAAGAGCTTGAGGGCTGGGGTTCGCTCCGGATTGTTCCCGTGGTTCCTGCCGAGGACATCGACTTCATCCACGAGTGGGTTTCGCAGCCCCGCGCCAAGTTCTGGGGCATGATGGAAAAGCCGCGCGAGGAGGTCCTGGGCATCTACGAGTTCCTGGACTCCCTGGACACCCACCATGCGTTCCTGGTGGTCCTCGACGGCGAGCCGTTGGCCCTGTTCCAGACCTACGAACCCCTGCACGATCCCGTGGGCGAGGTCTACCCTGCGCGTGAAGGGGACATCGGGATGCACCTCCTGTTGGCGCCGGCCACGCGTCCCATCCCGCACTTCACGCCGCGACTGGCGACCTCGCTCATCAAGTACATGTTCTCCGTGCCAGGCAAGGACCGGATCATCGTGGAACCGGATGCCCGGAACGCAAAGGCCCTTCGCAGGTTGGAAGCGACGTGCTTCGAATTGGGACCGATCGTCCAACTGGAAGAAAAAGAAGCCCAGCTTGGGTTCCTGACCCGCGCCGGTTTCGATGAGATCCAGGCGGACAAGGCGGACAGTTAGGAGCCCGGCTAAACAAGGGAGCCGCGGGCTTGGGGCTTGCGGCTCCCTCCGTTGCCTCACGCTGCGCGCCTGGCGTGGCCTACCGCCAGACGAAACTCCACGTTCCTGCCCCCACGGCCGTCGAGACGGCGGCCGCGGCGATCACCACCCCGCCGAGCAACACCCACACATCCAGCAGCGAGTAGGTGGATTCGCGCGCCCAGGTCCGCTTGCCACCGCCGAAGCCACGGGCTTCCATGGTCACGGCCAACCTGGAGGCCCTCCGGACAGCCTGGACAAGGAGCCCAAAGCTCTGCCCGAGCGTGGCCTTCAAGCGTTGCACCGGGCTGCCCTGGGAACCGACACCACGGGCACGCCGGGCCATGCCGATGGTCTGCCACTCCTCCGCCATGAGGCCCACAAGCCGCATCGCCGCGAGGGAGCCCAGCACAAAGCGGTGCGGCAGCCTGGCCTTCTGCGCCAGCGCGTCGGCCAAGTCCGTCGGGTCGGTGCACGTCATCAGCAGGATTGCCGGCAAGGCGATCGCCAAACCGCGCAGCATGAAACCGAGCCCCAGCTGGAGGGAACCTTCGCTGATGGACCAGAGTCCGACGTCGAGCAGTACAGCGCCGCTGTCCGGCGCCACGATCGCAGTGCTCCAGCCGCCGATCGCTGCCGCGACGATGAGCGGCCAGGCCCGGACCCACAGAAGCCGCACCGTCAGCCCGGCCAGCGGGAACAGCGCGAGCTCTGCCACCAGCGCGATCGACGCCGAGACCCAGTCGATGGACAGGGCCAGCACCATGGAAATCAGGAAAACGGCCACGAACTTTGCCAAAGGGTTGGCCCGGGTCAACAGGGCATGGTTGCCGCTCAGGCTCAAGGCCTCCCTCATGACGCACCAGCTTCCTGCTTCTCAGCCTGGTTCGCCGGCGTGAGGTGCAGTTCCGCGCCGCCAAGGACAGCACTGAATTCCTCGTCGTGGGTCACCGAGACTACGGCCGTTCCTTGGTCCAACAGCTCCGACAGGAACGAGGCCAGTTCGGCCCAGGTATTGGCGTCCTGGCCGAAGGTTGGTTCATCGAGCACCAGCACTTGGGGATGTGCGGCGAGGACCGTCGCCACGGACAGCCTGCGCTTTTCACCGCCTGAAAGGGTGTAGGGATTCGCGTCCACCAAGTGCGTCAGCCGCAGCCGCTCAAGCAGTTCGTCCACGCGTTCCTCGCCGTGGCCCAGATGCCTGGGGCCGAACATGAGCTCGTCCAGGACCTTGCCCGTGACGAACTGGTGCTCCGGTTCCTGGAAAACGGTGCCGATTCGGGAGATCAACTGGTCCGCTTTCCACGCGAACGGATCGATCCCGGCGCCCTGGGAAAGTTCGACGGCGGCAGACACCTTGCCGTGCACCGGCGCCAGAAGGCCCGCCACCGTGAGCGCGAACGTGGACTTGCCCGCACCGTTCGGACCCGTGATGGTTAACGCTTGTCCGGCCCTGACCTGCGCGGTCACGCCGGCTTGGACCGGCACGGGCGGGATGCTCTTGAAGCCGCGGCGCCGGGGCTTCTCCCGGGACACAGCCAGGTCTTGTGCTGCCAGGAGCAACGGTGCCATCTCGGGGACGAAGGTCCGTGCACGGGTCCGTGGAACGTAGCCGGGAACCCACACGCCCGCATCAATGAGCATGGTGCGGGCCTCGGAAAGCACGTGGTCCGGCTGCCCGTCCAGGAGAACCCCTCCGCCGGGTTGCAGGACCACGATCCGGTCCACGAGGTCCTTCCAAACCGATACCCGGTGCTCCACCACCACCAGGGTTGCACCGGTCTTGTCCAGGCAGCGGCCAACGGCGTCGCGGACTTCCAGCACGCCGGCCGGGTCCAGGTTGGCCGTCGGCTCGTCCAGGAGGAGCAGCCCTGGCCGCATCGCCAGAATGCCGGCAAGCGCAAGGCGCTGCTTCTGCCCGCCGGAGAGTGCCGCCGTCGGGTGGTCCAGCGCCAGGCCGCCATCTGCAGCGGTACGCAACCCGACGTCGTCGAGCGCCTCATGGACGCGCGCCCAAATCTCTGCCCTCGGAACGGCGAGGTTCTCGGCACCAAACGCTGCGTCGTCGCCCACGCGGGACAGCACCACCTGCGTTTCCGGGTCCTGCTGCATCAAACCGGCGCGGCCCCGCTGTTCGCGCGGCAGTCCGCCGTCGATCAGCAGGGAGCCGGTCTCGTCCGAGTCGTCTTCCTCGTCGCCCAACACCCCGGCCAAGGCGTGCAGGAGCGTCGACTTGCCGGCTCCGGAGGGACCCAGCAGGAGCACGCGCTCCCCGGGCTCGATCCGCAGGTCCAGTCCGTGGATGGCGGGGGTGGACCGTCCGGCGTGCCGCCATCCCCAGCCCTCGGCCGAGATGGCGGCGGGCCGGCCGCTGTTTGTGGCGGCCATCAGTTGAAGACAGGCTCCGACGCAGCCTTGCGGGATGCGAAAGCGCTCAGCACGCCGGTCTTCGCCAGGCCGCGCGTGGCAACCCAGGAGAGGGCACCGGCGATGATCGCACCGGAGATTGTGCAGAATGCGATGTAGGCCAGTTTGTCGACGGCTTCGTAGGCGATGTTCCAGCCCCACGGGAGGAAGGAATCATTCAGGCCGCAGAAGAGGCCAGCGCCCGCACCCGCGAGAAGCGAGGTGGGCAGGTTGAACTTCTTGTAACGGAACGCTGCGAACACCAGCTCGGCGCCGAGGCCCTGCAGGATGCCGGAGATGAGCACCGTGGTGCCGTACTGGGAGCCCATGATGAGCTCGCCGGTAGCGGCCACGGCCTCGCAGAACAGCGCCGCACCGGGCTTGCGGATGATGAGCATGCCCAGCACCGCCGGGATCATCCAGCCGCCGGCGATCAGGCCGGTGAGCGGCGGGTAGGCCGCGTTCATGGGGATGGATACGATTGCGGCGCCCTGGGACCATGCCCAGAAAATCACGCCGCCGGCGATGGCGATCAACGCTGCCACCACAATGTCTACAACGCGCCAGTTGTTACTGGTCTTCTTCACGCTTGCCGTGGTCATTTCTTTGCCTCCTGAGGTTACAGGAGGGGAAAGTGCTCCCCGGTACCCCGGCCAGCTCACGCCGCCCTGGTCCGGACACTCTGAGAAGCTCGACTCCCTTGCGCCGGTACTAACCGGATCAGGTTCGAGGGTCTGCGGCTGTCCGCACTCTCAGCGCCCTCGCGTCTCCTGCATCGCTGCAGGTTCGACGGCGGCGCTCCCCTGTCGTTATCAATCTGCCCTTATGGGCGAGGTTCAGTTTACACCTGAAGGGGTTTACGGGGTCATGGAGCGGGTCATAAATCCGTTGCGGGGCCGCTCTCCGCCCCATTCCCCGCCCTTAGGGCGCAGACCGGGCCCCACAACGTCACCCCACCCCCATTGTTGGGTCCGCTTTGCGCCCCATTCCCCGCCCTTGGGGTCGCAGACCGGGCCGCACAACGTAGCTGAGACAATGGCAGCATGACGGAAACTCCTGGTCCAAGCCATCCTGACGCAGCCAAGCCAGTAGCCGAAGCCCGCCTTGCAGCCAGCGTGATCCTGCTCCGCGATACGTCTGCAGGGCTGGAGGCCTTTGTCCAGCATCGCGTGTCCACCATGGACTTCGCGGCGGGCATGGTGGTGTTCCCCGGAGGCCGCGTGGACGCCGCGGATTCCGAGGGCTGGGACTACTCACCCGAACTTATGGAACGGCACACCAAGGAGTGGCGACTGAGCTCTATCGCCGCAGCAGAGCCGGATTTCCCCGCGATTGGTGGCCAGGCAGGCAAGAGCTCCGGCACTGTTCTCACCGCCGCCATCCGCGAGGTCCAGGAGGAGGCCGGCCTCACGTTGGATCCGTCCGCCCTTCGGCCGTGGGCCAACTGGATCACGCCCGTGGACATGCCCAAGCGCTTCGACACCTACTTTTACGTTGCCAAGCCTGCCCCGGACGCCGCACCGCAACACCAGACCACTGAGGCGTGGCAGTCACTGTGGATGCCCGTTGACGGAATCCTGTCCGCGGAGGCTGAGGGCAAGCTGCAACTCATGCCGCCCACGTACTACCTGCTCCGGGAAATCTCCGGTTTCGACTCCGTTGATGCCATGTGGACCGCGGATCATGAGGTGGTTCCTGTGCTGGCACCACCGGGCTCCCTTGCCGCCTTCCTCAAGGAGAGGGCGAGCCGGGGCTAAGCAGGATCCGCCGGGTTGTTGAGGTTAGGCTGAAGGCATGAACTTCTTCCTCAAGCTTCTGGGCGCAGGCGTGAGCCTCGGCGCGGGTTTCCTTGGCACCAAGCTGGTCAACAAGGGATGGGAAAAAGCCACGGGCAACAAGCCGCCCAAAGGCAACGATGACATGGAGACGAGCCTCCGCTCAGCGCTGACGTTTGCCCTCATCTCGGCGTTTGTCAGCACCCTCATCCAGGTCCTGGCCAGCCGGGGTACGCAGCGCGCCATCGCCCGCTTCGCCAAGTCCCAGGACATCGTCTAAAACCAACGCGGGGATCCTTACGGCCCATGGCGGACGTCCGGATGGGCCGGAAGTGACCCCGCGTTGCCCTAGTCCTCCGAGCGCCCCTCGGCCGCACGCTGTACCACGGCTTCCAACTCGTCCTTGGTGAGCAATTCACGGTGTCCATGCTTGGTGCGGTAGGCCGAACGCCCCACCATGTGGGCCGCAACGGGTGCCGTCAGCAACTGGAAGATCCAAGCCACCAGCAGCACGGGCCACACCCACCAGGTGCGCATCTGCAGCCCGATCGCGGCAAGCATGAGGAACAAGCCCAACACCTGCGGTTTGGTGGCCGCGTGCATGCGGCTCATGAGGTCCGGGAAACGCAACAACCCGATGGCCGCACCCAGTGACATCAGGGCGCCCACCACCAGGAACACTGCCGTAACGGCGTCGATCACGAGGTCCACGCCGGTTGCATCAGGAGTCATTGGCCTGTCCCCTTCGCTCAGCCACGAACCGGGCAACGGTCACCGATCCGATAAATCCGATCACGGCCAACGCAACCAGGAGCATGAGGTTGTTCAGGTGCCGGTTGACCGCCATATCCACCGCCAGCGCAGCGCCAAGGATGGCCAGGAGTACGTCGGAAGCGAGCACGCGGTCCAGCAACGACGGCCCAACGGCGATCCGGATGATCGCCCCGGCCGCGGCGAGGCTGAGGATCACAGCCGTGACAATGAGAACCAGTTCTTTCACAGTGAGGCTCCTTCCATGCCCGGGGCTTCAGCCCGAAGGGCTGCCACTTCCTCGCGGGTGCCCATGATCCTGATCAGTCCGGCTTCGATGTCCTGTACTTCGTGCCGGATTTTCCGCACATCTTCCTCTCCGTAGATGTTGAGCGCGTGCAGGTAGAGCGTGGAGGTGGAGCGGTCCACTTCCACCACCAGCGAGCCCGGGATCAGGGAGATGACGTGGCCGGTGGCCGTCACCATGAGGTCGGCATGGCTCCGCAGCGGAACAGCGACGACGGCGCTGCGCACCTTAGGTCCCTTGACCACGGCCAGGTAGAGGACCAGGAAGCTCGCTGCCACCACTTTGCCAAGGAACATGAAGGCGAAAGGAATGGCGCGGAGGATGTTGAAGCGGCCACTCAGTTCAACGGGGGGCAAGTAGAACAGCTTGGCCACCACAATGGCGATGAGCGCGCCGAACAACAGGTTGCCGGGGCTGAAATCCCGCCACAGGGCACCCCACACAATCACCAGCCAGATCAGCAGTGGGAGTTCGGTGCGGAAGGAGATCGGTTTGCGGCTCATTTGGCACCGCCTGTCTGCACCGCGGCGGGCACCGGAGCGTTATCACCCAGGACGGAGTGGATATAGGCCGAACGGTCGAGCATGATCTCGGCTGAGCCGCCGGACAGTTGGAAAAGCGGTCCGGCGAAGACAGTCAGCGCTACACCGAAGACCACCAGTCCGGCCGTCGAACCCACCATGGTCCGGGGAAGGACACCGGCACGGCCGGGCGTCAGGAGCACCGGATCCGGGTATTCAGCGTCCTCGGGCTTGCGCCAGAAGGCCCTGTTCCACACGCGGGCGATGGCGAGCAAGGTCAGGAGGCTCGTGACCACTCCGCCCACCACCAGGATGATGGCCAGGGGCGTGCCTAGCTCGACACCTGCTTGCAGGAGGCCAAGCTTCCCGAGGAACCCGGAGAACGGCGGGATGCCTGCCAGGTTCATGGCCGGGACAAAGAACAACACGGCAAGCAGCGGCGAGAGCTTGGCCAACCCGCCCAGACGGTCGATCGAGGACGAACCTCCGCGCCGCTCAATCAACCCCGTGACCAGGAACAAACTGGTCTGGACGGTGATGTGGTGCGCCACGTAGAACACCGCGGCCCCAAGCCCCGTGATGGAGGACATCGCGAGGCCGAACACCATGTAGCCAATGTGGCTGACCAAGGTGAAGGAAAGCAGACGCTTGATGTCGCTCTGGGCCAAGGCACCGAGGATGCCCACCACCATGGTCAGCAGCGCCACGATCATCAAGGGCGTGTTCAGCGTATCCCCTGGGAACAGGAGCGTTTCAGTGCGGACCATCGCGTACACGCCCACCTTGGTGAGCAAGCCGGCGAACACCGCGGTGACCGGCGCGGGTGCGGTGGGATAGGAGTCGGGCAACCAGAAGGACAACGGGAACACGGCGGCCTTGATGCCGAAGGCCACCAGCAACATCACATGCAGGAGGTTCTGCGTGCCCTGGTCCAGCTCAGCAAGCTTGATGGCCAGGTCCGCCATGGTGATGGTTCCGGTGGCGCCGTAGATCATGGCGATCGCGATCAGGAACAGCACCGAGGACACCACGGAAACCACCACGTACGTCACGCCGGCCCGGATGCGGGGCCCCGTTCCGCCGAGCGTCATGAGGACGTAACTCGCGGTCAACAGGATCTCGAAACCCACGTAGAGGTTGAAGAGGTCGCCGGTGAGGAAGGCGTTGGAAACACCCGCCACCAGGATCAGGTAGGTGGGGTGGAAGATGGAGACCGGCGCTTCCTGGTCGCCATCGGCCATGCCCTGGCCGGTGGCGTAGATCAGGACCGCGAGGCTCACCACCGTGGACACCACGAGCATGAGCGAGGAGAACTGGTCCACCACCAACACCACGCCCCACGGCGGCAACCAGCCACCGAGGGTCACTGAGGTGGTGCCACCGTCCCACACAGAAATCAGCAGGAAGGATTCCAGGAGCAACGTCAGGCTCAGGATGCCGATGCTGACGGCGCGTTGGGCGGCAGTGTGCCGGATCAACACGAAGGCCAGTGCGGCACCGAGGATGGGGAGAAGGACAGCGAGCGGTGACAGGTTAGCGAGATTCACGCGCTGCCTCCTTCCCGGCTCTGGGCCGTTTTGGGGGTTTCCGTTTCTTCCGGGTGCAGCCGTTCTTCCGGAGTGGACGGGGTGATGGCGAACTCCGAGGTTTCCAGCGGCACAATGGCGTCGTCTTCGGCGTCGAAGCTCGGCGTCTGGGCGACGCGACGGTCTTCGATGTCGTCCTGGATTTCATCCTGCCGGGCCAGGGCCCACGTGCGGTAGATGATGCCGAGCATGAACGCGGTCACCGCGAAGGAAATCACGATCGAGGTCAGGATCAGGGCCTGCGGCAACGGATCGTTGTACGTTCCGGGGTCCGTCTCTTTGGTGAACAACGGCGCCAGCCCTGCGTAACCACCGGTGGTGAGGATCAGGATGTTGGTGGCGTTGGCCAGGAGCATCAGCCCCAAGAGCACGCGGGTCAGGCTGCGTTCCAGGATGAGGTAGATGCCGCAGGCGTACAGGACGCCCATGACGATCAGCAAGGTCAGGTTGATACTCATGCTTTACCCTTCCCGGCCGCGGCGGTCTCTGCGGCGTCATCCTCTGCGATGGGCGCGCCCTTGCCTTCGAAGTGCTCGTCGATTTCCGCGCCAAGGCTGCGGAGGACGTCCAGCGCCAGCCCCACCACCACGATGTACACACCGATGTCGAAGATGGTTGAGGTCACGAACTTAATGTCTCCGAACACGGGCAGCCAGAACTCGATGATGGCGCTCTGGAACACCTGTCCGCCCAGGAAGAGCGGCACCAACCCGGAGGCAGCCGCCGTCGCGAGTCCCGTTCCCAGCAGGGTTCCGGCACTCACTGTCGCGGCTTCGCTCAGCTCGAAGCGGCCGCCCGCGAGGTACCGGATGGTCAGTGCCAGGCCGGCCGTGAGGCCGCCTGCAAAACCACCGCCGGGCAGGTTGTGGCCGGCCAGGAGGAGATAGATGGAGAACACGATCATCGAGTGGAAGATGAGCCTGGTGACCACCTCGAAAATGATCGAGCGCCGCTCGGGAGCCAGGGTCCGGCCGGCTACAAGCCAGGCGTCGCGGGTAACGTCGCTGAACTTCCGCGCCACAGCCAGCGTGGCGCTGTCGCGGGAGTCACGTTCGACGTCGGTGCGGCGCCCCACGCTGCCTTCCGGCACCGCCGCTGAGGTCCTGATGCGGTCACCGCGGCTGCGCACGAAGATCAGGCTGGCCACGCCGGTCGCGGCGACGGCCAGCACCGAGATCTCGCCGAAGGTGTCCCACGCGCGGATATCCACCAGGGTCACATTGACCACGTTCAAACCGCCGCCGCCTTCGTACGCCAGCCGTGGAAAGTCCAGGGAGATCGGCGTAGCCACGCGGGCACCCATGGCGTAGATCGCCACGAAGATCATGGTGATGCCGAATGCTGCACCAATGATCACGCGAATCACCCGCAGCCGTCCGCCGGTGCGGTCCCGGAGCTCGGCGGGCAGGCTGCGCATCGCGAGCACGAAGGCCACCAGCACGATGGTTTCCACCAGCATCTGGGTCAGTGCGAGGTCCGGTGCGCCCTGCAGCGCGAACACCAGGGCGATGCCGTAGCCCGTCACGGACACCATGAGGACGGCGAGGAAGCGCTTGTTGGCCCGCACTGCGGCGAGTGCGCCAACAATGATCCCGATCCCCACAATGATCTGCAGCGGAGAGTTGGGATCGACCAAATACACGCCTTCAGGGAGGGGCTTGTTGGCCGCGATCAAGGCTGCGAGCGGAACAGCGAACGCAACCGTAAGGATGACGGTCAGGTAGAAGTACAGCGAACCACGCTGGGTGCGGCCGGTGACCCATACGGCGATGTCATCGAGTGCGCCGATGGTGTGCTGGTACGACCGGTCGCCATCGATCCAGTCGGGAACCAGGCCCTGGACACGGGACACTGCGTTGCGGCCGTAGAACATGGCCGCGCCCACGACGAATGTCAGCGCTGTCAGGCCCAAAGCGGGAGTGAGGCCATGCCACAAAGCGAGGTGACCGGCGTCGGGCGCTCCTTCGCGGTCCGCAAACAGCGCCGCGTACGGCTGGATCCACGTGTCCACGGGAACCGGCCAGAAGCCGTAGGCGATGGTCAGGAAGCTCAGGATCGCGGGAGCGGCAAGGAAGGCCGGCTTGATCGGCTTGAAAGGAGTGGGCTCCACGCCTGCTTTGGTGGCAAAGGCACCCCACATGAATCGCGCGCTGTAGGCGAAGGTGAGGATCGATCCGATCACCAGGCCCACCAGGATCCAGATGCCCCACGCCGGCGCATCATGCCCCGTGGCGTAGTGGACGAACGTCTCGAAGACGGATTCCTTCGCCACGAACCCGGCCAAGGGAGGAACACCGGCCATGGACGCCGCCGCAATGGCAGCGACCACGCCCAGTGCGCGCGAGGAACGGAAAACGCCGGAGAGCTTGCGGATGTCGCGGGTGCCGGATTGGTGGTCGATGATGCCCACCACCAGGAACAACGTGGCCTTGAACAGCCCGTGTGCCAGGAGCAGCGCGAGCCCCGCAAGGGCGGCATCCGGTTGGCCGAGCCCCACCACCATGGTGAGGAAGCCGAGCTGGCTGACCGTGCCGTAGGCCAGGATGAGCTTGATGTCCGTCTGCCGCAGTGCCCGGTAGCCGCCGATCAGCATGGTGGCCAGGCCCAGCCCCAGGACCAGCGGAAGCCAGAAGTCCGATTCGGAGAAGCCCGGCGCCAGGCGGGCAACAATGTAGATACCCGCCTTCACCATCGCCGCTGCGTGCAGGTAGGCACTGACAGGAGTGGGCGCGGCCATGGCTCCGGGGAGCCAGAAGTGGAATGGAACAAGCGCGGATTTGGTGATGGCACCCACCAGGACAAGCACGACGGCGGCAGTCACCGCGTCCTGCATGGGCCCGGCCATGAGCGTCCCGGCTTGGTCGAGGATGGCCGAGATACGATACGTCCCCGCAGCTTGGCCGAGGATGATGAGGCCCACGAGCATCGCAAGGCCGCCGGCCGTGGTGACCATGAGCGCCTGCAAGGCAGACCGGCGGGCGGCCAGGCGGGTGCGGGCGTAGCCGATCAGCAGGTAGGACAGGATGGTGGTGAGTTCCCAGAAGATGAACAACATCAGGAGGTCATCGGAGGTCACCAAACCGAACATTGCCCCGGCGAACGCAAGCAACTGGGCACCGAAGCCGCCAAGGCCAGGGTCCTTGTCCTTGAAGTAGCGCGCACAGTACACCAGCACCAGGGTGCCTACGCCCAGGATCAGCAGGGACATCACCCAAGCCAGGGCGTCCATCCTGAAAGCGAACTCAAGCTTCAGGTCGGGGATCCAGGGCAGGACTTCCTCGAGGCCGCTGCCTGAATAGACAGGTGCGTATTGGAGGACCAACCAGATGAAAGCGCCTGCCGGTACCGCCGCGAGTGCGTAGAACGCGTTCCTGCCGAGTTTGCTGAAGATCAAAGGCGCCACAGTTGCCGCGACAAAGGTGATGGCGAGAACTGTGATCAATGTTGTCTCCGCAAAGTCAGGAAGGAATTGTCAAAAGTTGGAGCAAGCGGTGCATACGTTGGGTTCGGTTGTTCCAGTTTATCAAGGGGTTAAGGGCGTTTTCGCCGGAAAGTGCGCTATGTGGACAACCTCCGGCCTTATGAAGCCCGCGGTCTGTCGCACCACGGCCCGCCGTGGTGTCCCGATAGCATTCAGGCATGAACGCGGCTGCAGTTCCCGAAGCTTCCCCTCCCCCGTCCGAGCTTGCCTCCGGCCCGGCCGCCTCCAAAAAGGGGCAGATCCTCGCCTGGGCGGCCTGGGACTGGGGCTCGGCAGCCTTCAACGCCGTCATGACCACATTCGTGTTCACCGTCTACTTGACCTCCAACGCGTTCGGCGGAGAGGACACGGCGTCGGCAGCCCTCGGCGCAGCCCTGGCGGTGGCCGGGCTCGCCATCGCCTTGTTGGCACCCGTGACCGGCCAGCGTTCGGACGCCGGCGGACGCCGGAAACTGTGGCTCGGGGTGAACACCGCTGCCACGGCCGTGCTCACGGCCTTGTGCTTCTTCGTTTTCCCCCAGCCGGGGTTCCTGCTGCTGGGGGTCTGCCTGATCGCTTTGGGCAACGTGTTCTTCGAGTTCGCGGGCGTGAACTACAACGCCATGCTGGCCCAGATCTCCACGCCCCGGAACATCGGCAAGGTCAGCGGCTTCGGGTGGGGCATGGGGTATCTCGGCGGCATCGTGGCGCTGCTCCTGGTCCTTCAGTTGTTTGTCCAACCATCCTTTGAATGGTTTGGCTCATCCACGCAGGACTCCCTGAACATCAGGCTCGTGGCCGTCTTCTCCGCGTTGTGGTTCTTCGTCTTCGCGTTGCCTGTGCTGTTCGCCGTGCCCGAGCTCCCGGGCAGGAAGGACGCCGCGTCGCTGGGCTTCTTCGCCTCCTACCGCCTGCTGTTCAAGCGCATCGGGGCGATCTACCGGACAAGCCCGCACACCATCTTCTTCCTTCTTTCCAGCGCCATCTTCCGCGATGGTTTGGCCGCGGTGTTCACCTTTGGCGGGGTGATCGCGGCAGGCACGTTCGGCTTCGAGCTCAAGGACGTCATCTTTTTTGCGATCTTCGGAAACGTGGTCGCAGCCGTAGGTGCCATCATCGGCGGCTTCCTCGATGACAGGATCGGTCCCAAGGCAGTGATCGTCATATCGCTGGTGGGCCTGCTCGTTGCAGGAACCGTCATCCTGGTGCTGGGCAACGGCACCTACGTCTTCTTCGGCAACGAGTGGCCCGGAACCAACACTTTCTGGGTGTTCGGGCTCCTGCTCTGCCTGTTCGTGGGCCCGGCCCAGTCCTCCTCGCGCGCCTACCTGGCCAGGCTCGCTCCCAGCGGTGAATCCGGGGAACTGTTTGGCCTTTACGCCACCACCGGACGCGCCGTAAGCTTCCTGGCGCCCAGTCTCTTCACGCTGTGCATCACAATTGCTGCTCCGATTGTTGAAGAAGGTGGAGCCCAACGATGGGGCATCCTCGGGATCATGGTGGTCTTGTTGGCGGGGCTCCTGGTGATCCTGCCGGTCAAGCCGCCCGGCAAGGCCAGGATCGCCGTGGTCCCGGACAACTGAACGCCCGGCTACAGCTGAGCGCGAACGCCGCTTCACGGCGGTTGCAAGAGAGTTAAGGTGTACATATGAACGTGGAAGAGACCGAACTCCCGGGCCTTGGTGTCCGCAAGGATTTCGTCACGGCTTCTGGCCGTCGTATTGGCGTGGTTGAGCACCGCGAGGGCGAAACCGAGCTTTTCGTCTCGACGTGGGACGATCCCGATACGTGCCAGGCCTCCATTCCGCTGACCGCGGATGAAGCGTCCTGCCTGGGCAACCTCCTGAGCGGGCAGCACGTCGCCATGCGCTTGGCCGAGGCACATCGGGAAATCCCCGGCATCGTCACCCGGCAGTTCTCCATCACAGCCGACTCCCCGTTCGTCAACCAACCCATGGGCAAAGCGCAGATCCGCACCCGCAGTGGGGTTTCCATCGTGGCGATCATGCGCGAAGGCGAGGTAGTCCCGTCGCCGGCACCCGACGTCGTCCTTCACCTTGGCGATCTGCTGGTAGCAGTCGGCACGCAGGAAGGTCTTGACTCGGCCGCCGGCATCCTCCGCAACGGCTGACCCGTGGATCCGCTCGCGCTAGCCCTGGTGGAACTGGGCGCCGTCGTCTTCTGCCTGGGCCTGCTGGCCCGTTTGGCTGGCCGGATCGGCATGTCACCCATTCCGCTTTACCTGCTGGGCGGCCTGGCGTTCGGCGCCGGCGGGCTGGTGAAACTGGACGGCATGCACGAATTCGCGCACCTTTCCGGCGAAATCGGCGTGATCCTGCTGCTGTTGATGCTTGGCTTGGAGTACACGGCATCCGAACTTGTCACCGGGCTGAGGCGTTCCTGGCAAGCCGGCGTCCTGGACTTCATCATGAACTTCATCCCGGGTGCGGGCATCGCCGTGCTCCTCGGTTGGGGCTTGGTGGGAGCGATCGTCATGGGCGGCGTGACGTACATTTCTTCGTCCGGCATCGCGGCCAAGGTGATCACGGACCTCGGCCGGATCGGTAACCGCGAAACTCCAGTCGTCCTCTCCATCCTGGTCTTCGAGGACCTCGCCATGGCCATCTACCTGCCGATCCTCACCGCGATCCTGGCCGGCGTTGGTTTCCTCGGCGGACTGCAAACCGTGGGGATCGCACTCGCCGTCGTGACGGTCATCCTGGTGATCGCCTTGAAGCACGGCCACCGTGTATCCCAAGCCATCCACAGCGAGAATTCCGAAGTGTTCCTGCTCAACGTCCTGGGCCTGGCGCTGTTGGTGGCCGGTATTGCCTCGGCACTGCAGGTTTCCGCCGCCGTCGGTGCCTTCATGTTGGGCATCGCCATTTCCGGTGCCACGGCCCACAATGCCACCAGGATCCTCGAACCGCTGCGAGACTTGTTCGCGGCGATTTTTTTCGTGGTCTTCGGCCTCAATACGGATCCACGGTCCATTCCTCCGGTCCTCGGCGTGGCACTGCTGCTGGCCGTCCTCACCGCAGCCACCAAGATCCTGACGGGTTTCTGGGCAGCCAAGCGGGCAGGCATCGCCGTACCGGGACGTTTCCGCGCCGGCGCAGCCTTGATCGCACGCGGCGAGTTCTCGATCGTCATCGCCGGCCTGGCCGTCGCTTCCGGGGCTGTACCGCACGAACTCGCGGCCCTCGCCACGGCCTACGTCCTCATCATGGCCGTCATGGGTCCGCTGGCCGCCCGGTTCGTGGAGCCCGTGGTCAAGGCCTTCCGCAAGACTCCCAAAGCCCCGCCCCGCACCCCCGAGCGCACCCCGGCCTGACCCATGCCCCGCCCGTTGGCCGGCCCCAAAGCGCCGGAAGCCAACCCCTCAGCGCAGGCCTAGATGGCCGTCCGGTGGAAGTTCTGGTGGCTCCGGCTGGCTGTCGGACCACGCTGGCCCTGGTAGCGGTTGCCGTACTCTCCGGAGCCGTACGGGTGTTCCGCGGAGGAGGTCAGCCGGAAGAAGCACAACTGGCCGATCTTCATGCCCGGCCACAGCTTGATGGGCAACGTGGCCACGTTGGACAACTCCAGGGTCACGTGACCGGAGAAACCGGGGTCGATGAAACCCGCGGTGGAGTGCGTCAGCAGACCGAGGCGGCCCAGCGACGACTTGCCCTCGAGGCGTGCAGCGATGTCGTCGGGCAGGCTCACGGTCTCGTACGTAGAGCCGAGCACGAATTCGCCCGGGTGCAGGATGAACGGCTCGTCACCCTCCACCTCCACCAGGCGCGTCAGCTCAGGCTGCTCCTCGGAGGGGTCGATGTGGGCGTACTTGTGGTTGTCGAAGAGCCGGAAGAACCGGTCGATCCGCACGTCCACGGAAGACGGCTGAACCATCGCGGGGTCGTACGGTTCAAGGACAATCCGTTGGGAGTCAATTTCGGCACGAATATCGCGGTCAGAGATCAGCACAGCATCAAAAATACCGCATGCATTGTCCTCGCCGTCCCGTGCGACTATAGTTCCCGGACAGGTTAAGCCGCGCCCGGACTTTGGGGGCATCGAGCATTCGCGGGGTAATTGTGGGGAAATTGGCAGCGCCTGCGGCAATTGTGGTGGCCGGAGTACTGGCACTGGCAGTAGCCGGTTCCAGCCAACTCCTGCCGGCAACAGAGGCGGTTCCTGGCGGCGGCACCACACCGTCCAGCAGCGTACCTTCCGGCCTGAAAGCTCCTGAACCGAGCACGACGGCGGTCGGCTCCCCTTCGGCTGAACCCGCCGCCCCCGGCGGAGAGCCAAACGGCCCCACTGTGACGGACCCGGGTCCCGCTACGGTGCCCGGCTCCGTGCCCACTCGGCCGGTCGCCGTCGAACCGACCATCGAGTCTCCTCCGCCCGTTCCGAACATCGGCCCGTCCTGGGGTCCAGACGGCCCGTCTTCGGAGACCGCCGACCCCGAGGTACCCGGCGCCGAAGATGCAGGCCCGGTACCCACCGATCCCGAGCCGTCACCTGTCCCGACGCCCTCCGCCCCGGCCGCTGGGCCCTCGCCGGAGGTGACGCCGTCGGCCACTGCAACCGCTCCAACGGCGACGCCCGGCCCTGGCACCATCGCTTCGCCTGCTCCAACGGCAACCCCCACCCCGACGCCAACAGCGCCGGCAACAGCGCCCACGGCCACCCCGACGCCCACCGGCCCGGTTCCGGCGCCGAACCCAAGCACCAGCCAGGCCCCAAGCGAAACCCCCTTCCCCGGCAAGGCCCCCAGCAGCGACCCCGCCACGGAGGATGGTGCCCTGGCTTTGCTGCCGGACAACAACTCAGCCGCCATCCTTACCGTCTTCAACGCCATCAACAGCTACCGGGCCTCCCTTGGCCTGGCCCCCGTGAAGTACCACGCAACCGTGGCCAACCTGGCGCAGGAGTGGTCCAACAACATCGCCAGCCGTGAAGTGATCCAGCACAGGGCCAACTTCTGGACGGACCCTCGCGCCATGAACCCCAACAACGGGGCGGGCGAGGTCATCGCGGTCCGCTGGGACAGGGATGCCGCGCAACTCGTGGAGTGGTGGAAGGGTTCGCCGGGCCACGATGCGCTGCTCAGGGATCCGCGGTTCAACGTGATGGGCATCGGTATCACGTACACGGACGGTAATTGGCAGACCACCCCCAACCGCTACACCTTGTGGGGCGTGGTCAACTTCTTCGGCTACACCACGCTGCCGGCCGGAACCACCACCCGCCCTGGTGGAACGGTTACCCCGCCCACGGACCCGGTGGGTGCCTGCGAGCCGGGCGACAAGCACCAACCGCCCACGGTGGACCTGAAATCCGCTTCCATCCGCAGCGCTGCCGACCTGGTCTCGGTGGGCGGGGACGGTTCGGTGTACTCGTACCAGTCCCTGGGCAACGCGAAGTATGGCGCAGCGCGGAAAATCGCGGCAGGGTTCACGGGGCTCAAGGAGTTGTTCGTCTCCGATTGGGACCGTGACGGCGTCTTCGACTTGATCGCACAGCGAAACGACGGGCAGTTGCTGGTGTACCCGGGCAAGGCCTCTGGTGGCTTTGGGTCGCCGGGTGTCCTGGGCCAGGGGTGGCAGTCGCTCACCATTTCCGTGGGCCAGTGGTGCGCCAACAACCGGCTCCCCCAGATTGTTGCCATGGATGGTTCGGGCGGTTTGTGGCTCTATAAGAACTCGGGGCTCTCCTACATCAGGAGCCAGTCAGCCATTGGCACGGGCAACCCGGCTGTGCGCCTGAGCATGGTGGATTACAACGCGGACGGCTTCCAGGACCTGCTCACGGTGGAGGCGAACGGCAATCTCCGCCTCTACCGTGGCAGCGGGCTCGCCACTCCGCGGCAGGAAGCGCGTCCGATCGTCGGCGCGGCGTGGACGGACTACAGCGGCATTCGCGCGCTGCAGGGCGTCGGTGGACCGGGGACCACGGGTGTTGCCGGTTTGGGCACCAACGGCGTGCTTGAGTACTGGGACCTCACCTCAGGACGGCTCACCACACCGGTCACCGTGGGCGGCGGCTGGAGTGGTTTCAAGCTGGCCCAGTAGGGCTCAAGCCGGCCTGGTTGCTGTCAGCCCGGACCGGTCGCCAGCCGGCCTGGCCACCCACCAGGCGGCGGGATCCATCAGGCGGCGGATTCGGACTCGATCACCGTCTTGAGCTGCTCCAGCTGGGCAACCTCAGCTTCCATGGTCTTCTGGATCATTCCGTTCATCAGCTTCTGCAAGCCCTTGGGGTGGTACTCCAGTGCGAACCTGAGCCGCGTGGTCTTTCCCTCGGTGCTGAGGTAGTAGCCGCCGCTGGGCCTGGCTGGTCCCGCCACCACTTCGAAGCGCACTTCCGCGCCCGGGCGGGCTTCGGTGATCTCGAAATCGGCGGCGATGGGACGTCCACCGGGACCGGTGAGGGTCTGCTGGTACACAGCGCCCTTCTCACCGCGCACGCCGGAACGGAGTTCGATGCTGCGGATTCCGGTGCGCCACAGCGAGTTGTTCATGCCGTCCATGAGGAACTCGAACACGGTCATGGCGTCCCTGCTGATCACCACTTCATGCGCTGCAAATGCCACGGAAACCTCTTTCGGCGTACGGTCGAATGGTCGTAGCCCGGTTCCCCATACACTGCAGCTAACACCTTCAGAATAGTCAGCCGCGCTGGCCCGCGACACACGGCCACACGAGCCTTCACCGAATGGTTACCTGACAGCCGCACGCAAAGCCCGGTAGAGTTCCTGCGGCTGCTATTAATCACTTTGGGGGCGTAATGCAGGCTTTTGACCAACAGACTTTCGCAGGAAAAGTACGACGCCGGCTGGCAGCCGGAGCGGCTTTCCTCGCCATCGCCGTGGCCGGCAGTGTCGCCGTCGCCGCGCCGGCGGGTGCAGCGCTTCCCGGCGCGACACCGCAGCGCACGGTTCAGGCGGGCACGGTTCAAGCGGGCACAGTTCAAACAGGCGCAGTTCAAACAGGCGCAGTTCAAGCAGGCGCCTTTAAGGCGGCCGTCGCCCCGCAGTCCGCTCCGGCGTCGTTATCCGCCCCAACCGCCGTCCCCGCCACGGTCAACCCGCTCCCCAGCGTGGACCCGGTGGGCGATCCCGCCAGCTTCTCGGTGCTGGTCAACAAATCCAGGCCCCTGAATCCTGCCAGTTATGCGCCCGGAGACCTCATCAACGCCCGCGGCTCGGGACAGTTCCTGCGCGCTGAGGCCGCTGCGTGGCTCAACGGCCTGTTCCAGGGCGCCGCGGATGCCGGTACGGGCGGCCTCTCGATCGTGAGCGGCTACCGATCCTACGCCCAGCAGCAGCAGGTGTACGCCTACTACGTCAGCATTTACGGGCAAGCATACGCAGATACCATCTCCGCCCGGCCCGGCTACAGCGAGCACCAGACCGGCCTGGCCGTGGACGTGGGCAACCAGAACGGTTCCTGCGGGCTGAGCACCTGCTTCGGTGACACGGCGGCCGGCAAGTGGGTGGCCGCGAACGCCCACAAATACGGCTTCATTGTCAGGTACCCCAACGGCTACACGGGCACTACGGGCTACAGCTACGAGCCGTGGCACCTCCGGTATGTCGGCGTCGCGTTGGCCACGGATATGAACCGGCGCGGCTACCCCACTATGGAGCAGTACTTCGCCGGCAACACGGCGGCCGGCGCGAGCATCAAGTCCGGTGCGGACCTGGTTGCCGCCGACTCCGCCGGAAGGCTCCTGCGCTACCCGGCGACGGCGGTGGGCAACTACGCGGCGCCCGTACAGATCGGTTCGGGCTGGACCGGCCTGAAACAGGGCTTCGTAGTGGACTGGGACATCGATGGCGTCTACGACATCCTTGCCCAGTGGAACAACGGCGTCCTCGGCGTTTACCGCGGACTTCCTGGTGGAGGCTTCGCCGGGCAGGTCGTGGTGGGCAACGGTGGTTGGGACCAGGTGACCATCACGGTGGGCAAATGGTCCCACGCGCACCCGCGGCCCAGCGTGGTGGGGTACTTCCCGGACGGCGTGCTGCGCTACTACCCCAATACCTTCGGCGGGGCCCTCAGCGGTCCGCAGATCATCGGCAAGGGCTGGAATGGCATGGAGCTAACCATGGCGGATTGGGAAGGCGACGGCGCCAACGACATCCTGGCCCGCACCGGTTCCGGCAAGCTCATCAACTACCGCGGCGATGGCTGGGCGGGCTTCTACGGGCCGGCCATGACGGTGGGAACGGGCTGGCAGTACATGCGCAACCTGCTCCCCAGCTTCGGCCTGACCGGCGCGGGCACTCGGGGAGTTACCGCCCAGACCATGGAGGGCAACCTCTATAACTACGGGCTGGGCCGCGGCCAGTGGACCACGTACTCCCAGGTGGGCTCGGGGTGGAACAGCCTGAAGCTCTTCAAGTAGCAGCGTGCCTTGTCCTGGACAACCCTGGAACTGCGCTAAGCTGGGATTCGCTTCGGCTCATGCGGAAGCAACGCGGGCGTAGCTCAATGGCAGAGCGCTAGCTTCCCAAGCTCGATACGCGGGTTCGATTCCCGTCGCCCGCTCCAGCAAGACCCTTGGCCATGCGAACACTTCGCACGGCCAAGGGTCTTTTCTTGTGGAGCCCCGAGCCTAAAATCGTAGGTACATCACCTATCCGGGAGGTCCTCCTATGACTCTCACCGACGATGCTGGGGCGGGTCCGCTCGCCGTCATCCACCGCCTGCTGGAAGCCACGAACAAGCACGATCTTGAAACCCTGGCGGAGTGCTTCTCGCCGGGTTACGTCAATGAAACTCCAGCCCACCCCACCCGGGGGTTCACGGGCCGGGAGACCATCCGCACCAATTGGGAACAGCTCTTCACCGGTGTCCCGGACATCAAGGTACGGATGGTGTCCCACAGCGTGACCACAGGCCAGGTGTGGACCGAACTGCACATGCAGGGGTCGTGGCGGGACGGCACACCGCATGAGCTGACCGGAGTGGTCATCTTCGGCGTGGAAGAGGGCGCCATCAACAACGCCCGCTTCTACATGGAGCCCGTGGAACATTTGGTCCGCATCGATGACACAGCAGACCGCGTCAGCCACCGGGTCACCCACGGACGTCCCCAGGAGGCTCCCGTCCAGGCGGCTTCGCAGTAACACCGCTTGGACGGGGCGCCACGGCGGGGCGTCAGGCCGGCTGGGTCCTCGCCACGATGCGCACCACCCGGCGTCGATCGCGCAGGTCCACCTTGAGTTGCAGCGATGATTTGCGGGCCAGTACGACGGCGACAACGGCAGCCGCCGTCGCCGGAACACCGCCGGCGATCAGGATGCCGATCTGGGGTCCGAGGTGTTCGGCAAGCCAGCCCATCACCGGGCCGCCGATCGCCTGCCCACCGATGAGGACCACCAGGTACAGACTCATGACACGGCCCCGGATACTCATGTTGGAACTCGTCTGGACCATCTGGTTCGCCGCTGTCAGGAACATGAGGCACCAGAACCCTGCCAGGACCATTGCCACGCTGAACCAGACCATGGAGGGCATCATCGAAGAGAGCACCAGCATCAGTCCGTACAGTCCTGCCGAAAGGACCACCGACCGCAACTGCAACTGCCTGCGCCGGGTGGACGCCACGGCGCCCGTCAGCGCACCGAGCGCAACCATGGCGTTCAGCAGGCCGTAGCCTCCGGCGCCGGCGTCGTACACGTGGTCCGCGAAAGCCGCCAAAAGCACCGGCAGGCTCATGGCGAAAACCGCCACGAAGCCTGCCATCAGCCATGGCCAGTAAATAGTGCGCTTGCTGAGGGCGTACTGCAGGCCCTCACGCAGCATTCCCTTTTTGCGGGGCGTCGGCTGGCTGAGGTGGAGTTGGTCCTTGCGGAGGATCATCAGCATGGTCACCGTTGAGCAGCAGGCCACCGCGTTCGCGGCGAAGGCCCAGCCCGCACCCACGGCAGTGAGCAGCCAGCCGGCCAACGCCGGACCGATCAGGCCGCCCAACTGGAAGGTAGTGGAGTTCACGCTGATGGCGTTGCGCAGGTACGTGGGGCCGACGAGTTCGTTGACGAAGACCTGGCGTGCGGGCTGGTCAAGCACCGTGACGAAGCCCAGGACAAGTGCGATCACGTACACATGCCACACCTGGACCGTGTGGGTGAGGGAAAGCGCCGCCAGGGCTGCGGCCAGGACCGCTGCGGCCGACTGGCAGATGATGAGGATTTTCCGCTTGGCGAAGCGGTCGGCCATCATGCCGCCCCAGGGGCCAAGGAACAGCGAAGGCATGAACTGCAGGGCCACCGTGATTCCGACGGCGGTGACCGAACCGGACAGTTGGAGCACCATCCAGTCCTGCGCGATGCGCTGCATCCAGATGGCGATCACGGCAATGAAGTGGCCGATGGCGAAGATCCTGAAATTCGGGACCTTCAACGAGATGAAGGTGTGCCGCCAGGGCAGCTTTTCGCTGACGACGGCGAGTGGCTGGGTGACGGTGTCCGGCTGGTTGATCTCCGGTGAAGGACCTGCGGACAGGGAATCGATGACGGGCTGGCTGACGTTTGCCGCTGAAGGCGGTGGGGGTGCCAAAAGTAGTCCTCGGATCGAGAGTTTCGGTGGGATGGACTTAACGCTATGGTTGCCAGCAGCAATTGTGGAAGCGTATCGGGATGATAACTAGGATTGCGAAATGCAATGATGCCTTCTACGCGACGCCGAAATTCCGCCCAATGCCTGAGGAGTTCCGTTGTTTGAACCAGTCCAGCTCCGCTCCTTTTTGGCCGTGGCAGAGACGCTGAGCTTCACCAAGGCCGCCGAGCGCCTGGGCCTTGCCCAACCCACCGTGAGCCAGCACGTCCGCAAGCTTGAGACCGCTGCGAAGCGCATCCTGGTGGCCCGCGATACCCGCGAAGTCCGGCTCACTGACAACGGAGATGCCATGGCCGGCTTTGCCCGGAGCATCCTCGCGGCCCATGATTCCGCGGCACGCTACTTCTCCGGATCGGCGATGCGCGGCCGCCTTCGCTTCGGCACAGCGGACGATCTCGCCATCACAGGCCTGCCCCGGATCCTGCGCGAATTCCGGCAGCTCTACCCGCAGATCAACCTCGAACTGACCGTCAGCCAAAGCGACCAACTGTACAAGCGGCTCAACGCCGGGCAACTGGACTTGGTCTTCGTGAAGTGGGTGGCCGGAGCCAAGGACGGCACTGTGGTCCGCCACGACAACTTCGCTTGGGTTGGCTTGGAACAGACTGTTCTGGAGCCGGGCGCACCCGTGCCGCTCATCGCGTACCCCGCGCCGAGCCTGAGCCGGAAACTGGCCATCGATGCGCTGGAAGCCGCGGGCCGGACCTGGCGGATCACGTGCAGCACCAAGCAGATCAGCGGAGTCCTGGCAGCGGTTCGTGCGGGCATCGGCGTGGCCGTGATGCCCGCGTCCTTGGTGCCGGAGGACCTCAAGGTGATCACGCAGCGTTTCGACCTGCCGCCAGTTGGAGACGTTGACTTTACGCTGATCCGAAACCCGCTGGCGAACGCCGAAGTCATCGATGCCCTTACGCAGGCGATCATGGGCAGGACGCTGAACAAGTCCACGTAGCGTTCGAATGTGTGCGGATGGACCCCAAGACTGTTCGGGTAAGCGCATTCCCGGTATCCTGAAGCAATGATCGACCTCACCTTGCTGGCGGACCTCACGCCCGGTATTTGTTCTGTCACCCTCCGGGCCAAGGGCATCGATGAGGTGGTCAGTATCGCCTCGGAGGCCGGACTCGCCGGGATCGAATGGGGCACGGATGTGCATGTCAGCGATGCTGCCTCTGCCGCCCATGCCAAGGCGGTCACCGAAGAAGCGGGCCTCGTGGTCTTGTCCTTGGGTTCGTACTACCGGGCGGGATCCTTGGGAGACTTTGCACGGGATCTGGACCTCGCTGCCGCGTTGGGCGCCCCGCGCATCCGGATCTGGGCCGGCGAACTCGGCTCAGCGGAAGCCAATGAAGAGCACTGGGACGCGGTGGTCCGCGACACGCGCCGCATCGCGGACCTCGCCGAGGAGCGAGGTATTGCCATTGCCTTCGAGTACCACGGCAACACCCTCACCGACTCCCCCGCCACAACGCTGCGCCTCCTGGAGCGCGTCGGCCATGGCAACGTCGGCACCTACTGGCAGCCCGCCGTGGGGCTTTCCGACCAGCAGGCGCTGGAGTCACTGCACCAGGTCCTGTCGCATGTGGTTGGAGTCCACTGCTTCTCGTGGGGGCCGCAAGCCGAACGCCATCCGTTGCGCGCACGGAAACTGCTGTGGCAGACGGTGTCGGATGTGCTCCGCGGCAACGGCAAGGACCTGGACATCATGATGGAATTCGTCGCGGACGACCTCCCCGCGAACGTCCTGAGCGACGCCGAGTTCCTGCACGGCTTCACGCTGGGCGAGGACTGAAATGAGAGCCCGGTCCAGCCAACGAAGCTGCCAACCCCCTGGTGCCCGCTCTCCTGGATCTAGAGGTTGGCCACCACTGACGGAAGCGCGATCAGCAAGCTGACGAGTGATCCAAGAATAAGCGCAGTGGTGACGTAGACCGTATATACGATTAGCTTTCCTCGTTCTCCGGAGGCATCGACTTCTCTGGATGCCGCCAAGGCAGTTACAAAGCCGAAGGGGGCCGGTGCGAACGAGGTGAGACTCAGTAGCGCAAGCTTATTGACCTTTGGTTTCTTAGTCGAAGTTCTTTCCCTCTCCAGTCGCCGAAGCTTTCGCTCCTCCGTCCGCGCTACCGAGTGCAGGACAATCCCGCGGACGCCTGTTAGCGGCAGCGGGACGCAAAATATAACGAGAATCCAGAAAGGAACCAAGACTACTGCCAAGCCGACAATGACAAAAAATGGCCAACGGTCCGCATCCGTCGGAGCGGCCGAAATTGCAGACAACGCCAAGCTGATCAATACGAGAGTTTTTAAGACTGAGAACATGCCGATGTCTGCGTTCAAGGATCGATACACAGAATGTAAATGGTGTTGAAGGCTGAGAAACGCAATGACCGTCATAATCAGGGCCGAAACGAGGGTGAGCGTCGCCAGGTTCGGTTTCCCGGTGGAGAGCCAAACGACTGCCGATATCGAGGAGGGAAACGCCAAAATTGCCGCCAAGGCTTGCCTGATGGTATTGCCTCTCGTGGGTCGGTTTCCTGGAAGACGTTGCAGGACAGCCCGCGTCTTGTTGATATCGACCTCTCTGCGGACCTCCTTTATTCGTCCGTGGGATATCTGATCTGTAAGTATTTGCGCCTCGGCTGATGGGAACGCCAGCAGTAACCCAAAGAACGCGGAGCCTGCAAGCCTGAGGACGTCAACGCGATGGCTGACGTAGAACATATCCACCGCAGTAAGGATAAACAGTCCCGTCGACGCGTGCAGGCAAAGCGCAGCGATCCTGCTCAGAAGAAAAGTTGATGCAGGACGCGCATCTTTCCCTGTTTTGGGCAGCGAGCGGGCCGCAACATATACGGCAAAAACAAGAGCACCCAACACCCCATATGTGGCGAGTAGCGAAGCTCCGGAAATAGACCCGATCGAGAGCTGTGGCATGGGCTGTGTCATGGGAATCAGCCATACGACTAAATAGAGACAAGCTACAGAGAAACAAACGATCAAGACCGACCTCAGGCACCGTGCGCTGATCCTGTCAATGTAGCCTTCTACATCTCCTGTGAACTCCAGAGCGCGTCGTTGCTTACGTCGATGGGTGCGAAGTGAACTGCCGAGACGAACCCCGGTCATCCTTCTGCTAGTCATTTTCTGATTTCCTTAGCTGTTTCACGAGTTGACGGCGGCAGCCTGCACTTGCCGCCCAGCGTAGGTACTGCTTGGTCGACGCGGACTCAGGTCACATGCGGATGCAGCTGCGTATGGGCTATCTCGATCGCGGGTTATGGCGTATCAACTGACGCAGCTCTCTAACAGTCACTGTTCGCTTAATCCGGTCCCGCCATGCGTAAAAGTTCTCCGGCGGACGTTTCATGTCCCGACGTGCCGGCTGGGTGGCGCCCAGGCGGCGTGAACGCTGAGCCTTCAGTGCAACAAAGCTGATGACCAGGATCATGACCGAAAACAAGATATTGGAGAGCGGGCTTCCTGTGACGCCCAGCGTTAGCAGGATGGCGTTCTGAAACATGACCACACTTGCGCACCCAGTTACCGTGAGTACCGACACTCCTTTGGAGAGAAGACTAACGCGTCGAACTGCGATTCCAATCAGGTCGGAAATATGGGTCCGGGAAACGAGGTCGACAGTTTCCCTGAGCGAAGCGGCTTCCTCGCGCGCGGATCGAAGCTGCGTAGTTGCCTCATCGGAGATGCCGGGCACGGACCGTACCAACGAGGTCTGCTTCGCCCCCTTCCTGTTCTTAGTGTCGGCACCGTTTGTCTTCGCGCTGCTCCAGACTGCAGCGCTCAGGGCTTTTCCGGCGGCCGTCGGAGTGGTGAACGAAAAGGCAGCAGCCCTGTCGACCATCGATGTGTTGGACTTGTGCCCAATGGCGCTAGCCACAGGGACCTTACTGCAAGCGACGGCCAGGGCCATTGTGGGGTGGTTGTACGGGCGGAGCGAAGCCCAGTCGCCCCCGCCACGAATAATCAGGATCAGGTCATACCTGGCCTCGTTGGCTTCTCTGATCAAGGCCTCCAGTAGCTCGGGCGCAGCATCGCTTGAACCCCGAAAATTCCTATAAGTCACAGTCAGGAGTCGTCTTGATGTGGCGATCTCACCCGAAAAATCAGCCAAGCCTTCGCTGTCCTCCGGTGATATAACGAGGATCTTCTTCAGTGTCTTTGGGAAAGCCGGCTTGATCTTCCCGCCGCAGTGAATAGAACTTCCGTTGACTCGAGATCCTGGTGCACCAGCGGCCAGCAGACTCTGTCTGGTTCGCGCATCTTGGGCATGCAACGGGCCCGACGAGCTGAAATTCTCTGCAATTTTTTGCACTTGCAGTACCAGCAGGCCGTTTCCGTCAATGGCCATTCGCCCCTGAACGGTTAGTACATTTCCTACGGTTAGGGCTCCCACGAGCGAGCATTGATGTTTTGACAGCCAGCTTTGGACGGCTTTCGAGGACTCCGGGGATATGCTGCACCGCATCACACTGAGGGAGCGTCCATTCAACGTTGCCAGATCGAAGGTCCAACCCCTCCCGAGCTGCCGTCTATGTCTGCACTCGCCTTGAACGACCAGCATCGGAGCCCCGTCAAATTGACGTTTGGCCCTCGAAATTACTGTTCCAACATCTTCAACTAAACCGCGAAATCGATGGGTTCCCGCCCGCTCGAAATTTACCAATCTGCCTCCACAAAACCGGTCCAGATCCCATTCCCAGGAGTGCGGCGAGAGGGATTCTGTGTGAACCAGAAGACTTGCAGGGGTACATGTGGAGTGCAAGTCAAGCTATCCAGCGTAGAAATATTGCGCACCAACGTCACGAAAGGATCGAAAAGCCCACTTATGTCCGCGCGAGCACGATGGACACGAGACAGGGCGATTCGCCCGCCGTCAGGGGCCCGTGATCCAGATCACCCTTGATGGACGTTCAAGCCATGATCACGCGGTTTCCACCGGAGTTTCGGTGCTCCGGCGAAGCTTGACGGAACCAGTGACCGAGCCGCCTTCTCCCCCGCCCGCAGCGAGCCGCCCAATATCCTCCAGCGGCAAGTAGACCGTGGACAGCGCGGGCCGGAAATCGCGCAGGGTTTCAATGTCATCGAAGCCGGCTATCGTCGCATCGCGCGGGATCCAGACGCCCTCCGAACGCAGCGCCGCCGTGACGCCGATGGCCATGACGTCGTTCACTGCGAAGATGCAGAGTCGGTCCTTGGACCCTTGGATGCGCTCGGCGAGGGCCAACCCGGCGTCATAGCCTCCGGAACGGTTGAAGCCGGTGCGGATGACTTCGGCAGCGGTCCGACCGGAATCAGCGAGGCCGCGCTGGAAGCCGCGAACGCGATCGTCGGAAGTAAACAGACCGTCGGGGCCCGCCACGATCAGGAACTCCCCCTCATGGGAAGCCGCCAATTCGCGCGCAAGGCCGGAGGCCAGTTCCTCGTTGGGGACCGCAACCACGTGGTAACCCTCCGCAGTGGTGGCACCGACGATCGAATGACCCACTACTCCCACGTGCCCGCCGTTGCGGCAATAGCGGTCGAGTTCCGCTGCCAGTTCGACGTTGCCCTGTTGGTCTTCCGGGCGGGCCGAGCGCGAACCGGCGATGACGATGGAGTCGGCACGGCGGGCAGCGAAGGCGGCAACGGCCTCCCTCTCGTCAGACGGCGATCCTGATGTGCTGGCCAGCAGCACCATGCGGTGCTGCTCACGCGCGGCTTCCTGGACTCCGCGGGCAATGGCCGAAAAGTAGGGATCGGCGATGTCGTGCACAATCAAGCCAATCAGGCCGGAGCTGGATTTAGCGAGAGCCTGCGCCTGGGCGTTGGGAACGTAGCCGAGCTTGTCCGCGGCTTCACGGACGCGCTCGGCGATGCCTTCGGCCGGCTTCCGGGATGAGCCGTTGAGGACCCGCGAGGCGGTGGCAAGGGAGACCCCTGCCAAACGGGCAACTTCACTGAGTGTGCTGGCGGCCACGGGGACCCTCCTTGTCTGCAAGCGTCGGGGCTGGCGCTAACGAAATTATGTCAGGATTCATCCAGTTTTGGGAAAGCGCTTGCCAATCCGAGGGGACATAGTGCATCATCGAAGCAATGGGAATGCGCTTTCCCGCACAGTATTCGCACTGGTTTCCCGCTCCGCCGCGGGCAACACACCAAAGCACTGGAGAGAACATGGGCTTCGAAACAAAGACGATCCGCATCGCCATGAACGGCATCACCGGCCGCATGGGCTACCGCCAGCACCTGCTGCGGTCCATCCTGCCCATCCGCGACGCCGGCGGCTTCACCCTTGAAGACGGCACCAAGGTCCAGGTTGAACCGATCCTGGTGGGCCGCAACGAAGCCAAGATCCGTGAACTCGCTGAGCTCCACAAGGTCTCCGAATGGACCACTGACCTGGACGCCGTGATCAACGACCCCACTGTCGATATCGTCTTCGACGCCTCCATGACCAGCCTCCGCGCAGCCACCCTCAAGAAGGCCATGCGCGCCGGCAAGCACATCTTCACCGAGAAGCCCACGGCTGAAACCCTCGAAGAAGCCATCGAACTGGCCCAGATCGGCAAGGAAGCCGGCGTCACGGCAGGCGTCGTGCATGACAAGCTGTACCTCCCCGGCCTGGTCAAGCTCCGCCGCCTCGTGGACGAAGGCTTCTTCGGCCGCATCCTGTCCATCCGCGGCGAATTTGGCTACTGGGTCTTCGAAGGCGACGTCCAGGCTGCCCAGCGTCCGTCCTGGAACTACCGCAAGGAAGACGGCGGCGGAATGACCACGGACATGTTCTGCCACTGGAACTACGTGCTCGAGGGCATCATCGGCAAGGTCAAGAGCGTCAACGCCAAGACCGCCACGCACATCCCCGCACGCTGGGACGAGGCCGGCAAGGAATACAAGGCCACCGCAGACGACGCCTCCTACGGCATCTTCGAACTCGAAACCCCGGGCGGCGATGACGTCATCGGCCAAATCAACTCCTCCTGGGCCGTCCGTGTCTACCGCGACGAACTGGTCGAGTTCCAGATCGACGGTACGCACGGTTCCGCCGTCGCCGGCTTGAACAAGTGCGTTGCGCAGCAGCGCGCCCACACTCCCAAACCGGTTTGGAACCCGGACCTGCCCGTCACCGAGTCCTTCCGCAGCCAGTGGCAGGAAGTCCCGGCCAACGCGGAGCTGGACAACGGCTTCAAGCTGCAGTGGGAAGAATTCCTGCGCGACGTCGTCGCCGGCCGCGAGCACCGCTTCGGCCTGCTCTCCGCAGCCCGCGGCGTCCAACTGGCCGAGCTCGGCCTCCAGTCCTCGGCCGAGCGCCGCACCATCGACATCCCGGAGATCACCCTCTAATGACGTCACTCATCCTTCCCACCGACGACGGCGGAACCCGTGAGTACCGCCTCAAGCCCGCCACCTCGTGGGCCAAGCCGAGTGCTCCGCTGACGGCCCGCCGCGCGTACGCCGCGGCCCACGTCATCCCGGAAGTCGCTGCGGACAACACTCCCGGCGCACCGGCACAGCTGGATTGGGACGCCACCCTGGCCTACCGCCACGAGCTCTGGTCCTATGGCCTGGGCGTTGCCGACGCCATGGACACCGCCCAGCGCGGCATGGGCCTGGACTGGGCAGCAACCCAGCAGCTCATCAAGCGCACGGGCGCCGAGGCTGCTTCCGTCGTCGCTGCAGGCAACGCCGCCATCGCCGGTAAGTCCGTCCAGGACCTCGTTTCATGCGGCGCCGGAACTGACCAGTTGGACATCGCAACCCTCCCTGACGGCGCAGCCGGCATCCAGGCCGTGATTGACGCCTACCGGGAGCAGATCGCCGTCGTGAGCGAAGCCGGCCCCAAGGTGATCCTGATGGCCTCACGCGCCCTCGCCAAGGTGGCTTCCGGGGCTGACGACTACCTGCACGTCTACTCCACCCTCCTGCAGGAAGTGGACCAGCCTGTCATCCTTCACTGGCTGGGCACCATGTTCGATCCCGCGCTGGCGGGGTACTGGGGCTCGGACGATGTGTCGGTGGCCACCGAGACCTTCCTCAGCCTGATCCGCGAACACGCGGACAAGGTGGACGGCGTCAAGGTTTCGCTGCTGGACGCCTCGCACGAGGTCGCCTTGCGCGCCAACCTCCCGGAAGGCGTCCGCCTCTACACCGGCGACGATTTCAACTACCCGGAACTGATCGACGGCGACGCGACCCACCACTCGGACGCCCTGCTGGGCATCTTCGCGGCCATCTACCCTGCCGCTTCGGTCGCCTTGCAGAAGTACGACGCCGGCAACGGCACCGAGGCGCGTGCCATCCTGGACTCCACCCGCGAGCTGGGCAAGCACATCTTCAGCGCACCGACGTTCTACTACAAGACCGGTATCGCGTTCCTGTCCTGGCTCAACGGCAAACAGCCCGGCTTTCAAATGGTGGGCGGGCTGCACTCCGGCCGTTCCGTCCTGCACCTGGCCAAGACCTTCGAGCTGGCAGACCAGGCAGGCCTGCTGAAGGATCCGTCGCTGGCGGCCTTCCGGATGTCCGACTACCTGCGGATCAACGGGGTGGGCGCATGAGCGCGGACTTCTCCCGGCTGTCGGACTTTTCCAGGCTGTCATTGAACAGCGCAACCACCAAGAAGTGGACGCTGGCCGAAGCCGTGGATGGTTGCGCCCGCGCCGGCATCCCTGCCATCGGCCCGTGGCGCGACCGCGTGGCCGAAGCCGGACTGGACAAAGCCGCCAAGCTGATCAAGGACGCCGGACTCCGCGTCTCCTCCTTGTGCCGTGGCGGGTTCCTGACGGCAGCTGACGCCGAGGGACAAGCTGCGGCGTTGGCGGACAACTTCGAGGCCGTCCGTGAAGCTGTCGCCTTGGACACCCAGGAGCTGTTCCTGGTGGTGGGCGGGCTTGCTCCGGGCGAAAAGGACGTGGTGGCTGCACGACAACGCGTAGCTGACCGCCTCGAGGAACTGGTCCCGTTCGCTTCGGAGAACGGTGTCCGCTTGGTCCTCGAGCCGCTGCACCCGATGTATGCGGCAGACCGCGCTCTGATCTCCACGCTCGGCCAGGCCTTGGATCTCGCCGCGCCGTATGACGCGAAGGCCGTCGGCGTCGCCGTCGACACCTTCCACGTGTGGTGGGATCCGGAGTTGAAAGCCCAGATCGAACGCGCCGGCCGGGAGAGCCGCATCGCTTCCTACCAAGTGTGCGACTTCAACCTGCCGATCGCGGCGGACGCGCTGCTCTCCCGCGGCATGATGGGCGACGGCGTCATCGACTTCGCGACCATCGGAACCTGGGTGAGGGACGCCGGATACACGGGCGACATCGAGGTTGAAATCTTCAACCAGGAGATCTGGGACGCGGACGGGGACTCGGTCCTGGAAACCATGAAGCAGCGCTACGCGGAGCTCGTCCTCCCGTACGCCTGAACGTGTGATCCGTTCGGCTGGGAATCCCGGACGGATCACATCCAAACCAGCGGGTCCCTGCCAAGGTCACGGCAGGGGCCCGCTTTTCCATTCGTGGGGTGTGCGGCTACGACCCACAATGGCTTCAGCATTCGGCGGCGCGCCGCATCCAGCGGGCGACTGGGGGTCTCTGGGTGGGAAAGGAGGTGGTGACGGCACACCGCTCCCCGGCGACGCAAGAGCCTCAGCGGGAAAGCAGGCCGTCCCAACCCCATGTGGGGATGCGCAGTCCGGCAGGGACGTCGCGTGCCGAGTCCGGGTAGGCAGCCATGGAATGTGCGGTGGCCCAGGCGAAGTAGTCATGGAGCACAGTGCGCAGCTCGCCGGTACTGACTCCTACGTCGTCCAGGGCCCCATCGAAGCAAGCGATCGCCTTGGCGTCCATGTCCTGGTGCTCGCCGTTCCCGCTGTGCATCCTGACCACCAACGACTCGTCGCCGTAGTGCTCCGAGTAGGAAGGCGGTCCGCCCAGTGCCTCGGCCCAGTAGGCGGCGAGTCGCTTAGTGTGCTCGGGGTGGACGCCGTGGCGGAACGCATGCCCCACCACCTCATCGGATTTCACTCTCTCATGCCACGCATTGGCCAAGGAGATGAAGAAATCCTCCCCGCCGGCCGCTTCAAATACCGTCTGCATGCTGCCAACCATGGCACGAGCGACGCCGTCCCGGAAGAAGCCGCTCCTTATGCTTTCCGCTCATTCTCATCACTGTGGCTCTCGCGGAGTTCGATGCCGCGCTGGATATCCTCTTTCTCCTGTTTCTGGGCCTTATCGCTCCGTTTCGTGTCGCGGGGCGGCAGTTGCAGGCTCTTTTCGGCTTCGATGCCGGCCTGCAGTTGGCGGCCCCTTTCCATCTCGGCGTCGAACTCCGCGCCGAACAGCAGGGACATGTTGAGGATCCAGAGCCAGAGCAGCATGATGATCACGCCGGCCAGCGCCCCATAGGTCTTGTTGTAGTTGCTGAAGTTGGCCACATAGAAGCCGAAGCCAAGGGATGCGAGGGCAAAGATCACCAAGGCGATCAAGGAACCCAGGCTCATCCAGCGGAATTTGGGCTGCTTCACGTTGGGGGTGAAGTAGTAGAGCACGGCGATGATGACCACTACCAGCGCGATGAGCACAGGCCACTTTGCGATGTTCCATACTGTGAGGAATGCTCCGGACATGCCGATGGCGCCGCCCACAGCCTCTGCTACCGGACCGCTCAGGACCAACATCGCAGCGGCCAGGCCGGCGCCCAGCACTGCCACGACCGTGACTGCGAGCATGGTTCCCCGCAGCTTGATGAAACCGCGTCCTTCATCCACCTCGTAAACCCGGTTCATGGCTCTTCCGAAGGCCGTGGTGTACCCCGAAGCTGACCACAAGCCCACAACGATGCCGAAGACCAGGACCAACCCTGCGGAGTTGGACCTGGTCAAGTCTTCGATTGGCTGCCGCATCGCGTCCACACCGGGCCCGGGGGCAAACTTCTGGACGATATCCAGGAGGGCGGAAGTCGTCTTGCCCGCGTCTCCGAAGATGCCCAGAAGCGATACCAACGCGAGCAGTGCCGGGAAGAGGGAAAGGACGGCGTAGTAGGTCAGCCCGGCGGCGGCATCAGGACACTGGTCTTTGTTGAACTCGCGTAAAGTGCGTTTGAGGATGTACATCCACGTGGGTTTGACCAGGTCATCGGGACTATCGGGCTTGCGGGAATCATCAGGAGCAGGAGCCGTGGCGGCCTTGGCGGTGCTGGTGTGTGCTGATTTGTCTGTACTCATGAGGCACCTGTTCGTGGGGATCGAAAACGCGAACACCTGACCCATCAATACTAAGCATACTGATGATTATTCGGGAAGCCTCACGTGGCCAGCTTTCCCGCAAGGATCAATTCAAGAGGCGATTCAATGACAGAACGGATCATCTGGCCCGCCGCACCCAGGAGGGTGCCGGAGTGTTTCAAACCCGAGACGCGAAGGTCCGCCGACTGCAGCAAACCCGGAGCATGTCGGTTCAGCCCCTCCAGCACCGCCGGCTTAAGCCAGTCACCCAACTCCGCGAAGTGACCGCCCAGGACAACGGCTTCAAGGTCCATCAGCCTGGCCGACGAGGCGAGCGCGACGCCCAAGTAACGCCCGGCGTCGTGAACCGCCTTGCTGGCCTTGGGCTCCTTGGACACCAGCGCTGCCACCAGTCCCGCCATCCGCTCCGACAGGGATCCCTCCGGAATCCGCGCCGCCTGAAAGATGGCTTCCTGCCCGGCGAAGGTTTCCAGGCACCCCGCGCCACCGCAAGAGCACGGCGGGCCATCGGGATGCACCACGACGTGACCCAGCTCGCCGGCAGAACCACCCGGCCCCATGAACAGTTCCGAGCCGATGATCACGCCACCACCCACACCGACTTCGCCCGAGACGTACAGGAAGTCGGCCTGCCCACCGCCGCCGTACCAAAGCTCCCCCAGCGCGGCACTGTTGGCCTCATTGGAGAGCCGGACTCCCAGCGGCGCACCCTCCAGCAGGGCGCCCGGGTCCAGGTATTCCTGCTCCCAATGGAGATTGGGAGCAGATATGACCAGGTTGTTGCGCTCGTCAACCAACCCGGGGACCGCAAGTCCTCCGCCCAGGATCTCGACACCCTCCTTGGTGGCTGCTGCCGCAGCTTCCGCCGCGAGCGCACCCAGCCTGGCCATGACAGCATCCGGCGCGAGTCCCCTGTTATGCGATTCGACCATTGAGGTAAATCGAAGCGCTCCGCCGAGGTCCACCAAGCCAACAGCCAGATAGTCCACGTTGATTTCCATGCCGACCACGCCGCGGCGGGTGTTCAGTTCCAGGCCCTGGCCGGGACGGCCACGTTCTCCGTCCCGGTACAGGCCCACCTCGGAAACCAGGCCCGAATACACAAGGTCCGCAACGAGACTGGAAACGGCAGCCTTGGTGAGTCCCGTACCGGCAGCCAATTGCGCCCTGCTGGGCTTGGCATCTCCGGTCTTCGCGATCGAGTCGAGGACCAGGGATAGATTACGACGGCGGACATCGCCAACGCGGCCCGGCGCGGCTTGCTCATTCACTGACATGGACCATCCTCGCGGCTTGGAAGATTTTCTTGCTGCTTTCCATTGACCATGATCCATTATGGCCCATATAGTTCAGATTGAAAACTAATTGAGGTGTTTCCCTTCCGCGCCTCAGGACGCACTTTGCAAAGGAGCAGGAATGACCCCGCAGCCCACCCCTCAGGACCGTTTCACCTTCGGCCTCTGGACCGTCGGATGGACCGGCGCGGACCCCTTCGGTGTTGCGACCCGCGCCGCCCTTGACCCGGTGGAAGCCGTGCACAAGTTGAGTGACCTCGGCGCCTACGGCATGACGTTCCATGACAATGACCTGGTTCCCTTCGACGCCTCCGCGTCAGAGCGGGACCTGATCCTGAAGAACTTCAAGGCAGCACTTGCCGAAACGGGACTCAAGGTCCCCATGGTCACCACCAATCTGTTCAGCCACCCCGTTTTCAAGGACGGCGGCTTCACCTCCAACGATCGCTCCATCCGCCGCTTCGCCCTGAGCAAGGTGCTCCGGAACATCGACCTGGCGGCCGAGCTTGGCGCCGACACGTTCGTCATGTGGGGCGGGCGGGAAGGCAGCGAGTACGACGGTTCCAAGGACCTCTCCGCGGCGCTGGACCGCATGAAGGAGGGCGTTGACACCGCCGCCGGCTACATCAAGGAGAAGGGCTATGGCCTGCGCATCGCGCTGGAACCCAAGCCGAACGAACCCCGTGGTGACATCTTCCTTCCCACCGTGGGCCACGGCCTCGCATTCATTGCGCAACTGGAGCATGGCGACATCGTGGGCCTGAACCCGGAGACGGGCCACGAGCAGATGGCCGGTTTGAACTTCACCCATGGCATCGCCCAGGCACTGTGGGCGGGCAAGCTTTTCCACATCGACCTCAACGGCCAGCGCGGCATCAAATACGACCAAGACCTGGTGTTCGGCCATGGCGACCTCACCAGCGCTTTCTTCACCGTGGACCTCTTGGAGAACGGATTCCCGAACGGTGGGCCCACGTACGACGGTCCCCGCCACTTCGACTACAAGCCCTCGCGCACTGATGGCTACGACGGCGTCTGGGAATCTGCCAAGGCGAACATGGCCATGTACCTGCTCCTCAAGGAACGCGCCCTCGCTTTCCGCGCCGATCCCGAAGTCCAGGAAGCGTTGGCCACCTCGGGCGTGTTCGAGCTCGGCGAGACCACCCTGGCAGCGGGTGAAACCACCGCAGACCTGCTTGCCGACTCCAGTGCATTCGAGAGCTTCGACGCCGATAAGGCCGCTGAACGCTCCTTCGCATTCGTTCGGCTGAACCAGCTGGCCATCGAGCACCTCCTCGGCGCCCGCTAAACCAACCCCACAGCAGCCCGCCGCCGGGTCCGGACATTATGTGCCGGACCCGGCGGCTGCACCCAAAGGAAAGTTCCATGCCCCTTGTCGCCGGGATCGACAGCTCCACCCAGTCCTGCAAGGTAGTCATCCGTGATTCGGAAACGGGCGCCTTGGTACGCCAGGGACGCGCCTCCCACCCCCTTGGCACGGAGGTGCATCCGGACCACTGGTGGACAGCACTGCAGGAAGCGATTGCGCAGGCGGGCGGACTGGAAGACGTCGAGGCCTTGGCTGTTGGCGGACTACAGCACGGCATGGTGTGCCTCGACGAGTCAGGGGACGTGGTGCGGCCGGCCCTGCTGTGGAACGACACACGTTCGGCGCGTGATGCCGAGGAACTGATCACCGAGGCCGGCGACGGAGATGCCCCGACGGGCGCAGCACACTGGGCCTCGCTCACGGGAACGGTGCCAGTGGCGTCGCTCACGGCCACCAAGCTTCGCTGGCTCGCCCGGAACGAGCCCGCAAACGCCCGACGCGTTGCGGCTGTCTGCCTGCCCCATGACTGGTTGTCCTGGCGGCTGGCAGGCCACGGACCCGGGACCGGCCCAGCGTCTTTGGACCAGCTGCGCACTGATCGCTCCGATGCCTCGGGTACCGGGTACTACACGGCGGAACAGGGCACGTACCTGCCAGAGGTACTCAAGGGCACCCTCGGCCACGTACCTGTGCTGCCCGTTGTGGTGGGCCCCTTGGAGGCGGCCGGGAAGACGCCGACCGGGGCCTTGATAGGACCCGGCGCGGGAGACAACGCCGCAGCAGGACTGGGCGTCAGCGCCGCCGTCGGGGATGTTGTTGTCTCAATCGGAACGTCGGGAACGGTCTTCGCTGTCTCAGCGACTCCAGCAAAGGATGACAGCGGGCTGGTTGCCGGCTTCGCCGATGCCACCGGACACTACCTGCCGCTGGCGTGCACGCTTAACGCGACACGGATTTTCGACGCCACCGCCGCGTTGCTTGGGGTCAGCCTTTCCGAGCTGGGTTCCCTGGCGCTCAGCGCACCCGAGGGAGCCGAGGGCCTGACCCTCGTCCCCTACTTCGAAGGCGAACGGACACCCAACCTTCCCGACGCCACCGGATCCCTCCACGGAATCACAGTCTCCAACTACACCCCCGCTAACGTGGCACGAGCCGCCGTCGAGGGCGTGGTTTGTTCCCTCGCCGACGGCTTGGCGGCTCTGCAGGCGCAAGGCGTGGAGGCGCGGCGGATCATCCTGGTGGGCGGAGGCGCCCAATCGGAAGCAGTCCAACAGGTGGCCGCAGCCGCCTTTGGCATGCCGGTGTTCGTCCCCGAACCCGGAGAGTACGTAGCGGACGGCGCCGCACGGCAGGCAGCAGGTGTACTCACTGGCTCCCTGCCCGAGTGGCGCCTTGAGGGAATCAACCTGGCCGCCCCCACCCCAGGAGCGGCCCCTGGGTTCCTGGCCAGGTATCGCCGCTACGCCGCGAAAGCAGCCATCGGCTGATCTCCGGCACCGGTGCTCTATCGTGTCAGGGTGAGCACCGAACATTCCGCCCCCAACCGTCCTCCCGTCATGGAAGACGTTGCGCGCGTGGCCGGCGTGTCCCACCAGACCGTGTCCCGCGTGCTGAACAACCATCCGAACGTCAGCGCGAAGACCCGGGAACGCGTGGAGCAGGCAATCACCGAGCTCGGGTATCGCCGCAACACCGCGGCCCGAAGCCTGGTGACCCGCAGGTCCCAGACGATCGGCGTGCTCGGCAGTGAGCTTGCCCAGTACGGTCCATCGCACACGCTCCTGGGCCTCCAGCAGGCTGCCCGTGATGCTGGCTACTTTGTCAGCGTCGCCGGGCTGCGGGACGTCACGCCGGAGAGCATCAGGGACGCCATTGCGCACTTCATGGACCAAGGTGTCGACGGCATCGTGGTGACGGTACCGCACCCCGGAACCTTCGAGGTCCTTAAAGACATCACCACCCACATACCGCTGGTGGCCGTCGGGGCCATCGGAGACAAACAACTGAGCGGCGCGACGGTGGACCAGCGCGAAGGATCCCGGCTGGTGGTGGAGCACCTCACCAAACTTGGCCATGAACGCATAGGGCATTTGTCCGGGCCGTCGGGTTGGATCGACGCCGCGGCACGCATCGACGGTTGGCGGGACGCTGTTGCCGACGCCGGCTTGGACCCTTCGGTGTTGATCGAGGGCGATTGGAGCGCTGAATGCGGCTATCGCGAAGGGTTGAAGATCGCAGCCGAGCGATCCGTGACGGCGTTGTTTGTGGCCAACGACCAAATGGCCCTGGGCGTTCTTAGGGCCTTCCATGAGGCGGGGGTGCAGGTTCCCGGGGACATCAGCATTGTGGGCTTTGACGATCAGCCGGAGTCTGCGTACTTCATCCCGCCACTGACCACCGTGGCCCAGGACTTCGAGGAATTGGGGCAGCGCTGCATTGGACTGCTCCTGGACCGCCTCGAAACGGGCGAACCCGGCGCGCCGGTCACGGTCAAGCCCCGCATGGTCATCCGCGACACCACGGCCGCCCCACCCATGTAAGTCGCAGTAGATGCCGTTTTGAGCTCTTCGAATCATGCGGTGATCGCAACACCTGATTATTGAAGGGTGTCGATTGCCGTGGTGAAGTTCTCGAATCGTTTGGTTTCTGAGGTTGTTCAG
>NZ_JBIVGX010000018.1:0-31765 GCF_044748905.1 Paenarthrobacter sp. NPDC089714
AAATCAACAAACTCCCGCCGGGCGTCCAACGAAAAATTCCTGACCACAACACGCTCCATCAATCAGAGCGTTGCAACGACCCTATGACTCCGCCCGGTCAAAACGCGCTTAACTGCGACCTACTTGGGTAGCCACGCGCGAAAGGGGCGGGTCACCTGGATGGTGACCCGCCCCTTTCGTGTGGGGGACGACGGGTTATGGACGCAGGGTCAACGGACGACGGCGGCCGTCGACTTCCGCTGTGGGCCAGCGTTCGTCGAAGGTCAGGATCTCCAGCCCGCCCTCGGTGAGCAGCACTGTGTCCTCGATCTTCACGGCGGGACCGGAAGGGTTCCACGTGAAGGGCTGGTTGACGACAATCCGGTCAGTGACCTCTGCGGTGACCCGGGGATCCCGTCCGGCATATCCTGCAGGGCCGCCCTGGTGGTGCAGCTTCCACTGGTCAGCGCCGAAGCCGTGCCTCTCATAGGCCGACCGGATCTCGGTGAAGACATCATTGAGGCGGGCACCCGGCACCGTCGCACGGAAGATGTCCGCTTCCACCGCCGCGATGCGGGCCTCGGCGTCGAGCTCCTGAGGCGTGCCGGCGTCGAACGCCACCCAGCGGGTCACGTTGGCAACCAGGCCGTCACGGCGGGCGCACACCACGGCCATGGCGCGGCGGCCAATCGGCGAGTGCGTAGCCAACGGGTGCCGGAAGTCGCTGCGGCCCGTGCCGTTGCAGAGCAGGACCAGCGGTTCGGCCCCGACGGCGACGATCCGGGCAGCAAGATCGGAAACCAGCTCAAACTCGGTGGTACCGGGTGTTGCCTGCGACAGGACGTCGGTCATGGCGGTTGCGGCATCGGCCGAGAGCCTGGCGTAGCGGGCGGCCTCGGCGGGAAGGAGTTGCTGCCGCGCGGCACGGAGTTCGGTTGCCACGGCGGCTTCCAGCAGGGGATCGCCATCGCCGGCGAGCCCAGCGGCCGTAGCGTGCAGCGGGCCGTGCCAGGGAACCGTGTGAAGGCTGACGCCCTGGGGGAGTTCCTCGGCGGCAATCCGTCCGGCCTCGTTGTTGAACGTCACCAGGTGGTCGCCGTCCCGGTCCACCAGCAGGGCAGCGATGGGATCCCCGGCGAGGCTGATGTGCACGCGGCTCCCGTCCAAGTACCAGGTGAGCGCCGTATGCGTTGTCAGGAGCAGTGAATCGCGGCCCGCGGCATCGAGGATATCCAGGACGCGCCGGCGCTTGACGGCGCGATCGGCTGCGTTGCCGGGTGCGGTCCGTGGCGCTGTGACGGTCACGGTTGTGGACTGAGCTGGAGCGGTCATGCCGATTCCCCCAAGGTTGAGATGAGTTGTTGAATGTCGTTGGTGGCCAGGAATCCGTCGGCGATGAGGACCGTGACGGTGCGGTGGACAGGATTGCCGGGTTCTGCCCGGACCGGGGTGTCCCACGCGAGGGAAAGCCCGACGCCCGGGTAGCCCGAATGCCTCACGAACCACGGGTCCGGTGCCTGCGGCGAGGCGAGGAACACCAGCGTTGCAGGGTGGCCCAGTCCGCAGGTGCCGTGCCCGCCGGGTGACGTTCCGGCGTCGAACGTTCCAGACCAAGCCAGCCACGGCGCCACGCTCCCATGGACCGCGTCCTCGCCGCGGGCATCCGCGGTCCAGATGGTGGCATCGCCCACTTTCGGCAGGCGCCAGAAGAAGCCGCCGTAGCCGCCCTGCGGCCGGCCGTTCGACCCGGGGCTGCCCAGCATCACGGAGCCACCAGTGGCCGGCTCAAGGCTGAAGTCCAGCGTCAACGCCCATGCGGACTGCCCGACGGCGGCCCAACTCCATTCGCGTTGTTCGCGGAGCATCCGTGTTCCGTCGGGACCGACCCAGCCAAGCAGTTCCACCCGCTTCCCCTCGGTGTGTTCAGCGGATTCGGTGACGATGTGCCCGTGGTCCTTGCGCCACACATAGGCTCCGGCGTCCCGCGTGTAGGTGCGGCCACCCCAGAAATTGATGCCGTCCACGTCCTGCAAAGCCACGCCGGCCCCCAGATGCCACACATGGTCCTCGGGGACGTGGTCCGTCACGACGGTTCCGGCCAGGGTCCGGACGGGGTGCAGGTAGGGCCGGGGCGACGACGTTGGCCTGGTGCCGGATCCATCCTGGATGGTGGCCACGACTGTCCCGCCGAGTTCCATCACGGGCTTGCCGGAGCCGGAGGCCCAAGGCGCTCCGAGCTCGGCGAACGTGGCCTGCCCCAGGGCGGCCCGCTGGATCCAGGTCCCGATGCCCTCCACCACGGCGTGTGCCTCATTACCTTCTCCCGCCCAGGTCACGAAGGCCGGATCGATGGGGGCCGGATCCTCGGCAGTGCGGATCGCTTCGAGGACGGCAATGTAGGCTCCAGTGCCGCCGAGGGGGCTCAGCAGGTCCGCTTCGGACCGTGCCGCGAGCAGATTCTCCAAGAGGTCGGTCCGGCCATGGCTTTCCGATCGGGTTCCCTGCGGAGTGGTGATGTCCAGCCGGTCTTCAGTGTAGGAGAAGGCCACCTGCCCCAGGGTGCCGTAGACGGTGACCACCGGGGCCGACTGCACGGGGGCGCACAGTGTCAGTGCGCAGGTCAGGACAGTGCCGTGGACGGTAGCTATCCGGACAACGGTGGTATCGTCGCTTTCGGTGTCGTTGGCCCGGTAGAGATCCGTATCCACCTGCCGGACATCGGTGACTTTCGCCGCACCGGCCAGGCGCAGCCCTGTTGCGACGGCATGGGCCAAGGCATTCGTCGCCACCCCGTCCACTACATCGGTTCCGTTGATGCTTCGCTTTCCTGCCCACCGGGAGCGGGTGAAGTAGCCCTTGGTGCGCAGCCACTGCCCGGTGGCGCTGATCCCGCGGAGTTCGCCGAGTTCGCCGGAGGCCAGCAACCCTTGGATGGCGTCAATGGCATGCGATCCCAAACTTTGGAAGCCCACCTGAACCAGTTTTCCGGCCTCCCGCGCAGCCGCCATCACGTCGGAGTACTGCGCCATGGAGGCCACGGGTGGTTTTTCCAGGTACACGTTGGCGCCTGCCGCGAGTGCCGCGAGGGCCAAGGGTGCGTGGGTCTGGATGGGCGTGGAGATGATGACCACGTCAGGGGTTTGCCCCACGGCCAGGAGTTCGTCGAGGGAGGCGAACACGGCAACGTCGTCAGGCAGTTGACCGTCCGCGGGTGGCTGGGGATCTGCGACAGCCACCAGGCGGAGCCTTCCCTCGGACCCGAGGCGCCGGAGGTTGTCCAGATGCCGTTCGCCGAAGCCGTGGACGCCTACCAGGGCGACGCGGGGCACGGGCACGGGCGGTGTTGGGCTGGTGATGGTTGCGGGCTGGGTCATGGGGTGGTCCTCGCTGAAGCTTGGGTGGGTGGTTCTGCCTGGAGCCGGGTGGCGAGGAAAGCGGCAGCCTCTTCCTGCATCGCCGTCGTGAAGACGTGGGGTTCGTCCCAGAAGCTGCCCGTGTACCGGCCCGGTGCCATGGCGCGCCTGAGGTGGGAATCGGCGTCGCGCATTCCGGCTTCGGGAAAAAGTTCGTCGCGCAGCCCGTATTGCACCAGGACAGATTCCGCACTGGAACGCGCCACGACGTCCGGCCATTCGCCCAAGCCAGAGAGTCCGGGGGAATGAAGGAGCCACGAGTGTGCGTCGAGGTACGCGGGAAGCAGCGATTCGAAGGTGGTCATCATGCACGTCACCACGCAACTGCGGATCTTCGGGCTCAGGCCGGCGAGGACCATGGCCCGGCCGCCGCCACCGGAAAACCCGACGCAACCAAGCCGTCCGGCATCGACGCCGGGGAGAGAGGCCAGGATGTCCAAGGCCACGAGGTCATCGTGGGCCACCGTCCCGGCCACAGTGGAGCCAAGCAACGTGGCGGCCTTTGCCACGGCTTCTTCGTGGGCAGCTGCCGCGGCGTTGTACCGTTCCGCGTCGGAAGGTACGACGCCGGCCTCCCGCCAGAGTGCCTCCTGCCCGGCCAGTGTGTGGGCGGTCCGGTAGGGCAGTGGGTCCAGGGTGAACCGGCGGCTGCCCCACATGAAAGCGTCGTGGGCCAGGACCGCGAACCCTTGGCGGGCCAACCACGTGGCCCAGGGCCTGCCGTCGTAGAGCCGTGACCGTAAGCCGGGTGGCAGGGGGCCGAGGCTGTTGCCGGAGGCGGTGCCGTCGTCGTGCGTGGACTGTTCCGCTACGCCGGGAGGCATTCCCACCAGGCGCTCGGCGCCGTGCGACTTGATGCCGCCATGGCAGTGCAGGGCGAGGATCCCGGGGAGTGGTCCCGTGGCATCGGCGGGCTTGACCAGCCAGGCCGATGTCCGGGGACCGAAGCCGGTTTGCCACGTCAGCTTGGACGTAACCACATTGTTGTCTTCCACTTCCCACTCCACCGAGTACCCGGGATTCGGTGCGAGGGCAGGAACGCCGAGTGTTTCGGCGAGCAGCTTCGCCGCGGGGGAGTCGGGCACGTGGGGATTGTTGGCTGCATGGTCCGGCCAGTCCTCGTAGCCGGCAATCGCACTGGGGCGTGCCTGTATCCCGGCCAGTACAGCGGTGTCCGTGGCTTTTTTCGGGAACAAGTGAGTCCTGCTTTGCTGGGGCGGATGGGTGTGCGGAACCGCACGCCGGGCTGCTTCGGCGAGCGGGAAATCCTGTGGAGCGCGTTCATCGGAAAACGCTTTCTCAAAAATTAGCAAAAGGCTGTACATGGGTCAAGAAAACGTTTACTTTGGTACGGAGCCGCTGAACGCCGGGATCGGAATCCTGGAAAACCAGGGGGCTGCGCCGGAGCCCCCGGCGGACCCGGAGGCAGCATTTCCCAGCACGAATTCCGTGGAAGGCCACGATGACCAAAGGAGACCACATGGCCGCACAGCACCACCCCGCAACGCCGCAGGGCGTCCGGGGTCACGCAGGGAGGACGCAATGAGCGCTATTGGCGAACTCTCCACGATGACCCGCCGCAAGGGCCCCATGACCAAGGAGGAGAAGAAGGCCAACGGCCGCGACAACAAGGCCGCCTACGTCTTCCTCCTGCCATGGTTGATCGGCCTGGTGGTCATCACCGTAGGACCCATGTTGATGTCCCTGTACCTGTCCTTCACCGACTACAACCTCCTGCAGCCGCCGGAGTGGGTTGGCCTGGACAACTTTGTCCGGATGTTCAGCGATGCCCGCCTGCACAACTCATTGCGCGTGACGTTCACGTACGTCCTGGTGGGCGTGCCCCTGCAGCTGGCCGTGGCGCTCCTCATTGCACTGGTCCTGGACAAGGGCCTCCGAGGACTCCCGTTCTACCGTTCCATCTTCTACTTGCCCTCGCTGCTCGGTGGCTCGGTTGCCGTTGCCATCCTGTGGAAGCAGATCTTCGGCACCACGGGCCTGGTCAACCAGGTGCTGGCCATGATCGGCATCGAAGGCCCGGGCTGGATCTCGGATCCGAACACTGCGCTGGGCTCCATCATCCTGCTGCACGTGTGGACCTTCGGCAGCCCCATGATCATCTTCCTGGCCGGTCTGCGCCAGATCCCGAACATGTACTACGAAGCCGCCGAAGTTGACGGCGCCACCACCTTACAGAAGTTCTGGCGGATCACCATCCCCATGCTGAGCCCCATCATCTTCTTCAACCTGGTGCTGCAGATCATCGGCTCGTTCCAGTCGTTCACGCAGGCGTTCATCGTCTCGGGCGGCAACGGCGGTCCGTCGGACTCCACCATGTTCTTCACGCTGTACCTGTACCAGAAGGGCTTCGGCCAGTTCGACATGGGTTACGCCTCAGCGATGGCCTGGTTCCTGCTGGTCATCATCGGTGCCTTCACGGCCATCAACTTCATCGCTTCAAAGTATTGGGTGTTCTACGATGACTAAAACTCAGACCATGCCCGCCACTTCCGGCTCCACGTCACAGCAGCCGGGCAAGACCCCCCGCCGCCGCGAATCCCGGGGAACCCTGGCCTTCAGCCGCAGCGCCCGCATCAAGGGACTGATCAAGCACGCCATCCTGATCCTGGTAGGCGGGGTCATGATCTACCCGCTCCTGTGGATGGTGGTCTCCTCCCTGCGACCGAACGACCTCATCTTCCGCGAACCCGGCCTGTGGCTGCAGAACCTGGAAATGAGCAACTACACCGACGGCTGGTCCGCGCTGACCCACCCGTTCGGGCATTACATGATCAACTCCGCGATCGTGGTCCTTGGCTCCATCCTGGGTAACCTGATCTCCTGCTCCATGGCCGCCTACGCATTCGCGAGGCTCCAGTTCACCGGCAAGAAGCTCTTCTTCGGGATCATGCTGCTGACCATCATGTTGCCCTTCCATGTGGTGATCGTGCCGCAGTACATCCTGTTCTCCCAGATCGGCTGGGTGAACACCTTCTGGCCGTTGATCGTGCCCAAGCTCCTGGCCACGGATGCGTTCTTCGTGTTCCTCATGGTTCAGTTCATCCGCGGTATCCCGAAGGAACTCGATGAGGCCGCCCGCATCGACGGCGCAGGCCACCCCCGGATCTTCCTGCGCGTCATCCTGCCGTTGATGGTTCCGGCCCTCGCCACCACCACCATCTTCACGTTCATCTGGACCTGGAACGATTTCTTCGGCGCCCTGATCTACCTCACGGACCCGGACATGTTCACTGTCCCGGTCGCGCTGCGGGCCTTTGTCGACTCACAATCGGCCACCAGCTGGGGATCACTGTTCGCCATGTCCATCGTGTCCCTGTTCCCGGTGTTCCTGGTGTTCCTGTTTGGCCAGCGGTTCCTCATCAAGGGCATCGCCACCACCGGCATCAAATAAGCCTGAAGGCGCCCCGCCGAGGGGAAGGGGCCGGTGCAAGCCGGCCCCTTCCCGTCAGTAAACCCAGTCCAGAAATGACACTTGTCACACAAGATAGTGACTTGTATCATAATTCCAATGAGAAAACGCTTTCTCACACTTCTACGGATCAAAGAGGATCGGAGACTACAGTGCCGGTATTTCCCAAGGGTGAAGCAGTCGCCCACGCAGCCGCGTCGGAGGCGCGCTCGTCGGAACCCAAGGCCAAGCGGTCCAAGCGCAAGCTTCGCGCTTCGGCCATTATTGCAGCAACCGCGGCAGCCGTCCTGGCCTTGAGTGCCTGTGGGGGAGGCTCGGAGGCCAAGAGTGCCGATGGCAAGGTTGAGCTCCGCTTCTCCTGGTGGGGCGGCGACAAGCGGGCACAACTGACCCAGGAAGCCATCAAGGCTTTCGAAGCCGAGAACCCGAACATCACCATCAAGGCCGAATACGGCGACTGGTCCGGTTACTGGGACAAACTGGCCACCCAAGTGGCAGCCAACGATGCTCCGGACATCATCCAGATGGACGAAAAGTACATCACCGAGTACTCCAGCCGCGGCGCCCTCCTGGACCTCTCCAAGTACCAGATCGATACCTCCAAGTTGGACGAGGCTGCGCTGAATGCAGGCAAGGGTCCCAAGGGCCTCACCGGCATCGCCGCGGGCATCAACGCAGCCACCATCCTGGCAAACCCCGCAGTCTTCAAGGCCGCCGGCGTTGCCCTCCCGGATGACAAGACCTGGACCTGGGACGACTTCGAGCGGATCTCGGCCGAAGTCACGGCCAAGTCCCCGAAGGGCACGTATGGTGCCGCCGCCTATGGAACGGACGAGGCGTCCCTTGGCGTGTGGCTCCGCCAGAACGGCAAGTCGCTGTACACCGACGATGGCAAGCTCGGGTTCGAGCCCTCGGACATCGCCGGCTACTGGGACTTCCTGAAGGAACTGAGCGAGAAGAAGGCTGTCCCGTCGGCCTCGGAAATCGTTGAAGCAGAAGCCGCGCCCCTTGACCAGAGCGGACTGGCCACCGGCAAGAACGGCCTGGCCTTCTGGTGGTCCAACCAGCTGCCCGCCCTGGAAAAGGCCGCGGGTGGTGAGCTGCAGATCCTGCGCTTCCCGTCCAAGACCGGCAAGGCGTCGGACACCCAGCTTTGGTACAAGGCCTCCCAGTTCTGGTCCGCCTCTTCGCGGACCAAGCACCCTGAAGAGACCGCCAAGTTCATCAACTTCCTGACCAACAACGTCAAGGCCGGCGAAATCCTGCTTGCTGACCGCGGCGTCTACCCCAACTCGGATGTCCGCGAAGCGATCCAGTCCAAGTTGGCTCCGGCGGACACCAAGGTGGTCAACTTCATCAGCGACATCCAGGGCGAACTGGGCAAGGCTCCGGCAGCTCCGCCGAAGGGTGCTGGTGCCATCCAGGAAATCGTCAAGCGCTACAGCTCCGAAGTCCTGTTCAACAGGCTCTCCACCGAAGAAGCAGGCAAGAAGGCCGTGGACGAAATGAAGTCCGCGATCGGCGCCTAGCCCTTCAGCACCGAACAGCGCCCCGGGTTGGTCAACGCGATCAATCCGGGGCGCTTTTCCGTGCGCGGGCACCCAACTGGGTCGCAATTGTGCGCGTTTTGAGCGTTCAAAACGCGCACAATTGCGACTTAGTTGGGTGGGTCTTCGGCGATCACGGCCACGGCTCCGGCGGGCACCACTCCACTGAAGCGTTCGCCGCTCAGCAGCTCCTCGCCGTCGGACTTCACCGTTACGTCCTCCCGGCCGTGGTTGATGGCGAACAGGAAACTGCGGCCGTCAGCCGCCCGGCGGCGGGAAAGTTCGACGCCGGCACCCGCCTCGGCCGCGGATGTCACCTTGGCTTCGTCCAGGAGACGCGCGGTCAGTGCGTCGATGCCGTCGGCGTCGGGAAGCGTAGCGAGGTACCACGCCGACCCGGCTCCGGTGGCCCGCCGGGTGAGGGCGGGGACGCCGTCCAGCGGATAGTGGGTGAAGGTGGCCAGGACCTCGGTGGAACCGGTCGCGCACACGTGTTCGCTCCACACTGAACCCACGGTGCCGTCATTCAGAGTGGTGGACGCACCGGGGAAGAGCGGGTGGAATTCCTCGGTCCGGATGCCCAGAAGTTCGCGGAAGGCGCCGGGATAGCCGCCAAGCCGCACGTGGTCGCGTTCGTCGACGATGCCGCTGAAGTAGCTGACCAGCACAGTGGCTCCATGGTGTGCCGCGGACGCTATCGAGGCAGCCGCCTCGTCCGTCACAGCGTAGAGCGTGCAGACCAGGACCAGGTCGTAGCCGGACAGGTCTCCGGTGGGATGGACAAAGTCCGCCGTTACGCCGCGCAGGTAGAGGGAACGGTGGAAGGCCCGCATGGTGTCGAGATACTTGACGCCCTGGCTCGGATGCGAGTCCAGTTCCGACGCCCACCAGGCCTCGTAATCGAACACAATGGCCACGCGGGATTCGACGCGCGAACCCTTGACGGGCTCCAGCCTGCGGAGGGCTTCACCCAGGTCCACCACGTTGCGCCACACCTGGGTATCCCGGCCGCCGTGCGGAACCATGGCCGAGTGGAATTTCTCGGAGCCCGCCTTGCTCTGGCGCCACTGGAAAAACATGACAGCGTCCGCCCCGCGGGCCACATGGGCCAGGGAATTCCGGAGCATTTCGCCGGGCATCTTTGGCTGGTTGTATGGCTGCCAGTTGACGGCCGACGTCGAGTGCTCCATCAGGATCCACGGATCTCCGCCGGCCACGCCGCGCGTCAGGTCGGCGCTGAACGCGAGTTCGATCTCGCGCTCCGGGTCGGCCGCGACCAGGTAGTGGTCGTTGGCGATGACGTCCATGTCCTTGGCCCAGTCGAAGTAGTCCAGGGTCTTCGTTGCGCTGGAGACCATGAAGTTGGTGGTGGCCGGTACGCCGGGGGTCACCTCTCGGAGCACGGCGAGCAGTTCCCGGTAGTAGTCCATGAAGGCCCAGGAGTTGAAGCGGGCAAAGTCCAGCTGCTGGCCAGGGTTCAGGGTGGTGGGAGCTGCTCCCGGCGGGATGATCTCGTCGAAGGACGCGTAGTGCTGGGACCAGAAGGCGGTTCCCCAGGCGTCATTCAGCACCTCGATGGTCCCGTACCGGCGTTCGAGCCAACGGCGGAAGGCGGCTGCATCCTCTTCGCCATGGAACTCGCCCACGTGGCAGCCGAGCTCGTTGTCCACGTGCCACAAGGCCAGGGCAGGGTGGTCCTTATAGCGTTCGGCGATGACTCGCGTCATGGCGGTGGCGTACCTGCGGTATACCGATGACGACGGCGAGTAGTGCCGTCGGGAGCCACGCTCCAGTCGGACGCCTTCCGCAGTGACGGGCAGGATCTCCGGGTGCTTGCGGGCCAGCCACGCCGGTGGGGAAGCGGTGGCCGTGGCCAAGGCCACCTTGATGCCGGCGCCGTGGAGGTTGTCCAACACGTCATCGAGCCAGCCGAAATCGTAGTTTCCTTCGCTGGGCTCCAGCAGGCCCCAGGAGAAGATCGCGACGCTGAGCAGGTTGACGCCGGCCTCCTTCATGAGCTCGATGTCCTCGAGCCGGATGTCTTCCGGCCATTGTTCGGGGTTGTAGTCGCCGCCGTAGGCGATGCCGGGCACGCTGTTCCAAACCGATGGACCACGGGAGGTTTCAGGGGAGGACAAGGGGACTCCTTCGTCTGGTTGGACGTTCTGGATGACTGGTGGTGCAGGACATGGTATGGCCGGAAGCTGCGAAAGCGCGTTCTTGGAAAACGCTTGCCCAGATTCCCGAATGGGGATATTGTATCGATTCAGAACGAGTGTAAGCGAGATCACTGCCACGTTGTAATGATCAAAAAATGGGGCTTGCACCAACTGAGCAAGGAGGCTCTCATGATCAACAGAAGGAATTTCCTCACCACGGTGGCCCTGGGCACGGCATCTGCTGCGTTCCTGTCCGCTTGTGGGCAGTCTTCGTCCTCCGGGCAGACAGGCTCAGCCCAGAACCCCGTGACCATCACCTACACCTGGTGGGGCAACGACGACCGCGCCGAACGCACCCGCAAGGCCATTGCCCTCTTCGAGTCCAAGAACCCCGACGTGAAGGTCAACGGCAACTTCACTGACTTCGCCGGCTACTGGCAGAAGCGCGCCACGGAAGCTGCCGGTGGAGGTCTTCCGGACGTCATGCAGTGGGACCTTTCCTACCTGCGGGACTATGGCCAGCGCAATCAACTCCTGGACCTCGGCACCGTGAAGATCAACACCGACGCTTTCGACAAGTCCCTCCTGCCTTCCGGTCAGATCAGGGGCAAGCAGTTCGGCATTCCTACCAGCACCAACGCCTTCGCCGTCTACTACGACCCCGCCAAGCTCAAGACCCTGGGCATCGCCGAGCCGGGCGCCGGCTGGAACTACAAGGAATTCAATGCATTCCTCACCGAAGTTGGTTCGAAGGGCAACGGTACGTTGTTCGGTGGCACCGACTACACGGGTGTGTGGTGGATGTTCAACATCTGGCTGCGCCAGAACAACATCAAGGCCTTCACCGACGAGGGCAAGCTCGGCTTCTCCAAGGACGACCTGAAGAAGTGGTGGAACCAGGCAGGCAGCCTCCGCGGCACCGGGGCGATCGTGGGCGAGGACAAGGTAACGCAGTTGCTGCCCAAGTCCCCCTTCGGTTCCAACGTCACTGCCACCGAGGCCACGTGGGACAACTTCATGGCCGGCTACCTCGCGGACAGCGGTGCCAAGGAGCTCAAGCTCGTTCCCGTTCCCTCCGACGACCCGGACAACCTGGGCCTGTTCCTCAAGCCCTCCATGCTCATGGTGGCCAGCGCCAAGACCAAGTACAAGGAAGCAGCGGCCCGCTTCATCGACTTCATGGTCAACGATCCCGAGGTTGGCCAGATCTTCAAGACCTCCCGCGGTGTTCCCGCCTCCAAGACCCAGCGCGACGGCACCACCTTCGAGGGCACGGACAAGCTGGTGGTGGACTACGAGAAGTCGATCGAGAAGTACCTTAAGGACGCTCCCGAGCCGCCCATCGTTGGCTTCGGCACCCTGGAAGCATCCTTCAAGCGCATCAGCTCGGAACTTAACTACGGCAAGCAGACCGTGGACAGCGCAGCGGATGCGTGGTTCAAGGAAGCCGAAGACCTCATCAAGCAGAACGCCTGATCCAGGCCTGAACTGACGGAAGAAACCCGTGACTCAAAGCCCAACCCTGAGCCGGCGTTCCCAGTCGTCCGCTTCCCCGCAGCCGCGCAAGCCGCGGCGGCGGGGTGCGGATGCCCGCGCCGGCTACACGTTCCTGCTGCCATGGCTGCTTGGATTCATCGCCCTGACCGTCGGTCCGATGATTTCCTCGCTGTACCTCTCCTTCACCAACTACAACCTCTTTGAAGCTCCCAAGTGGATCGGCCTGGACAACTACGCCACCTTGTTCCAGGACGAACGGTTCCTGCAGTCGGTGGGCGTGACCCTGAGCTACGTCGTGTTCGGTACGCCCTTGAAGCTCGCCGCCGCGTTGGCAGTGGCCATGTTGCTGAACAGCAAGCGGAAGGGACAGGGATTTTACCGTTCCGCGTTCTACGCTCCTTCCCTCATCGGAGCGAGTGTTTCGATCGCCATCGTGTGGAAGGCCATGTTCGGTGACTCCGGTCCCGTGGACCAGGGCCTGTCCTTCTTCGGCATCAACCTCGGCGGCTGGGTGGGCAATCCGTCCATGACCATGCCCATGATGATCCTGCTGACCGTATGGCAGTTCGGTGCCCCGATGGTGATCTTCCTGGCCGGCCTGAAGCAGATCCCCGCCGATCTCTACGAGGCCGCCTCCATGGACGGTGCGGGTCCGGTGCGGAAGTTCTTCAACATCACCTGGCCCATGCTTTCCCCGGTGATCTTCTTCAACCTGCTCATGGAAACCATCCACGCGTTCCAGATCTTCGCTTCGGCCTACATCATCTCCAACGGTGAAGGCGGCCCTGCAGGATCCACCCTCTTCTACACCCTCTACCTCTACCTGCGCGGTTTCAGCGACTTCCGGATGGGCTACGCCTCGGCGATGGCCTGGCTCCTGGTGATCGTGGTCGGCGTCATCACGCTGATCTTCTTCAAGACCTCCAAGTCCTGGGTCCACTACAGCGGTGATTCGAAATGACAACCATGGCAACTCCCACGCAGTCCGCACCAACGCCGGCAGAGACTCCGGCCTACAACCCGAAGGCAGAGTCCGGCGCAGCCAGGAAAGCCAAGAGCGTCATCTTCCACATCGTCGCCTTGGTCCTGGTGGGGATTGTCCTCTACCCGGCTTTGTGGATGATTGCCTCGTCCTTCAAGCCGAACTCGGAGATCGGCGGCGGCAATACCTCGCTGTGGTCGGCGAACTTCAGCTTCGACAACTTTGTCACTGCCATGGACGGCATTGGCGGGGTCAGCACGCTGACGTTCTTCACCAACTCCCTGATCCTCGCCATTGGTGCCGTGGTGGGCACCGTCCTCTCGGCCAGCGTTTCCGCGTATGCCTTTGCGCGGATCAACTTCCCGGGCCGCGGCTTGTTCTTCGGCATGATGATCGCCACCCTGCTGCTCCCGTTCCACGTGGTGATCATTCCGCAGTACATCATTTTCCAGCAGCTGGGCCTGGTGGACACGTACGTGCCGTTGCTGATCGGCAAGTTCCTTGCGGCCGATGCGTTCTTCGTTTTCCTCATGGTCCAGTTCATGCGCGGACTGCCGGCAGAGCTGGACGAGGCGGCCCGCATTGACGGCGCCGGACACGTCCGCATCTTCGGTTCCATCATGCTCCCGCTTATGAAACCGGCCCTGATCTCCACGTCCATCTTCTCCTTCATCTGGAGCTGGAACGACTTCCTGGGCCCGCTGCTGTACCTGAATACACCGGAAAAGTACCCGCTTCCACTGGCCCTGCGGCTCTTCGTGGACCAGACCCAGAGCTCGGACTACGGCGCCATGATCGCCATGTCTGTGCTGGCCCTCCTTCCCGTGCTGGTGTTCTTCCTGATCTTCCAGCGCTACATCGTGGAGGGCGTTTCCACCCAGGGCCTCAAGGGCTAGGAGGACAGGCAATGAGCGTCATGGACACCACGGGAAAGCCCTCGGACAAGCCTGGAATTCCGGTCAACCGCTTTGCCCTCTTCTCCGAGACGATGCTGGCAGGCGTCATCGTGCTTCTGTTGTCCCTGCCGCTGGTGACGGCGCCGGCGGCCTATGCTGCCGGCGTCGTCCATCTCGAAAGGCACCTCAGCGGCAGGGATGATTCCCTCAGGACCCTGTGGAGCACTTTCCGCCGGGCGCTGCCCGGCAGTTGGAAGTACGGCATCACGACGGCGGCGGCCGGCCTGGTGATTGTTCTCAACCTGTTGCTCGCGCTGGTGGAGCAGTTGCCGGGGCGGACGGTCATCCTGCCTGCCACCCTGGTGCTGGCGGCCGCGGGCGCGGTCCTGCTGCTGCGCACCGCGGGTAACTGGAGCGGCCCCGTGGCGTGGGACGCAGCGACCCAGCCTGCCGACGCGGGTGGTGGCGAGGGGTGGGCCGCAGCCTACTCCACCGCCAAGGAAGACTCCGTCCGCGACTGGAGCGGCTCGCTCCTTTTGCTGGCTGCCCTGGGCATGTCGGTGGTCTTCGTGTGGATGCTCCAGGCGTTGTTCGTCATTGTTCCCGGCGCACTCATCCTTGCCACCGCCGCCATCAAAATCCGTTCCCACCGAAACCGTTAGCCCGCACCACCCGCACAGATGAGAGCTGACCGCCCCCGTGCCTTCGCGCCCGTTTTCCCAGCGTCCGCAAACCCAACAGCCTACGCAACGCAAGCCACTCAACCCCGAAACCTGGCATTACCCCCTGAGGCACCATAACTACCGGATCTTCGTTGCCCTGACTTTGGCAAGCAGCGGGGGAGTATGGATGCAGCGCCTGGCCCAGGACTGGTTGGTGCTGCAACTGACAGGGAGCCCGGCCGCCGTCGGCTTGGCCGTCGCCCTCCAATTCCTGCCGATGCTGGTGGTGGGTCCCCTCAGCGGAGTCCTGGTGGACCTCTTTCCCAAACGCCGGATCCTCCTGGTGTGCCAGTCCGTGGCCGCGGTGCTTGCTGCGGGCTTGGCGGTGTGGAATGCCACCGGTGGACGTGATGTGTGGATTGTCTATGCCAGTTGCATTGCCCTGGGTGTCACCAGTGCGATCGACGGCCCTGCCCGGCAGGTGTTCGTCAACGAGGTGGTGGGTGACAGGGGATTGCCGGCGGCCATCGGCCTGAACAGTGCCATTGGCCAGCTGGGGGCGATGGTGGGTCCGGCACTCGCCGGTGTTGTCATCGCCAAGGCTGGACCGGCGGCTGCGTTTGCCAGCAACGCCGTGGTGGGGATCGCTGTGCTGCTGATGATCGTGGCCATCCGCCCCAATGAACTGCACCATGCCCCGGGCCACGCCAAACCTGGTGACCGGCACGGCGGGATCCTCGCCGGATTCCGCTTTGTCCGCGCGCGTCCGCCGCTCCTGCTCATCATGCTTTTGGCCGGCCTGCTGGGTGCCTTCGGCATGAACGGTCCGGTGGTCCTCGCAGCGTTCGCTGACAGGGTCTGGCACAGCGGGCCGGCGGGCTTCGGCCTGTTCAATACCGTCAGCGCCCTGGGTGCACTGGCTGGCGCGCTGCTTGCTACGAGGATCAAGCGCTTCGGCAGGAAGGGCATCGTAGCCAGTGCCGGGCTCTTCGGCTTGAGCCAATTGGTGGCCGCGCTGATGCCCACGGAGGAATGGTTCGTGCTGTTGCTGGTGGTGGTGGGTTTCATGACCCTGATGTTCCTCACCAGCGCTGCGACGGCAGTGCAGTTGGAAGCCGGCGCGCATGTCCGCGGGCGCGTGTTGGCCCTGTATCTTCCACTCCTCCTTGGCGGGCATGCACTGGGTGGCTTGCTTGCCGGTTGGCTGACCGAGGAGTTCGGCGTGCGGACGGGCTTGGTGGTCACGGGCGCCTTGGGGATGGTGTCGGCTGCTGTGATTGGCTTGCTGCTCTACGTGTTTGCACGACGGCGGGCCGCGGACGCTTGATCGCTTTCTGAACACCCTGGCGGTCGAAACTCACAAAAAATACCTTGACTTGTGATGTAACGCACATCTACGCTGAGAAAGCGTTTTCTCCAACGCGCATCTGCAAGACTCACCTGCGTTCAAGACAAGGACTCCAGATGTCGATTCGTGCACGAAAATCTTTCTCCGGCCTTTCCGTCAAGGTCGCAGCTGCCGCGGCAGCGCTCGCCATAACAATGACCGGTTGTGGCGGCTCACCCCAGGCAGCGTCCGACGGGACAGTAACCCTCCGCTTCAGTTGGTGGGGCTCCGACGTCCGCCACAAAATGACCCAAAAGCTCATCGACGCGTTCCAGGCCGAGAATCCCAACATCAAGATCAAGGGGGAATATGGAGACTGGTCCGGCTACTGGGACAAGCTTGCTACCCAGGTCGCGTCGCAGGATGCCCCGGACATCATCCAGATGGACGCTGCGTATCTCGGAGAGTATGCGGGCCGCGGGGCCTTGCTGGAGTTGAAGGACGTTGACCAGTCCAAGTTCGATCAAGCAGTGGCTGACGCTGGAAAGGTGGACGGCAAGCAGTACGCCATCACCGCCGGCGTCAACGCCCAGGTGGTCCTGGCCAATCCGTCCCTGGTCTCGGCCAGTGGTGTCACGCTCCCCGATGACAAGACCTGGACCTGGGACGAATACAGCAAGACCGCTGCGGACATCACCTCGAAGAGCAAGGACGGGGTTTATGGATCCGGTGCCGTCACCGGTGACGCACCCATGAACCTGTGGTTCCGCCAGCACGGAAAGAAACTCTTCGCCGAAGACGGCCACTTCGGCTTCGACGAGAACGATTTGAAGGGCTGGTATGAGTACCAAGCCCAGCTCCGGGATTCCAAAGCCGTTCCACCAGCTTCGGTGATGACCGAGGATGTCACGGCGTCCGTGGACCAGCAGGGCCTGGCCACCAACCGCTTCGCCTTGGCATGGTACTGGTCCAACCAGCTTTCTGCCCTGAGCAAGGCATCCGGCCAGGCACTGGAGATCCACCGTCCGCCGAGCACGGACGGCTCGGCTGCCGACGCCCAGCAGTACTACAAGTCGTCCCAGTTCTGGTCCGCGAGTTCGCGCACCAAGCACCCGGCCGAGGTCCAGAAGTTCATCGATTTCCTGTCCAACAGCGTCGAAGCGGGCCAGATTGCGCTGGCCGATCGCGGTATTCCCGGTAACTCCGAGGTCCGTACCGCCGTCACTCCGAACCTCACGCCCGAAGACGCGGCCACCGCCAAGTTCATCGACGAAATCTCCTCCGAACTGGGCGACGCCGTTCCCGTGCCGCCCGCCGGTTCAAGCTCGGTGATGGAAGTGCTGGGCCGCTACGGCATGGAGGTGCACTTCAACCGCCTCTCGCCTGAAGAAGCAGCCAAGAAGGCCTACCCGGAGGCGAAGAGCCAGCTGCGCAGCTAGCCCCTCCGCGGGATGGCATGTGATGGCAGTCCCGAGGACATTGTCATTGTTTGCCATCTCGCGGAAGGATCACGTCAACCTTCACTCCAGCAGGGGCCGAGTAGTCCAGCTCCGTGCCGTCGGGGGTGCGGCGCCAAGACACCCGGACCGGTCCGCGCTCCGTGGGTATGGCGCCTTCCGCCCGTTCCAGCCGGCACACCGGCGGTTGGATCACGACGGCGGCAGCCCCCGGAGCGGTGATGCGGACACCGAGGAGGTACTCGAAGATCTCCCGCACCACGGAGGCGGACCAAGCGTGGGACTGACTGTAGTCGGTGCCCTCCACGAGATCCCAGGCTTCCCAGGTGAAAGAAGCTCCGGCCTCCAGTTGCCTGGCCCACCCCGGTTGCGTGGCATCCGTGAGGAGGTCCAGGACAGCGTCCACCCGGCCCTCTGCCAGCAAGGCGCGGAACAGGCGGTGCACCGTCATGGGGCCTTGGCGCATCCCCATTCCGGCCAGGCGTTCCGCGTCTTTGGCGGCATGCTCTGGGGGAGTGATGCCCAAGGACAACGGGAACGACGTGGCGTGTTGGGAAGCGTTCAGGCTTGGCCTGCCGTCGGCGTGCAGGCCGTCCACCATGACCCCGTCCACCCGAAGGGCGTCATTGAACCGATCCCCGAGCGCGGCTGCCGCGGCAGCGAACCTCGCCGAGTCCCGCTCACGTCCGGCGGTGGCGCACAACCGGCTGACGACGTCGAGCACTGACCAGGCCTGCGCATTCACCGTGGTCCGTGCGGCGCAGTCCATGTCGTAGCCGAACCGGCCAGGAGCGGGCCAGTCCACGATGCCGTGCAGGTAGGGACCGGACCCTCCGCCCAAGTTCGTGACGAGGCCGGCGGTCGGAGCGTCGACCGGGATGTGCCGGAGCACGTAGTCGGCTGTATCGACAAGGCAGGGGAGCAGTTCTTCGACCAGCGCATCATCGCCGCTGTGACGGTGGTAATCCTCCACCCACTCGGGCATCATGAGCGAGAAATCCGGGATATCGCGCTTGCCATCGCCGTTAGGGTAAACCGCGTTGTAGCGCCCGCGCTCCTCCGGTGAATCCCAGTAGCGGCCCGCCGACGCCGCGAACTCACGCAGGGCCTTGGCAGTGAAGTGGCGCTCGCCGAACAGGGCCATGGTGGCGTAGGAAATGTTCGCAGCGTCAGCCAGGAACTGTCCCTTCTCGCGGGTAGGGGTGTCCACGAACTGCTCCTGGACGCCGTACAAGGCAGAGTCTTTCAGCAAGGCGAAGACGTGGTCCAGGACCGGATCCGAACTGCTGAAGGTTGCCTCGTCCGGATGCTCCGCGTGGACCACCACGGCCGCTACCTCGCCGAGTTCTGCCAGGGACAAGCCGGGGAACTCAAGGTAGCGAAACCCCAGATGGACGGCAGCCTCGTAGCGCTGGGGGCCTCCTGTTTGGGTGTAGGGAAAAGTCATGTCCGTGTTTTGGCTGGCCGTCTTGCCGTGGTCCACCCGGCCGTCTTCAAGCAGCGCGTAACCGGCCCGCATCATGATGGTCCGGCCGTGTACTCCGCTCCCGAATTCCACCACTGGACGCCCCGGCAGGACCCTGCCGAAGTCCGCCACGGGCGTGCCGTCCTCTGCTGTGCGGATCACGACGGCGGACACCTGGTTCCGGGCGACCATCGCGTGGTTGGGGTGCAGCACCGGGAAGTCCGGGACAGGGTGCTGCCCGAGTGACTGCGCAGGGGACCAGCCTTCCGGTGCAGGCCAGGACGCCGCGTCGTGATGCTCGATCGGATCGCCTTCGTCGTTGCGGTATCCCGCTTGCCTGTAGGGGCCTTCGGCGAGCAACCACCCGGGCCCGGTTCCGAACAGGTCCCGGGTGCCGTCGTCGTATTCAACGACCAGCTGGGCCAGCAACCCCGGGCGGCCGGCAGCCCGACCCTGACCGGGTCCGAACCAGTGGGCCAGGGCCTCGATGGTGGCTGAGTCTGTGTCCTGCAGCGCGTCGGTCACGTCCGCAGCGTCGTAGAACTGCTCACCGGGATAACCGAAACTGGTGGTTTCCAGGCAGGGCATGCCGTTGATCGAGAAGCGCGCATGATGGCCGGCCGCAGCATAGAGGCGGGCCCGGACCACCCTCCCGGGTAGTTCCACGGTGGTCTTGGCGAGCGTCCATTCGTCCGGTTGACGGTGGGGCGTGCTTGTTTGCCAGGCGTCCAGTGCGTCCGGCGACGAAAAATCTGCTTCCAGCACGGTGGAGCCCGCAGCATGCACAGTCAGTGAGCGGTACTCCGCCTGGCTGCGGGGTCCCTGGTGGAAGGCCATGCCGGTTCCATGCCCGTTATGACGGGGCACAAGCGCCTCCAGGACCTGCTTTCCGTCAATCACGACGACGATCCCGTCGCCGTCGTCGGTCACGGTCAGGTCCTGCCAGCCGTCGGCGGGAACCGTGCCCGCCCGCGACGCTGCTGCCGCTTCAAAACCCTGGGTCTCGGCCACCGGCACCGTGCAGGGTGCGGCGGCGGCTCCGATCTCCCAAGCGGGGGCCGGCCTGAGCAGCGCAGCACCATGGGGCTTGAGCTCAAGGAGCAAGCCGTTCCCCGCGCCATCGCTGCGCAGGAGGATCCCGGCCGTGCCAAGTCGGAGGCGGAACCGCGCCTTGACGGTGACCGGTCCCTCGGCTTGGACGGGCCAGGGAGCGTGCGGAGTGCCGCCTATGCGCAGGAAGCCGTCCATGAGTTGCATCGGGGCGCGGCCACCGGGAGCGCGGTGGATCCAGTGGGCGGCCCAGCCTTCTCCGGCGGCGCCGAGGCCCGTGCTGAAGGAGGCCGGGGGAGAGGCAGCGCCCGTGGCCCCCTTGGCGTCCGTCAATTGCACGGTCCACGTGTAGTCGGAGTCCGGAGCCAGGTCCTGCCCTGTGTAGGGGATGTGGTGTTGTTGCCCGGATGGCACTTGGCCTGAGTCCCAGACCGTGCTGCCCCGGCTGTCCATGACGTTGATGCGGTAGCCGGTTTGGGCCGCGTCCGTGGCCTCTGCCGCCAGCCGCCAAGCAAACGTCGGCTTGGCTGGGGCGGTGAGGCAGCGGGACAGGCCTTGGACCGTGGGGTGGGAGGCCATAAGGGCGTGGGACGAAGCCGCGTTCACCGTGCCGCCACCAGGGCCTCGATTTCCGCAGCTCCCAAGGATCCGTCGCTGATCCACACGGGGATGCTCCGGCTCAGCGTTCGGCCTGCTTTGAGTTCCACGGGTGAATCCCAGGCAAGGGCCGAGCCTACGGCCGGGTACCCGTCCAGCCGCACGAACCACGGATCAGCCGACTCTTGCGGCGCCCCGAACACCAAGGTGGCAGGTCCGCCGTCGAACTCTCCAGCCCACGCCAGCCACGGCGAAACCGATCCGTGAACGGCAGGTTCGCCGTCGGCTGTGGAGGAGAAGACGCGTGGCTGGCCATTGACGGGAAGCCGCCAGAAGAATCCACCGTAGCCACTGCCGGCTGCGCCGTGGGAGCCCGGGCTGCCCAGCGCCAAATCCACGACGGCGGTCAGCTCGGTCCGTATGTCCAGGCGCCACGTGCGGTGGTCAACCACGAAACGCCCGTAAGTGCGCTTCTCGGTGAGGAGGGTGGTGCCGTCCGTGCCAATCCACTCAAGGTCAAGAACTGCGCTGTCCTGGTGGCGAACGCTGCGTCGGAGTTCGATCCGACCGTGATCCTCAAGGTCGAGATACCGTCCCGCAGTCCGCCGGTAGCTGCGGCCGCCCCAGAAGTTGGTGCCGTTGACGTCCTGCAGGGCGAAGCCCGCTCCCAAATGCCAGGCGTGGTCGATCGGCAGGTGGTCGGTCACCACGATGCCGGACTGCGTGCTGACGGGGTGCAGGTAAGGGCGCGGAGACAGGCCGCTGTCCAGGGCGGTCCCGGTCCGCAGCGTAATGACTGCATTGTTTGCTGTCTGGAACAGGGGTTCGGCGCCGGCTCGGTCGCGTGTGGCCCAGGGGAGCCCCAATTCCGAGAACGTGGCATTTGCTGTAGTGGCGCGATCCAGGACCTCCTCGATGCCAGGGATCACTGCATGCGCTTGCTCGCCCGTTCCCACCCACTCGATACTCGATGCGGGAATGGCCGTGGGCGCTTCAGCCGTGCGGATGGCCTCGAGGACCCGCATGAAGGCGCCGCTGTGGTCCAGAGGGCTCAGCAAAGGCGTTCCGTTGGACAGATGCTGGAGCAGGTTTTCTGTGAGGTCGTCGCGGCCGAAGGTGTGGGTGGTCTCACCGGCGCCCGTTGTCACGGTGACACGATCCTCGGTGTAGTGGAACACGGCCGTCCCTTCACTGCCGTGCAGCGTGATGTACGGTTCCACGGACTCGGTGGCACAGAGCGTGAGGGCGCACGTGATGGTCAGGCCGTCCGCGGTGCGGAGCCGGATCACGGATGTATCGTCGGACTCGATCTCATTGGCGCGGTAGAGGTCCGTGTCCACCGAAGCCAGCTGTTCGGCCTCCCGGGCATTGGCGATCCGGAGCGCAGTGGCGATCGCGTGGGCCAGCGGGTTGGTGGCCACGCCGTCCACCACATCAACACCGTCAATGCTGCGCTTCCCGGCCCATCGCGAGCGCTTGTAATAGGCACGGTCCCTGACCCAGCGGCCTGTGGCGGAAATGCTCTTGAGCCTGCCAATAGCAGGAAGCTCGGGTGAAGCTACGCCCCGTGCGAGGCAAGCCAGCGCGGCGAGGGCATGCGATCCGAGGCTTTGGAACCCGATCTGGACGCTGCGGCCGGAGTCGCGGGCCGCCTGTTGCAGGCGGATGAAGTCCTTCATGGACGCGACTGGCGGCTTCTCCAGGTAGAGATCCGCCGAGGACGCCAGGACGGACAATGCCAGCGGAGCGTGGGTCTGGATGGGCGTAGCCACGATGATGACGTCCGGGCTGTGGTTTCCGGCGAGGAGCGAATCGAGGTCCGCGTGCACGGCGGTGGTCTCCGGGAGCGCCCCGGGAGCCGGCGGGTTCGGATCTGCCACGGCCACGAGTTCCACCAGTCCCTGCGCCGAGAGCCTGTTGAGGTTGCCCAGATGGTGGAGGCCGAAGCCATGGACGCCAACCAAGGCAATCCTGGCAGGGGCCGTCTTCAGCGTCGGTGGGGCCTGCAACCCTGGTGCGGCGGCGCTCAGTTCGGCGGATGGCGTGTCCATGTGGGCTCCTCTGGTGCATGCTGCGATCTGGGGCGGCAACGAGGGCGCTGACGCCTTCGTCACAGTATTTCCGGTAGCGGGATGTTCGGCCAAGGGGTGGGCACGTACTGGGTGGCAAGCGCTTTCCCGCATCCGCTCCTGCCAGTGTAGCGCGGACTCCACTCGAATGTAACGATTCAACTTTGCCCTTGACTCCCACGTAGGGCTCGGTCTAGATTTCGTGAAACCGTTTACTTCAAACTCGGCCCATCCCGGGGCTACCCCAACAGACTGGCATTTGTGGTTGCTCTGAGCCTTCAAGACAACAACAACTGCGAGTTACCTGGGCCTGTTCTGCAACGATGGAGAAAGGGGGAGTCCCATGGCGTCAGGTGCGTTTGGCTTCCGGGCCTACACGTTCTTCGACACACTCCTGTGGATTGCCTGCCTCAATGTCCTTTGGATCGCCTTCACGCTCATGGGTGGAGTGGTCCTTGGGGTCGGGCCAAGCACGGTGGCGGCCCACATCCTGGTCCGCGACAAGGTCCGCGGCAATTCTGTGCCCTTGTTCCGTCGCTTCGCCCGGGAGTATTTCAAGAACTTCGCCAAGGGCAACGTGCTCGGACTGCCGGTGTTGCTGGTGGCGGCAGCACTCGTCCTGAACTGGGGCTACTTCTCCGGCGGCCGGGATCTCGGTTCGCAACTTGCCTCCATTGCCGTCCTCCTGGCCATGCTGTTTGCCGCGGGTGCGGTCTGCCACCTCTTTCCGATGTATGCCCGCTACGAGTTGCCTTTGCCGCAGTACTTCCTCATGGCTTCCCGATTCACCATGCGCCACCTTGCCGGGACTGCCATCCTCCTGTTCGTGACGGCCGCAGCAGTCTTCGCCTGCCGCGCGGTGCCCGGATTGCTGCCCTTCTTCGGGATCGGCGCCTGGCTGTACGTCACGGGATGGCTCAGTGACCGGTTCTTCACGGCCAACGACGATTCCGTGGCGGCTGCCGGCAGTCAAGCGCCCAGCGTGCCGGCGGACCACCCTGCGAAGGAGGCCAGTCTTGCGTGACTCCAACTCCAGGAAGAACCATGTCCTGCACCGTTCCCTCGATGTCCAGGGGCACTCCGGCGTCTCGATGGAGCCCCTCGGCGTGGGCACGAATGAAACGTATCAAAATGAGCAGGGGGACCACCTGTGGACCATCAAGAGGTTCCACGGCGGGGTCCCGACAGACCCGACGGACACCAACCCCGAAGAAGTGGAAAAGGAACATCATGAACCGTAGAAAACCAACGCTCGCAGCCGCCGTCGTTGTTTCCGCAGCGCTTGCCCTGACAGCGTGTGGCGGAGGCGAAGCGCCCGCGGCCGATCTGAAAAGTGTCAGCATCATGGCGCCGTTCCTCGAAGCCCAGCCGCCGTCGGCCGATGGCGCGGTGCAGAAGAAGCTTGAGGAATTGACCGGCAAGGACGTCAACATCACGTGGACGCCAAACTCCTCCTATGAAGACAAGATGAATATCACCCTGGCGTCGTCGGAGATCCCGCAGGTGCTGGTGGTACAAAGCAAGTCGCCGGGCTTCGTGAAGAACGCCGAAGCCGGAGCGTTCTGGGACCTCACGGACAAGCTCAAGGATTACCCGAACCTCAAGACCACCTTCCCGGAAGTCGAGCAGAACGCCAGCGTCAACGGCAAGGTGTACGGCGTCTTCCGGGCCCGGAACCCGATCCGTGCGGCCGTGATGTTCCGCCAGGACTGGCTGGACAAACTCGGCCTCAGGGCACCCGAAACGGTTGAAGACCTCTACAAAGTAGCCAAAGCCTTTACCGAGCAGGATCCTGACGGCAACGGCCAGAACGACACCTACGGCATCACCATCCCCAAGTGGGGCGCGTTGGGCACCAACAGCCCCTACGACATGATCGAAACGTGGTTCGGAGCGGGCAACCGTTGGACCGAACGCGACGGCAAGCTGGTCCCGAGCTTCGAAACGGACGAGTTCCTGGAAGCTGACCGCTTCATCAAGAAGATGGTGGACGAGAAGCTCATCAACCCGGACTTCGCCACCTTTGACGGCACCAAATGGAACGAGCCCTTCTTCAACGGCAAGGGCGGCATCATTGTGGATGTCGACTCCCGGGTCAGCGTGCTGATCAACCTCTTCAAGCAAGCCAACCCCAATGACTTCCAGAACAAGGTGGGCTTTGTGGGCAGCCTGAAGGGGCCCGATGGCGAACTCCATGCCCACCCGACTGACGGCTACTCCGGCTTCCTGGCCATCCCCAAGTCCAGCGTCCGCACCGAAGGCGAACTGAAGAACGTCCTGCAGTTCCTGGACAAGATGAACAGCAAGGAAGTCGCCGTGTTGCTGAACAACGGCATCGAAGGCGTCAACTTCGCCGTCGAGGGCAACCTGGCCGCGACCATCAAGCCTGAAACGCCCGAAGGCAAGGTGGTCAACACTGACATCAAGAGCTACGCGCAACTGGGTACCAACGTCACGGGCAACAACTTTTACGCCGTCAAGCAGCCTTCCGAGTACGAGCAGAAGGTGTTCGACGACCGGGTGAAGGTCATGGCCGAGGACGTCAAGAGCGCCGTCTACAACCCGGCAGCCGCCTTCGTTTCGCCCACCTACGTGGCCAAGGGTGCGCAGCTGGACAACATCGTGGCCGATGCCCGCATCAAGTTCCTCGCCGGCCAGATCGACGAGCAGGGCCTGAAGGACGCCATCAAGCTGTGGAACACCAGCGGCGGTGACAAGGTCAAGGAAGAAATCAACAAGCTCTGGCAGGACAACAAGAAGTGACAGCGCCGGTAGTTGATGCCAAAGCTCCGGAGCGGGCGGCCACGCAGCCGCCCGCCCCGGCGCGGCGGCGCGGTTTTGCTGTCCACTTTGCCCATTACAAGTGGCTCTACCTGCTCCTGCTGCCGGGGGTTCTGTACTTCGCGATCTTCCGGTACGGACCCATGTACGGGGTCTCGATCGCGTTCAAGGATTACGTTCCGTTCCTGGGCGTCAACGGCAGCCCGTGGGTGGGGTTCACCAACTTCACGGATTTCTTTGCCAATCCTGACTTCCCCAGGCTTCTGGCCAACACCCTGATCCTGGCCTTCCTGAACCTGGGCATCGCCTTCCCCCTGACCATCGTGTTGGCCCTGCTGCTCAACGAGGTCCGGCTCTCGATCCTCAAGCGCACCGTCCAGACCCTCGTGTACATCCCGCACTTCCTGTCCTGGACCATCGTGGCTTCGTTGAGCTTCCTGCTCTTCGCCTTGGACATTGGCCCGCTGTTCCAGTTCGTCAACGGCCTGTTCGGCACCAACATCGACATCCTGTCCGACCCCAACTGGTTCCGGCCGCTGATCGTGCTCCAGGAGATCTGGAAGAACACGGGCTGGGGGACCATCATCTTCCTGGCCGCCCTGGCCACCGTTGACCAGGACCAGTACGAGGCTGCGATCATCGACGGTGCCGGAAGGTTCCGCCGGGTCTGGCACATCACGCTGCCCGGAATCCGGTCCACCATCATCGTGATGCTCATCCTGGCGATCGGGCAGATGCTGAACACCGGCTTCGAGCAGATCTACCTCATGACCAACGCACTCAACCGCAGCGTGGCCGACGTCTTCGATACCTATGTGTATTTTGTGGGCATCACCCAGGGCGCGTACAGCTACAGCACCGCCGTCGGGCTTTTCAAATCCCTGGTGGGCATCGTGCTGATCTTCGGCACCAACTGGCTGTCCAAGCGGTTCAACCAGAGCGGACTGTTCTAATGAAGATTCACAACACCCGCGGCGGCCGGGTCTTCGACGCTGCCAACTATGTGTTCCTGTCACTGATCGGGATCATCACCCTGCTGCCGTTCGTGTATGTCATGGCAGGCTCGTTTGCCACGGAAGCGGAGATCACGCGACGGGCCTTCTTCGTCTGGCCTGAGCAATTCACCTTGGGCTCCTACGAGTACATCTTTTCCACGCCCGCGTTCACCAAGGCCTTGCTCACCACCGTGCTGGTGACTCTGGTGGGCACGCTGATCCAATTGCTGCTCACGGTGACCATGGCATACCCCTTGGCCAAGCGCGGGCTGCGGGGCCGGAAGCTCATCCTTTCCCTGGTGGTTTTCGCCATGGTGTTCTCCGGCGGCATGATCCCCACCTTCCTGCTGGTGAAGGACCTGGGCCTGCTGAACACGTACTGGGCGTTGATCCTTCCGGCCGCGATCAACCCCTTCAGCCTCATCATCATCAAGAACTTCTTCCAGGAGCTCCCGGCGGAGCTGGAGGAATCGGCCAAGATGGACGGCGCAACGGAGATCGGCATTCTCTGGCGCATCCTCCTGCCGCTGTCGAAGCCCGTGCTGGCAACCTTCGCGCTGTTTTACGCCGTGGGCATCTGGAACGACTTCATGTCACCGCTGCTCTACCTCAGCGACAACAACATGTGGACGCTGCAGATGTACCTCCGCCAAGTCACCGCGGCCTCGGACCTGCTGGGTACGGGCAACGTGGATCCCACGTACATCCCGCCCGAACAAGGCGTGAAGTTCGCGGTGATCGTCGTGGCTACCCTGCCCATTCTGATCTTCTATCCCTTCCTCCAGAAGCACTTCGCCAAAGGCATGCTGATCGGCTCGGTCAAGGGCTAAGACTCAACCAAAGGACACCATGAAGATCCTCCTCGCAGGCGACTCCACCGTTGCCGCGTGCCCCAGCTTCGAGTTTCCGATGAGCGGCTGGGGTGCCCACCTCGCGCCCGAAACGTACTGGTGGGCGGCCGTTCACAATTACGCCAAGGGCGGCGCCACCACCGAATCGTTCCGGGAAGAAGGCCTGTGGCACCAACTGCTGCACCAGGCCGTCCAAGGCGACCTGGTACTGATCCAGTTTGGGCACAACGACCAGAAGCGTGACCACCTTGGGGCCCGTACCGGCTACGCGGAGAATCTCCGGCGCATGGTTGCCGAGGTCCGCTCCAAAGGCGCGGTTCCGATTTTGTGCGCATCGGTGGAACGCCGGCATTTCGAGTCGGGCGTCCCGCAGGAAACGCTCGGTGACTATCCCGCCGTCGTGCGTGAACTCGGCGGCGAGTTCGGGCTTGAGGTGATCGACCTCAACACCTGGACCCGCGCCCTGTACCAGGAACTCGGGGAGGAGGGCTCCAAGGAGTTGTTCTTCCATTTCGCGCCGGGAGAGCACGCCCACTGGGCCGGCGGGCTGGAGGACAACACCCACTTCCATGAGAAGGGCGCCCGCATGATCGCGGCCCACGTGGCCGGGCAATTGGAGTCGCTTGGCTATGGTTTGGCTTCTTCGGTCCGGGCGGGGGCTTCGGCTTGAACGTGGTGTACCGGAACCCTTTGCGGGGGCCCGACGATGTGTCGGACTGGGTGGCCGAAGGTCCGGTGACGGCGGGAACGTACGACGCCGGCGGGCTGAGGGCGGCTTCGGCGGTGGCCGACGGTGCCGCGGCAGCGGAAGGCGGTGCCTTGCTGCTCTCCGGTTCGGTGGATGCGGACCAATTCGGCGACCACGCCCATTGGACGCTGTGGTGCCCGGAGGAACTGCCGGACCACGTTCGAATCAGTTGGGAGTTCCGGCCCGTGGAGGAGCCGGGCCTGGCCATGGTGTTTTTCTCTGCCCGGGGCCATGGTGGCGAGGACCTGTTCTCTCCGCGGTTGTCGCCGCGAACCGGGTACTACCCGCAGTACCACTCCGGCGACATGGACGCGCTCCACGTCTCCTACTTCCGCCATAAGTACGCCTCTGAACGGGCCTTCCGGACCTGTAACCTGCGCAAGAGTGCCGGTTTCGAACTTGTGGCCCAGGGGGCCGACCCTCTCCCGCCCGCCGAGGACGCCAGTGGCTTCTACCGCATGGAGGTCATCAAAGATGGAGCCCGTGTGGCCTTCTCCATCAACGGACTTCCATTGTTCGATTGGGTGGATCCCGCTGAGGCACCGCTTGGCGGCGGATACTTTGGCATCAGGCAGATGGCCCCGCTCGTGGCGGCCTACCGAAACCTGGTTGTTGAAGCACTGTGACGGGCACCACCCTGCCATGACGTAGGATGTCCTCACCGCCGTAATTCCCACTCCTCACCCTGGAACGGACCATGCCACTCTTCGACCTTCCCCTTGAACAGCTCCGCGACTACACGTCCGGCGCCGTGCCGCCAGCCGACCTGGACACCTTCTGGGACCGGACCATCGCTGAGGCCCGGCTGTTTCCGTTGGACGCCGTCTTCGAGCCCGTGGACAACTACCTCAGCGTCATCGACACCTTCGACGTCACGTTCTCCGGCTTCGGCGGAAACCGGATCAAGGGCTGGTTGCACGTCCCGGCGCACCGCGATGCCGGGGAACGCCTTCCCGTGGTGGTCGAATACATCGGCTACTCCGGCGGCCGCGGGCTGGTCAACCAGAACACCCGCTGGGCCCAGGCCGGGTATGCGCACTTCATCATGGACACCCGGGGCCAGGGTTACGGCGGCGTTTCCGGGGACACTCCAGACCCGCACCCCTCTGCCGGTGGGGTGAACTACGCCGGCCTCATGACCCGCGGCTCCGGCCATCAGGACGAGTACTATTTCCGGCGCGTCTACACCGACGCCTTCCGGGCGGTTGAAGCGGCTCAGCAGCATCCCGCCGTCGACCCTTCCAAGGTTGTCCTGGCGGGCGTCAGCCAGGGCGGCGGCATCACGGTCGCCACTGCGGGACTCACAGCGGGAAGGCTCGACGGCGTCATCGCCGCGCTGCCGGATGTCCCCTTCCTGCAGGACTTTCCACGGGCGATCGATATTGCGCCGCGGGGCCCGTACCCGGAGATTGCCTCGTTCCTGGGGCGGCACCGCGACCGCTACGAGTCCACCTTGGCGGTGCTGAACTACTTCGATGGGGTCCACTTGGGCCGTGCTGCCTCGGTACCGGCGCTGTTCTCCGCCGCCCAGATGGACGATATCTGCCCGCCGTCCACGGTGTTCGCGAGCTACAACGCCTACGGTGTGGCAGGCGGGTCGCCTGAGAAGGACGTAGAGGTGTACCGCTTCAACAACCACGAGGGCGGGCAGGAACACCACTGGATCAAGCAATTGCAGTTCCTGCGCAAACTCTTGTCATCATGACGGACGCGATTTGCCGGGTGTGATCCCGCGCGGTTATGGTGTGGCTATGACTAAGCGTTGGTATGCGTATTTTTCGTTGGCTCTGGAGGGGCCCGCGTCTAACTGACACGCATCCAACTTTCCTTCAGAGCCAACAGGGCAGAGATCATTCTCTGCCCTTCGCCATATCCGGCGGGTTCTGAAAAGGGGCCCGCTCCGCATCCCGGACAGGACCCAGAAAATGACCAGCATCGCCCCGGAATCTTTGACCTCGAACAGTTCGCAGCCCGCGACGTCCAACCTTCGCGTCGCCCGTTTCGAGCCGCTTCCGGCACCCCAGGACCTCATCGCCGAGTTGCCGCTGGACGCCCGCTCAGCTGCCGTCGTCGACCGTGGCCGTGACGAAGTCCGGGCCATCATGGACGGCGTGGATGACCGGCTCCTGGTCATTGTTGGCCCATGCTCCATCCACGATCCCAAGGCGGGCCTCGAATACGCCCGTCGCTTGGTCAGCCAGGCCGAGAAGCACAAGGAAGACCTGCTGATCGTCATGCGGACGTACTTCGAGAAGCCGCGCACCACGGTTGGGTGGAAGGGCCTCATCAACGATCCGCACCTGGACGGCAGCCACGACATCGCCGCCGGACTGCGTGCGGCCCGGGGCTTCCTGAAGCAGGTCACGTCCTTGGGCTTGCCCACTGCCACCGAATTCCTTGAGCCGATCAGCCCGCAGTACATGGCCGACCTGGTTTCCTGGGGTGCCATCGGCGCCCGTACCACCGAGAGCCAGATCCACCGCCAGCTCGCCTCGGGGCTTTCGATGCCCATCGGTTTCAAGAATGGCACCGACGGCGACCTCCAGGTGGCCATCGACGCGTGTGGGGCCTCCGCTGCCGAGCAAGCCTTCCTGGGAATCGACGACGACGGCCGGGCAGCTTTGGTGGCGACGGCCGGAAATCCTGATACCCACGTGATCCTCCGTGGCGGGCGCAAGGGGCCGAACTACTCCGAGGCCGACGTCGCAGCAGCTTCGTCCAAGCTGGCGGGCAAGGGACTCAACCCGCGGTTGATCGTCGATGCCAGCCACGCCAACAGCGGCAAGAGCCATCACCGGCAGGCCGAGGTCGCCCTGGAAATCGGCGCGCAGCTTGAGGCCGGTGCCTCTTCCCTTATTGCCGGGGTGATGCTGGAGAGCTTCCTCGTGGGTGGCGCGCAGAACCTTGACGTTGCCAAGCAGTTGGCGGGGGAGCAGGAACTTGTCTACGGCCAAAGCGTCACGGATGCCTGCATGGAATGGGACGTTACGGCTTCCGTGCTGGAGCAGCTCGCAGCCTCGGCCAGGAAGCGCCGCCTGGCAACCGCGGAGTAGGTTCCCACTTAGGCACAAGCTCTTTCACATTGGCCCCATCAGCCTCTAGAGTATCTAGCACATGGTTGTTTGATGGCTCAGCATCGGCACACCGTTCTACTGGGGGTGTCCTACTGTCTGAGAGCAAAGGAATATGGGAAATGTCCGCAGAGACTAACTTCTCGAACGCGCGTTTCATGACGGTGGCTGAAGTAGCCGACGTCTTGCGTGTTTCCAAAATGACTGTGTATCGACTGGTTCACTCAGGGGAGATGCCCGCCGTCAGGTTCGGCCGATCCTTCCGGGTTCCGGAAGAGGCCGTTGCCCAGTACCTCAAAGGTGCTGTTGTGGACGGGCAATCGGAGACCGCCTGAGCCCTTGCCAAAGTCCGTGTGACGGTCAGTGGTCATTGGGTGCCCCTGTGAAGCGGTACCCTGTTAAGGAACGTTTTACGTCATTGTAAGAATCTGTCAGTTGTACTGTCTGCTGCTTTGTCCGCGGATCCGTTCCAACAGACAGGACCTTCATCTAGTTTGTAAGGAACTTTCGTGGGTTCAGTTATCAAGAAGCGCCGCAAGCGTATGGCCAAGAAGAAGCACCGCAAGCTGCTTCGCAAGACCCGCCACCAGCGCCGCAATAAGAAGTAGAGATACTTCATCAAGCGTGAATGCCCGTTGCCTGCCAAGGCGGCGGGCATTTTTGCACCCCCGGACGCTCTCTCACCGAACCGCCCGTTTGCGGGGACGCTCTCTCACGGAACCGCCCTGTTTGGGGGGACGCTCTCTCACGGAACCGCCCTGTTTGGGGGGACGCTCTCTCACGGGACCG
>NZ_JBIVGX010000018.1:31863-72270 GCF_044748905.1 Paenarthrobacter sp. NPDC089714
CGCCCTGTTTGGGGGGACGCTCTCTCACGGAACCGCCCTGTTTGGGGGGACGCTCTCTCACGGAACCGCCCTGTTTGGGGGGACGCTCTCTCACGGAACCGCCCTGTTTGGGGGGACGCTCTCTCACGGGACCGCCGGTTTGTGGAGACGCTCTCTCACCGAATGCCCGTTTGGTGCGGACGCTCTCTCACGGGACCGCCGGTTTGTGGAGACGCTCTCTCACGGGACCGCCGGTTTGTGGAGACGCTCTCTCACGGGACTGCCGGTTTGGGGGGACGCTCTCTCACCGTCCCGACGCGAAACCGGATTCGACCGACGGATCCGTCCATCCGGTTCGGAGTGCCTTCTTGATTTCGACTATTGCCTTGGTGAAGCCGTCCGACAGACAGTCCTTCCCGAAGACAAGGACTGTCCACCCCGCCGCTTCGAAGGCCCTATCCCGACGTCGATCACTAAAGATCTGCTCCTCCGAAAGATGATGTCCGCCGTCATATTGAATGGCCACGCGCCGCTCCCGAAATCCAAGGTCCGCAGACGGCGAGACTGGATCATTCGGGCGAAGTCGCACCTGCAAGTCCGGCTCCGCGATGCCGGCGTCGAGCATTGCCAGTCGTAGCAGGGACTCGGGAACGGAGTCGGCTCCGACGCGCATCAGATGCAGGGCTTCACGGGCGCGCACCACTCCTTGAAGATTCTTGTGCCGTGCTATCAGCGCGCGAAGGTCACTGATTGATGCATATGGGGTGTCCCGGCCTTCAAACTCAGGCCGGGGAACGCGAATGAGCTGATCTCCGACGCAAACGAGTTCCCTCAAGGGCAATTGGCGGGCCAAGTCCAGCCAGGTTCGGGGCCGCGTGCTCATCCACATGCCGTGTGCGAACTCGATTTCAGAGTCGACGATAACCACCGTATGTCCGATGACACCCCGTCGACGAACAGAAGGCAGTTTCCGGGGCTTGCTGAGGTGTAACTCGTTCGAATCGGCCAGCCACGGCGGCAAGTAAAGGCCTTGGAGCCGCGCCGCTGTTACATGCGAAATCCAGGCGCCCGGACTTGCGGCCGAAAGGGACCGGGCCGCGGAGGCTAAATCGAATTCCCAGTCCGAAGGCCTGAAGATTCCCTGACTGACCCCCTCGATCGAACTCCGCTTCCAAAGCTGCCGCTTCCCTACGCCGAACGCCTCGGCTTGGTTGAGGGTAAATGGCGCAGAAGCCAGTGCTTGCGGAAACGTCGAGGGTTTTTGCATACGGGCATTCTTGCCCAGAAGGCCCCCTGTCTGCAGAAGTTATCCACAGGCCGCCAGGCGTTGGCCTCCCGTGGTGAGAGAGGGTCGGGTGGGAAGGGTGGTTTGGTGAGAGAGGGTCGGGTGGGAAGGGTGGTTTGGTGTGAGAGGGTTGGCTAGCGGGGGCTGCGGAAGCGGCTGAATCCGCGCCACAGGCCGTAGACGGCGCCGCCCACGGTTGCCGCCTTCAGCCCGAGGGTGGCTGCGCGGCGGCCCGAACGGAAGTCGTACACCGGCCAGTTGTGCTCGCGGGCGTGCCGGCGCAGTCGGGCATCCGGGTTGATGACCACGGGGTGGCCAACCAACGTGAGCAAAGGAATGTCGTTGGCGGAGTCGCTGTAAGCCCAGCAATGGTCCAGGTCCAGGCCCTCGCGGTCCGCAACGAACTGGACAGCCACAGCCTTCGCCGGACCGTGCAGGATGTCGCCCACGAGCCTGCCCGTGTAGGTGCCGTTCTCAATCTCGCCGACGGTTCCCAGCGCGCCAGTTAGACCAAGCCGCGTGGAAATGACGGTAGCCACCTCGATGGGAGTGGCTGTGACGAGCCAGACTTTGCGGCCAACCCGCAGGTGCTGTTCGGCCAATGCCTTGGTACCCGGCCAGATCCGCGACTCGATCATCTCGTCATAGACCTCTTCGCCCAGGGCCTTGATGTCGTCGACCGAAATGCCTGCAGCCAAGGTCAGCGCGGAGTCACGGACGGCATGGACGTCTTCCATGTTCTCGCCACGCATCACGAACTTGAACTGCTTCCACGCGAAGCCGGCAGCCTGGGACAGCGTGAAGGCCTTGCGCTCGTACATTTTGCGGGCCACATGGAAGAGGCTGGCGCCCTTCATCAGGGTGTTGTCGACGTCGAAGAAAGCGGCCTCGCCGGTGTGCTGCGGCACCTTGGCATCTGCGAGCACAGCGGCGTCCTTCTCGTCGGGCATGCCTTGAGTCTAGTCAATTGCAGGTGCCTCGCGCTTCGCGCCATGGTCGGACGCCGCATGGGCGCTGCCGCCGCAGCCGGTAACGTTGAGTCATGCCTATTCCCGACGTCGTCCTCCTCACCAAAGCTGACTGCCACCTGTGCACCGCGGCGCGTGCCGCCGTCGAACGCGTCACCTCAGGCCTGGGCGTGCAGTGGAGCGAAACATCGATCGACGGTGACGCGACCCTCCGTGACCGGTATGCCGAGGAGATTCCGGTGCTGTTGGTGGATGGCGTACAGCGCGACTTCTGGACCATCGATGAGCAGCGACTCACCCGTCTTTTGAAGAAAGCGCTGGAGGGCTAAGGGGCGCCGCTCACGGAAGGAAATGGCTTTTTGTTGAGCCCGGTCAGGGGCCATAGAGTGGAACAACAAGCGACGCAATGGAGAATACCGTGACTGCGCTGGAACCGTCACCGGAGGCAACAACCGGGGACAACGAACCTGCCGCCAAGCAGATCCCGCCCGCGGCTGTGGCCCGGATGACCCTCTATTTGCGTGCGCTCAACTCCCTCCTTGCCGAAGGCGTGGAACGCGTTTCTTCGGATGCACTGGCGGAGGCCTCCGGCGTCAGTTCATCGACGCTGCGGAAGGACCTTTCCTATGTCGGTTCGTACGGAACCCGCGGAGTAGGGTATGAGGTCCAGTACTTGAGCCGGCACATCGCCGCTGCCCTCGGACTGACGCACGACTGGAAAGTGGCAATCGTCGGTGCCGGTAACCTGGGCAAGGCGCTGGCCCGGTACGGTGGCTTCGAATCCCGGGGCTTCGACGTGGTGGCCATTTTCGATGCCGACCCCATGGTGATCGGCAACGAGGTTGGCTGGCTCAGGGTCAGCGACTCGGCAGAACTGGAGCGGGTCCTGGAGCGCACGCACACCAACATGGTTGTTCTGGCCCTCCCGGCGACGGTGGCACAGGAAGTATGTGATCGCGTGATCGGGGCCGGAATCCGCAGCATCCTCAGCTTCGCCCCCGTGCTCCTCCAGGTACCTCCGCACGTCAACCTTCGCAAGGTGGACATGGCCACGGAACTCCAGATTCTTGCCTACCACGCACAACGGGCGCAGACACCGGGTCAGGCCGTTTAGCCTTCGCCGGGTCCGCGCCCGCTGGTCAGTTCTGCTTGGGTTCAGCGGCCGTACGGGTTGCCGAACGCCTGCTGCTTGCGGAAGTAAGGTGCCGACGCCGGCAGGTACAGCATGACGATTGCCGCGACTCCCAACAGGATCACCAGCAGCTGCAGGATGCCGTACGTTGCGCCGAACTGGAACAGGCCGGTCAGGCCAAGGACCGAGATGGCGGCGAAGACGGTACCGAGGATTCGGGCCCAGTTCTTGCCCTTGCGGACAGGGAATGCCACCAGCGCATAGAGGCCGAGGGACACGATGGCACCGATCACCGCGCCAACGGTGATGGCGCCCTTCATTCCTTCAAGGGAACCTTCAGGGAACTCGGTGCCCTGGGCTGCTGCCTGCTGGACCATGGAATTGATGAACGCATCAGAACCTGTGGTTGCCAGGAGCAGTGAGCTGATGGCCGAGAGGATACCGGCGGCCACGATCATCCAGAAGGCGATGTTGACCATCTGGGGGACCGTGCTGGGACCCGGTTGCTGGCTGGGCCAGTTGGTGTCCTGGCCGTACTGCGGGACGGCCTGGCCATAGGGCGATCCGGGCTGCTGGCCGTAGGGAGAGGGCTGCTGGCCGTACTGGGGAGCCTGCTGGCCGTACTGCGGCGCGGACTGCTGCCCGTACTGGGGAGCGTTCGGAGCCTGCTGGCCGTATTGCGGCGCGGCCGGCTGGCCGTATTGCGGAGCGTTGGGGTCGGACTGTTGGCCGTATTGCGGCGCCGAAGGCTGGGACCCCTGCTGTTCCGGAGTGGAATCGCCCGGGTTTGACGGCGGGTAGGGAGGGTTGCTCATGGCATTCCTTTGCTTGGTCGACGGCTGATACTGCTGGGGTCAACAAGAACAAAGTGCCCCCACCATGGTTCTGAATCCACCGTACCCCCAGCCTCCCGGTGGTACGGAGGATCACACGCAGGAATTTCCCGTGCGTGGAGAAATCATCACGCAGGCGTACATAGCCGTACTCCTGCATGATGAAGGCCGCGGGCCTCCGTTGGGAGGCCCGCGGCCTTCATCATCGCTGCTGTTAGTGCACGACGGCGGTACCCGGGTTTCGCGTCAGGCGGTGCCCTTGACTGCCTTGAACCAGAGCTGCGAGTTCGGGAGCCACATGAGGACGACGGCAACGGCGCTGACCAGGAACCCGAACCAGTTGCTGCCCAGGCCCGCGCTGGGACCGCCCATGTTGATGGAACCAAAAATGGCCAGAAGCAAAGAGACTGCTGCAAGAACCGTCAGGGCCAGCCGTGCCCACTCTTTGCCTTCCTTCATCTTCATGGCCAGGACAACCTGCGCTGCTGCGACGGCAAGGCTGATGATCAGCAGGATCAGCGCGACAGCTGCCAGCCCCGGTATGAAGGCGAAGGCCGCGATGATGGCGAAGAGTCCGATCAGCCCGAACAGCAGGCCGAGCAGTCCCGAAATCACCCAGATGAAGTAGGACACCTTCAGCTCCGTGGGCAGCCCCTGGACTTTGAAGATGCCTGAGAAGCCGCCTTGGGGGAGGACGTCGTTGAAATTGCGCGGTCCGTCGGTGGGCATTTCGAAGTGGAAACCACCCTGCTGGCCCTGTCCTGGCTGGCCGGGACCCGGCTGCTGGTACTGGGGCGGCTGGTTTTGGGCGGGCTGCTGGTACTGGCCCGGCTGCTGGTACTGGCCCGGCTGCGACGGCGGCTGGTAGCCCTGGGGTGGTTGGTAGCCCTGCGGAGGCTGGTAACCCGCAGGAGGAACATTGCCGGGCTGCTGTGGCTCGGAGCCGGGCTGCTGAGGCTGTGGTGCTTCGTCTGGGTTACTCATGGCATCACTGTAGACCGCGGGTTGAGGGTTGCATAGGAAATTTGGGGCCAACTCGCAGCCAAATACCGGGTGTGTGCCGAACAATGGACGGGTGATTTCCGAGTATGCGAAACGGCGCCCCCGCACACCAAAGATGGGCGGGGGCGCCGTGGGGCCGCTTCCAGCGAAAAGGCTAGGCAGCAGCCGGTGCAATGAAGGCGAGTTCAAGGTTGATGACAACCTTGTCGCTGACCAGGACACCGCCGGCTTCCAGGACGGCGTTCCAGGTAAGGCCGAATTCCTTGCGGCTGATGGTGGTTTCACCGGAGACGCCTGCACGGGTGTTGCCGAACGGGTCCGCGGCCACGCCGTTGAACTCGGTCTCGATGGCAACTTCCTTGGTGACGCCCTTGATGGTGAGATCGCCCACGAGGTCGAAGCCGTCACCGTTGGCCTTCACGTGGCGGGAGACGAACGTGATCTCCGGGAACTTCTCCACGTCGAAGAAGTCCTCGCCCTTGACGTGGCCGTCGCGGTTGACGTCGCCCGAGTCGAAGCTGGCGGTCTGGATGGAAGCGGTCACCTTGGAATCGGTCAGGGCCTCGCCAACTTCCAGCGTGGCTTCGGCTTCCTTGAACTGGCCGCGGACCTTGCTGATGCCCGCGTGGCGCACGGTAAAGGCGATCTCGCTGTGGGAGTTGTCCAGGGTCCAGGTGCCGGTGGAGACGTTGGCGGGAAGAGTCATCATGGTGTTGCTCCTAGGTATAGGGATGGATCGTTGGGCTTACCCGGCTGATCTGATCGAGCTGTTTACTTGAAGCGTCAACCGAGCTTCGTGTCTAGTATAAACATGCATATGCATCCTTTATTCCAACTTCCCGGAACATTTTGGGAAAACTTTGAGTTCTACTAGCGGTAGAAGATTTCAGATCGCCCCGCATCTTTGAGAAACTGGTAAACATGCCCCAAGCAACTGTCCATCTGCTTCGCCATGGCGAGGTCCATAACCCCGATGGCGTCCTGTATGGTCGGCTGCCTGAATTCCACCTCTCCGAGCGCGGCCGGGAGATGGCCCGCATGCTGGCCGAGCACTTTGTGGTGCGCGCAGACCAGGGCGCCAGGATTGTCCATTTAGTGGCGTCGCCGTTGACGCGTGCCCAGGAAACCGCCATGCCCACGTCCGAGGCTCTGGGGCTGCCCATCACCACGGATACGCGGATCATCGAGGCGGAAAACCACTTTGAGGGCCTCCACCCAACGCGGAGCGAGTTCCTGAAGCCCAAGCACTGGTACTACTTCCGCAACCCCCTGCGGCCCTCCTGGGGCGAGCCCTACAAGGAGCAGGCAGCGCGCGTCATCGCCGCTGTGCAGGATGCCCGGCTCAAGGCCATCGAACTCGGCGGCGACGGAGCCGAAGCCATCATGGTCAGCCACCAATTGCCTATCTGGGCCACCCGGCTCTCAGCTGAAGGCCGCCGGCTGGCCCACGATCCGCGAAAGCGTGAGTGCACTTTGGCCTCGCTTACCTCCCTGGTTTTCGACGACGACGGCAAGGTGGCCCGCGTGGACTACAGCGAGCCTGCCGCTGTCCTCCTGCCCGGTGCCGCCAGCACCCCGGGAGCGTGAAAGGGAACCGTGGATAAGAAGAACGTCTCGCGCCGCGGCGCGCTCACTGCCGGTGGGGTCCTCCTTGCAGGGCTCACCATGGGACTCTCGGCCTGCGCCCAGCCGGACTCCCTGGCGGACCAGGCCCGCAAGGGAGACAACAAGAACTATGTTGCAGGCGACGGATCCGTCACCGAGTTCGCAAAGGCGGACCGCAGCGCTCCCGTGGCCCTCAAAGGTACCCTTTTCAACGGAACAACCGTGACCCCGGATGTCCTCAAGGGCAAAGTCACCGTCTTGAACTTCTGGTTCGCTGCCTGCGCCCCCTGCCGTGTGGAAGCTCCGCAGTTGGAAGCCCTCCACCAGGAATTCAAGGACCAGGGCGTGCAGTTCTTCGGCGTCAACCTTCGAGACGAGAAGGCAACCGCCGAAGCTTTCGACAAGACCTTCAACCTGACGTACCCGAGCTTCAATGACAAGGATGGCGCGGTCCTCCTGTCGGTGTCCGGCATTGTTCCTCCGAACGCCGTTCCCACCACGCTTGTCCTCGACAAGGAAGGCAAAGTTGCCTCCCGCGTGCTCGGCGAGATTGAAAAGAGCACCCTCAAGGCCCTCATCACGTCCGCAGTGGCCGAGTAGTACCCATGAACAGTCCCTTTGCCGAGACCATCCTCAACGGATCATTGCTCCTGGCCGTGCCAGTGGCCTTGTTGGCGGGACTCGTTTCCTTCCTCTCTCCGTGCGTCCTCCCGCTGGTGCCCGGTTATCTTGGCTACGTCACCGGGTTGAGCGGGGTTGACCTCCAGAAGCAGCGGCGGGGCCGCATGCTGGTGGGCATTGGACTGTTCGTGCTGGGTTTCTCGGTGATTTTCGTTTTGCTGGGCGGCGCCTTCGGCCAACTGGGCACGCTGCTTACGGGACCGCAGAACGCCTGGATCACGCAGTTGCTGGGCGTCCTGGTGATCATCATGGGCATCGTCTTCATGGGCGGGTTCGCGTGGTTCCAACGCGACGCCAAGATCCACGCCAAACCGCCCGCCGGCCTGTGGGGCGCTCCTCTGCTGGGGCTGACGTTCGGGCTGGGTTGGGCGCCGTGCATTGGGCCGACGTACTCCGCAGTGCAGTTGCTGAGCATGTCCGGGGGATCCTCGGCTGCGAAGGGTGCGCTTTTGGCGTTCGTGTACAGCCTGGGACTGGGGGTGCCCTTCCTGCTGATTGCCCTGGCCGTCCGCCGCGGCATGGGCGTGATGTCCTTCTTCCGTACGCACCGCCTGGCGATCCAGCGGGTAGGCGGCGGCATTTTGATTCTGCTCGGCATCCTGATGGCCACCGGCGTGTGGGGCCACTGGGTGACCGAGTTGCAGTACTGGTTCCAAACCGATGTGAAGTTGCCGATCTGATGAGCGAGTCCGTGAAATCCAAGAAGAACGCCGCCAAAGGCAGTGACACAGGCCTGACCACAGGCAACCCCGGCGAGGACAAGCTGAAAAAGGCCAAGTCCGAGGCCGCACTGCCCACCCTGGGCATCCTGGGCATGCTCCGGTGGGCCTGGACCCAGCTCACCAGCATGCGGACCGCGCTGTTCCTCCTGCTCCTGCTGGCCATTGCGGCAGTGCCGGGTTCGCTGTTTCCGCAGCGTCCGGCCAACCCGGTCACCGTCACGGACTGGATCAAGAACAACCCCACCTTCGGGCCTTTCCTTGATGCCCTCCAGATGTTCGACGTGTACTCGTCGGCGTGGTTCTCGGCCATCTACCTCCTGCTTTTCATCTCGCTGATCGGCTGCGTCACTCCGCGTGCCATTGCGCATTACAAGGCGATGAAGTCACAGCCGCCGCGCACGCCCAAGCGTTTGTCCCGGCTGCCGGAGTACGGCACCCTGGCGCTGCCCGCCGACGCCGGGATCCCGGCGTCGAAGGCCATCACCGATGCCGCCGGGCTGCTCAAGAAGCGCGGCTACCGCGTTGAGGTGCGGGACGCCGACGGCGCGCTGCCGAGCGTCGGTGCCGAACGCGGCTTCATGAAGGAAGTCGGCAACCTGGTGTTCCACACCTCGTTGATCGGCGTGCTGGTCTCCGTGGCCATCGGCGGACTGTTCGGCTACAGCGGCCAGCGGATCCTGGTGGAGGGTGAAACGTTCGTCAACACCTTGGTGGGCTACGACCAGTTCTCGCCGGGAACCAACTTCCAAAGCGCCTGGCTGCAGCCGTACTCGGTCCGGTTGGACAAGTTCCAGGCGACCTTCGACAGGGAATCGCCCAACAAGACCGGCCAGCCGATCGACTACACGGCCGAGGTGACCACCAAGGAAAACCCTGATGCCCCGGAGCAAAAGGAAGTGCTGAAGGTCAACGACCCCATTTCCTTGGGCGGTACAAGCCTGTACCTCACCGGCAACGGCTATGCGCCGGTGGTCACTGTCCGCGACGGTGACGGCAATATCGCCTTCCAGGGCCCGGTCACTGCGAAGGTCCAGGGTGCCAACTACTACTCATCGGTGGTCATCAAGGTCCCGGACGGCAAGCCGGACCAGCTCGGCTTCAACGGGTTCTTCCTGCCCACGGCCTTCGAAACCGAGCAGGGAATCTCGTTCAGCGCGGACCCGGCACTGGCCAACCCGCAGTTGAACCTGGACTCCTATTTTGGAGACCTGGGCCTGGACAAGGGCACCCCCCAGAACGTCTTTGAGCTGGACGTGAAGGACCTGACGCAGCTGAACGGCCGGAAACTCGAGGCCGGCGGCATTGTCCTGGCGTTGGGCCAGACGGCCACGCTGCCCGAGGGCAAGGGAAGCATCACTTTTGACAGTGTCAAGAAGTACGTGGGCGTGGACATCCACCACAACCCCGGCCAGTTGTACGCCCTGATCTTCGGCCTGCTTGCGGTGGGCGGCCTTGTCTTGTCCCTGTACGTGGGACGCCGCCGCGTCTGGGTCCGCACCGGAACCCACCAGGACGGCCGGACCATGGTGGAATACGGCCTGCTGGCACGCGGTGAGGACCACCGCCTTGCCGGGGAGGCCGCCGCGTTGCGCGAACTCTTCGCCCGGGAATGGCGGGTGGCCGACACCACCGAATCTTCCCACTCCGTCTCTTCCCCAACCCTGAAGGACCAGTAATGCCCGCTATCAACGAAACCCTGGGCCAGTACAGCGAGCTGTTCATGCTGCTGGCCGCCGGCACGTACACCGTGGCGTTCATCGCGTTTGCGTGGGACCTGGCGAAGAGCAGCAAGACGCTCCGGGCCGTCGACCTGAAGGCGGCCGCCAGCGCCACCGCCGGTAAAGTGGCCGTAGCCGCCGGGCGGGTGGGCCTGGGTGCTTCGGACACCGCCGGACCGGCAGACCGCGGCGAGCGTCCGACGTCGGGCACTACCGTAACGGAAGCCACTGCGGCAGGCGACATGAAGTATGGCGGCGAACGACGCGCACCTGCGCGCGTCGCCGTCGCCCTGTCCATCCTTGGCGTGCTGATCCATGCCGCCGGCGTGGTGACGCGGGCCCTCGGCGCGGGCCGCGTGCCGTGGGGCAACATGTACGAGTTCCTCACCACCGGTGCGTTCGTGGCCGTGGCCGTGTTCCTGATCGCCTTGATCCGGCGCGACCTGCGCTTCCTTGGCACGTTCGTGATCGGCCTGGCCATCATCATGCTGGTTGCCGCTTCGGTGGCTTTCTGGACTCCCGTTGGCCACCTGGTGCCGGCCTTGCAGAGCTACTGGCTGATCATCCACGTCTCCATCGCGGTGTTGTCGTCAGCACTCTTCACCCTGACGTTCGCCATGTCGGCGCTGCAGTTGCTGCAGTCGTACCGCCAGAAGAACCTTGCCGCGGGCCGTCGGGACAACCTTGCCTTCATGAGGGTGGTACCCAACGCGCTGAGCCTTGAGAACCTCTCCTACCGCATCAACACGGTGGCTTTCGTGGGCTGGACATTCACGCTCATGTTTGGCGCGATCTGGGCCGAAAAGGCGTGGGGACGCTTCTGGGGCTGGGATCCCAAGGAGGTCTGGACGTTCGTGATCTGGGTTGTCTACGCCGGTTACCTGCACGCCCGCGCCACCCGGGGATGGACCGGAACCCGTGCGGCCTGGTTGTCGATTGTGGGCTACGCCTGCGTGATCATCAACTTCACGCTGGTGAACACGGTCTTCAACGGATTGCACTCCTACTCCGGGCTGTAGGCCTTCCGGTGGCCTGAACTGGGCTTTCTCCATCGAGTCGACTATCACTTGGAGAGAGCCCGGCATGAACCCAAAATTAAGCTGTCGCCTGTCAAAGGCAAGTGTTACCTTATGTGGACCCCGCTTGTGATGAAGACCGCATGCGCCATGCCATGTTCTTTTTCGAGGTAACCATGAGCTATGTTCTCGCCATTGACGTCGGGACAAGTTTTACCGCGGCAGCCGTGCTCAGGCCCGGCCAGGGCTCCACCAGCGCGCCGGAAGTGCTCCCCCTGGGACTCCACGGAAGCGCCGTGCCCTCCGTCCTCTACTACGCGGAGGACGGCCGGGTCCTTGTGGGCGAAGTGGCCGAGCGGCGCGGCCTGGACGATCCCCGGCGCATGGTCCGGGAGTTCAAACGACGCATCGGTGACTCCGTTCCCTTGTCAGTGGGGGACGGCTGGCTGGCACCGGAGGACGTTTTCGCCGCCCTGGCTCAATGGGTGGTGGCCAAGGCCGAAGAGCGCGAGGGTGGTCCAGCCTCCTCGATCGTCATGACGCACCCGGCCTCCTGGGGCCACCACCGGACATCCGTGGTTCTGGCGGCGCTCAACCTGGCTGGCCTGGGGGACATCCGCCTTATCAGCGAGCCGGAGGCCGCAGCCCTCCACTACGCCTCGCAAACCAGGGTGGAGGACGGCAGCACCATCGCGGTGTACGACCTCGGCGGGGGCACTTTCGATACCGCGATTCTCCGCAAGGCCGGAGCCAATCGGTTCGAACTGATCGGCCATCCGGACGGCATTGAAACCTTGGGCGGCGCCGATTTCGACGCCGCTGTTTTGCGTCACGTGGTGGCGCATCTGGGAGACGCCGTCCAGGCCCTGGACGCGGACGATCCTGCAACCCTTTCGGCGTTGTCCCGGCTCAAGAGGGAGTGCCGAGAAGCCAAGGAAGCGCTCTCCCTGGACAGCGAAACCAGCATTTCCGTTGCGCTTCCGGGCACGCAGCAGGCCATCCGGCTGGTCCGGTCCGAGTTCGAGGCGATGATCGAGCCGCAGGTCCAGGACACCCTGGATGCCCTGGGGCGGAGCCTGCAGGCCGTCCACGTGGAACCTGCGGATTTGACGGCTGTTCTCTTGATCGGTGGATCGTCGCGTATTCCGTTGGTGGCCGAGTTGGTTTCGGCGGAACTTGAACGGCCCGTCGCGGTTGATGTCGATCCGAAGTCGTCCATTTGCCTCGGCGCAGCGCTTTCGGCGAGCCCGGCGCTTTCGGCGAGCCCCGCCCTTTCCGGCGGCTCTGCGGCGCCGGCGGTGGATGGCCGGCCGGCGGACGGTGGGGCAGCCGCCGTTGCGGCCGGTTTGCCCGCGCTGGCAGGCCACCACACCCGGGGCGTGGGCCCGGTGGCGCGTCCCGGCGTCGGGCATGGACGGACGGCACTGTCCGCGCTCAAGCAGGCGGCAGCGGGCACGTCGAGAGCAGGGCGGCACGCGCCGCGCACCCGGATGAGGATGACGGCTGCCGCTGCTGCCGCCGCCACTGTGCTGACGATCGTCACCGCCACTGCGGCCCAAACTCCGGAGGGTGCGGGGTTGTTGTCCGTGTTCGCGGCCCAAGGATCCGACGTGATGCGCGACGGCGGCACGAAGGCGGGCGGGGGACAGGCCGCTGGCGCCCCGGGCACGAAAGCCGGGGAAGCGCCCGCCGCAGGCCAGGCCGGCAGGGGTTTGGACGCTTCTGTCAGGACGGGCACGGCCCGGACCGCCACCGGAACCGGGCAGAAGGGGCCTGCGCCGAACGGTGGTCCGGCGGCCGGCAGCGGAGGGACCCCAGCTGCCGGAAACGGGCCGACCGCTCCGGCACCGGGTACGCCGGGCGCCTCCACTCCCGGGACGCCTACGTCCGCGCCTGCTCCAGGCACCGTCACACCGGTGCCGACCCCCACCGGGGGCGCTGCGAGTGGGCCGGCTCCAGAGCCCACCACCACCCCAACCCAACCACCTGTGACTACTCCGGCCGACCCGCCACCCACCACCGTGCCGGACCCCGTCACTCCCGCACCCGAGCCGACAACCCAAGCACCGCCACCTCCGCCGCCCGCGACCCAGGACCCCGTACCTTCGGAACCCGTCACGGAACAGGCACCCCCGCCAACTCCAACCGCGACGAGCCCGGGCGAAACTCCTGCTCCGACCGCGGTGGCTTAGGCGATGACGGAACAGGACCATACTGAGGCAACCCCGGGGCGCGGGCATGGCCTTGAAGGCACGACGGCGGCCGTCCGGGAGTTGCTCCTGGCGTTGGCAGTCGGGTTCACCTTGCCATCGCCATTGCCTGCTTCCCTGAAACGACGCCAGGACCTGGAGCACCTCAGGGAAACTGCCACGGAAGCGGGGCTTTTGCTTCCGGACGGTTCCTTGGTGGGGACGGCCCACCATGCGCTCCTGAACGGCACCCCGGACGCCATCATCCATGCGCTGCAGCGGGAGCTGGTGGACACCTACCGTGCAGATGGCCGGCCGTTGGGCGGGCTGGCCCGGGAACTTGCCCGGGGCGGCCTGCGGCACCCCCAGGTGGCAGCGGAACTCGAAGAAGCGGCCGAGGAAGCGCTCGAATCCGATCCCGGTTTGGCCTCCACGCTGTTTGCGGAATCCTTGCTGTCCGGAGCCAAGGAACTGCCCAAGGCAGCGCGGCGTGCACAGGCAGCCGCGGCCACCGGAGACCTTGACGCCGCGGGCCGCCTGGTGGACCGCTTGCTGGCCCTGCCCGAACCGCCGGAGCTTGCTTTGGGCGTCGACGTGGCCGCCGCCGTTTGGGCCGAGCGGGGAATGCTGTCCCGCAGTGCCGATACATACCGTTGGCTGGGTCCTGAACGGATGGGCACCTCGGCCCCGCTGGCCGCTTTGGCAATGATCGGCTCCGGCGACATGGCGGGCGCGCACGGCGTCCTGGCAGATGGCGGGTCCATGGGGTCGCCCACGCTTTTGGCTGTGGCGTTATCCCTCATGGGGGACGGCCTGAGCCGAACATTGGAATCCTCGTCGGAGCTGGGACTCTCGGAGCTGATCCGGGCCTCGGACATGATGAACGCGGCGGGCGTCGCTGCTCCGATGCCCGAGATACCGGCCGTCCTGGCCGCACTGTGCGCCCTGCATAGCGGCGAGCCGGCGGTGGCGGACACCGTGGTGAGGGCCGCCCTGGCCGCCTCCCAGGGTGGCGATACCGCCAGGCCGCGGTTATTCCTGCTGCAGGCGTGGTGCGCCATGCAACAGGACAACCCGGACGACGCCAGGCTTGCCATCAACGAGGCCGTCAAAGCCAACCCTTGGGATCTCGCGCCGAGGGACCGGTTCCTTCGAGCCGCCCTTGAGCTTGGCCTCGCGCGGCGAAGCGGCGAAGTCCATCAACTGGTCCTGGCCTGGGACCACGCCCGTGAAGCCATGATGCACGTCTCCGTGGACCTCTACAGCCTGCTGCCGTGGGGCGAAGTGCTCATTACCGCTGCCCGACTGCGCGAAACGGGTCGCGTGGCCCACTACCTGCAGGGCGCTTGGGAGCTGCTGGACCGTCTGGAGAGCCCGGTGCTGTGGTCTGTCCCGTTGCACTGGGCTGCCGTCCAGGCGGCGCTGTTGGGCGAGAACCCGGCAGAGTTGGCCCCGCACGCCACGGCGCTGGTGCGCGCCTCCGGGCACAGCCACTACGCGGCCATGTTGGCCGCTGGGGGCAAAGCCTGGGTCTCGGTCCTCGCCGGGCGCTTCGTGGCGTCCGACGTCGAAACAGCGGCCCGCGGGTTGGCCGCCGTCGGGATGCCATGGGAAGGGGCCCGGCTGGCAGGTCACGCGGCCGCACGGGCCGATGAGCGCCGGGACATGGTGAAGCTGCTGGCGTGCGCCCGGGACATCCATCCCCAAGGAAGCGCCGCGCAACCGGAAGCCCACCAGGATCCACCTGCGGGCATAGGGGCCCCCGAAACGGCCGAGGCTTCCGGACTGAGTGCGCGCGAGAAGGAAGTTGCCAGGCTTGTGCTGGAGGGCAAGACCTACCGGGAAATCGGCGATGCGATCTACATTTCGCCCAGGACTGCCGAGCACCATGTGGCCCGCATGCGGCGGCGTTTGGGGGCGGAGAACCGCTCGGAACTCCTGGTCCGGCTGCGCTTGGCGTTGGGCGACGCGCACCCACCCCACGCATGACCCCCCTCCACCCCCTAACGGGCCGGCGCCGGATCCCCTAACGCGGGCGCCGTCGGTAGGGGGACCGCCCCCGATGCCCCCGCCGTCCCCCTGGCCATAGCTTGAAGGCAAGCCCGGCAAAGGCGCCGGGCGTTCTCCACCCAACACAGAATGTGAGGGAGCGTTCCCATGCCAACACTTGCACAACAGCTCGTACAGTTCCTGATGAGCCTGTTCAACAACCCGGAATCAGCAGAGGACTTTGTCCGCGACCCGGAAGCCGCCCTTTCCGCCGCCGGACTTGGGCATGTTTCCTCCGCCGATGTGGATGCCGTCCGGCCCGTGGTCCTGGACTACGCTCCGATCAACGCGCGTTCGTCGTTCGACCGTGAGTACAACACCGGCGGCAACCACGCCACCACGGGCGGGGGCGGGGCAGCGGGACATCCCGCTCCGCAGCACAACGGCGGCAACGGTAACACCGGTGGTTGGGATGATCACGACGACGATCATGGCCACGGTGGTGGCGGTGGCGGTGGTCGGGATGATCACGACGACGATCACGGCCACGGTGGTGGCGGTGGCGGTTGGGATGGCCACGACGACGATCACGGCCACGGTGGTGGCGGTGGCGGTGGAGACTGGGACGACCACGCCCACGCCGTGCAGCAGCTCGTCCACGTGGTGAACAACTACTCCTACACCACCAACATCGATGACCGCGACACGATCAACGACCAGTCCGTCAACCAGAACATCTGGGCCAACGGCGATGTCAACCAGATGTTCAACCAGGAGGCCGTCATCGCCTCGGGCGACGGCGCCATTGCGGCCGGCGACGACGTGAAGGACTCGGGCAACACCACCACGACAACCACTACCACCACCACGACGAACACCGACAACTCCGATGACCACTCGCTGAACATCACCAACGGCGACGGGGAAGTCAACGTGGGCAACACGGACATCGACGTCAGGGACTCGTTCAACGACAACTCGGACCACTCGGTGACCAAGGACTCGTACAACACGGACGATTCCTACAACACCGATGTTGACCTGGACGTGGATATCAGGGACTCCTTCAACGAGGACAACTCCACGACGACGGACAACTCCGACCACTCGACCAACGATTCGTACAACGACAACTCCGATAACTCGGACAACTCCGTGGACAACTCCGACAACTCGACGAACGTTGCCATTGCGGACTCGTTCAACGACAACTCGGATAATTCGGACAACTCGGACAACTCGATCAACGATTCGTACAACGACAACTCGGTCACCGACAACAGCGACAACTCGGACAACTCGACGAATGTCGCCGATTCCTTCAACGGCAACGGATCGGGTAACACGGACAACTCGGTGAATGACTCGTTCAACGGGAACACGGATAACTCGGTCAACGACTCGATCGTCGTGGCGGACAACGAACTCGATGTGGACTACACCAACATCGAGGACAACGAACTCGAGTACAACGACATCGACGATTCGGTGGTCGTGGCTGACAACGACGTGGATCTGGATCTTGGTGGACCGGCAGGTCCGCCGCCCCCTCCGATGTAGAAGTCATCGAGGACTGATAGCCCCAGCAGTGCCCGGCAGGCGGGAAACCACCTGCCGGGCATTTCGCCGGTTCTGAAGATGAAGGTTCGGGAGCAGAGGAGCAACTGTGGCGGGAACGGAACGCATGGCCGCCCTGGTGGAACAGGGCATGGAACTGGCGGGGGAGAGGAACGACCTTCGCCGACGCCTGGAGCAAACCCGCGGGCGATTGCGTGATCCGAGCGTCCGGGTGATCGTTGTTGGTGAGTTCAAGCAAGGCAAGAGCAAGCTCATCAACGCCCTGGTCAATGCACCGGTATGCCCGGTGGATGACGACATCGCCACCTCGGTTCCCACGGTGGTCAAGCACGGCGATCCCGCGTCCGCTGCAGTCCTGGTCCCCAAGGACACTCCGGGCCAGGGGGACACGCCGTCACTGGAAAATCCTCCCGGTGATCCGCAGCTGGAGCGCCGCCCGGTGGACATCAACCAGCTCGCAGCCTACGTCTCGGAAGCCGGGAACCCCGGGAATACCAAGAACCTGGTTGCGGCTGAGGTGGCGTTGCCCCGGCAGCTCCTTGCCGGTGGACTGACGATTGTGGACTCCCCGGGCGTGGGCGGATTGGGATCCTCGCATACCCTGACCACGTTGACGGCCCTTCCCTCGGCCCACGCGGTGGTGTTCGTTTCCGATGCCTCCCAGGAATACACCGAGCCGGAAATCAGGTTCCTTCGCCAAGCCATGCGGGTCAGCCCGAACGTTTTGTGCGTCCTCTCGAAGACCGACCTCTACCCGGCCTGGCGGCAGATCGCAGAGCTCGACCGCCAGCACCTCTCCGACGTCGCACCGGAGATGACGCTGCTGCCCGTCTCCTCCGAACTGCGACTCCAAGCCGCACGCATGCAGGACAGGGAGCTGAACGAGGAGTCCGGGTTTCCCGCGTTGATCGCCTACCTGCGGGACACCATCGAAGGGCGGGCGGCAGCAATCCGGCAGAAATCCGTGCAGCACGACCTCGTGTCCGTTACCGAGCACCTGAGGCTCTCCCTGCAGTCCGAGCTCGCAGCCTTGGAAAACCCGGACGGCACGCCCCAAATGATCGCTGACCTGGAAACCGCAAAGCAGGAAGCAGACGCCCTGCGCAAGCGTTCGGCCCGCTGGCAGACCACCCTGAACGATGGCATCGGGGATCTCATCGCGGATATGGAATACGACCTCCGGGACCGGTTGAGGCGTATCCAACGCGAGGCGGAGAACGCCATCGACCAAGGCGACCCGGGACCCGCCTGGGAACAGTTCTCCCTCTGGCTGGAACAAAGCGCCGCGGCCGCCGTCTCCGACACCTTCGTCTGGACCAGCGAACGGGCCCAATGGCTTGCCAACCAGGTCGCTGAACACTTCTCCGAGGAAGAAGTGGCCCTCCCGCTGACCCAGGTGGCCGATACTGGCGGAGTCCTGGATCCCGTGAGCGAGATGCCCACCATGGAGGACGGAAGGATGGCCCCGCTCCAGAAGGTGCTGATCGGAATGCGGGGCTCTTACGGTGGCGTGCTGATGTTCGGCCTCCTGACAGGCATCTTCGGCATGGCCCTGATCAACCCCCTGTCCGTGGGTGCCGGACTCCTGCTGGGCCGCAAGGCGTACCGGGAAGAGAAGGAAGCGCGCCTCAAACGCCGCCAGGCAGAGGCCAAAGCGCTGGTCCGCAAACAGGTTGACGACGTCGTGTTCCAAGTGGGGAAGCAACTCAAGGACAGGCTGCGCCTGGTTCAGCGGGCCACCAGGGACCATTTCACCGAGATCGCGGACGAACACCACCGTTCCCTGACGGATTCGGTGGCGGCAGCCCAGAAAGCCGCTGCGACGTTCGCCGTCGAGCGGGACCTGCGCATCAAGGACATCCGGTTCCAGCTCAAGAAGGTGGACGCGCTGGCCCAGGCCACGGCTGCGCTCCAGGACGGGGTCTCACCCAGTGCCCAACCGTCCGCTGTCAGGGCGGGATGAAGGCCATGGAGGACTCCGGCATCTCCGAAGCTGCCGGGCTCCTCGCCAAAGCCCGGGAGGTCTTCCATGGAGATCCCGGCGCCATGGCCGTGCTGGACGAGCTCGACGAAAGGCTCTCCGGGCCACTGCGCATTGCCGTGGCAGGGATGGTCAAAGCCGGAAAATCCACCCTCCTCAATGCGATCATCGGAGAGGAAATCGCGCCAACCGATGCAGGAGAGTGCACCAGGATCGTCACGTGGTACCGGCACGGACCCACACCGCGTGTCACCCTCTTCCCAGTGCACGGTGAACCGCGTCCGTTGCCGGTGACCCGGGAGGACGGACGCCTTGTGTTCCCCCTGGGCGGCATCAAGGCCGAAGACGTGGAGCGCCTGGTGGTGGATTGGCCGGCAGCGAGCCTGAAGGACCTGACCCTGATCGACACCCCCGGAATCGCGTCCCTCTCCCAGGATGTTTCAGGCCGGTCAACGGCTTTCCTGCTGCCCGAAGACGCGCCCTCAGCCGCCGACGCCGTCATCTACCTCATGCGCCACATGCATGCCTCGGATGTGCGGTTCCTGGAATCGTTCAGGGACAAAGCGGCGGGGCAATCGGGGACTGTCAACGCGCTTGCCGTGCTGTCCAGGGCGGATGAGATCGGCGCCGGGAGGATCGACTCCCTGATTTCCGCCGCAGTGATCGCTGACCGCTACAGCCGCGACGGGAACCTGAAACCCCTGGCGCTCGGCGTCGTACCGGTTGCGGGCCTGCTGGCGCAGAGTTCCCGGACCATGCGGCAAAGCGACTATGAGGCATTGGTGTCCCTTGCGGGCCTTGGGAAGCCCGCATGGGAACGGATCATGTTGTCCGCGGACCGCTTTGTCCGGGCCACTGAGCCCACCGGAATCGCAGCGGAAACCAGGGTTTCGCTGATTGAACGCTTTGGTCTCTTCGGCATCAGGCTGGGCGTTGCCCTGGTCCGGGGCGGGCTCGACGATCCAACCGCACTGGCCCACGAGCTCGCCCGGCGGAGCGGTCTGGGCCAACTGCTCCAAAGCATCGCCTCGTTGTTCCAAACCCGTGCCGAAGCCCTCAAGGCGCGCGCCGCCGTCGTGGGTTTGGAAGCATTGCTGCGAAACCCGGCCCCGGAAGACGCAACCTCACTGGTGACGGCGTTGGAGCGGCTCCAGGCGGGAGCGCACGAGTTCAGGGAACTCAGGCTGCTGGCAGCCCTCCGGACCAGCGGCGTGGGGCTCGCCCCGGATGCAGCGGCCGAGGCCGAACGCCTGGTGGGTGGATCCGGGACGGGAGCTGCGCTGAGACTGGGCCTCCCTGACGATTCAGGCGAAGACAGTGTCAGCGACGCTGCCCGGGCGTGCCTGGACCGCTGGCGTGCGATCGCGGAGAACCCGCTGACTGAACCGGCTGCCGTGGGCGCATGCCGCGTGGTGATCCGCAGTTGCGAAGGGATGCTCGCGGCGATTCCGGCCGGACGATGAACGCCCTCGCCTAGCTGCGTCCTCGTCGATTCGGGGTCACCGGCGGGGCCGTCCGTCCACGCCGGAGCCACGCCGACACCGACGGCAGGAACAACAGGATGAGGCCGGCCGCGGCGAGGATGTACTGCGCTGCGAGCAAGAAGGTTGCCAGCACTCCGTCGGCGCCGGGAGCGATGACGAAGTCGGCGATCACCACCGTCACCACAGCGTGCAGCAGGACCACGGGAGCAAGCGCCCACCGCGCCCACCCGCGGTGCCGGAAGACGACGGCCAGCAGGACGGCTTCCATGGCTGTCACCAGCGCGAGCATGCCCAGGCTGCCGAGGAACACGACGGCGGTGGCACCGTCGAGTGCCCTGGCGTCCCCGTCCGGGACCATCCCACCGATGACGCCCTTGAGGCGTTCGAAATGAGCGTTGCGGCCCAGGAAATCCGTCAGGATGACGCCGAAGCCCGCCAGGAAGCTGGCCAGCCACAAGGTCCGGGCCCAACGGGCGGGGCCGGGCGGGCGCACGGCGACCGCAATCGGTGGGGGTGTCGAGACCGACACGCCTGGGCGTGGCGGTGGTGCTGGGGAGTTCAAAGGTGGCCCGCTGAGAGGCGTCCCGGTTTGTGCTTGGAGAGACCGCGATTCATCAGCTTGTTGGGCCATGTTCCCTACTTCAGTTCGTCTGTGTCAGGGCTTTGTGAATCCTTGAGCTTGCGCTCCTTGGCCTCGAGGTCGGCTTTGAGCTTCTTGAGCCGCTCTTCTTCAGCCTGGTTCCGGCGCCGGGCTTCCAGGTTACGGAGGAATTCGGGGTCGTCGTCCGGAGCCGTGGGGTAGCTGCGGACCGGCTTGGCTGAGGGCCTTCCGTAGGGGCGGCCGAAAATGAACCAAAGAATGGCACCCAGCACCGGGAGAACGATCATCACCACGATCCAGGCCGGCTTGGAAATGCCGCGCGTGCTTCGGCTGTCAGTGCGAATGACATCGATAAGGGCGTACACGAACACAACCAGGACGACGACGACGCCAACAACGCGGAGCATGCACCAAGTCTAGTCGCCGAAAGCCGTTCGCTGGATCCCTCATGGAGGCCGTGATCAGAGTGCAACCATCCGGGCGGCTAAACTTGGATGGTGGCTTTCCTGAAGTATTCCCTGATCCGTTTGGCGCTCTTCGTGCCGTTGTTCGTGCTTTTCTACTTTTTGGGGACGGGTGCGATCCTGGCTGTGGTCTGTGCCGGCGTGATCGCCTTCGCCATCAGCTACCTGTTTTTCCAGAAGCAGCGGGATGCCGCAACAGGGGCCATGCGTGAGCGTTTCTCCGGCCGGGCCAAGCCGCTGCGCTCCGCCGGCGAAATGGACGACGCCGCTGCCGAGGACTCCCTGGTGGAACAAAACCCGGACGTTGCCATCAACAATGACAAGCGCCCGGGTTCCGTCTAGGGACCTTCCGGCTGGATTCAGATCCGCGTCAGGATCAGCCCCAGCGAGAACAGCAGGCTGTAGCCGAGGTTGATCAGGCCCGTCTGCTTCAGTACCGGGATAAGGCTCTTGCGCTTCTTCCCGTTGACCATGAGCCAGGCCGGCATGAGGCAGGCCGGGATCAGCAGCAGCACGATCAGCATCCACGGCTTGGTGGGTGCCAGCACCACCACCAGCAGGATGGCGACGCCGAGCATCAGCACGTAGCTTTCACGCGCGTGCCTGTCGCCCAAACGCACCGCCAGAGTCCGCTTCCCGGCGGCGGTGTCCGTGGGGATGTCCCGGACATTGTTGGCCATGAGCAGCGCGCAGGCGATGAGCCCGGTGCCGATCGCTCCGATCACCGCCGCCAGGCTGACCTGCCCTGCCTGCGTGTACGTGGTTCCCAGTGTTGCCACGAGCCCGAAGAACACGAAGACGAAGACGTCGCCCAGTCCGAGGTAGCCGTATGGGTTCTTGCCACCGGTGTAGCCCCACGCCGCCAGGACGCAGCCGATACCTACCAGGATGAGCCACCACGTCTGGGTGATGATCACCAGGATGAGGCCGCACACCATGGCCAGGCCGAACAGGCCGAACGCAGCCCACTTCACGTGTTCCGGCTTGGCCACGCCGGAGCCCACCAGGCGCAGCGGCCCCACGCGGTCCTCGTCGGTGCCGCGGATGCCGTCGGAGTAGTCGTTGGCGTAGTTGACGCCGATCTGGAGCAACAGGGCCACGAGTGCCGCCAGGATCGCGTTGGGCAGCCGGAAAGCATGGAGTTCGAAGGCCGCAGCCGAGCCGATCAGGACCGGCGCAATCGCTGCGGGCAGTGTGCGGAGCCGGGCTCCTTGAATCCATTGTGCAGCTGTCGCCACGTGCAGTACCTCGTGTGTTGGGGGTTGATCTTCAGTCAGGTTCGTTAAGGCAGAACCTGTCTATTGTCCCTGATGCAGGGCTTCGAGCTGTTCGATCATGGCCAGCCTGTCCGGCTTTCCGTTGGGGAGCATGGGCAGTTCGCTGACCGCAAGCACGGTTTTCGGGGCCAAAACACCCAGTGCGGCCTCGCGCTTCGCAGTGAATCCGCGGATGCCCTCGCGTGTTGGATCCGCCACGGCCACCACCGCAGCTACGGCCTGTCCCCACTCGCGCGACGGGACGCCTGCCACGAAAGCCGCCGTCACGCCGTCGAGCCCTTCCAGCTTTTCCTGGATGTACGCGGCGGAAGCCTTGACCCCGCCGGTGATGATGACGTCGTCGGCGCGGCCCAGGACGGTGAGCTTGCCCTCCGGCGACATCTCGCCCAGGTCGCCGGTGACGTACCAGCGGGTGTCGTCGTCCTCGAAGAAGGCCTCGGGGCCGTTCTCCAGGTAGCCGGCTGCGACCGTGGCGCCGCCCAGCAGGATGCGGCCCTCCAGTTCGCCCTCGCCAAGGCGGATTTCGACGCCGTCCAGCGGCTCGCCGTCGTACACGCACCCGCCGCACGTCTCGGCCGAGCCGTATGTGGTGACGACGTTGAGCCCTTCCGCGTGTGCCGCGGCGAGGAGCTCGGCCGACGCCGGTGCGCCGCCCAACAGGATCGCGTTGAACCGGCGAAGGACCGCGAGGGTTTCCGGGGCGGGGGAGTCCAGAAGGCGCTGCAACTGGGTGGGCACCAAGGAGGTGAAGCGGATCTTGTCCGTAAGTTCTTCCGCGGCGGCAGTGAACGCTTCCGGGGTGAAACCGTTCGACTGGTCCACCACCCACGGCCGGGTTCCGGCGTACAAGGACCGCACCAGTACCTGGACACCCGCAACGTATTGCAGGGGGAGGGCCAGCAGCCACTGCCCTTCGCCGCGCAGCGCCACGGCCGTACCCACCGACGACGCCGCGAGGGCATCGATGGTGAGGACGGTTGCCTTGGGAGTCCCGGTGGAACCGGAGGTGCGGACCACCACTGCGGCGTCCTCCACGCTGGTTTCCACGGGTAACGCTTTTGCTGCACCGTTCGCATCCGTGACGATCTCGACGGCGGGACCCTCGCCTTGGAGGGCAGCGGCCAGTGCTTTGAGGATCGGATCAATGTCCAAGGGAGGTCCTAGAAGTAGTAGGGGAAGTTGGACCAGTCGGGATCGCGCTTCTGGAGGAACGCTTCCTTGCCCTCCACGGCTTCGTCCGTCATGTAGGCCAGGCGCGTTGCCTCGCCGGCGAAGACCTGTTGGCCGGCCAGTCCATCGTCCGCGAGGTTGAACGCGAACTTGAGCATGCGGATGGCCTGGGGTGACTGCCGGGCGATGTCCGCGGCGTATTCCAGCGCGACTTCTTCAAGGCGCTCGTGGTCCACGGCCTCGTTGACGGCGCCCATGCGGACCATGTCCTCGGCGGAGTATTCGCGGGCCAGGAAGAAGATCTCGCGCGCGGCCTTCTGCCCGATCTGGCGGGCCAGCAGCGCGGAGCCGTAACCGGCGTCGAAACTTCCCACCGTGGCGTCGGTCTGCTTGAACTTGCCGTGCTCGCGGGAGGCGATGGTGAGGTCGCTGACCACGTGCAGCGAGTGCCCGCCACCCGCCGCCCAGCCGTTGACGACGGCGATGACCACCTTGGGCATGGTCCGCATCAGGCGCTGTACTTCCAGAATGTGGAGGCGGCCCGCGCGGGCTGGATCGATGGATTCCTGCGTCTCGCCGTCTGCGTAGCGGTAGCCGTCCCGCCCGCGGATCCGCTGGTCGCCGCCGGAACAGAACGAATGGCCGCCGTCCTTTGCGGAAGGCCCGTTGCCCGTGAGCAGTACGGTGGCGACGTCCGGGGTCATGCGGGCATGGTCCATGGCGCGGTAGAGCTCGTCCACCGTACCGGGACGGAAGGCGTTGCGGACCTCGGGCCTGTTGAAGGCGATGCGGACCGTGGGGAGGTCTTTGACTGCGTCAGCCGTCCGCTCAACCTGCCGGTGGTACGTCATGTCCTTGAAGTCATCGAAGCCGGAAACGGTGCGCCAGCGCGTGGGGTCAAAGACGTCGGAAACCTTGGCAGGGAGTTGGTTGTTCACAGTCCGAGTCTAGTCAGTTGGGAAGGAGCTCCGCGGGGACCGCGTAGATCAGGACCACGGCAAGCAGATTCTTGGCGGCGTGGACCAGGTAGGAGAACATCAGGTTCTTGCCTGTCCATACGTACACACCCACCAGGACCACGGCCATGCCCAGGTAGGGTGCCAACGCGGACAACTCGAGGCCCTCCCTGCCAATGGTGTGGATCGAAGCGAACACCACAGTTGACACAACGCAGCAGATCCAGATGTTGACGTACTGGGACAACTTCCCGATCAGCAGGTGCCGGAACAGGTACTCCTCAACGAAAGGGCCAAGGACCACGAGCAGCGGCACCATCAGCCAGGCAGGCACGTGCTGCAGCAGGCCTTGGATGCCCATCTGGTTCTCGGAACTTTGGACGCCACCGATCACTGCAACGAAGATCGCCGTGAGGATCAGCATCACCACCACTGCCAGCGGGACCATTCCCAGCGTGAACAACGGCCGGGTGCCCAGGATCTTGAAGTCCCGGCCCACCACCCGCCAGGCGGAAGCAAAGGCGAAGACCCCGACGGCGGCATAGAAGACCGCGTTGACGGCATAGGACGCCGTGGCCGGCTCCGGAAAAAGCTGGAGCATGAACCGTTCCACGGACGAGCCGGCGAGGGTGAAGTAGACCGTGAAGCCCACATAGGCCACGACGGCGGCGGCATCAAGGATGTTGAACCGGTACAGCCTGGTTTGCGTCGATAGGGAGCCCATATGACCAGCCTATCTTTGCTGCTGCGGCCCCGGGTTGGCTATGATTTTCGGTATGCCTAACTTTGTGTTTCGGTGCGCCAAAGAAGTCCGCCGTTTCGCCGCTGTCCTCATCGCGCTCGCCCTTGCCCTGGGCCTCTCTGCATGCGGGGGAAATTCGTCAGCCGGAAGTGATGATAAGCCGATGGTCCTCACTACGTTCACGGTGCTGGCAGACGTCGCCAAGAACGTGGCCGGGGACAAGCTGCGCGTAGAATCCATCACCAAGGCCGGAGCCGAAATCCACGGCTACGAACCCACGCCGGGCGACATCCGCAAGGCTGCCCAAGCGGACCTGATCCTGGACAACGGTCTCAACCTCGAAGCGTGGTTTTCCCAGTTCGTCGAAGGCCTCGACGTCCCGCATGCCGTAGTCAGCGAAGGCGTGGACGTCATGGAAATCGGCGAGGACTCCTACAAAGGCAAGCCGAACCCGCACGCGTGGATGTCCCCCGCGAACGTGCAGATCTACGCCAACAACATGGCGAAGGCCTTCGCCAAGCTGTCCCCGGCCCATGCCTCGGAGTTCGAGGCCAACGCCAAGGCCTATAACAACCAACTCCAGGCGGTACAGGACGAGATGGTGTCCAAGCTTTCGGTCCTCCCCGAAGCCCACCGTGCCCTGGTGACGTGCGAAGGTGCCTTCTCCTACCTTGCCCGGGATGCCGGCCTGAAGGAGGTCTACATCTGGGCCGTGAATGCCGAGCAGCAGGCCACCCCGCAGCAGATTGCCCGCGCCATCGGATTCGTCAAAGACAACAAGGTGCCCGCAGTATTCTGCGAATCCACGGTGTCCGACGCGCCCATGCAGCAAGTGGTCGGGGCAACCGGCGCCGCGTTCGGTGGGGTGCTTTACGTCGATTCCCTGTCCGAAGCTGACGGCCCCGTGCCCACGTACCTTGACCTGATCCGCCACGACGCGAAAACCATCACCACCGCACTGACTGGAGGCGCATCATGAGCAGTCCAGCGATCCTCGTAGACAATGTCACGGTCCATTACGGCGAGGTCCTCGCGCTCGACTCGGCCTCCCTCAGCCTGGAGCGTTCGCGTATCTGCGGCCTCGTGGGCATGAACGGCTCAGGAAAGTCCACGCTGTTCAAGGCCATCATGGGCATGGTGAAACCGGATTCCGGACGGGTCCTCATCAACGGCGAACCACCCCTGAAGATCCGTAAGGCGGCCGGCCTCGGCTACGTTCCGCAGAGCGAGGATGTGGACTGGGCCTTTCCGCTTTCGGTCCGGGACGTGGTGATGATGGGCCGCTACGGGCACCTCGGATTCACGCGCCGGCCCCGCAAAGCCGATCATGACGCCGTCGAACACGCCTTGGAACGGGTGGAACTGGCCGACTTCGCCGACCGCCAGATCGGCCAACTGTCCGGCGGGCAGAAGAAGCGGGCGTTCGTGGCACGGGGCATCGCGCAGGGCGCCACCATGATGCTCCTCGACGAGCCCTTCGCCGGAGTGGACAAGCGGTCCGAAGCGACCATCACCCGGCTGCTTCGTGAGCTCGCCGCAGACGGGGCCACGATCCTGGTCTCCACCCACGACCTCCACGCCCTCCCGCAGCTCTGCGACGAAGCCGTGCTGCTGATGCGCAAGGTCCTCATGCATGGGAGCCCGGAGGTTGTGTTGCAGCCGGAGAACCTCGCCATGGCCTTCGGCCTCGACGTCATGAACAGGGGCTGAGCACCATGGAATTCCTCCTCGAACCCCTCAGTTACGACTTCATGGTCCGCGCCCTCGCGACCACGGCCATTGCCGCCGTCGTGTGCGCTGTCCTCAGTTGCTGGCTCGTCCTCATTGGCTGGTCCCTCATGGGCGACGCAGTCTCGCACGCAGTGCTTCCCGGCGTCGTCCTTGCCTACATTGTCGGTGCGCCGTTCGCGCTCGGCGCGCTGGTGTTCGCCCTCATCGCAGTGACGCTGATCGGCGTGGTGCGGAATACCAGCCGGGTGAAGGAGGACGCCGCGATCGGCATCGTGTTCACGTCCCTTTTTGCCCTTGGCCTGGTGCTGATCTCCGTGACACCGAGCCAAACCGACCTGAACCACATCATCTTCGGCAACCTGCTGGGCGTCAGTGTCCCGGACCTCATCCAGGTGGTGGTGCTGGGCGTGGTGGCTTTCGCAGTCCTCATTCTCAAGCGGCGCGACCTCACGCTCTATGCCTTCGACCCCACGCACGCGCACGCAATCGGTCTATCTCCACGCAGGCTCGGCGCGCTGTTGCTCGGCCTGCTGGCGTTGACATCAGTCGTGGCACTCCAGACCGTCGGTGTGGTGTTGGTGGTCGCGATGCTCATCATTCCCGGTGCCACGGCCTACCTCCTGACGGACCGTTTCTCCCGGATGCTGGTCATTGCGCCGGTCATTTCGGTGGCCTGCTCGGTTGCCGGGATCTACCTCAGCTACTACCTTGACACCGCGTCCGGCGCGATGGTGGTGCTCACCCAAGGTGCCGTGTTCGCCGTCGTGTATCTCTTCAGCCCGCGGCAGGGACTGATCGGTACGCGGCTGGCAAAGGCCCGTCGGAAGCGGGCCATGGCGACGGCCTGAACCAGCTCCCCAACTTGACCTGCCCGGCGTTGCCGGGCAGGCTGGAACGATGGAGTCTTGAGCGCAGCCCCGACATTTTGGCTGCATCCCCAGTGCCCACGCGGCGTTCCGCCGCTACCTGCGTACTTGCGAGGATTCCTCTTGACCTACCATCATCTTCACCTTTCCGGCGTATCCCACGGCTACGGGGACCGCGAACTCTTCACTTCTGCCAACCTGGTGATCGATCACGGCGAACACGTTGCCATCGTGGGCGAAAACGGAGCAGGGAAGTCCACTTTGCTGCGCCTGCTGGCCGGGGAGGAAACGCCCGACGACGGCGCTGCAGGTCTGTTGGGAACCGGCGGCTACCGCGTGGGTTACCTTGCGCAGACCCACGGAATGCCTGTGTCCCTGACCGTCGGGGACGCCATCGATGCCTCCTTGTCCTCCCTGCGCACCCTCGAGGCCCGGATCACCGGGCTGGAAGGGGACCTGGCGACTGCCGACGCGGAAGCCTTGGAACTCTACGGCAGCCTGCAAACCGAGTACCAACTCCGTGAGGGATATGCCGCCGAATCCCGGGTGGCAGCAGCGCTGGACAAGTTGGGGCTGGGAGGCCTGGACCGGCGTCGGACGCTTTCCTCCCTGTCCGGAGGCGAGCAGGAACGCGTCGCCCTGGCATGCCTGCTGGCTGATCCGGCCGACGCCCTGCTGCTCGATGAACCCACCAACCACCTCGACGCCCGTGGAACCGAGTGGCTGGAATCGCGGCTAGCGGCCCACCGTGGAACGGTCGTCGTCATCTCCCACGACCGCGTCCTCCTGCGGAAGTTGGCCTCGACGATTATTGAAGTGGACGGCGACCGTCGCTCGGTGGCGCGGTACGGGAACGGCTACGAAGGGTACCTCCGCGAGAAAGCCGCCCAACGTGCCCGCTGGGCGCAGCAATACGAGCACTGGATCGACGCGATGGCGGCCGAAAAGCTGCAGGCCGCGACCGTTGCCGACAGCATGGGGTACGGCCGCAGGCGGGACAACGACAAAATGGCGTTCGGCGTGAAGACCGGCACCTGGGAAAGGGCCGCCGCGAGCAAGGTCCGCAATGCCAACGAGCGGCTTAGGCGGCTGGAGGAGAACCCGGTTGACCGGCCGCCCGTGCCCTTGACTTTGGCGGCTTCGCTGGAGGGGCTCGACGGTGCCCTTGAGGCATCCGGCGTCGCCGTTCCCGGACGCCTGCAGCCGACCTCCTTCCGGGTATCCGCCGGTGACAAAGTGCTCCTGACCGGGCCAAATGGGGCCGGAAAGTCAACATTGCTGTCCGTGCTCGCCGGGGACTCGGAGCACTTCGCCGGCGAGGTGCGGCGTGTGGGCACCGTGGGCTATCTGCGGCAGGAACTGGACATCCCGGCCAAACCAGGGCTCCGGCTTCTCCCGGCATTTGCGGCTGGGCTGGGCGGGAACATTGACGAGCATGCCGAGGCATTGCTTCGACTGGGGCTCTTCCGGCCCGCCGAGTTCCACGTTCCGGTGGGGAGCCTCTCCGCGGGACAGCAACGGCGCCTCGCGTTGGCCCGACTGCTCCTGGGCGGCTTCGACACCCTGGTCCTGGACGAACCCACCAACCACTTGGCGCCGGTGCTCGTGGAACAACTCGAGGAGGCGCTCGCGGGTTTTGGCGGCACCGTGCTGATCGTGAGCCATGACCGTGCGCTGGGCGAATGGTTCGATGGCTGCGCGTTGGCCGGAGGCGGGAACTGGGTGCGTCGGCGGATGGTGGACGGGACCCTCCTCTAGCAACGCGGGGTCGCTTAGGGCCTATGTTGCGCTGCCGGATGGGCCATGAGTGACCCCGCGTTGCTCGCCGACGGCAAGGGTTTGTTGCCTGCGTCACGAGCTCCGCGTCATATGCCGTAAGATGGACGGGTTGCCCGAACGTTCGGCGTTCTGCGGTCTGCGTCACACAGAGGATTCCTCAACGAGGAAAAATCCGAATTTTGTGTGCCGGATCGGCCCCTGCTCCGGCACCGGCGCAACCACAACAGCAATACCCCAACCCACAAGGAACAGCTGTGCCGCAAAGTACTCCCACAGATCTCCAGAGCCCCAAGGCGTCATCCGCCGGCGGGAGCTCCACCCTCAGTGCCGAGGGTTACCAGAAGACCCTGAGCCGCCGTCACGTGACCATGATCGCGATGGGCGGCGCGATCGGCGTCGGTCTCTTCATGGGTGCCGGTGGCCGCCTGGCCTCCACGGGTCCGGCCCTGATTTTCTCCTACGCGATTGCGGGCGTCATCGCCTACCTGCTGATGCGCGCGCTCGGCGAACTGATCATGTACCGGCAGACGTCCGGTTCGTTCGTGAGCTACGCCGGTGAAATGTTCGGCAAGAAGGGCGCCTACCTGTCCGGGTGGATGTACTTCATCAACTGGGCCATGACCGGTATCGCGGAGCTGATCGCGATCGGCCTGTACTTCCAGTTCTTCTTCCCGAACGTGCCCGTGGAACTGTCCGCCATCGCAGCGCTGGTGCTGTTGGTGGCCGTGAACCTGTTCAGCGTCAAGGCATTCGGTGAATTCGAGTTCTGGGCTTCCTGCCTGAAGGTCGCCGCTATCGTGATCTTCCTGGCCGTGGGCACTTTCATGGTGGTCACCAACGCCCAGGTCGGCGCGGGCCATGCTTCCGTGGGCAACCTCTTCCACGATGAAGGCGGCATGTTCCCCAAGGGCGGCCTGGTGATGATCCTGGTCCTGAACGCCGTGATCTTCGCCTACAACGCCATCGAGCTCGTCGGTATTACCGCTGGCGAGATGGAGAATCCGGAACGCGAAGTGCCCAAGGCGATCCGCGCCGTCGTGATCCGCATTGTGGTGTTCTACGTCGGTTCCGTGACCCTGCTGGCGATGCTGCTGCCGTCCGACCAGTACAAGGCCGGTACCTCGCCGTTCGTCACCGTGTTCGGGCAGATGGGCCTGGGCTGGATGGGCGATGTGATGAACATGATCGTTATCACCGCCGCGCTGTCCTCCTGCAACTCGGGCCTGTACTCGATCGGCCGGATCTTCCGCACCATGGCCAACAACGGGCACGCCCCGCAGTGGCTGACCAAGATGTCCACCCGCCACGTGCCGTATGCGGCCATCCTCGCGATCGGCGGCGTTTACCTGGTGGGTATCCTCCTGAACATCTGGTTGGGCGGCTCCCATGCCTTCGACCTCGCCCTCAACACGGCCTCCATCGGCGTGATCTTCACGTGGGGTTCGATCTTCGCGAGCCAGATCGCGCTGCGCAAGAAACGCGGCAAGGTCTCCTCCCTGCCGATGCCCGGTTCGCCGTGGACCAGCTGGTTGGGCCTCATTGCCCTGCTGGCCATCACGGTACTGATCGGCTTCGACACCGTCACGGACAAGGCCACCGGCGATGTGTTCCTGTTGGGCCTGTGGACCCTCGCGACCATCCCCTTCTTCGCCCTGGTCCTCTGGCTCGGCTGGCAGAAGGTCAAGAACAACCAGCCCAAGAGCGAACTGTTCAGCTAGGTCCTTTTCAAATGCTCGACGGCGGGTGCCTCCTTTGCGGAGGCGCCCGCCGTTTCGCGTTGCGTGGCCGCCCTGTCGCGTTGTGTGGCCTGCTCTGCATCCCCACCGCCTCCCTCACCTCGCAAGCTCGGTCAGGGAACCCGGGCGGCGTGGCCCCTGCTTGGGGAATGGGGCGCACAGCGGGCCTCACAGCGGATGATCAGTTGGGAGTGTCAGGGGTCGGGTCTAGGCTCGATGTATGGATCACACCACCTCCCTGACCCAGCACGTCAACGCCAGCCCGGAGAAAGTCTGGACCGTCATTTCCGACATCCCGGGTTCTGCCGGAACCATCTCCGGAATCGACGCCATCCAGATGCTCACGGACGGTCCCTACGGCGAAGGGACCCGGTGGAAAGAGACCCGCACCATGATGGGCCGCCAGGAAACCGTGGAGATGTGGGTGTCCCACACGGACCCGCCCCGCAGCACCACCGTCAAGGCCCTCCAAGGCGGCGCGGATTACACCACGCGCTTCGCCCTGAACGGGCGGGACGGCGGCACGGACATCACCCTGACGTTCGGTGCGGAGATCCTCAAACCCACCTTGCTGAGCAAGATCACCATGGCGCTGTTCGGGAAGATTGGCATGAGCGTCACGCGCAAGGCCCTGGCCAAAGACCTCGCCGAGATCGCTGCGAAGGCGGAATCCCTCTGATGGCGGCGGCGAAGGTGGCGGCCCCCAAGATTTCGCCGGTGCGGTTGGAAGAACTGCGCGACGACGACACCCCGGACTTCCAGCGCGGGGAGAGGTACGACGGCGTCCGGCTCACCCGCGTTTCGGCGGACGGCGAGGAGCTCAGCGGCGCCGACTTCATCGAGTGTGAGTTCAACAGCGTCTCCTTCAATGAGGCCCAGCTTCGCGGTGCGACGTTCCGGGAGTGCATCCTGTCCGAGCCCTTTGCCCCGGTCTTTCCAGCGGCGCGGACTTCCTGGCAGGACGTGGAGATCACCAACCCGCGCTGGGGGTCAGCCGAACTTTATGAGGGCACTTGGCGCTCTGTCCGAATCGACGGCGGCAAGCTCGACTATGTGAACCTGCGCGGGTCAAAGCTCATTGATGTCCAGATTTCGGATTGCATCATCAATGAACTGGACCTCGGGGGCGTGACGGGCACGCGTGTTGCCTTGAAGAACTGCACCATTGGCTCGCTGGACGTCACGGGCGCCAAGCTGAAGGACGTGGATCTTCGCACCTCGGAATTCCGCGGCATCAACGGCCTTAGCGGACTTTCCGGCGTGGTGATCGACGACTACCAGCTGAGCCTTCTTGCGCCTCTTCTAGCCGGGCACTTGGGGATCCGGGTGGTCTGATTCGCCAGTGGGACGGTCGGGCAGGGCAGCTTCATCTGTTGACCGTCCCGCCGGGCCGTGTAATCTTTATAGAACGAACGGTCGGTATATTATTCCGTGCCGGTCCCTTTCACTTCGCGAAGGATGTTCTCATGGTCGAGGCTTTTCTTGTTGGCGGCGCACGAACGCCGGTGGGTCGCTACGGTGGGGCACTGTCCTCCGTCCGCCCCGACGACCTTGCCGCCCTGGTAGTCCGGGAAGCAGTGGCGCGTGCCGGCGTCGACCCTGACGCCATTGACGAGGTGATCCTCGGCAACGCGAACGGCGCAGGCGAGGAAAACCGCAACGTTGCCCGCATGGCCACCATCCTCGCCGGACTTCCCCTCCACATTCCGGGAATCACGGTCAACCGCCTCTGTGCTTCGGGCCTGAGCGCCATCATCATGGCAAGCCACATGATCAAATCCGGTGCGGCGGACATTGTTGTGGCCGGTGGCGTTGAATCCATGAGCCGTGCACCGTGGGTGCAGGAGAAGCCCGCCACGGCGTTCGCCAAGCCGGGCCAGATTTTCGACACGTCCATCGGCTGGCGCTTCGCGAACCCGCTCTTCACCAAGGGCGAACTGTCCCGCGACGGCAAGATGACCTACTCCATGCCCGAAACCGCGGAAGAGGTTGGCCGGGTGGACAACATTTCCCGCGAGGACGCCGACGCCTTCGCGGTCCGCTCCCACGAGCGTGCCTTGGCCGCCATCGCCGGTGGACGTTTCAAGGACGAGATTGTTCCCGTCACGGTCAAGACCCGCAAGTCCGAGACCGTGGTGGATACGGATGAAGGGCCCCGCGAAGGCACCACCATGGACGTCCTTGCAGGACTCCGTCCAGTAGTGCCAGGCGGTTCGGTGGTTACGGCAGGGAACTCCTCCAGCCTTAACGACGGCGCCTCCGCCATCATCGTTGCTTCGGAGTCGGCCATTCAGAAATTCGGCCTGACGCCCCGCGCCCGAATCATCGACGGCGCCTCTGCCGGATGCGAGCCCGAAATCATGGGCATCGGTCCGGTTCCGGCAACGCAAAAGGTCCTGACCAGGACAGGGCTCACGGCAGAGCAGCTGGGCGCCGTGGAACTGAACGAGGCTTTCGCAACGCAGTCGCTCGCGAGCATGCGCCGCTTGGGCCTGGACCCGGACATCGTCAATAACGACGGCGGTGCCATCAGTTTGGGACACCCGCTCGGTTCCAGCGGCTCGCGTATCGCCATTACGCTGTTGGGTCGCATGGAGCGCGAACTCGCGTCCACAAGTGGACGGAAGCTCGGCTTGGCAACCATGTGCATCGGCGTGGGCCAAGGAACCGCAATGCTGCTGGAAGGCGTGTAATGGCACTGAATCCCGAAGACTTCAGCACCCTCTTGGTTGAGGAGCGCGAAGATCGCCTCACCGTTCTCCTGAATCGTCCCGAGGTCCGGAACGCCATCGACCAGAAAATGGTGGATGAGCTCCACGCTGTGTGCGCCGAGCTTGAACAGAACCCGAAAGTGCTGATCATCGCCGGGACGGACGGTGTGTTTGCCTCCGGTGCTGACATTGGACAGTTGCGGGAGCGGCGCCGGGACGATGCCCTCCAAGGAATCAACTCCACCATCTTTGTGCGCATCGCCAAGCTGCCCATGCCCGTCATTGCTGCCCTGGATGGATACTGTCTGGGTGGGGGAGCGGAGCTTGCCTACGCCGCCGACTTCCGGCTCGGGACACCCAGCGTCCGGATCGGTAACCCTGAGACAGGCCTCGGCATCCTGGCTGCAGCCGGTGCCAGCTGGCGCCTCAAAGAACTCGTCGGGGAGCCGAAGGCCAAAGAAATCCTCCTGGCCGGAGCTGTGCTGCGGGCAGAGGAAGCACTGCGGATCAACCTCATCACGGGGATCTACGAGGCTCCGGAACTCATGGATGCCGCCCACGCTTTGGCCGATCGCATTGCACGCCAGGATCCCTTGGCAGTCCGCATTACCAAGTCCGTGTTCCATGCTCCCGCCGAAGCCCACCCGTTGATCGACACCCTTGCCCAGGGCATCCTCTTCGAATCCCAGGCCAAGTTCGACCGCATGCAGGCATTCCTGGACAAGAAGAGCGCAGACAAGAAGAACAGCAAAGCCGAGCCAGAGAGCAGGACCCAGAAATGACAGCAGTTCCCGCCATCCCGCACGTGGTCGGAGTACTCGGCGGGGGCCGCATGGGCGCCGGAATTGCCCACGCCTTCCTGACCAAGGGTGCCACCGTGATTGTCGTGGAGCGAGACCATGAGGCAGCTGCGGGCGCGCATGGCCGCGTCTCGGAAGCAGTCGCCAAGTCGGCAGCCCGCGGCACGTTGGCCGAGATGCCGGAAGAGGCCCTGTCCCGCTTCAGCACCTCCACGGATTACGAATCCTTCATCCACTGCGGTCTGGTGGTGGAAGCTGTTCCTGAGGACTACGACCTCAAAGTCAAGGCCCTGCGGTCAGTGGAGGAACACCTTTCAGCGGATGCCTTCCTGGCCTCGAATACGTCCTCGCTGTCCGTGACGGGCCTGGGCAACGAGCTTCACCGTCCCGCCAACTTTGTTGGCCTGCACTTCTTCAACCCGGTGCCCGCCTCCACGCTCATCGAGGTGGTTCTGGGCAAGGAGACCTCACCCGAACTTGCTGCCGCGGCGAAAAGCTGGACCGAGGCACTCGGCAAGACCGCCGTCGTCGTCAATGACGCCCCGGGGTTCGCGTCCTCGCGGCTTGGCGTGGCGATCGCGCTGGAAGCCATGCGCATGGTCGAGGAGGATGTGGCCTCGGCGGAAGACATCGATGCCGCCATGGTGCTGGGCTACAAGCACCCGACGGGTCCGCTGAAGACCACGGACATTGTTGGCCTGGACGTTCGTTTGGGCATCGCCGAGTACCTCCACTCCACGCTCGGCGATCGCTTTGCGCCGCCGCAGATCCTCCGCGACAAGGTGGCGCGGGGTGAGCTGGGCCGCAAGACCGGCAAGGGATTCTTCGACTGGACAGACTAACGCCCGGCAACCCAACTAAGTCGCAATTAAGCGCGTTTTGAAGCCTCAGAACGCGCTTAACTGCTACCCAGTTGGGTCGGTTAGGCTGGCCGGGTGAGCACTCTCGAACCCATCACCCTGACCGGCACCTTCGTTACCCTTGAACCGCTCCGCACGGACCACCTCGACGGTTTGGTGGACGCCGCGCGAGATGGCGAACTGTGGAAGCTCTGGTACACCTCCGTGCCCACCCCGGAGGGCATGGCTGCAGAGATTGAGCGGCGGCTTGCCCTCCAGGAATCCGGTTCCATGCTGCCGTTCGCCACGCGGCTGAACAGCACGGGCAAGCTGATCGGGATGACCACGTACATGAACATCGATCCGGTGCTGCCGCGTGTCGAAATCGGCTCCACGTGGAACGCCGCGTCCGCCCACGGGACGGGGACCAACCCTGACTCCAAGCTGCTGCTCCTGCGCCATGCCTTCGAAACGCTGGGTTGTCCCGCCGTCGAATTCCGCACGCATTGGCTCAACCAACAGTCCCGCGACGCGATTGCCCGCCTCGGCGCCAAGCAGGACGGGGTGCTGCGGAACCACACACGCAGCGCCGACGGAGCCCTGCGGGACACCGTGGTGTTCTCCATCCTCGAGCACGAGTGGCCTGCCGTCCGGAACGGGTTGGAGTACAGGCTCTCGAAGTACACCGCTTCGTCGAGGGGTTAGCTTTTGGGGCTAAGCATGCCCCTAAAGCCCGGAAGCCAACCCCTCGTGGTGCGCACCTGTGTGGTTAGCTGGCTCTTATGGATGGGATGACTTCTGCGCCCCAGGCGGTCCCTTGGGACGGCGCCGTCAATGCGTGGCGGGTCGCCGGCGATGTGTACCGGATGGGCCGCCATGAGTGGGTCACCGCGGCCGGGTGGCAGCAAATGTACGACGACGGCGTCCGCACCGTGATCGATCTTCGCGCCTCGCGCGAGCGGCGGCAACGCGACACGGATCCCCAAGTGCCGGACGATGTGAAGGCGCGGATCGACGTCGTACACTGCCCAACGGAAGACCCGGATCATAGCCAGTTCACCACGCTCTTTGGCCCGTACCTCAAGGAGCCGGGCCAGTACGGGGAGTACCTCGCGCTGTTTGCGGACAAGATCGCGCTCGTTTTCACGGCGATCGCGGCCTCGCCGGGCAAAGTGGTGGTCCATTGTTCCGCGGGGCGGGACCGCAGCGGAGTGATTGCGTTGATGCTGCAGCGACTGGCGGGTGTCGATGACCGGGAGATCGTCCGGGGCTACGAGTTGGCTGCCCGCGGAATCAATGAACGGCACCGCACCCATGGTGCGCCGCACGCCCATGATCCCTATCTGCCGGACGCGGATCTTGAAGCGCTGCTGGAGCGTCGACGCACGGCGCTTGAGGCCTTCCTTGTCGGGCTTGATGTGCAGGGCTACTTGCGCGCCAACGGTGTTACGGATTCCCAGCTTGAGGTGTTGAAGGCGAAGCTCACGGACGCTTGATACGGCTGCGGCGAAATTTCTTGCTGACCTTGGCCGGTCCTTCATGTACCCTGTATATATTACCGAACGGCCGGTCAGTAATGTTGGCCCCTCCAGCAATGACCGTGCCGCTTTCATGTGCCTTGGAAGGACCCGTCGACGATGACCACTACAGCAGTCGCCCCGGAAACCACAGCCGTTGCCACCGTCCCCAGCTATGTCCAGGATGCGTGGTGGACTCCCGCGCCCGAAGCCAAGACAGTGCCCGTGCGTGATGCCAGCACCGGAGAAGTCCTGGCCAACGTGAGCACCGACGGCCTGGACCTTGCCGCCGTCGTGAATTTCGGACGCACCACCGGCCAGACCGAACTGGGCAAGCTGACGTTCCACCAGCGCGCACTCAAGCTCAAAGAGCTGGCCGTGTACCTGAACGGACGCCGTGAGGAGCTGTACGCGTCCTCGTCGCAGAGCGGTGCCACCAAGATCGACAACATGATCGACATCGACGGCGGCATCGGCGTGCTTTTCACCTTCGGTTCCAAGGGCCGCCGTGAACTGCCCAACTCACAGGTTGTGGTGGACGGTCCCATGGAGATCCTTTCCAAGGACGGGTCTTTCGCCGGCGAACATATCTACACCCGGATCCCGGGCGTCGCCGTGCAGATCAACGCCTTCAACTTCCCGGTGTGGGGCATGCTGGAGAAGTTCGCGCCAGCGTTCCTGGCCGGCGTTCCCACCATCGTCAAGCCAGCCACTCCCACGGGTTACGTCGCCGCTGCCGCGGTTCGGGCGATCGTTGAATCAGGCATCCTTCCCGCCGGTTCCCTGCAGCTGATCTCCGGCTCGGCCCGGACCCTCCTGGACGAACTCGACTACCGTGACCTCGTGTCCTTCACCGGTTCGGCATCGACAGCCAACTCCCTCAAGTCTCACCGCAATGTGGTCCAGGGCGGCGTCCGCTTCACCTCCGAGACCGACTCCCTCAACGCCGCGATCCTCGGCCCTGATGCCGTCCCGGGCACCCCCGAGTTCGACGCCTTCGTCAAGGCCGTCGTCACTGAGATGACGGTGAAGGCCGGCCAGAAGTGCACCGCGATCCGGCGTGTCCTTGTCCCGGCAGCACTGACGTCGGAGGTCGCCGCCGCCATCGGCGCCCGCATCAACGAGCGCGTTGTAGTGGGGGACCCGCGCGCAGAAGGCGTCACCATGGGTGCGCTCGCTTCGCTGGAACAGCTCGCCGACGTCCGGGCTGCTGTCCAGTCAATGCTCGACGCCGGCGGCGAGCTTGCGTACGGATCCCTCGATGCGCCGTCGGTCACCTCGGTAGGTGGAACCGTTGGCGTCGTGGAGGACGGCGCCTTCATGGCGCCCGTCCTGCTGAGCTGGGCGGATGCCGAAGTCGAAGAAGTGCACTCCCTGGAGGCCTTCGGTCCCGTGTCTTCCGTCCTGGGGTACACGGATCTCGCCGACGCCGTGCGCTTGGCTGCACGAGGATCCGGTTCGCTCGTGGCTTCCGTTTGCACGAACGACCCCGCTGTGGCGCAGGAGCTGGTGCTGGGGATTGCCGCCCATCACGGCCGCGTTCACATGCTTAACCGCGAGGATGCTCGTTCCTCCACTGGCCACGGCTCGCCCGTTCCGCACTTGGTCCACGGTGGCCCGGGGCGTGCCGGCGGTGGCGAGGAGCTCGGCGGTATCCGTTCCGTGCTGCACCACATGCAGCGCACGGCCATCCAGGGCTCACCCAACATGCTGACCGCGGTCACGGGTCAATGGCACACGGGGGCCGACCGGAACTTCACCGTCGAGACCGAAGGCGAGCACCCGTTCCGCAAGTCCCTTGCCACGCTGCGTATTGGCGACGCTGTCCGCTCGGAGCTTCGCCAGGTAACGCTGGAGGATATTACGGCGTTCGCCAACTCCACGGGCGACACCTTCTACGCGCACACCAACCAGGAAGCTGCGGAAGCCAACCCGTTCTTCCCGGGCATCGTTGCGCACGGCTACCTGCTGCTGAGCTGGGCAGCCGGGCTGTTCGTGGAGCCTGCCCCGGGTCCCGTGCTGGCCAACTACGGCCTGGAGAACCTGCGCTTCATCACGCCCGTGGCCGCCGGTGATTCCATCCGCGTGACCCTGACCGCGAAGAAGATCACCCCGCGTGAGACGGACGAGTACGGCGAGGTTGCCTGGGACGCCGTCCTGACCAACCAGAACGACGAGATCGTAGCCACTTACGACGTCCTTACCCTCGTAGAGAAGTAACCCTCTCTCACCGAATGGCTGGTTTGGTGGGTCCCTCTCTCACCGAATGGCCGGTTTGGGGCCCTCTCTCACCGAATGGCCGGTTTGGTGGGTCCCTCTCTCACAAAGAACGCCTTCCCAAACGGGCAGGCGTTCTTCGTTTTCATCTACAACTGATATTCGGCTTGTTGGCCCAAGGTTTCATGGATGCATAGGACGTTATTTTCCGAGTCCATGAACCAAGCGCACTTTTCAGCATCCGTGGTGCAGATGTGGTTTTCGGTCTTGAGGTCAGGCTGGTCGTAGTCCTGGAAGGTGACACCCCGTGCTTCCATCTCGGCGACCAGGCGCTCGATGTCCTGAACCTCAAAACTCAATGCGGTATGGCTCGAGTGCATGCCATCCGTAATGGGCAACAGTTGCAGCATGGCGCCGCCGTCATTGCCGAACAAATCGTTTCCATCCCAGGTCCTGCCCCTGTGCGGCAGGCCGAGCTTTTCCGCATAGAACATGCGTGCGCGGCTCATGTCATCGACGGGCAGGACAGTTGTGGCTTTGTTGAGGGCTAGATGCATAATGGCCACCTCCTACGCTGAAAATTTTACGCTTGGGGAGGCCATCGTGACCTTACGATTCCTGGTCGGACTGCCCCTGTGAGAGAGCGTTGGCGGAAGGGGGCGGTTGGGTGAGAGAGGGATCGCCGGAGGGGGCGGTTGGGTGAGAGAGGGATCGCCGGAGGGGGCGGTTGCGTGAGAGAGGGAGTGCGGTCGTATGGTTTTCTGAGACAGGTTGATGGGAGATCGACTTCAGATGACCGGGCCCAGAAGAAAATATGATGCTGCTTTCCGTGAGGAAGC
>NZ_JBIVGX010000019.1:0-58731 GCF_044748905.1 Paenarthrobacter sp. NPDC089714
GACGAGACCCTCCTGAACCTCACCACCACCCTCAGCACCCTCGCCGGCGCCATCAACCACACCACCCACGACCGCGCCCCCGCCACCACCTAAACAACTCCTTCAACCAGCACCGCAGGGCGGCCCACGACAGCTTGCCCCAGCGAAGAGGAAGACACATGACAACCACGACCAACACAACTCATGCACCCGTGCGAAACTCCTACGGCGACGGCGCCGTTGAAGTCCTCGGCCTGCCAATCGACTTGGACGGACGAACAGCCATCCAGCCCTTGACCGCAAGGGGAACGACCTACATGAACGTGGTGCTGTTCAAGGGAGCCACCCACGCCTTGCTCGCCGACACCGGCATGACCTCCCAGTTGCCAGAGATCACCAACTGGCTCGACAATGCCCTTCCCGCCGAACTGCCCCTGTCAGTGTTCCCGCTCAGGCTCACAGAGTTTGATTCCGTGTCGAACGTCGTCCCCCTCGTGGACCGATACAAGGCAGCACGGCTGTTCGCATCGCAGTATCAAGGCTTTTACTGGTTCGACTTCCGCGTCGAAGGATACGGCGATGACTGGTCCGTGAAGGCACAGTATGAGAAGGCTCCTTTCGCAGGGGAAATACCGCTCGGCTCCGATGGCACGCATGACCTGGAAATCTTCCAGCCGGACCTTGCCCTCCTCCAAACCCACTGGATTTTTGACCCGACCACGGGCACCCTGGCAACCTCGGACGCGTTCGGACACGTCAAGGACCTGGCCGTACGCACCGAAACCGGAATCTCCGCCGAAGAAAAGGAAGCAATCCGCCAGCAAATGGTCGGAAACCGGTTCTGGTGGCTCCCCGGAGCCCGGACCGAAGGCATTGCCGACGCTGTGAGGGCAGTGTTCGCAAACCGCGACGTTCAGCGGATCGTCCCCGCCCACGGAGCCATCCTCGAAGGCCGCGACGTGGTCCGCGAACACGTCGATCTCATCCTCGCCCTGCTTGAGGAGTTCGCCCAGGAAGACCCGGCATCTCCCCCAGCGACCGACCGGCCCCTGGCCGACCTGCCACGTCAGATTAACCCGACACCTGGAATCCCGGCCCCGTCCGAAGGCAAACTCCCACGCCAGCTTCAGTCCGGAGTGACCTGGCTCGGTGACTGCCTCGAGCAGCGTTACCAGGGCAAGTACTACCACGCTTACAACTCGGTCTACGTTGTCTCGGGTGCGGAACGGTCCCTGATCGTCGAGGGCGGATTCCCAGGGGATCTGGCAACCATCGAAAAACAACTCGATGAGCTGCTGGCCTCCGGAATCCCCCCGGTTGAGTACATCTTTGCCACGCACTCCGAAACACCGCACGCCAGCGGTGTCGGACGCTTCCTCAAGAAATTCCCTGACGCTGTAGCCATCGGGGGCGTGCATGACCTACACCAGGTCTTCCCCGAATACGCAGACCGCATCCACGTCCCCGGCACGGAGACCATCGACGTCGACCTCGGCGACCGGCGCTTCTACGCCCTGCCGCCGATCCTCCGGGACGTCGAAATGACCTACTGGGGTTTCGATTCCGGTTCCAACACGCTTTTCCCCGGCGACGGGTTCTCCTACAGCCACTACCACCAGGACGGCCACTGCGGCCTGGTGGCAGAAGAAGCCGGCTCCCTCGAAATCCCCGACATGACCGCACTCTTCGCCGAGCTCGCCCTGGCGTGGACCCGTTACACCGACCTGGAGCCCTACATCAAAGCCCTCGACCAGATGCTCAGTGATCTTGAGGTCACGCATGTCGCTCCCACACACGGACTACCGATCACCAACCTCTCACAGACCGTGCCGGAAGTGATCGACGGACTTCGCCTCGGAGCCAGCCTCTAGGAAAGATCCACCCGAGGTCCACCGCCCCGGAACCACCAGAGGAACGGTAGACCACCTAAAGGTGGTTTCACCCCACAAGCGGGAAACCACCTGTGCGCGCCGGCGCGTCCCCCTCAAACACGACGACGGGGGCCGGCCGTACAAGAGAGCGTGTGCGGGGCAGCCCCGCACACGCCTACTCCCCCATTTTGGTCCCGAGGTACGAGACCACACCATCTCACTCAAAGACGAGGAAACCATCGTGACACAGAGCGAACTCAACACAGTCGCACCACCGCGGGAAAGAACCGGTAAGTCCGCCAAACGTGCAACTCTCGCAGGCGCCATCGGCAACCTGCTCGAAGTCTATGACATCCTGATCTACGCCTACTCGGCCAAGACAATCGCCTCCCTGTTCTTCCCAGGCGATGCAACCGGAGCCCTCCTGCTGACCTTCGCCGTCTACGCCCTGGGCTACGGCGTCCGCCCCATCGGCGCGATCCTGTTCGGATACCTCGGTGACCGCATCGGACGTCGCCGCACCCTCGTGTGGTCGGTCATGATGATGGCCATCGGCACCGTGCTGATCGGCCTGCTGCCCACCTATGCTGTCATTGGCCTGGCAGCTCCCCTGCTCCTGATCCTGCTCCGCATCGTCCAAGGCATTTCCAGCGCCGGCGAAGTTTCCGGATCGGCCACGTTCATCGTTGAGCACGCCCCGGCCCACCGCCGCGGCCTGCTCGGCAGCTTCCAACAGGTCTCCTCCGCTGCCGGATTCCTGCTCGCCAGCGTCGTGATCCTCGTGCAGACCCTGGTCTTCTCATCGGCACAAATCACTGAGTGGGCATGGCGTATCCCGTTCCTCCTAGGCATCTTCACCGGCATCGTCGCCCTGTGGATCCGCATGGGAGTGCCGGAGAGCCCCGAATTCGAGAAGCTGAAGGAAGAGAACCACGTCCAGGAGAACCCGCTCAAGACCGTTGCCCGTTCCTCGAAGGGCGCAGTCCTGAAGGCCACCTGCTACATTGCCGTCTGGGTGCTCGGCCACCACCTGTTCCTGACCTATATCCCGACCTTCCTCACGGAAGTCGCCAAGATTCCCAAGGATCAGGCCCAACTTTCCAACGTCATCGGCATCATTGTCTTTGGTGCGCTGATCCCCCTCTTCGGTTCCCTCTCAGACCGCGTCGGACGGCGCCCGGTCCTCCTGACCGCCGTATCCGCATTCGCGATCGTCTCCGTACCGGTCATGATGGCCTTGGCCTCGGGCTCGCTCGTAGCCGTTTACCTCTGCCAGATCCTCATCGGTATCCTCTTGGCCGCGATCGTTGGTCCATCGCCGGCCGTCGTGGCAGAAATGTTCCCGACAAAAATCCGGTTCTCTGCGATGTCACTCGGCTGGAACATCTCCGCGATGCTCTTCGGCGGCGTCGCCCCGTTGATGGCCACCCTGGTCATCAGCTGGACCGGCATCCCGTGGAGCGTGGGCTTCATTGCCCTGATCTGCGCAATCCTTACGCTCGTCGTCGTCATCCGGATGCCCGAAACGGCAGGAAAGGCACTGTCCTAGCACGATCCCAATGACCGGCCCGGCGGAACTCACTGTTCCGTCGGGCCAGCGTCATTGCCAGAAACAACGGCGGAGGACTCTCTCCGAACGTGTTTCTGCAACATCAACAACCCGAAGGTCAGCCACCATGCTTCAAACAGCCATGCACTCCGCCGCTCCCACGGCTGCCACCCTCCTGGATCCCCGTATCGCCCGTTCCTGGCTTCTCGTGAACGCCATGAAGACGGAGCTTTTTGACGAATCCGCGGGCTCGCGTGCAGACGCCATCATCCTTGACATCGAAGACGCCGTTGACCCTTCCCAGAAGGACCAAGCCCGCGAAAACGTGGTGAACTGGCTCGCCAACGGCGGCCAGGCATGGGTACGCATCAACGACGCCACCAGCCCTTTCTGGGCCGACGACCTCGCAGGCCTGCGCGGCACCCCCGGCCTGCTCGGCGTGATGCTGGCCAAGACCGAATCCGCCGACCAGGTCACCGAGTCCTACCACCGCATGGACGGCAAGACCCCCGTGATCGCGCTGGTCGAGTCCGCCCTCGGCATCGAAGAGGCCAACCACATCGCCCGCGCACAGGGCGCGTTCCGCTTGGCGTTCGGTTCCGGCGACTTCCGCCGCGATACCGGCATGGCCGCCACCCCGGAAGCCATGGCCTACCCGCGTGCCAAGCTGGTTGTCGCCAGCCGCGTGGGTAACCTGCCGGGCCCCATCGATGGCCCCACCGTGGGCACCAACCACCCGATCCTGCGCGAGCAGACCGGCATCACCGTGACCATGGGCATGACCGGCAAGCTGTGCCTGGCCATCGATCAAGCCACGGTCATCAATGAAGTCATCAGCCCCACGCCGTCCGACGTCGCCTGGGCCACCGACTTCATGAACGACTTCGAAGCCAACGGCCGCGTGATCCGCGACGGCTCCGACCTCCCGCGCGTGGGCCGTGCCGAGAAAATCATGAAGCTGGCCATCGCCTTGGGCATTACGTCATGACAACGGAAGGAAACCCGATGGCCAATACCAGCCAGGCGCAAGGATCTATCGATCCCGAGAATTGGGAGATACTCAAAATCAACGACGTGGTTTCCGTCGTCAAGCCCGATGGCCATGTTTTCCCGGCAATCGTCGACAACAAAACCACGGACTCAGCGGTGATCTGGGTTCGTCGCCTGGATGTCGGCTCCCGGCACCTCTTCGAGAGTCGGGACGGAGTCAAAGTACGTCCTTTCAAAGGATCAGATACTGGCACATCGGCAGCGTCCCTTGGACGAAAGGCTCGACGATGACACCAACCGCCCGTGGGACCACTTTCGCTTACCCACGCTTCCTGACCCGTCTCAGGCGGCCGATCGCCCGGCTGGCGACGCTAATCCACGCGCCCAGCGAACCGACCTGTTGTCCCGCCTGTGGGCACAGCAAACCCGAGGCATCCTCGGCCCACTGGGTATGGCTGGCCGCGACGACGGGGATTCTGCCCAGTGTGTTCTCCTGCGAACACCAGTCCCGAGAGGGAACCTGCGAATGCAGAGATGAAAGCCACCTCAGATTTTGACGCAGAACGAGTACAGACCCAGCGCTATCTCAACGCGGAACTGTCTCAAAGATCCACCCCCGCTTTTGTCCACACGCATTCGAGCATCACAGGGAGACTTCATGGCATGGGACACGGAACGAACCAAGTCCCTCCTCCTCGCAGCAGCAGTATCCGAATTTTCAGCGCACGGACCAGCAGGCGCCCGCGTCGATCGAATCGCCGCAACGGCCGGCATCAACAAGGAACGCACCTATCAGTACTTCGGAAACAAAACCGCACTTTTCGACGCCGTCCTCCTCGAAGCAGTGCGCAGAGCCATAGACACAACTCCCATCCAGGGAACGGGGCCGAAAGCCGTCGCCGACTATGCCGGACGGCTCTACGACCATCACCAACGCGACAACACGCTTTCCCGGCTGTCCTTCTGGGAGGGACTCGAGCGCGGCTCCGACCTCGTCGGCTTCCCTCAACGAGCGGTGCACTTCTCGGAGAAAATCGACATCATCGTCGAAGCTCTTCCCAACATCACCCGGGAAAACGCCATCGACCTTCTGATCACCATCATTACGCTGTGCCGAACGGCAACAGTGCTTCCGGGCCTTCAGGCGCTGACAACCGAAAGCAACCCCGCCCGTCCCTCAAACAGACGAGCCGCCGTCGTCAAAACCGCCGAACTTCTGGCCTCAGCCATGACCTCATAACCAACCGTGGATGAGCTCGAATCTGCCCCGGATAAGGTCTCAGGTCGGTACGTCGTTACATGCCGGAAACATGTAATTGACGCCCCGGCAATGCACCGCGAGTTAACTGTTAGTTACTGTTGTTTCACGACATTACAAAGGAGTATTCATGTCCACCGAAATCAACTTCCGCTACCTGAGCGAACCCGACATGATCGAAGCCGGCGTCGGCGATCTGGTCCGCTGCACCGACGTCATGGAGGAAGCCCTTGTCCTGCTGCGCCAGGGCGATTACCGGATGGCCGGCGAGAACGGCAACTCCCACGGGGCCATGATCACGTTCCCCGCAGCCCCCGAGTTCGCGGGGATGCCCAAGGACGGCCCGGACCGCCGCTTCATGGCCATGCCCGCCTACCTTGGCGGCCGCTTCGGTACCTCCGGGGTGAAGTGGTACGGCTCCAACACGGAAAACCGGCAGAAGGGCCTCCCCCGCTCCATCCACGTGTTCGTCCTGAACGACAGCGACACCGGGGCCCCGCTGGCCATCATGAGCGCCAACCTCCTCAGCGCCTACCGCACCGGTGCCGTTCCCGGCGTCGGGGTCAAGCACCTTGCCAAGGCCGACGCGAAGGTCGCCGCCGTCGTCGGACCCGGCGTGATCGCCCGCTCCGTCCTCGCCACCACCCTGGCCCTTCGCCCCTCCATCGACACCCTCTACGTCAAAGGCCGCAGCGAAGGCAGCACCCAGGCCTTCGTTGACTGGGCCCAGGCCACCTTCCCGCAACTGACCAAGGTTGCCCCGGCTGCAAGCATCGAGGACGCGATCTCCGACGCCGACGTCGTCATGGCCACCACCTCCACCGACGCCGCCGGCAGCGAGGCCTTCCCCTACTTCCCCAAGCACGCCATCAAGCCCGGCGCCCTGCTGCTCCTGCCTGCCGCAGCACGCTTCGATGCCGACTTCCTCCAAGGCGACGCCCGCCTGGTCATCGACGCCGAAGGCCTCTACCAGGCCTGGCTCGAAGAATACGGCCCCACCGCCTACCAAATCCTCGGCATCCCCGGATCCCACTGGTTCGGACTCCTCGAAGAAGGCAAAATCCCCGCCTCCAAGATCGAAGAAATCGCCGACATCGCCACCGGCAAGCTCCCCGCCCGCCGCGACGACGAAGAAATCATCCTCTACTCCGTCGGCGGCATGCCCATCGAAGACGTCGCCTGGGCCACCGAGCTCTACCGCACAGCAGATGAGAAGAACATCGGCACCGTCCTGAACCTCTGGGAAACCCCCGCCCTCGCATAACCCCTCAAGACCTGCGTTGGGGGCGGCAGTCACCCGCCCCCAACGCACTCCACTGATACAGGCTCAAGATCAGACAGCACCGATTGCGACCCAGGGAACTCAATTTTTGGGATGTTCGGCACCGAATGCCGCAGGTACCCCTTCTAACCAGTAGGAGATGTCTCTGTGAACGGGTATTCCGCGAAACGGGATATCCGTTCAGACGCGCAGATCAAGGTCGCCCGTTTCGGCAGCAAATGTTTCCTGTGGGATCGGACCGCCGCCCCGGGAGGGCCGTGAGCTCTTTCGACAATAGCTTCATACCCGTTCCGACGGAACCTGCCAGTTGAATGCGGGCCCTGGGTCGGGTGGTATTCGAGCCACAGAGGACTCTATGCCCGGGCGGCGGTGAGAGCGTAGTCTCGAGCACACACCTAAGAAGCTTCAAATACACGGAATCTAACCGTGCCGTTTGGGGTGGCTGGAGGCAATGATGGTCGGGTGGAATGCTGACACGGCTGCCGGTTCGGTGGGAACGGGGGCGGTCACGCTCGTGGAGGGCTCGTCTTTCTGCATTTCGCAGATTAGTGGTGACATACACCCAGACTTTCCCCACGGCCTATTTCAGGAAGATACGCGGATTGTCTCGTTGTGGACTTTAGCGGTCAATGGGCAGCAGCTGGAGGCACTCGCTGCAGAGCTTGAGGAACCCTATCGAGCCCATTTCGCGGGGCGGGTGCCCCGGGCGGACGGTGTTGCCGACAGTTCACTGATCGTTGAACGCCTGCGCGAAGTTGGGCGCGGTCTGCTTGAGCAAATTGTCGTCAAAAACTATTCTTCACGTCCTGTCGAATGCGTTGTATCCGTCACGGTGGCCGCTGACTTTGCAGACCTCTTCGAGGTAAAGGAAGCCCGGGTCCAGCGCCCATGGCAGCAGACACGTCATATGAGCAGTGACACGCTCACCATCCGGGCGCTATGGGGCGGTCTCCAGAAAGGAATCGCCGTCAGGGCCCCCGGCGCTGAAATTACACCAGAAGCTCTGATCTACCGTTCGATCGTGCCGGCTCGAGGGCACTGGAGCGCAACACTGACCGTCTCACCAGTAATCAGTGCGGGCAGCCCAAGTGCTTCGTCATACGAACATCCCGATCCGAAGGAGACGGCTCCTCGGAACAAACGTTGGAAAGAATGGGTAGACAAGATCCCGGTCGTTCAGGTCGGCAATCGCGCCATTGAGCGCACACTCCGCCGAAGCTACGACGATCTCGGGTCACTTCGTGTCGAGGATCCAGATCACCCCGAACGGGTCGTGGTCGCCGCCGGGGCTCCTTGGTTCATGGCCCTATTCGGGCGCGACTCCCTCATGGCCTCCATTATGGCCATGGCTGTAGATCCGTCCTTGGCTCTCGGCACGGTCCAGACGTTGGCGGATCGCCAGGGCAAGACAGTGGACCCTGCAACGGAGGAGGAGCCAGGAAAAATCTTGCACGAAGTCCGCTTCGATGTCTCAACTTCGCTTGCGTTGGGCGGAAAATCCGCGTACTACGGGTCCATCGACGCAACCCCACTGTTTGTGATTGTGCTCGGTGAGGTCAGCCGGTGGGGTTTCGCTTCCGAGACGATCAACGCCTTGCTGCCGCACGCAGACAGGGCTCTGGATTGGATCCGTGACTTCGGCGACAAGGACGGGGATGGTTTTGTCGAGTACGAGCGTCTCAATGATCGGGGCCTGATCAACCAAGGCTGGAAAGACTCATGGGACGGAATCAGTTTCGCGGACGGAAGACTTGCAGAGGCGCCCATCGCGTTATGCGAAGTTCAGGGCTACGTTTATGGCGCGTATATGGCCCGGGCCTGGATGGCGCAGGCTAACGGCGACACGGATTACGCGGCCGATTTGCAGGACCGAGCGCTGAAATTGAAAAAACGGTTTAATGAACGCTTTTGGCTTCCCGAGCGCGGCTACTATGCGGTCGCCCTTGACCGTGACAAGCGGCCAGTTGACGCATGCACGTCGAACATCGGTCATTGCCTCTGGAATGGCATCGTGGAGCAAGAGAAGGCCGGGCTCGTGGCCGCCCGCCTCATGTCACCGGAGATGTTCAGTGGGTGGGGGGTTCGCACTCTGGCCACAGATATGGGCGCCTACAATCCTGCCAGCTATCACAATGGTTCGGTGTGGCCCCACGACAACGCCATCGTCCAGGCCGGCCTGCTCCGATATGGTTTTGTCGAGCCGGCACAACGAATCTCAACGGCACTTCTAGACGCGGCGGATTTTTCGGGTGGCAGATTGCCGGAGCTATTCTGTGGATTTCCCCGCGGGGAATTTGCGGCCCCGGTCCCGTACCCGACCGCTTGCTCACCCCAGGCGTGGGCGGCCACGACACCCATCTATCTCGTAACAAACCTCATGCGCTACAACCCGCACGTTTCCATGGGTGGGTTGTGGATCGACCCGGTACTCCCCGCGTCCTATGGCAGCCTCCGCATTGAGAATGCCCCCATGGCTGGGAGTCGCATCACGATCGAGATCTCAGGTGCCAACGCAACCATAGAAGGCCTCCCTCAGGAGTTGACGCTGCACCACGGAACCAGGCCCTGGATGGCCGAGCTGGTAGAACAGTCGCTCGGAACTCGACGCACCAAAGGGCCTCCCCCGAACAGGCCATTCTAGACAGTGCAGCAGGTCATGCACGTGAATGGCGTTCAGAGGCGTCGATGACGCTGACGAATTCTCGCTCAGGGTGTTCTCCGGGACCCGGACCGGTCCCGACATCTGGGGCAATGAACTGCCATCTGCCGCAGGAACGACCAACGGAATTAGTCACAGTTCGGCAAACCGCGTCGTATGAAATTCGGCCGTTACACATCAGCGGGTGCTTCGTTGTTGGTGGATTGGAAAGTAATGATCATCGTCAGACGGTCCTCGTGACCGATCCGGCGAGTGGTATGGCCGTAGCCACTGACGTCTTCGGCAAGGAGTATGTCGCCGGGGACCATGCGCCGGGTATCGCCCAGAGAGGTTTCGACCTCGCACTCGCCGGCGAGGATGATGACGAACTGTGGCCTTGGCGCGTTGTGGCGGGTTCGGTCGTCGGCCTCCTCGACGACGTGCCGGAACACGGCGGTGTCCACGGCCATGAGGTCACCGTAGATCGCTCGAAGATTTGATTCGGGAGTTCCGCGCACTTCGCCGTCGACTCTGACATCCTCGAAATAGGAATGGCCGTCGGAGCCGGTGTAGATGCGGATGTAGGCCACCGGCATCTCGCTAGGGGAATGAGGGGTGCAGAGTTGGGTGCTCATAGACGGTGAGTTCGGTCTTTCTTCGTCGAATGGGAACTTTAGGGCGTCGGATAAGTCATACCGGCATCGATGTCGAAGGCCAGGAACGGACCAGGCCGGTATTCATGGTCCGCTGATACGCAATGCCAAGGAAAACAGACAAAGAATCAGATCAGTGGGCGCCCCTGTTAGGGGTGTGCCGCCATGGAACTAGACAGGGGCGCCACGCTGACCGGTCCTGGACCGCGTCGTCAGGCTTGGCAGGCAGTTGGGAGATATCCCCACGGAGTGCCGGATTGCGAGAAGCTTGGAAAACCGAGCGAATTTGGCTGCAGCGGCCGCGACCGTCCAGGTTCAGCGCAGCCTGGGCTCGCGCCCGTGGACGCCCGCTGTACAGGATTGCCCGCCACCGAGGAACTGTCGCCAGCGTATGCGGTGGCGATGCCGTAGAACCGCCCAGCGCCTTGGCTAGCTGCGCTCTAAGCCGCAGTCCAGGAATTGCCCAGCCGCACGACCACTACCCCGAGCCGCGATGGTGTTCCACATACTCACCGAAAGAGCATGTCAGCTCTGCCGGGGCTGCGGTAACTTGACGGCTCCCTCGCGGCAGGGCGGGCGTTCGATCGCGGCCTGGAGCGCTGACTTTGTAACCGGAGCCTCATGCTGGTCAGGCTGCCATACCGGTGCCTGATATCAGAGCGCCGGGTGCGCGCTGTTCCCTGATTCGCTGTCGTAACGGCCGTCAACTGCTGCCACGTACCTGTCCAAAGATTTGCGTACAGCTTCTTCCGCATTGGATTCGATCTTCATGTCGAAGAAGTGCCCGTAAATCGTTTCGTAATGGAAGCCGTCCAGCGTCCCAACTACGGCCTTGGCTCCTGCTGGGGACAGCGGAATGAACGTCGGGTACGAACGCATGAAGGTGAGGTACTGGTTATCCGGGGTGATGTACATCATGTCGGCGCTGCACACGATGCCCTTTCCCTCTGCGCCCTCGGCCCAATGCAGCATTGTTCCACCTGAGAAGTGTCCTCCGGCGCGGATAAGCGTCACACCGGGGACGAGCTCGTGCGTATCACCTTCCCAGTAGTTGATTGCCGGTGATTCGCGCCGCACGTACTCACGGTCGGCCGCGTGCAGGTAGATCGGGACATCTCCAAATGCCTTGCTCCATTCGACCATCGTTGTGTAGAAGTGTGGATGGGAGATCGCCATCATCTGGACGCCACCCAAGGCCTTGATCATCATGACGGTGGTTTCATCAATGTATGGGGTCAGGTCCCACAGGATGTTGCCGTGCGGCGTTTGCAGCAAGATGGCCCGCTGCCCGATGCCGAACTTTGGCTCTGTTCCGACGCCGATTACGCGGGGTTCGTGCTGGCGCAAAACAGTGAATCGGGTGTGATGAGCCTTCTCAAGTGTGGTCCATTGCTGGCCGCTGCCGGGAACGAACTGGCGCTCCTCCTGGCAGCCCAGGCATGCCGCCGGGGGCTGTTCGCTGGGCGGGTATTGTGCACCGCACGCCACACATACAAATGCTTCCATTAGAGTTCTCTTTCTTGCTGTTGGGCTATGGTACTAAGTCACTTCACCGCTGCTCGGCGGTCTGCGAACTCCTCAAGCGCAGCGACTGCCTCCGCAAGCGATACGACGTCGCCGTACTTGGCAGCGATATCGAACAGGTTGGCCTCATGAGGATCGTTGTGGCGGTCGCCCACGCAGTCACGGACCACGATCGGGCGGAAGCCGTGCTGCATCGCATCGACCGCTGATGCACGGATACAGCCGCTCGTGGTGCAACCAGCCAAAAGGACGGTGTCCACTCCCATGCTGTGGAGCGTAGAAGCCAGCGACGTACCGAAGAACGCACTTGGATAATGTTTGGTGAATACCAGTTCGCCTTCGGCAGGGACGGCCTCATCACAGAACTCGGAAAGCGGGTTGCCGGGTACAAGCAGTTTCACGATGGGTGCCTTCTTCGCCCACATTCCTGCGTCGGCGAAGTCTGGATCGCGGAACAGAATATTGGTGTGGGTGACCGGAGCCCCTGCTCGACGGGCGGCAGAAAGAAGTTCGGGGGCGCGGCGGACAGCCTCTACGACGCCTGGCGCATAAAGCGGGGATTCTTCGGTCGTGTAACCCTTTACAAAGTCGATCACGACGAGTGCCGGGTTCTGTCCGAATCCAAGGTGTCCGTCCCACACACCCTGGTAGTTGCTGTCTCTTGACTGACTCATACTTTTCCTCCTTGAGCAACGATGCCCAAGTGCTGCGTGTTTGCTTGGGCAATCTCTTGTATCGATTATCGAAGCGTCAAACGCATGAATCCAATACATTATTTGCATAGTTTCAATGAGGAAACGAGATTGTTGTGCGAGTCCATGTTTACCCTCGCGGTGCGGCTGCCGTCGGTTCTCTCGGTTCAAGACTTGTGCGACGATCGTGATGATTGACCGCGCTTGCATGATGAAAGGAAATAGATGGAACTCCGCCAACTGCGGTATATCATCGCCGTCGCTGATCACCGCAGCTTCACGAAAGCAGCTGCCGCGTGTTTCGTTGTTCAATCCGCCCTAAGCCATCAGATCAAGACAGTGGAACAGGAACTCGGCGAAGCCCTCTTCGCGAGAACCAGCCGTCGCGTAGAACTAACTCAGGCCGGCGAGGTCTTCCTGCCGGCAGCTAGAGAGGCCGTGGCCGCTGCCGACCGGGCCATGGAGTCGATCGCGGCCCAGCGCGGGCACATTACAGGAACACTCGCACTCGGGGTCAACGCTACGCTCACCGCCGTTGACGTGCCGGTCCTGCTTCGTTCCTTCCGGTCGCGGCACCCCGGAGTAAGCGTTCGCCTGGTTGCGGGCAACAGTGGCGAGCTAATGGAACGTACACAGAATGGTGAGCTGGACGTTACATTCCTTGCGTTGGCCACCCCCCAAGCGCCTGTCGGCCTCGAACACCAAATGCTGGTGAGCGAGCCACTGGTGGTGACATTGTGGGATGGCCATCCGCTGGCTGATCGGGCCAGCCTCCGCGTGGAAGATCTCAAAGAGGAGATCTTCGTGGACTTTCCTCCGCATACAACCGGTAGAGCGCAAGCGGATGCGGCATTCGCCAAGGTCTCCACACCGCGGAGCGTTGCGTTCGAAATCTCTGACATTGCCCTGCTCGAACAGCTAATCGAACAGGAGCTGGCCATTGCGTTGATCGCGAAGTCTGTGGCCACTCGGTTGAAAAACTTGAAAGCCGTGCCCTTGGTGGATGCCCCGAGCCGTAACCAGTACATCGCCTGGGGCACGTTCAACCCCAAACCCGCTACGTTCGCCTTCGTCACCGAAGCGGTGCGGATAACCCGCAGCTGATCGCCTGGCGTGACACGGTCGCCAACTAGGATCGCGGTCCGTGGCTACGAGAGTGAGTCCGCCGAAGGTGATTCGGGGATCTGTGGAACAGGCTAGGCCCCAACTCCTGCCGCAGACACCTGGTTATGCTTCACAAATGACGGCCCTGTAAGCACGCCTTCTTCGCCCATGCCCCAACGGTCGGCTTGCGCTAAGAAGTCACCGTTCAGGATTAGGGGATGGTCACAACCCATCCATCGTTTCTTCTCATCCAAAAAATGATTTTTATGCATTGGATTCATGAGCGGGCTCCTCTGATACTGGAATGACGACAGATCGCGCTGTAGCGCGGATCACAAATTTCCACGAAATGTGATCCGCCCGGTGTGGTGGCTGTGGTCGGGGGGACGACGACAACGCTGTCGTGTGAACCGGAAAGAAAGGTAGAAATCTATGGAACCCGTTCGAGTCGGGATCATCGGGGTCGGCAATGTGCTGGACCAGTATCTGGCCAGAGCCAGCATGCACGACGAAATCAGTGTCGACTTTCTCGCCGACCTGAACGTGGAAGCGGCGGGAAAGCAGGCCGCACAGTACGACATTCCGAAGTATGGCAGCGTCGAAGAGCTGCTCTCAATGCCAGAAATCGAAATGGTTGCGAACTTCACTCCGCCCGCCTTCCACGCGAGTGTGACTGCCCAGATTCTGCAAGCTGGGAAGCACGTCTTCACCGAGAAGCCGTTCGCGACCAGCCTCACTGAGGCCGAGGAATTGATAGATCTGGCCCGCGAAAAAGGGCTGAAGATCTCTTCTGCACCCGCCACCCTCCTGGGAGGTGGGATGCAGACGAGCCGCAAACTCGTCGACGACGGCTTCATCGGCCGTCCGCTCTCCGCCGTGGCGACCTTCACGTGTCGTGGTTTTGAGACCTGGCATCCGAACATCGACCCGTTCTACTCGCCTGGAGGCGGGCCACTGCTCGACCTCGGCCCGTACCTGGTCTCAAACCTGCTGAACATCTTCGGTCCAGCGAAGCGTGTCTCAGGGGTGGTGAGTCGATCCTCGGAAACCCGGCCCCGGTACAAGGACGGCAAACGAGTCGGTGAGATCCAAGTGCAAGTACCGACCCATATCAGTGGCAATATCGAGTTCAAATCGGGCGCCGTGGCAACTCTCATCACGAGTTGGGACATCTGGAACGCCAGCCTTCCCTTCATGGAAATCTACGGAACCCAAGGTGTACTCAGCACTCCACACACCGCCTTCTACGCCGGAGAGCCAACGCTCCGACGGGGCGATCCACGCGATCTGACCAACGACTGGTACCCGCCACACGGCGGTGACTGGCGAACCATGCCGCTCACGCACCGGAATGACGTCGGCCGTGCCATCGGCCTGGCAGAGCTCGCGCATTCCATCCGCCACAGCGAAGACAGCCGTCTCGATATGGACTTTGCTTACCACTCCCTTGAGATCCTGCTGGCCCTTGAGAAATCTTCGGCGTCTGGCTCGTACGTTGAAATCGAAAGCACCTGTCGTCGTCCCGCGGCATTGCCGCCTGCCGGCGCCGACGACCCGATCCGTTTCGACTGATGTCCTGCGGCTCCGCCCGCACGAACGCGCTCATCGCCAAATCGCGGAACGACGCTCCTGGCAAGCTCGCGCTGAAGCACTGGAGACAACGGCGGCGGAACCAGCATCCAACCCCGCTAAGAGCAACTCATGACGGAGAAGCAGGGCTAACTCAGCAAGCAGTAGCGAAAATCCGACAAGCTGCGCTGACTGTTGTTTGTTCCCACGATGCTCCTGGGAAACCCGGCGGCAGAGGCACAGGGAAACCAGTCTCAGCCCAATGACCGCCCATTCCTCGCCCGGTTAACCGGAGCGAACAGTCGGATGATACGGGGCCGTCCCTGACGAGTCCAAGACGCCGGTCAGTTCTCCGGACGGGTACGCCTGCCGATGACCCTCATCGGAGCCGGAGATACCCGGAACTGTACGAATCCATACGAAACCACCACAAGATCGACGGCGCCTGCTGGCACGTGAGAGTTCGTCAATGGCGACCAACAAACCTGCTCACATCGCTGCCGGTCGAGGAAAACCCATGTATCGGTCCGCGACCGAACCAGGCCCCGGCCACCCGCCGGGCCAGCCTCGACAGAAAGGACACAAAGCCATGTTTCATGAATCGCACGTTTACCCAGGAGGCTTCCAGTGACGGGCACGGCCACGACCTCACCGCGATCCGCCAAGAGGTTCCTGGTCAAGCTCACGGCGGTTGCGACATTGGGTGGCTTCCTGTTCGGCTACGACGCCGGCGTCATCTCAGGTGCGCTTCTCTATCTCCAAGAGGACCTGCAGATGACAGCTCTCCAAGAGGGGGTTGTCGTCAGTTGTCTCTTGTTCGGGGCCATGTTCGGAGCACTCGGGGGCGGCAAGGTCGCCGACGCAATCGGTCGACGGTGGGCACTGATTCTCTGCGCCGCAACGCTCTCAATCGGCGCGCTCGGTAGCGCATTTGCCCCGAGCTATGAACTCCTAGTAGTAGCGCGCGTCCTCCTCGGTCTCGGAGTCGGCGGGGCATCCGTAACGGTGCCCGTTCTGCTCGCCGAGCTGGCACCGGCGGAGCGTCGCGGCAGGATCGTTACGATCAACGAGCTCATGATCGTCACAGGACAGTTCATGGCCTTTGTCATGAACTCATTGATTGACCAGCTGATCCAGGACACGCACGCCTGGCGCTGGATGCTCGGCGTCGCCGTAGTCCCAGCAGTTGCCATGCTGGCCGGTATGTCCGTGCTCCCGGATTCACCCCGATGGTATGCACTCAAGGGCAGACTCAGTGACGCCCGACGAGTGCTCGAGATGAGCCGGACTCAAGCCGAGGCAGAGTCGGAGTACAACATCGTTGTCGAGCACGCAGAAAAGAAGGTTGAGCGCGGCGCGGCACTGCACGAGCTGCGCAAGTTCCCCTGGATGCGACGGCTACTGTGGATCGGGATGGGAATTGCCATTGCCTCCCAGCTGACTGGTGTCAACACAATCTTCTACTTCGCGCCGACGATCCTAGCGTCGACAGGGGTGGGCTCCAGCGCAGCGCTTGCGTTGTCCATCGCTGTGGGTGCTGTCTCCATCGTAAGTACTTTGTTTGGGATATGGCTGCTCGGGCGCTACAACAACCGACCGCTCCTGCTGACCGGGTACTACGGGATCGCCATCTCACTTGCGACAATCGCGCTGGTATTCCTGCTCCCGGACTCACTATTCCGTACCTTCGCCGTTCTGGGCGGGATGATCCTCTTCATGTTCTTTATGCAATGCTTCGTCGGGATCGGGACATGGCTGTTGCTGTCGGAACTGTTCCCGATGGCCATCCGCGGTTTCGCTATGGGTGTGTCCGTCTTCTGCTTGTGGACAACAAACACAATCCTTTCGTTCTCCTTCCCAATGTTGAACGCTACCCTAGGCGGAACCGGAGTCTTCGGCATTCTTGCGGTCATCAACCTCATCACAACGGTGTTGATCATCAGATTCCTACCCGAGACCAAGGGGCGCACCCTCGAGCAGTTTGAGGAGGAGTACGCCGAACGCCACGGCGGCGAGCCCTCGATCCTGCCCAGCGTGTCTTCAAACCACCCCTCATGACTGAATGAGTTGCACGGCAGCCACCGTAGATCGAAACCACCCGACGTCCTAACGCGGGTCGAGAAGCTGCACCAGGACACGGATGGCTTCGGTGACGGGTGGACCTAATACCGCTACGTGCCGTCAATTAGACCAAGAGGTAGTAGATGCCGTCATGTAGGCGGCACAACCCGCTGGCTAGCCGCTAAGTAGTTACTTGCCCGTAACACGACCAGGACCCCGGAGTGCGCCAGGACCGGGGTCCTGGCGCACTCCGCTTTCGGGGTCGAGCTCCGTCCTTGACGCTGGCAAGAATTGCGCCGACCGTCTTACCGCGCCGACAGGTACAAAATCCTTATCGATCCCTGTCTACATGAACTCACTCCGAACCAAGCCCACGGCACAAAGGAGACAAGCGCATGGCCTTCCAACCCGTGACCACTGTTAAAGGCACGGCGGTGCCGCTACGACGCACTAACGTCGACACCGACCAGATCATCCCCGCCGCCTACATGAAACGCATTACCCGCACAGGATTCGAAGACGGGCTCTTCGCCAGCTGGCGCCGCGACCCAGAGTTCGTACTCAACCGCCCGGAACACGAAGGCGCGAACATCCTGATCGCAGGCCCGGACTTCGGGACCGGCTCCTCACGCGAGCACGCAGTCTGGGCTTTGATGGACTACGGATTCCGGGCCGTCATCTCACCCCGCTTCGCGGACATCTTCCGCGGAAACGCAGCTAAATCGGGCCTCTTGGCGATCCAACTCACTGAACCGGAGGTCGAGCAATTGTGGCAGACGGTCGAATCCGGTCCAACAAACCCGCTATCCGTTGATCTTGAAACCCAAACAGTCACTGCAGGCGATCTGGTTCAAACCTTCAAAATTGATGCCGACACCAGAAGAAGACTACTCAACGGCCTCGACGACATCGACCTCACGCTGCAACACCAGGACCTGATCACCGCTTTCGAACAACAAAGACCCAGATGGCTACCACGCACAACTCTGACGTAGATGGTGTCCTGCGGCGGCTGGACTCAACACGAAACACGGAGTGCAGCGCCGCCTCCCGGCCAAATCTAATCTCGCCCAGATTAACTCAGCTACAAGAAAATAAACCCACCTACTTGAACGCCAGGCTCGGGGGTTATCTAAACCGGACGTCGGTATCTTCTGACATGGTAGGAGCAGGACTGTGAGCGGCACTTCGTTGTTCGTCCCAGCGCCTGACCAGACGTCGCCAGATGGCGACGTCTGGTCAGGCGACCGGGAGGCTGCGTCGAGTCCAGATTTCTTGGATATCTCGAATGGTTCCTGGGCCTCACCGCGCGATCACCATCTTTCAGATTGTCAAGATGGGATTTGATAGCCGCAGGAGTCGCTGTCAGGCGAGTCTGAATTGCGGACTCCTGACGACGGAGAACGGAACGCTTTGTGGCCGACGCTTCTATCAGATCGGCGATCTCGGCCACACCCACTGGTGATATTGGTTGGGGGAAGGCCAAGGTGTATTAGGGCCCGAAAAGAGTCTCACCAAGCTGTGTCACTGGTGATTCTTCGGGTGCGACGGCTGCAGTTGGCGTTCAAGCGCATGCGCCCCGATTGGATTCGAGTCAATCGGGGCTCTTGCCAGGTCGCTAGCTGCGTTAGTTGCTGAGGACTATAAGTTTTTGTTCGAGCAGTTCGGCGATGGCGTACTTGACGCCTTCGCGTCCCTGGCCACTGTCTTTGACTCCGCCGTAGGGCATGGAGTCGGACCGGAAGGAGGGGGTGATGTTGACCATGACTGTTCCGGCTTCTGCTTGTCGGGCGAACTTAAGTGCGGCGTCGACGTTGCGGGTGAAGATGCCGGTGTTCAGTCCGTAGCGTGAGGAGTTGAGTTGGGCGAGGCCCTCCTCGAGGTTTTTGATTGTTTGGATGATGACCACGGGGCCGAACACTTCTTCATAGACCACTTTCGCGTCGGTGGGGACGTTGGCCAGCACGGTGGGGCGGATGACGGTGCCGTCGAGGGTGCCGCCGGAGACGATGGTGGCGCCGCGCTCGGTGGCTTCGTCGATCCAGGACATGACCCGCTCTCGCGCGTCTTTGCTGACCAGAGGGCCTACGGTGGTTTGGGGGTCGCGGGTGTCACCGGCGACGAGTGCGTCTACAGCGGTTTTCAGCTTCGCGGTGAAGTCTTCGGCGATGTCTTCGTGGACGTACACCCGCTGCACTGAGACGCAGGCCTGTCCGGAGAAGGCGAATCCGCCGGTGACGACGGCGTCGACGGCCCGGTCGAGGTCTGCATCCTCGGCCACGATCAGGCCGGTGTTGGAGCCGAGTTCAAGGACATGGCGCTTGGATGGTGAGGATGCTTTGAGCTTCCACCCCACGCCGGCTGAGCCGGTGAAGGTAATGACAGCGACGCTGGGGTTTTCAGTCCATGCTTTTGAGATGATCCGTGGGTCACCGGTGACGAGGTTGAACCAGCCAGCGGTCAGGCCTGCGTCTTCGAGGACATGTGCGAGGAAGCCGGCGGTCAGTGGGGTGCGTTCTGATGGTTTGAGGACCACTGCGCAGCCTGCGGCGAGGGCTGGGCCGACTTTGTGGGCGACGAGGTTCAGGGGGAAGTTGAAGGGTGTAATGGCCGCGACGACCCCCACCGGTTCGGCGACCGTGAACGCGAGTGGGTTGCGCCCGTTGACGGCGTCGAAGTTGACGGTCTCGGAGGGAAGTCGTGTGGCTTCCTCCGCCGCGAGCCGGAAGGTTGTGGCCGCGCGGAGAACTTCACCGCGGGCGGTGGTGATGGGCTTCCCGGCTTCGGCGCGGATGATCTCGGCAAATTCTTCGATCCGCTCGGTGATCAGTTCGCTGGTCCGCAAGAGAATCGTGGCCCGTTCCTGCGCTTGGAGGGGTTGTTGCAGGGCGGAGCTGGCGGCGTCGACGGCGTCGTGGGCTTGGGTTTCGGAGGCGCGGGCTGTGGTGCCGACGAGGGTGTCGTCGTAGGGGTCACGCACTTCGGTGGTTCCTTCACCGAGCCCGTTGACCCACTGTCCGTTGATGTAGAGAAGCTGGCTATGCATTGTTTGGCTCCAAACTGCGGGCGTTAAGGGGGGCGTTGCAGCGGTCGAGGACCGCTTGGGTGAATTCCTCGGTGGTGGCTGTTCCTCCGAGGTCGCCGGTGCGGATGCCGGCCGCGAGGGTAGTTTCGAAGGCCTTTTCCAGGTGCCGTGCGGCTGCGGGTTGGCCGAGGTGGTCGAGCATCATGACGGCGGCCCACATTTGGCCGACTGGGTTGGCGATGCCCTTCCCGGCAATGTCCGGTGCTGACCCGTGGACGGGCTCGAACATGGAGGGGTGAATCTTTTCAGGGTTCAGGTTGGCGCTGGGGGCGATGCCGATGGACCCGGCCGCGCCTGCAGCGAGGTCGGAGAGGATGTCGCCGAACAGGTTGGAGGCGACGACGACGTCGACGCTTTGGGGTTTGAGGACCATGCGTGCTGCTAGGGCGTCGATAAGGACTTTCTCGACTTTCACGCCAGGGTATTCGGCTGCGGTTGTTTCGACGATTTCGTCCCAGAAAGGCATGGTGTGGATGATGCCGTTGGACTTGGTCGCTGATACCAAGGCGCCGGTGCGTTGTTGGGCCAGGTTTGCTGCGTAGTGGGCCACACGGGTTACCCCTGTCCGGGTAAAGACTGATTCCTGGACTGCCATTTCTTCGGCTCTGCCGCGGTAGAGCCGTCCGCCGGCTTCGGAGTACTCGCCTTCGATGTTTTCCCGGACGACGACCAGATCTAGTTCATTCAGATCCCGTAGCGGGGACGTGACCCCGGGGAGGATCCTGATCGGGCGCAGGTTGATGTACTGGAAGAACTCGCGGCGGATGGGGATCAGCAGTCCCCAGAGAGTAACTTCGTCGGCGATGTCGGGAGCCCCGACGGCGCCGAGGAAAATGCCGTCTCCGCTTGAGAGCCGTTCGATGCCGTCCACGGGCATCATGCGGTTGTGTTCGCGGTAGTAGTCCGAGCCCCAGGGACGTTCCCGCCACGTAATGGTGAAGCCGTGCTGGGCCGCTACGGCATCCACACACCGGATTGCTGCAGGCATGACCTCTTGGCCGATGCCGTCACCTGCGATGACGTCGATGGTGTAGCGGTTTGGGATCATTTTGTTGCCTCCGCGGCATTGTGTGTGCTGTGCAGGCTGCTGCCTTCTGGGATGATGAAAATCTTGTCCGCGGCGCCGTCGCGTTGTGCCTGAAAGGCTTCCGCAGCTTGGTCCAGACCGAACGTCGCAGTATGCAGCTGCGGAAGAGGGAGCCTGTCCAAGAGGGCAACGGCCCGGCGGTGGGTGAACGGGTTGATGGCTGTTCCCAAGAGGGTCAGTTCCTTGGCATAGACTTCCTGCGGGTGGATCGTCGCGGTGGCTTCGGGTGCTGCGACGCCGAAGAACAGGACCGTTCCTTTGCGGGCGGCGACCCTGATGGCGGTCTCGATGACCCGTGGTGAGCCGGCAGCATCGATCTGGTAGGTCACGCCGTACCCGCCGGTGAGTTCCATTAGCCTGTCGGTGAATGAGAGGTCGTTTGGGTCAAGGACCACGTCCGCTCCGGCGCGCAGGGCGAGTTCGCGGCGTTCGGCGCGGGGGTCGATCCCGATGATGGGGGAAAGCCCGCGAAGTTTTGCCAGGCCGATGAGGATGGTGCCGGCGGGGCCGCAGCCGTGGATCGCGATCGGCAGCCCCGAGTCCGGGTTGAGCCTGTCGAAGGCGTGCACGCTGCAGGCGATGGGCTCGGTCATTGCCCCGTAAATCGGGCTGATGCCGTCGGGGATGGTGTAGGCCAGTCGCGCGGGGATGACGACCAGGTCGGCCATGCCGCCGTTCAGGTGCACGCCGTAGGCCTTCTTGTCGACGCACATGTGTTCCTGGCCGATTTGGCAGTAGAGGCAGGAACGGCAGTATTCGTGCGGTTCGCAAGTGATCAGTTCCCCGATCCTGGAGGCCGGGACGCCGTCACCGACGGCAGTGATCCTTCCGGAGAATTCATGGCCGAGCACTACGGGGGCTGCGGCGAAGTAGTGGCCGTCGAGGATGTGCGTGTCGGTAGCGCACATGCCGGCGGCCTCGATGGCCACCAGCACTTCCCCCGGTCCGGGTTCGGGGTCGGGCAGGTGATCGACGCGTAGATCGTCGATGCCGTGGAAACGTATTGCTTTCAAGATGTCCTCCAGACAGCGTTGTCAGGGATTGTGGTGAATGCCGAGGCCTGGGCAGGGTTCAGGTATCGGGCCGTGGCATTGAGAGGGACTATAGAGATGGTGACGTGATGGTCCTGGAGCTTTTGAGCGTCCTCCTCCGTGATCTTCTCGTCAACGATGATCTGGTCAATCTGGTCCAGACCGCAGACCCTGACCATGGCCGTGGAGGCGAACTTGCTCGAATCCGCGACAAGGATGACACGGTCGGAGACCTCAATGAGGGCCCGTTTGGTGATCGCGTCGAAGTCATTGGCGCAGAAGATTCCCCGTTCACCGATGCCACTGGCAGCCAGATAGAGCGTTGGGATCATCAGCTGTGAGATGGCTTCCAAGGTCTGTGTCCCAGCGAAGGAGAGCGTATCGTGGTGCAGATCGCCTCCCAGGCAGAGGACCTGTGCGGCCCTGTTGTGCATGACCTCGGCGATGGCCGGGGCTGAGTGGGTGACCATGGTGTAGGGCTGGGTTGCCGGGAGTGCACGGGCCACTTCCAGGAGGGTGGTTCCTGCATCCAAACCGAAGGTCTCGCCTGGGCCGATGTGCCGGGCGGCCCATCGGCCCAGTGCTTGTTTTGCCTCAGCCATCAGTGGTCCGCGGACTTCATAGTCACCGCTTCCTTCCAGGGCGCTGGGAGGAAGCACGCTGACTCCGCCATGGACGATGCGCACCAGGCCTTTGTCGGCCATGCGCTGGGTATCGCGTCGCACGGTCATATCCGAAACACCGAGAGCTTTGACCAGCTCGGTGGTTGAGCAAAACCCTTGCTCTTCCACCAAGGCCAGTATCCGCTCTCGGCGATCCGGGGCTGAACCGTAGCGAAGCCCGGTCATCAGGCCGCGGTTTCCTTGATACGCGTCAACCGTGCAGCACCTTCGGTTTTCAGGAACGAGGCGGTGTCGGGGGCCGCGAAGGAATCGGCCCACACTGCGCGGCCCGCGAGGAATCCGCTGGCGCCGCCGTCCTTGCAGGCACGCACGGCGGCGGGGAAATCGTCTGCGTGCACGCCGGAGGAGAGAACCACCCAGGGGCAGTCCAGCGCTTCGGTGATCTTGCTGCTGAAGGCGGTGATGTTACCGAGATCGCCGCGTCCGTAGGAGGGCACTTCGGCCTTGTACAGGTCAGGATTGACCACGGACAGGTCGGCCGCGGCTTGGACGATTGCCTCGTCGCGTCGCTGGTCGGACCATTCGGCGATGTCTTCGGGACGGACCACCCCCTCGACGATGCCCGGCACTCCGGCGGCGCGGCAAAGCTCCATGAAGGACGCGGCCAAGTCCACTGCCTTCTGACGGTTTTCGGGAAGCCAGGGCACCAGCATCTTCAGCGCCGCGGCGTTGACTTCGTGGATCATGTCAACGGTCAGGGCAGCATCGAGGGACGCGTCCGTGACGGGACCGCCCGGTTCCTGGTGCAGGATGTCTGCGGAAAGGATCAGCGGGGCTGCTGATGCGGCGGCCGCGGGCAGCCCGTACTGACGGTCCAGCAGCACGGCCGAAGCCAGCGGAGTCAACGCCACCGAGGCGGCGGTCTTGAAGTTGACGAGGTCCTGGTCAGTGACGGCCTTGCCGCTTGCTGCAGCCATCATGGTGCGCAGGGACTCGCGCTGGTCAATGGCAAGCATCGAGAAGGATCCGGTTTCGTCCTTGAGTGCATTCAGGCTTGCGGTAGTGGGGGTAGTGCTCATGCGATAGCTCCTTCGCTGTGGGTGGTGAACTCTGTGGAGGCCAGTGCCTCGTCCAATTCGGTAAGGGTGGGGATGGCGCTGCGGCCGTCCAGGCCCCGGCAGGAGATGGCGGCGCAAGTGCTGGCCATGCGCACGGCATCGTGCAGGGGACGCCCCTGCACTACCCCTGCCAGCAGCGCTCCGTGGAAGACATCGCCTGCGCCCAGCGTGCTCGCCGCATGCACGGGATAGGCAGGGATGTGACGGGGGCTTCCGTTGGTGAAGATGTATGATCCGTTGGCGCCGTCGGTGGCGACAATCTGCCCGGCACCGGCCGCTGTGGCTGCGTGTCCAGCTGCCTCCAGGGAGCCTGGGAACCGCTGGGACAGGACCGCGACCGTGGGCGCGTACAGGTCAATGCCTTCGGCGGAAAAGCCTGGAACGGGGTTGCCGTCATCGACGCTGAGTTTGTAGTTGCGGGGACCGGTTCCGAGCGACTGGTAGCCGGCTTGGTCGACGTGGACCCACTCGAAGCCGTCCGGCACCGACGGGATCACGACAGCCGGTTTCGTCACGATCACCCGCGTGGCATCATTCTCGCAGACCAGGATCAAGCTCTGCGCTGTCTCCAGTCCTTCCCTGCGCTCAATGAACCGGGTGCCAACACCTTCGACGCGGAGCTGCTCGATCACCAGGTCACCGGCAGCGTCCCGGCCGACGACAGCACTCAACTCAACGCGAACTCCCAACCTGGCCATGGCAACTGCTGCCGTGGCAGCAGGGCCTCCACCCGCGGTCAATATCCGGCTGGCTTCAATCCGACCATCAGGTTCCGGTAAACGCGTGACCACGGCGATCGTGTCCAGGGCAGCGGTGCCCACACAGACGACGGCGGTACTCGTTCTCACAACCATCAGACCTCCTCATCCAAATGTTGTTTTTTCTACATCCGGTTCGACAGTAGCACTGAAGTTTGTTTTTAAACAACCACTTATTTGTGAAGTTTGTTGACTCTCTAACATTTATCGCTATCGTTGTTACATCCGAGTGTTACTTAGGACACTCCCCAGCACGGACAGCACCGAGGATGATTAACGGTGCGAGGTCAAGGAGGACTTCATGCTCAGCAGCGTGTATAAAAAGGCGACCCTTCGCCTGTTGCCACTTCTGGTGGTGATCTACCTTTTCGCATACATCGACCGGTCGGTCGTCGGATTCGCCAAGCTTCAGATGGAAGCCGACGTCGGAATCAGCGCGGCCGTGTACGGCCTGGGCGCCGGTCTCTTCTTCGTCGCCTACACACTGTTTGAAGTTCCGAGTAACCTCATCTTGCTCAAGGCCGGTCCCAGGATCTGGTTCGCCAGGATCATGATCACCTGGGGCATCATCACCATGCTCATGGCCATGACCAACGGACCGGTCACCTTCTATGTCCTTCGCTTCCTCTTGGGGGCGGCGGAGGCCGGCTTCTACCCAGGCATCCTGTTCCTCATCACGCAATGGTTCCCGGCGACCAAGCGAGCACGCATCGTGGGTTTGTTCCTGCTGGCCAACCCGATTGCACTGGCCATTGGCGGGCCCCTGTCCGGTGGCCTGCTCGCCCTCGACGGGGTGTCAGGCCTGGCGGGCTGGCAGTGGTTGTTCATCGTCGTCGGCGCCCCACCTGTGTTGTTGGCATTCGCCGTCCTGAAGTGGTTGCCCAACAACCCCGGCGAAGCCAAATGGCTCACACAGCAGGAAAAGGACATGATCGCCGAAGATCTGCACCGCGAAGACCTCTCCGTCGGTGCCAAGACTGTCGCCCATCCGCTGCACGCACTGAAGAACCCGAAGGTCCTGACCCTCGCGGCCTTCTTCCTCACCTATCCCCTGACCGGGTATGGGCTATCCCTCTGGTTGCCGACCATCATTAAGAATTTCGGAGTCAGCAACGTCGTCACCGGATGGCTCTCCACCCTCCCATGGATCGCAGCGACCATCGCGTTGCTGCTCATCCCCCGCCGCGCCGAACGCCGCAACAGCCCGTTCGCGCACATCGCCTGGACCCTCGCCCTGGCAGCGGTGGCACTGGCGGCCAGCGCCGTCCTGCAGCAACCGTGGATGCAGCTCGTTGCCCTGTGCGTTGCAGCCTTCGCGATTTTCGCCGGCCAGCCCATCTTCTGGTCCTTGCCCTCCCGGGTCCTCACCGGCGGCGGCGCCGCGGCCGGGCTCGCTTTCGTCAACTCGGTCGGAAGCATCGGCGGTTTCGTCGGCCCCTACGGTGTCGGCGCAGTTACCGATGCCACCGGCAGTCCGCAATCCGGGCTGTTCTTCCTGGTCATCTTCGCCATCTACGGTCTACTGATGCTCATCCCTGTCCGCCGCCTCATCATCACCCAAAGCCGGGAGGCACAACCGGCCGCGACAGAAACGGCCATGCACAACAGCCCAGCCGGCTCAGGCCAGTAACTGACGCCAACCGCCGCGGCAAAACGGAAGGCCGGGGACGCTCACAGCGTCCCGGCCTTCCGGGCTACGGATGCTCTAGGGGTTCGACCACCGAGTGTCCCGGATCAGGCCGTAGCCTGATCCGCAACCGTTGCCTGGAGCGGGACCTTGATGATTTTGACGCCACTATCGACGAGATAGCTTTCAGTTTCACGGTCCAGGCCGTCGTCGGTGATCAAGGTATCAATGGCATCCCAGCCGCAAACCTTTACCATTGCCCGGGCAGCGAATTTGCTGGAGTCCGCCAGCAACACGACGTGGTGCGATACCGCGATCAACGCACGTTTGGTCAGGGCGTCGAAATCGTTGGCGCAAAACGCGCCACGTTCGCTCAGGCTGGACGCTGCCAAAAACAGGGTTTCAACCTGAAGATCCTCGATATCCCTGACAGTGGAGGGGCCGGCAAACGACAATGTCTCCGGATGGAGCACACCGCCAAGCGAAACCACTTCAACCGCACGGTTCGCCGACAACGCCGTAATCACCGGAAGAGACGCAGTCACCACCCGCAGCCGCCCAGTGGCAGGGATTTGCTCGGCGAACAAAGCCACGGTTGTGCCTGCATCCAGCGCGATCACCGTGTCATCGGCCGACAGCTCCAGCGCTCTGGCAGCAAGGGCATTCTTGGCATCCCCATGGCTGACCAACCGAACGTTGAACTGGCTGCCCTGCAAGTCCTGGGAGCCGAGCGAACTCACACCGCCATGAACCCCGCGCAGTCGACCTTCGGCGACCAGCTTCGCGACATCCCTGCGGACAGTCATCTCCGAAACACCAAAAATCCGGGACAACTCCGCCGTGGTGCAATACCCCTGCTCCTCAGTAACAGCCACCAGCCGTTCCCGCCTGGCATTTGCCGTCGTGTAACGGAGCTCCTCCCCAGATTCGGCACCCGATCCCACGAGGCCCCCTAACGTGATAATCCGCTGTTGTTCTTCTGTTGCATCCATCGTCCCACGCCGCGGCCGGCGGTTCTCATGCCCACAACGGCAAAGGCACAAAACCCTGGCGATGACCATTTGCGTCCAAAAGGTGCCCCATGCGTTTATACGTTCTGATCACTGCCTGCCTGGACACCACGGTGCTCCCCGGCGCCAACGCATGGAGTTCCTTCTCGTGGTACTGAACCTCCGCATAGTCGCGAACCCTGAGCGTCACCGTGAGGTTCTCGCTCCCGAGCACCTGTGCACTGACCCGGCAGCTGGACAGACTGGAGAAATAATGACCTGCAACCTCAACATGGGGGGCCGGAACGTTGAGGCCAAGGCTGATTTCCCTGCGCCCTGCCTGGAGTGCAGGTGAGGTGTCACACCGGAGGGAGAAATAGCCCGTCGCCAGGTAACGTTCCACGCGACGCCGAGCAGTCTGGGCGGAGACTGCACATGCCGCAGCCAAATCTGACCAGCTCGCCCTTCCGTTGCGGGCTAGCTCCGATAAGAGACGGTCCTGCAGGGAGCTTCCAAGACCGGGGCCCGAAGCTTCCATACCCCGCTGACGAATGAGCTGGGCCTGATCCGGTGCGAGGCTGCCGCTGCTCCATTGCGAACCGTGCCGGTAAAGCACCGTCAAGAAGATGACGTTCCTGCTGGATATACCTTTCAGGTTCTCAAACGCCGTGTTAATGGTGGCCATCAGCTGCTCGTTGCTGTGGGCAAAGCAGTCCAGCTGCACATCGTAGGCACCGGAAACCATCGAGACCGTGGCGAATTCCGGGACGCTGCAGAGGTGTTCAATGGTTGCCTGATAGCGGCTTGGCTTCACGGACAGGTTAATGAAAGCTGCACTTGCATTGCTTAGGAACCGCTCACCGGGGGCCACCGTCACCCATGCCAGCCCGTGTTCTTGCAGATACGCCCACCGCCGGCCCACGGTGGAAGCAGAGACGCCGAGGGCTCGCCCCAGGAGGGTCCAGTCCGCACGGGGATTCACTTCCAGAGCACCGGCTATCTCAAGATCCAGTTCAGTGATTGTGGCAGATTCCGGCGGTGATGTGGGCATTTTGGAGATTTCACGCAAATTTCTGAGAAGTTGGAGAACCGATTCTACCGTGATTTGTATCACCGTTTCGCACTAGTCAACAAGGAAACATATGTTGAACGAGGCAGCAGCATCGGCCCGGACAAGCGGCACGAGCCGCCGGGCACTTTACGGCATGCTCCTGGCAATGGCCATCATCGAAGCCCTTAGTGGCATCACCCAGGGGTACCTGAACCCCATCCTCCCAGCACTGGGACCCGTGTTCTCCATCGACGACCCGACCATCAACGGCATCTTTCTGATCTCCGGAGTCAGTTTCGCGGTAGTCACTCCGATCATTTCGCGTTTGGGCGACAGCTACGGATACCGATTGGTCCTCCGTTGGTCCACGGCCATCGTCGCAGCCGGCGTGCTCATCATGGCGATCTGGCCCTCGCTGCTGACAGTCACCGTCGGTGTCGTGATGCTCACTTTCGTCGTGGGCTTCATCCCCCTGATGATGGGCATCCTCCGGACAACCAGCCCGGCCGAGACACGCCGGGGCGTCGCAGTCATGATCGGCGTCCTGATGCTCACCGTAGGTGGCGGAGGGCTGCTCGCCGGCATCGTCGGCGCGACTGATCCCCTTCTTGGTCTGTGGGTCGCGGTCCCGTTCGCAGTGGCCGCTCTCATCAGTTCATTCCTCCTGCCTGATGCCGGGGTCCCGACACGCGAACGGATCGCGGTCGTCCCTTTGATTGCCTGCTCCCTGGGGTTGATAGGTTTCGTCGTCGCCCTGTCCATGGGTCCCGAGTGGGGCTGGGTCGACGTCCGCACCCTCCTTTCCGGCCTCGCTGGCCTCTCACTGCTGGTGTGGTGGTTTACCCAGGACAGCCGGAAGAACATACTTTCGAAGCAGCGGTTCATGGACCTCCGGCTCCTCTCAAACCCGCGTGTACGCGTGGTGTCGATCGCGACCTACTTTTTCGGCTTCGCATCCATCAGCTACTTCGGCGTCAACGGGATCTTCCTTCATGCAGACCCGCTTAGAACCGGGTACGGATTCAGCTCCGGTGCCCTGACTATCGCCATCGTGATGTTTGCCGGCTGCGTTCTGGCCTTCCTGTCCTCCCTGCTCACCGCCCGCGTCATGACCATGCTAGGAGAAAAGGCCACCCTGGTAATCGCTGGAGCGCTCCTAGCCGGCGGTTTCATCGTCATGATCTTCGCTCACGCCTCGTTCACCGGATACTGCATCGGCTTTGCCCTGTTCAATCTCAGCCTGGGCATGTATCAAGCCGGCACGAGGGCGCTCTCAGTCGAAGGCGTCCCCGTTGAAGAGACCTCAACCGCAGCCGGACTCAACGAACTCGCCCTCTCCGTCGGCGCCGCAGTCGGAGCCGCCGTCGTGAAACTGATCGCGTCGTCCAACGTCGTAGCCGGTTCCATCACCGGCGGTGGGATCATCGCCATCTGGGCGGCCCTTGCCGCAGCAGCGGCCTTGGCAGCGCTAGCGTCAGCCCGCTACAACAAAGCACGGGCGGGGCAGGCATGAAAACCGCCACCAGGGTAGAACCACCCACATCCGCCGCTGATGCAGCCATGGCCAACCTCCGCTACAAAATCAAGAACGAACTAACCCGTCGCAGCACGGACATCATCAATCTCAGCCACGCCATCCACGCCGATCCGGAACTGAGTGGTCAGGAATTCCGCGCAGCACGACGCGCCGCGGACGTCCTGGCAAACGCCGGGTTCACCTTCGAATCCGAACAGCCCCGAGTTCCGGCTTCCTTCTGTGCACGCTTTGGATCAGGCGAACTTGTGGTGGTGTTGTGCGTCGAATACGACGCCCTGCCGGGAATTGGCCACGGCTGCGGACACAACGTCAACGCCGCAGCAGCCCTCGGTGCCGCCCTGGCGCTGACGTCAGTGGCCCATCAAGCCGGCCTCACCATCAAAGTCCTGGGAACTCCTGCAGAGGAGTCCATCGGCGGCAAAGCCGAGCTGCTCAAGCAGGGCTTCTTTGACGACGCACATTTGGCCTTAATGGCCCACGCAGCCGCAGAAGACACCGTGGGAAACACTTCGCTGGCGATGACAGAGTGGGAGGCAGTGTTTGAGGGGCTTCCGGCCCACGCTGCCCTCGCAGCGCACGAAGGGATCAACGCCCTGGACGCCGTCGTCATCGCCCAAACCGCGATTGGCCTGGCCCGCCAACAACTTCCCGGAGGGTCCGTCGTATCACTGATCGTCACCGAAGGCGGCACGGCCCCCAATGTCATCCCAAGCCGGGCACGCGCAACACTGGAAATGCGCGCTCCCACCGCAGCCCAACTACAAACAATCCAAAACACCATCGCGCGGTGCCTGGAGGCGGGCGCTGTCGCGACCGGCAGCAAACTGACCATCACGCCCAGCGGCAATGCCTACGAAGAACTCACCCAGGACCCCTACCTGTGCGAGGCATACCGCGCCGCCATGGCTGAGTTGGGGCGGACCGTAGCGGTAACGACTGAGGCTACTGCCTCAACTGACATGGGCAACGTATCCCAGGTCGTTCCGGCCATACACCCCATGATTGGCTACAACGTTCACGGGGCCGTCCACCACACAGCGGAGTTTGCGCGGTACGGCACCACGCCCTCCGCCGACGAAGCAGTCCTCGACGCCGCATACGGCCTTGCCGCCGCAGCAACCACAGCCGCCATCACCGACCGCGAACGGAAGCGACTGCTGCAAAGGACGCAACCGAACCACAGCCAGTCCCGCATGGCTCAGGAGACCAGCACATGAAGACCCACAACCCCGAAGCCAGCACCGGGCCGGCACAGCCCTGGTACTCCCTGACCAGAACAGCCCACGACCTCATCAACATCACCGAACCGCACGTCCACCCCACCCTTCAAGCCAACATCTGGTGGCTCCAAGGCGAACAGGACATCGTGATCGACGCCGGGCTCGGTGTGGTACCCCTCAAAGCCTCAGTACCCGAACTGTTCAGCCGCAATCCTCTACTCGTTCTAACCCATGCGCACCTGGACCACAGCGGCGGCGCGCATGAATTCGACGACATAGCCATCCACAAAAACGAAGCCCCATCCTTGGAGCGCCCCCTCCAAGCTTCGCTGGAGACCTCCGAGCTGTACCCCGCCCTAGGCCTTCCCTACACCGAGGAAACGAGCAAACACGTCATGTTGAGCAAGCTTCCTTCCACCCACTACCAACTCGGGAGCTACCGCCTCCTGGGCAGCAAACCCACCCGTCTCCTCAAGCATGGCGACACCATCACAACGGCCACGCACGAACTGCAGGTCCTCGCGACCCCAGGACACTCCCCCGGCAGCATCTGCCTGTTGGACCGTGTCAACAAGCGTCTCTATACCGGTGACGTCATCTACGAAGGAAACCTTCTGGATCAAATAGCAGGCGCCAGCAGGTCCGACTACCTCCAAACCATGGAGCAACTCCTTCAACTGGACTTCGAACTCGCCATGCCCGGGCACGGAACACCGCTAACCCGCCGGCAAGTCGAAGACATAGCCACGTCCTACCTCTCACTCCACGGCGCATGACCACAGAGCAGTACCTGCACCTCCGGTGGATCGACGTCCAAGAAACAGGCAGCATCGAATGGGTCGAAACTTCCACAGACACCCAGCTTGGCCTGGCAAACCACAGCGCTCTCCGACGAGGAACCGCCGTGAGGCTTCTCATCGACGGGATACTCGCCACCGGAGTCATTGATGATGTCACCACCGATGGAACCATGAGCTGGATCTGGCTCGACGGAGGGCTGGGGCGAAGACTACTCGACAACGAAGAAGCGCAAATAGTGTCCCGGCGTAGAGAGATTGACACCGCTTGATCGGACGAACTTGGTGTCCCGACGCAGAACGTGCACCTTCCGTGTAAGGGAAGGTGCACGTTGCGTTCGACGGCGGGACCGCACCGTTGAGGTGCGGCCCTACCGTAGAAAATTCTAAAGACGCACTGCAGTGCCGCTGTCAGGCAAACGGAACAGCGCTCTATTCAGAGGCCAACGCTCGACCGGCTGCTGCCTTTGGTTGGAGCCGCCTTTGGTAGCTCGATGTGATTGACGCGCTATGACTGGTTTCGCTTCCATGGCTTCGGGAAGTGGGTCTTCCCGCGAGGCTAAAAAGGGCAATGCATCTTCGTGAAAGAGGGCTGCCCCACGTAGCGGGTCTTCGATAGTTGACCTAACGGTTAGGCTCGGTGCCATGGAGTTCAAGCAGTTGCGGGTTTTCTCAGCTGTCGCGGAGGATCTGCATTTTGGCAAGGCGGCCCGGCATCTGGGGCTTTCGCAGTCAACGGTCAGCGACCAGGTGCGGGCTTTGGAAGCCCATTTCGGTACTGAGCTGCTCTCGCGCACGAGCAGGTCAGTCCATTTGACGGCGGCCGGCCAGGCATTGCTGGAGGGTTCGAGGCGTCTGCTGGATGAGTTGGATCGTGTTGAGAAGCAGGTCGCTGCGGTAGCGGCGGGCCATCAGGGTACGTTGCGCATCGGTGCTGTTGGTCCGGCGATGAATTATCTGGTTCCGCATCTGCTGAAGGAACTGCGGCGCGAAAGCCCGGATCTTGAGATAACGATCGCTTCGTTGAGTACCGCGGCGCAGCTGCGTCAGTTGTCGCAGGGGCAGATCGATCTGGGCTTCGTTCGAAGTGTTCAGCCCGTCCGTGGTGTCCGGCTTGAGAAAGTCCTTGATGAGCCGTTGACGGCTTTGCTGCCGACCACGCACAAGCATGCCGGAGCGGACTTTCTCGAGATCCAGGACCTTGACGGTGAAGATTTTGTGTACTGGCCCCGTATTTCCAACCCTGAGCTGTACGACGTCCTGATCGCTACCTGTTACCGGCATGGATGCAGTCCCCGGCGGATCATTGAAAGCCACGACATGGCGACCCAGCTGGCCCTGATCGCCTCCGGCTTGGGCGTGTCCGTCCAGCCCGATTCCTTCCGCTTCGCGCCTAGGCGGGATCTGGTGTTCGTGCCTCTGCGGGGACCACTGCCCAAGATTGCCCTGCACATGGCGTGGTCGCCGGAAGGTGACTCTCCCGCAGTGAAGGCGGCCATCGGCGTCGCTCGGAAGTTCAAGAGCGGACTAATACCCCTCTAATCATTCGATATATTCGATCGATTGATCGCCTTAGATCGGTTGTTTCGAAGTATGCCCGGGATCTACGGTTGTTTTGTCAGCTTCATCACAGGGAAATCTCTCCTCTGACAAGCCCCGCAAACTTAACTCCCGAGGAATACTCATGGAATTTCAGACCCTTGCTACCGGCGTTGGATTCACCGAAGGCCCCGTTTATACCCAGCGTGGAAGCCTTGCGTATGTATCGATTGATCAGGGCGTCGTCTACGAAACAGCAAACGGCGAGACTAAGGTCCTGGCCCGCACGGGTGCCGGACCGAACGGCGCAGCTGAGGGCCGCGATGGCATCATCTATGTCGCTCAGAATGGCGGTCAGTGGCCCGCAAAGCGGACTGAGGGTGTCAGCGGCGGCGTCCAGGCCATCCACCCGGACGGGACGGTCGTTACCCTCACCACTGACCCGATCTATCCCAACGACCTATGCTTTGGCCCCGACGGGTATCTTTACGTCACCGATCCCAGCCGTGGACCCCGCCGTGACGACGGACGTCTGTGGCGCGTCGACGTCGCAACCGGCGAAGCTGAGTTGCTGCTGTCAGTGGGATGGTTCCCGAATGGCATCGGTTTCAGCACCGACAATGACAGCATCTTCGTCGCCCAGGGTGGAGAGGGCCGGATCCTTCGTTTCCCCTTCGCCGCCGGTGAACGACTTGGCAAGCCCGAACTGCACGTCCAGCTCGACCATGGACGCCCGGACGGATTCGCCTGGGATGTAGACGGCAACCTCGTGATCGGCGCGATCACCGGAACGGCCCCCGGCGATCTGCAGGTCTACAACCCTGAAGGCACCCTCCTGGACGTCATCAAGATCGGTGACGGCCAAAAGTACACCAACGTCGCGATCTCCTCCGCCGGCAAGTTGGCCGTTACGGACTCCGATAACGGCCAGGTTCTGGAAGCGGACTGGCCGGCCGCGGGCCTTCCGCTTCACCCGTTCCGTGAATCAACCCAGCCATGAGCGCCGGTAGCTTCCGGTCTCTCCTCCGTTCGTCGTCGCCGGTGTTTGTCACCACCCTCGACTTCCCGGAACCTGCGGCGGCAGAATTCCTTGCCGAGCTCGGCGTCGACGCTGTCGCCGTGGACACAGAACACGTCTCAGCTTCAGGACAGCAGATCGCTGAACTGGCCCGCGCGTGCAAGGCCGGCGGAGGTTCCCTGATCGTCAAAACCACCGCGGACGCGGAATCCATCGGAACGTATCTGGATGCCGGAGTCTCCGCCCTGCAGATAGCCCACGTCAGGACCCGGCAAGACATTGAAGCGGTAGTGCAGGCCTGCCGTTTCGCCCCCGAAGGGTTACGTGGCCTGGGCCGCTGCCGCAACAGCAGGTTCGGGCACTACCCCGGCGGCTACGGGCAGCTGATTGAGGACTCGCAGGAGAACATCACCCTCATCATCCACGTCGAAAGCATCGAAGCTGTTGCTGTTCTCGATGAACTTCTGGCCTCCGATGCCGTGGACGCCGTGTTCGTGGGGGCCTTCGACCTCTCCGCCAGCTTGGGCATCCCGGGCCAAGTCCAGGACGAGCGCGTTCAGGACGTCATTGATGACATCGTGACCCGGTCGCTGGCGGCCGGGAAGGCCGTGGGCATGTCGGCGAGCACTCCCGAACAGACGGTGGCGGCGATGCAAAAGGGGGCCACTTTCCTTCTATCAGCACAGTCCCGCCTCATGTCCACGGCAGTCAGCCAACTTCGCACAGCCCCAAACCTGGCAGGAGCCGTCCATTGACCATCGATGCCACACCCCGGATCACCCGATCTATCGCCGAGTTCGCGATCTGTACCGAATCGGCCGACATTCCGGATGCCGCCCGCCGCATAGCAACCCGCGCCTTGGTCGATACCCTTGCAGTAGCGGTGCTGGGTACGCACGATATTGCCTCCAGGGCGTTGATGGAAACGGTTCTGACGCCGCCGCCGGCGGAGCACGGAGCCACGGTCCTTGCCACCGGCGGCAAGGCGCCGGCCCATGTAGCGGCCCTGCTGAACGCCACAGCCGGCCACGCAGACGACTACGATGACCACCTCGTGGACACCAACGGGCATCCCAGCGTCGTGCTGATCCCAGCGCTCCTGGCAGCCGGAGAGGCGGCCGATGTCTCCGGGCGGGACATCCTTGATGCCTACGTCATCGGCCACCAAGTGATGTGCGCAGTTTCGGCCGGGCTGCCAGTACGGGCCCACTGGCAGGAGGGCTGGCATGCGACCAGCACGGTCGGCATTATCGGCGCGACGGCCGCTGTTGCCCGTTTGCGGCAGCTGACCATTTTGCAAACACGCTATGCGCTCGGCCTCGCGGCGTCCATGGCCGGCGGGAGCCGGCAGAACTGCGGTTTTGTGACTAAGCCTCTGCATGCTGGCTTGGCGGCCTCCAACGCGGTGCTCGCCGTTGATCTTGCCGAACGTGGTTACGACGCAGATCCGGACCAGCTGGAGGCGCCGCTCGGGTTCTTCAAGGTCTTCGGGGTCAACCCGGACCTGAGGAAAGTCGAACCTGTCCTGGAGGAACGCTGGACTGTCACAACGCGTGGACTGAACGTCAAAACGTTTCCCGCCTGCTACGCCGTACACCCGGCCGCCAGAGCCGCGTCAGAACTGCGGGGGCAGGTCCTCGACATCGAGGCGATCGAGTCAGTGGACGTCACTGTTCAACCAACGGGCTTGGTGGGGCCCATCCACCACCGCCCGGAAACGGGGTTGCAAGCAAAGTTCAGCCTCGAATACACCGTTGCCGCTGCTCTGGCTGACGGCCCGCCGACACTGAAGACCTTCACGGATGCGACAGTCCAGCGAACCGATCTGCAGCAACTGCTCAGAAGGGTCCGAACACACGAGAACCCTGTACCGCCGACCGGGCCGGAGGAATTCACACGCTGGTACGCCACGGTAGAGGTCCACTTCAACGACGGCGACCGAAAGATAACCCGCGCCGACATGCCTCACGGGTTCACCCTTGACCCCCTCACGGACCAGGAAATCCAGAACAAATTCAACGACTGCCTGACCTCTTCGGCAACACCGTGGGATGCGGCCACCCTTGGCGCCCAGTTGTGGTCAATGGACCAACTACCCAGAATCCGCAGCCTCTTCGCCGAGCAAACACACCTGGCCGGCCGCGCGACAGCAAGCGTCTGACGACACCCGCACGAACTCATCAAAGGAAACCAAAATGCCTAACATCACCATCGAAATCTTCAAAGGCCGCACCCTGGACCAGCGTCGAGAGCTCGTCAACGGAATCACCGAGGCCGCAGTATCCGCGCTCGGAATCAAACCTGACGGTGTCCGCATTACCTTCTTCGAGATCGAACGCACCGACCTGGCCCGCGGCGGGGTCTTGTTCAGCGACATGGACCCTGCCCCCGTAAAAACCGCACCCTGACCACCCCGTCCAACACCAAACGCAAAGGAGCGTTGGTAATGAAAAATCAGCTTAAGAAGGCCGTCATGTCTCGCCGGTCAGCCGTGCTCGTCGGCGCCATGGCCGCACTGGCCCTTGCCGCCACCACGGGTTGCGGCGGAAACACCAGCCCTACTGCCCAGGGCAGTTCGGATGGAACGACCAAGATCACCCTGGTCTCCTCGATCACTGGCAGCTCCTTCCTGGCAGTTACCGCCGGTATCGAGCAGGGTATCTTCCAGAAGCACGGCGTCGAGATTGACCTGATCAAGGTCAAGTCCAGCGCCGAAGCCGCCGCAGCCGTGGCCAGCGGCCAGGCCGACATCGCAGCCATGGTCCCCGAAGGCGTCGTAGCCGTTGTCGCTGCAGGCAGCCAAATGAAAATGGTCGGAAACCTCCTCCACCAAGTCCAACACCGACTTGAAGTTCCAGAGTCCATCAAGACCGCCAAGGACCTGGCCGGGAAGAAGGTCGGCGTCGTTGGACCGGGCAACGGCAGTGAAATTCTCGCCAAAGCCTACCTGGCAGAGAACGGCGTCGATCTGTCGCAGGTCACGTTCGTGGCCACCGGTCCCCAACCTGCCCAACTGGCAGCCTTGACGTCCGGGCAAATCCAAGGCGCGATGCTCGTTCCGCCCTACGACCTCAAAGCCGAAACCGCCGGAATGCACCCCCTCAGCATCCTGCGCGAAGACTTCCAAGACATCCCGGCACAGGTGTTCGCCTCCAGCGACCGCTCACTGAAAACCAACGGCGAAACCGTCAAGAAGTTCATGGCTGCCGCCACCGAATCAGCACAATGGGTTGTGGATCACCCCGACGAAGCAACCAAGATCCTGGCCTCAGACGCTCAAATCAGCCCCGAAGACGCCAAAGCCTCCTACGACAGGGCCAAAGACGCCTACTCCCTGGACGGCGCCATCAGCAACCAAGGGTTGACCAAGTGGCTTGAACTGTCCCAGAAGTACGCACAGCTGGCCAAGATCCCCAACATCGCCGACGTCTACGACGCCCAGTACCTCCCAGGAAAGTGAGATGATCATGACCACCGCTTCCCACCGAGGACTGGAGCCAGCACGGATGCCGGGCACCGAAACCGCTGCCATCTCCGTCCAGAACGTCACCTTCGGGTACGGCAAAGAAATCATCCTGCAGGACATCAGCATCGATGTCGCCGAAGGCGAGTTCGTTTCCCTGATCGGCCCCAGTGGCTGCGGGAAGAGCACCCTGCTCTCCATGTTCGACGGCGTAGTCAAACCCGACTTGGGCAACGTGGAGATTTTCGGATCAACCGTGCAGGAGACCCTGAAGCAACGCGCCATGGTCTTTCAGAACTTCGCGCTCATGCCCTGGAAAACCGTCCGTGACAACGTCATGCTGGGCCTGAACTACCGCCGGACCGACCTTTCAAAGAAGGAACGGCTGGACCTTGCCCGGGAGTACATCAACCGGGTCGGGCTCTCCCACGCCTTCGACCTGTACCCGCACCAAATCTCCGGCGGCATGCAACAACGAGTCGGCATCGCACGTGCCTTCGCCGTCCAACCACGGCTGCTGCTGATGGACGAGCCCTTCGGCGCTCTCGATGCCCAAAACGCCGAACTATTGCGCGAAGACCTGCTTAAACTGGTCTCCGAAGAGCGCCGCACCGTCGTGTTCGTCACCCACAACCTCGATGAAGCACTGCAGATGTCAGACCGTGTCCTGCTCATGACAGCCCGCCCCGGAACAATCCGTGACGAAGTCCGACCAGACTTCGGACCGAAATCATCCCCGGAGTACAGGGAACGCTACGACGCTCAACGGGACTTGCTCTGGGACCATCTCAAGTCCGAAGTCCTCACAGTCCAGGCACGCGAAGAAGGACAAAAGCCATGAGCACCACAACCAAACCGGCGCCCAGCAGCCCACTCAAGCGACCAAAGCCCAGCTGGCTGAAGAAAAACGAAAAACGCTGGCTGCCTGTCGCCACCGTCGTCGGCATCTTCGCCATCTGGGAGATCGCCGGAAACATGAACCTCTGGGATCCCCTGTTCTTCAGCCACCCATCGGTCATTTGGGAGGGCTTCCTCTCCCTGACCACCGGGCCCCTGCTTTCAGACCTGCGCGTCACCGGCATCGAATTCCTTTTGGGCATGATGATTGCCCTGGGCATCGGCGTCCCTGTTGGCATCATGCTGGGAACCTCCAAGCGCCTGTACTGGGCCTTCGACCCTGTAGTCACCGCCCTGTACTCCACCCCCATCCTCGTCCTGACCCCCTTGATGGTTATCTGGTTCGGTCTTGGCATCGGATCAAAAATTGCCAACGTCGCGATCCTGGCGGTCTTCCCCGTCCTGATCAACATGATGGAAGGTGTACGGAACACCGACCGCTCGCTGATGAGGGCCGCCAAGTCCTTCGGCGCCAACGGCTGGGCCATCCAACGGGACGTCATCTTCCCCTCGGTCGTACCCTTCTTCGTCACCGGGCTCCGCCTAGCGATCGGCAAAGGCATGATCGCCGTCGTCGTCGGTGAATACATCGCCGCAACAGAAGGCATTGGCTACCGGATCAGGGCTGACGCGGAAGTGTTCAACACACCCCGCTACCTCGCCGGCGTACTCATCATGGTCGTCGTATCAGTGATCATCATGGCACTCATCAAAGTACTCGAGCGAAAGCTCGCCCCATGGCGGACACCCGTCCTCGGAGACTAAAACAGAAGATGGGCGGCAACAGCCCGCCCATCTTCCACGTTCAGCTATATCCCAACAGTGAAGGTCCACGAATGCCCCGCCCCACTTCCCTGAAAACTGTAAGAACCGGTCTCATAGCGGCTATTCTGAGCTCCGTTCTGATGGCCTCAGCCGGCTGCGGGAGCAACGGCGGAAACCAAGACAACGCAGGACCCGACCATAAGATCACACTGGTTTCGTCCATCACCGGCAGCTCCTTCCTGGGAGTCACTGCAGGACTTGAACAAAAGATCTTCCAGAAGCACGGACTTGACCTCGAAGTCATCAAAGTAAAGTCCAGCGCCGAAGCAGCCGCCGCGGTCGCCAGCGGCCAAGCCGACCTCGCAGCAATGCTCCCCGAAGGCGTCGTGGCGGTCACCTCCGCAGGAAGCAAAATGACCATGGTCGGAAACCTCCTCAACCAGGTCCAGTACCGGCTCGAAACGTCACCGGCCATCACATCCGCCAAAGACCTCATCGGCAAGAAAATCGGCCTCGTAGGCCCGGGAAGCGGCGAGGAGATTCTCGTCCGCGCCTACCTGGACAGCCACGGAGTGGCCCCGTCCCAGGTTACCTTCGTGGCCACAGGCACAATGGCGGCAAAATACGCAGCCGTGACCACCGAACAGGTGGACGGCACCATGCTCGTTCCCCCGTTCGACATCAAAGCCGAAGCCGCGGGATTGAACCCACTAAGCGTCCTCGGCGATGATTTCCCGGACATGCCCGCCCAGGTTTATGCCTCCAACGAGCGAAAACTCAGTACGAAAACGGACAGCATCAAGAAATTCCTCGCCGCTTCTACCGAATCAACACAATGGATCCTCGACCACCCCGAAGACGCAACAAAAATCCTGTCCGAAGACTCCAAAGTCAGCCTGGACGACGCGCGCGCATCATACGAACGAGCCAAAGCAGCCTACTCCCCCGACGGGTCCATCAACGAGGATGGACTGAACAGGTGGCTGGAGCTCTCCAAGAAATTCTCCAGCCTCTCAAACATTCCTTCGGCCAGCGAACTCTACTCTCCCGACTACCTGCCCGCCCCCGCAACAGCCTCGAAGTAATCGCGGGTCAGAAGAATCCCATATCGAGTCCCCGTGAGCTCGTCCAGGAAACGTGAACTCGGGACAGTCCAGGACGGACACCCCAGCGTAGGTTCCGTCTCCACGGTCCAATCTGTCCGGTCCCGGATCTTTTGCCGCTCCTTGACACTTCGGGGCCGTCCGAGCCGAGAATATCGGGACTTCAGAGAAAAATCAGAGCAGGGTACACCCCAACTTGACGTTGGATCCCGCTGACGTGGGAGGACATGACTGGGGGCCGATCTCCGGTGAGTCCTCGGATGTTGTGGCCTAGTGAGGTAGTCCCCTATACGCCCCAACCGACGTCATCATTTCCGTATTCGGGCTGATTCGAGCGTGTTGTCCCCGGGTTTCCTTTTTCTTCGGCTGTCAGGGTAGGTACTTAGAAGTTCCGTTAGCCAGTGTCAGTAAAAGGGATTCTGGCTTTATCCGGACACCAACCAGGGGTGTGGAGATGAAGATCTGGCCACTTCATCGGAATTCCTTCTCGACCCGATTATGGGAATGGAAGTAGCTGGAGAACTTACGTTACGCGTGAATCCGTTCCATCACTGTCCCATATGGAACGGTATCCGTGAGTTCGACTGTGAAGGAGCCGGGTCCGTATCTGGTCAACAGAATTCCTCGTTTCCCGTCGGCACAGCCTCGTTCGATGGCGATATTGGTTGCTGTGTCCAGTTTGGTTTCGAGGTCTTTCCGTGTGTCTACGCTGACTTCGATGACGTCCGGTAGGGGTTGTGGTGGGGAAGCCGTGTCCGCGGGAATGGCCTGCGATTGCTTCATCAGGTTTCCTGTTCTTCGAAGGCAACAGAGGTGAAGACTGAGTACCCGAGTTGGGGTTGGTATCCATGGACTTCTCTGGTGTCGAGTGAGTCCATGTAGTTGAGGATTTCGTCGCTGAAGATTTGCCCGGGTACAAGGACTGGGAACCCGGGTGGGTAGGGGGTGACGAATCTGGCGGAAATGACCTCGCGTTCTGTCATGCGCCGTCGGATCTGTGTGGAGGTGAGATGTTCGGTAGCACCGGGTTTGTAGGCGAGGTAGTAGGCCGAGCGCATATCACCGGCCAGGGTGCCGGCCGTCTGGAAGGGTGCCGCGAAGGCGCTGAAGTGCGGGAGTGATGGCGTTGTGGGGGTCGCGGGGACGATTCTTAGTTGCCGGGTGAAGAGCGTTCCGGTTTTCTCACGTTCGAGTTGCTCGGCGATCTTGACGAGCACTTCTATGAGGTACGCCACGGAACTTCTCGAGGTTCCGACGTTAGTCATGAACAGCACGTTGGTCCGGCTGGTCTTGTTGACCTGGATGCTGTGTTTGTCCATGAGGTATTCGTGTTTGAACGTGTCCCCGTCGATGCCGGAGGCCCGGATATCGAGGGTGATACGGCTGGGGTCGACTACGAATTCGTCAGTAGTCCAGGCCTTGTCCCAGTTTCCTAGGCCCGCGGTGGCTGGGAAGTGGTCGTGGCTGTCGCGGTACGGGTGCGGTATGAGGTCGTGGGTGCCTAGAACTTTGAAGTACTTGCCCAGCAGGTGGTGTTTGTTGATGGCAGTGGTGAGTGTGGTGGCGAGGTCTGCTTGTTTCTGGACCAGTGCGTAGCCTTCGAGTTCAACTTGTCGGCGTCCGATGTCCAGCGAGGCCAGGATTTGGTAGTTCGGCGACGTGGATGTGTGTGTCATGAATGCTTCGCGGAAGGCGTCGCCGTTGCGTGTGGCGAAGTCCTGATCGAAGACGTGGATCATGGAGCCTTGTCTCAGAGAGGTCAGGGTTTTGTGAGTGGATTGGGTGGCGTAGACCCTGAGGCGTGCTTTTCGGGGGTCTGGAAGCAGCGCGGTCTCGGCCCACGTTTCCGTGTCGGCTGGCGCGTTGAGGGTTTGTGCTTGTTCTTCGTGCCTCCGGGCGTAGGACGGGTCTGTGAAGGCTTCTTCCAGGTCTGCTGCTGCTTGCATGGCGGTGCGTTTCCGGTAGATGGGGTGGGAGCCGGCGAACGCAAACCAGGCTTCGTCCCAGAGGAAGACGAGGTCTGGTTTGATGGCGAGGCATTCTTCCATGACCTTGCGGGGATCGTAGACGATCCCGTCAAAGGTGCAGTTGGTCAGCGTGAGCATTGTGACCTTGTGCAGTTGTCCTTGATCCTTGAGCGCCAGCAGTTTCGCTTTGATCTCCCGCAGCGGCACCGCCCCATATAAGGAGTGCTCATCGAGGGGGTAGGCGTCCAGGTAGGTCACTGATGCGCCGGCTAGGACGAGGGCGTAGTGGTGGGATTTGTGGCAGTTGCGGTCGACCAGGACGATGTCGCCGGGGGCGACGATGGATTGGTGGACGATTTTGTTGGCTGTTGAGGTTCCGTTGGTGACGAAGTAGGTTCGGTGGCTTCGGAAGGCTCGTGCGGCGAGCTGTTGGGCTTCTTTGATGGACCCGTGGGGGTCCAGGAGCGAGTCCAGCCCGCCGGATGTAGCGGAGGTTTCGGCCATGAGCAGGTTGGTGCCGTAAAAGTCTGCAAGGTCGCTGATCCAGGGCGAGTTTTGCACGGACCCGCCGCGGGAGATGGGCAGGGCATGGAAGACGGACCCGGGGCGGCGGCTGTGTTGCTGCAGGGCGGTGAAGAATGGTGTTTCGTAGCGGTCGGTGATGCCACCGAGGATGGACAGGTGCAGGTCCAGGGCGTCGGTTCGGGCGAAGATCCTGCGGAAGCGCCCGGTCAGAGAACCGGCCATCGCTTCGAGCGCTACTCCGGCGACCAGGTAGAGGTCCAGTTCGGGTCGGATGGCCGTGATGACGTCGGCGAAGTCGAGGATGCGTCGTATGGGCCTGCGGACCGTGAACTTTCCTGCCATCCTGCTGTTGACGAAGGAGCGCAGGGTTTCGCTGAGGTGCTGTGTGGTGTGGAGGGCGAAGCGCGGGCAGATGATAATGGCTTGGATGTTCGGGTTGATGGTCAGGGCAACGATGGCGTCTTCGACGCTGGGAAGGACGTTGATTTCGTAGCTGAATCCGTCGGTGTCGCGGCGCTTTTCCTTGATGGCCCGGGTGAAGAGTTCGGCTTCGTCGGCGGGACCGTCGTCAACGACGAGGATTTCAATGGCCGGCCGGGCCTTCATCCTTTTCACGGCCGAAATGTCCGGGTCGATGGGATCAACGGGTGCCGGGATGTCCGGCTTTCCGAGGAGGTCGTTGACCGCTTCGACGTGGTCAAGGGCGTCCCGTGGCCGGCCCTCGGCGATGAGGTCACCGATGGCTTTAACCGACTCCTGGCCGGGGACTGCCCAGTACGGCTCCAGCGAGGCCAGCAGCTCGAGGACCTGGTCGATGTCGTGGGTTGAACCCGCATGGTCATTGCGGGATCGGCTTTGTACCAGTTCGTTGAGTATGTAGCTGAGGAACTCCCAGGCGTCGCGCCGTGTTCTCCACGCGCTTTCCGGGGTTCCGGCGCTGGCAGCGCCTGGTTCAAGTTGGGCTGGGTGGAGAATCATCTGCCTTCTCTTACATACGTCGTCGTATCAGGGGCATGGGTGAGTAACCCAGAGAGTTGTCGGGAGGTCCCATCATGCTTTCAGGCACGGCAGGGCCGGAACCATGACACCGGTCCTCAAAGCGTCTGCCATGCCGGACATTCCGATCAGGCCAGGAGCTCAAGCACGGGGACGCCCTGCGGAGGGAAACGTGGTGTGGGGCGGGCTTGGGACGTGGGTGGGTCCCAAGCCCGCGCTGTGTCTTAGTCTTCGTTCTCCATAGCTTCGTTCAATGCTTTGGTCAGGCGCCGGGAGAGCCTGATGAGCCCTGGGCATTGAAGGGCGTCTTCGGCGAAGTGGAGGAAGGTTTCGATTACTTTATCGGCGGTGAGGTATTTGTTGTCGCTGACCAGGTGAAGCACGAGGCCGTCTTCCATGGACAACAGCATCCGGGCGACCTCGGCAGGTTTGCGGTTGGGGCTGAAATACCCCAGACGTATGCCGTCCTCGATGACTGTGACGTATTGGGAGTGTTCGCGTTTCCAGAGCGATGCCATCAGGTCCGCGTGTGCGGGGCTGCGCCGGGCCAGTCCGTGCATTTCGTAGAGTTGCCGGATGGTGGCGGGGTTCGCGTACGGCGGGACACCGGCGATGACTGCTGAGACAAGCCGGTGCCGTGGATCGAAGCTTTGTTGCTGCTCGGCGCGGCGTGCTTCGACGTACTCGTCAACGGCTGCCCTGTGCACGTCGAGCATCAGGTCATCGGTTTCCGGGTAGTGGTAGAGCACCGCCGCCGGGGACACCCCGGCCTCGGCGGCGATTTCGCGGATCCGCACTCCGCCGATACCTTTTTCGCTGACGATGCGTCCGGCAGCGCCAATCAAGGAGGTACGGGCTTTGGTTCCACGGGATGAGCTGGTCACGTCTGCCATCTTCTCAAATAGCCTTGCTTTTACGCGGAGGTTACCGCTTGATGACCTAATCGGCCCGGACGGGACGGTCTTCGCGGATGGTGACCGCACGGCCGTGTGCCGGTAGGTTTTCCGTTTCGGACAGAAGCTTCACATGGCCTGCGACCTTGTGCAGGGCCTCGCGGCTGTACTCGATGAAGTGAATTCCCCGCAGGAAGCTCTGCACGGACAGGCCACTGGAGTGCCGTCCGGTCCCTCCTGTGGGCAGGACGTGGTTGGAACCGGCGCAGTAGTCACCCAGAGACACAGGTGCGTACCCTCCGACGAACACCGCACCGGCGTTACGGATCCGCGCTGCCGTTGCCTGAGGGTCGGCTGTTTGAATCTCAAGGTGCTCCGCGGCGTAGCCGTTGGCTACTTCCACAGCCTTGTCCAGGTTTTCCACGAGAAGGATGCCTGACTGCCGGCCCCGCAGCGCTTCCTCGATCCGGGCAGCATGTTTGGCCTCTGGCACCTGCACGCCCAGTTCAGCAATGACTTCGTGGGCTAAAGTTTCACTGTCGGTGACCAGAACCGCTGCCGCGAGGACGTCGTGTTCTGCCTGGCTGATCAGGTCAGCTGCGAGCCAGGCTGGGTTTGCCTGTTCGTCGGCGATGATCATGACCTCGGTTGGGCCCGCTTCGGCGTCGATACCAATCCGGCCTTTCAGGAGCCGCTTGGCCGTGGCGACCCAGATGTTGCCAGGGCCGGTAACCAAATCCACGGGCCGGACTGTTTCCTCGTCGGCGGTGGCCGGCGCCCCGTAGGCGAACAACGCGATGGCTTGGGCGCCGCCGACGGCGTAGACCTCGTCCACGCCCAGCAGTGCTGCTGCGGCAAGGATCGAGGGGTGCGGGTATCCGCCGAATTCCTTCTGCGGCGGGGAAGCGATGGCGATGGATGGGACACCGGCGGCTTGGGCGGGGACGACGTTCATCACCACTGAGCTGGGGTAGACGGCGCGGCCGCCTGGCACGTACAGGCCGACGCGGTCCACGGGAAGCCACCGCTCGGTGATGACTGCGTTGTCAGCGACCACGGTGGAGGTGTCGCGGCGGACCTGGTCCTCGTGGACGCGACGGGCGCGCTTGATGGATTCCAGCAGGGCTGCGCGGACATCCTCGTCCAGTCCGTCCGCGGCAGCTTCAATGACGTGCCGTGGAACCCGCAAGGAGTCCGGGCGGACGCCGTCCAGGCGCTCCGAGAGACTGAGAAGGGCCTCCATTCCCCCGGTCCGGACCTCCTCAAGCAAGGGCCGGACCGCATCGGCCGTGCTTTCGATGTCAACCTCCGCCCGTGGCAGGAGGTCATTGGTGAATTCGAGACCGCGGAGGTCGGTAAGGGAAATCATGGTGGAGCCTTTCAAAAAAGAATTGGATTGCAGGTGGTGCTGGTGTTGGTCAGTTGGTGTCGCGTTTGCGGGCCAGCGCGTATCCGCCGAGTGCGATCAGTGAGATAACGGCAAGGGTGCCGAGGGTGAAGGCTTCGAATTCGAACTGGGACATGCTCCAGGTTTCTTCGAAGTCATACGGCAGGCCCAGTGCGTGCTGGATGGTTCCGGGGAAGATGGCTGACCAGGTGCCAAGGACAACCCAGGCGGTTATGACGATGGTGCACAGCCACAACCCGGCTTTGCCTCCCGGCACGCTGTAGGGACGGGGGACGTCGGCCTGGACTTTCCGGAGCCGGATGATGGTGGGGAAGATCCACAAGTAACTGATCAGCAGTGTGGTCACTGCGATGCCGAGCACAACAGCGAAAGCGGATGCGCCGTCGCTCTGCAGGAAGAGTGAGGCGCAAACCATGAATTCGGTAGCGATGACACCGGAGAGGATATTGACCCGGACGGGGGTTCCGAAGCGGGCATTGAAGACACCGAAGTAGCGTGGGAACGCACCGTCGGCGGCCGCGGAGGCTTGGACCCGGTCCGAGGCGATCATCCACGCAGCACCTTGTGTCAGCACAACGAAAATGAACAGGAGCGCCGCGATCGCGATCATCGCCGGTGTCGCGTCACCGTAGACGCTGAAGACTGTAGCCATGGCTTCCAGCAGGCCACCGGCACCGGTGATCTCCGACTCGGGAAGCACCGCCAGGATCGCGAAGATAGGGACGAGATAGCACAGAGCAGACACGACCGCCGAGACAGCGATCGATTTCGGGACGTCCTTCTTGGGGTTGCGCATCTCCTCAGCCGCGCCGTTCTGAGCTTCAAAGCCGACGAAGGCGAAGAGCAGGACCGGGGTCACCTCCAGGAAGCCCTGCAGCGTCGGGGAAAAATCGCCGGCACCGTATCCCCGGACCCCGTTGGCCCCGGCATAGATGGCCACGGAAATGACGAAGAAGATCAACAGCCCGACTTTGACGATGGCGCCGATGTTCAAAAGGATCTTGCCGAACCGGAGGCTGATGACGGAGACGAAGATCGCCACCCAAATGAAGATGAATTTGAACAGGTAGTCCCCAAAACTTCCTGCCTCCATGGGCTGGATGAACGTGGTCCAGGTGGCTGCCGAGATAAATGCCAGGGACCCGCCCAGCCAGACAGGGTTGGTGATCCAGTAGAACATGGTCGAAACAGCTGCGGCCGCCTTCCCATGCGCGAGCCGTACCCAAACGTAGGGCCCGCCTTCCTGGGAGAAGGTACTGCCGAGCTCGGCCATGACAAGCGCGTAGGGGAACATGAACGTCACGACCAACACGACAGCCCAGGTGAAAGCCTGCGCTCCGCCAAGACCTGCGATCTGGGCGATGGTGTCGATGCCGATCGTGGCAGCTACGGTCAGGAAAATCATGTCCAACCGACCCAAGCTGCGCTTGAGGTTATGAACAGTGGGAACGGCTTCCTTGTTCTGTGGTGATGCTAATTGAGACACTTTGCGTCCTCTCGATGCTGTGGGGGTCAGCAGATCTGGGGCTCAGGAGACCAGCCTCCCGGAAAGTGAAGGGAAGAGGAACGGCAGTGTTCCAACCCCATTCAGTTTCTAAACAAAAGTTCAGAAGTTGTGGCTCAATCTAAACAAGTGATCAGGATTACTGTCAAGAGGAACATCGATGGTCGCAGCGACTTGGGCGATGGTTTTGTGTCTTGTATAAGGGTTGGAATGTCCGGCAGACGTATCCTGAAGGTACAAGTAAGTATCAGAATCGTGGTGGCGAGTGGCTCCTGCCCAAGGACAAGGCGGTACTTGCTCGCCCGAATAAACGACCGGACCGCCCATCTCCCGAATACACGTCCACGAGCCGTCGCGGCAGTGAGGCAAATAAGCAGCACCCGAACCTGACGCTGAAACCGCTTGACAAGAGGAATGCGACCCTGAAATGAGGCGTCTTCACTTGGCTTCAGGCCGGGAGTTGGAGGCGGCAAAGGACTTAGCCCGCCCGCGGTCGCTGAGGAACCATGAACTTCAGGATCTTCGGATTCTTCAACTTTTCCCCTGGGTTCCCCGGTCTGATTTTGTTCTCTCCAACTATCAGGTGGGATCAAGGGCCCGATGAACCGATGTCAGTGAATGCGAGTTACGCTCTAACCTGACGCTAGTCAGGGCAGCTTTTTGGTCGAGGTCTCCTAGGTGGTGACGACTGATTGACAGTTGAGAAGCTCGAGTTGGTCCGCTGGAATTCCAAGGAATCAGTTTCTTGCGGGTTCCAGCCGGGACGTTGTGCCGCGTGGAATGAGTTCAGGTTGGACGAAGGTCCGCAGTGGTGTCCTGTCGGGGTCGGCTATGCGGGACATGAGAGCTTTGGCTGTTAGCGTACCGACTTCTTCGCTTTTGTCGTCAATTGACGAGATGTCAAGGTAGCGGGATTGGGCTGCGGGCGAGTTGTCGTAGCCCAGCACGGAAATGTCCATCGGGACGGAGAGTCCCCGGGCTTTGATGGCGGCCAGGGTCCCGACCGCCATGGTGTCGTTTGCGGCGAAGATGGCGGTTGTGTCTGGAAAGTGCGCCAGCAACGCTGAAGCGGCTTGGTAGCCGTCCTCCTCTGTTGTTCCGTGGCCTTGTCCCCAGATCCTCAGGGGGACACCAGATTCGGCCGTGCGGGAGTGGAAGCCCGCCCAGCGGTGTGCGGCCGCGGCCCCTGAGCCGGTCACGTGTCCGATTTTGGTATGGCCGAGCTCCAGCAAGTAGTTGGCTGCCAGGCGACCACCGGCGTCGTCATCGTTGGCTATGAGGTCGGCTCCCTCAGGCAGGTTCTCGCGCCAGCCTGCGACGACGGTGGGTGTCCAAGGCCCGGTGGCGAGTGTTTCGCGCGGTTCGTCCATGGCAACTACGAGTCCGGCAAGATGCATGGACAGAAGTCTTTCTACCGTTCCTTGTCCCGGGTCATCTGCAGATGAGGAGTCGGCAACGGTGACCTGGTAGCCGAGTGGTTTGAGTTCTTGCTGCATGCCCCGCAGCAGGTCAACGAACCAGAGGTTTCTGTAGTCATCGATGACAAGGCCTATGTTCTTTGTTTCCCGGCTCGCCAGGGTTGTTGCAGCACGGCTGGGGCGGTAGCCCAGTTCCTTGATTGCTGCCAGTACGGCAGTGCGTTTGGCGGGGCGCACGGACGGCGAGTTGGTCAGCACCAAAGAGACCAACGATTTGGACACTCCTGCGCGCTCCGCGACGTCATAGATGGTTGGACGGCGGGTCTTGGCGGCGTGCGCGGTCATGAAGGAGGCCTTTCGTTTCGAGCGGCGTTGGTCAACCAGATACCTGATTACCGCTGGTGCCCTTACCGTATGCCTTGAAGCTGGAATTGCGCGGTACCTGCGGTAGAGCGCCAGGCAACCAAACTGATTATCGCATCAGCTTTAACGGCCCGGCCCGGGCCGCCGGCCGCTCGTTTCAAGCGGATGGTGGCCCGGGCTGTTGGATTGCTGCCTTTACCAACGTGGGTGTTGAGAGCAAACCTCAGTAACGGGTTAGGTTACCTCGGAGCTGCTTCGGTCTTTTTCCGGCGAAATGGTGACAAGACTGTTTCTCGCACCTCGGCGCTTCCGATCAGAAGTGCACCAAGGATGATCGCGCCGTAGGTGGCGTCAATCCAGAAGGACGGGACGTTGGAGAGGACGAGGATGTTGTTTATCATTCCCAGGAGCAGGACACCGGTTGCTGCGCCGATGATGGAGCCCTTGCCTCCGTCGAGGCTGATGCCACCGATAACTGCTGCCGCGAACACGGTGAAGATCAGGTTTTCGCCTTGGTTGGCGGTGACCGACGCGATGCGGGTGGACAGAAGGACGCCGGCGAAGCCGGCCATGACGCCGCCGAAGACGAACAGCCCAACAGTCATGCGCAAGGTACGGACACCGGCGGCCTTGGCTGCTTTTTCGTTACCGCCCATGGCGTAGATCCGCCGGCCCGTGGGGATGTAGCGCATGAACACTGCGGCGACTGCGACGACCACTACGAGGATCCAGACGTCGAGAGGAACGCCAAGCGGTGAGGTTGTGCCGATGAAGGCCATGCTCTCGGGGAGGTTTGAGAAGGTCTGGCCTTTGGAGATGCCCAAGGTGAAGCCCTGCAGGAGGATGAGCATTGCGAGGGTCACGATGAACGCGTTCAGTCGCAGTTTGCCCACCAGGAAACCGTTGATCAGTCCGACCACTGCGCCGAGGCCGAGAACGATCAACGGTGCCATCCAGGAGGGCAGGTCAGCGCCGGAGCCGCCTGCTGTCGCGGGGGCGATAAGCCATACGGCCAGCATGGGGGCAAGACCTACGACAGATTGCATGGACAGGTCGAAGTAGCCGCTGATCAGGATGATGCTTTGGGCGATCACCATGACGCCGAGAACTGCAGAGGTGGACAAAATGTTGTTGACGATGTTGTCGACCGAGGCGAAATACGGAACGAAGACGGTCCCGACGACGGCTACGACGACGATGACGGGGATGAGCGCCAATTCGCGCAGGCTTCCGCCGAAGGCGGACCAACGCCGCTGATTGTTGCCCGAGGAACGGGTCGGCACGGTGGCCGATCCAGAAATTGGAGGTGTTGTAGTACTCACGGTGTTCTCGACTTTCGGATGTGGGAGGGAATTCATGCCAGGGCGATGTCGCCTTGGACTGCGGCGGCGAGGTCGCTCTCGGTCCAGGGAGCGGTGAGTTCGCCGACAAGGCGGCCACGGAACATGACCAGAAGGCGTGAGCAGCCGGAGAATTCGCTCTCGTCAGAGGAAACAATCAGTCCTGCGCGGTCGTTACCCCGCACGGCGTTGGTGACGGATGCAACGATCGATCCTTTGGCTGCGACGTCCACACCTGCGGTGGGATTGACGAGGATGAGCACTTTCGGGTCTGAGGCGAAGGTGCGTGCCAACGCAACTTTTTGTTGGTTGCCACCGCTGAGTTCGATCGTTGCCTGGGATCCGGAGCGTGCCTTGATCTCCCATTTCCTCGCGAGATCTCCGTACACTTCCCGTCGGCGTGCCCCGTCAATGAGCCGGACGGAGTTGCGGAGCCGGCCGAGGATGGTCAGGGTCGCGTTTTCTTCGTTGGCCATCTCAGGGATGAATCCGGCGTCGTGCCGGTCCCCGGGAAGGTACCCGATTCCTGAATTGATGGCTCTCCCTACATCGCCCGTCGGTACTGTGCGACCATCAACGTCGACAGTGCCCGAGGTCGCCGGCAGGAGGCCTGCAAGGGCGTCTGCGGCTTGGAAAATTCCGGATCCGTCGAGCCCGACGAGGCCGACGCATTCTCCTGGCCGTATGGTGACGTTGAAGTCTTTGACGATGTCCCCCACGTCCAGGTTGGTGACCGTGAAGATTGGCTGAGCGCCGAAGGCGGAGGGGTCCGCCGGGGTTCCGCTGGTCTCGGCGGCCGCGTCAACGGCCCCGCCGACCATGGCCTCTACGATGTCGCGGACGCTTAGGCCTTCCAGGCTCTTGGTATGGACCACCCGACCATCACGCAGGACGGTAACCGAATCGCATACTTCGAAGATTTCCTCGAGGTAGTGGGATACGTAGACCACGGTGATGCCGCGATCGCGCATGTCCCCGATGCGTTCGAACAGCGTCCGGGTGGCGTCACCGTCAAGGCCGGCCGTCGGCTCATCCAGGAGGAGGATCCTGGCCCCGCTGCTGACCGCGCGACAGATCTCGACGATCTTGCGGTGAAGCGGGTCCAGTTCGATGACGGGCATGTCACTGACCTCGGAGATACCCCATTCCTCAAGGAGCCTGACGGCCTTCTCACGCATGGCGCGCCAGTTGACGAGTCCTAGTTTTCCTTTGGGGTAGGCCCCGAGGGAGATGTTCTCGGCGGCTGTTAGCTCCGGAACGAGAGTGCTGTGCTGGTAGACGCACGCTACGTTGTCCTGTACACCTGCCGTTTCCGGACTTCCGGGGAAGGTGATGTCTCCGTCATCGGGGGTGAGCAGGCCAGTGATCATCGAGATCAGTGTGGATTTTCCTGCGCCGTTTCGACCAAGGAGCGCCCGGGCTTCGCCGCGGTTGATGGTGAGCGAGACGTCGTCCAGGGCCAGCGTGGTCCCGAAACGTTTGGTAATGCCCTGGATTTCAAGGGCGGGCTGGGTGTTGATGCTCATTGGTTGGCCCAGAGCGTCTTGTCGTCGGCGTTGGCTTTGGTGACCACGGGCGAAGGCAACGAGTCTGCCAGCTGTCCTGCGGAGTTCTTCGTGATCGTGCTGCCGTGATCGGTCGGACCTTCGGAGAAGGTCTTACCCGTAGCTGCCTCGTTGGCGTACTGGATGCTGTACTTGGCGTAGTCGTTCAACGGCTGCGCGATAGTGGCGTCCTGGTAGCCGTCACGAATGAGTTTGAGTGCATCCGACGTTCCGTCGATTCCGACCAAGGCCACGTGCCCTGGGGTGCCGACCGGCTGCCACTTGTTCAAGTCCTGGAGAACCTTCTGGATGCCGGGGACGAAGAAGTCACTGGCCATGAAGATCCCGTCAATGCTGGAGGAACTGAGCAGGGTCTGGGCAGCGTTTGTGGCTTTATCCATCTCCCAGTTCGTGGGCTTCTGGACCACGGTCATGTTGGGGAATTCGGACTTGAGGCAGTCGGCGAAACCCTGGCTGCGCTCACGACCGTTAGTAGAGCTCAGATCGCCTTGCAGGTCAAGAACGGTTCCCTTGCCGGAAAGGGCCTTGCCGATCTGCTCGCAGGCTTGCTTGCCCATAGCCAGGTTGTCAGCGCGGACGATCATTGCGACGTTGCCGCTCTCGGGTGCCTGGTCCACCGTAATGACGGGGACCTTTTGGTTGTTGGCCTTTTGGATGGCCGGAACGATGGCCTTGGCGTCCACAGGGTTAATGATGAGTGACTTCGGGCTCTTGGCCAAGGTCGTTTGAATGTCGGTGACCTGCTTGGCAGGGTCAGCGTTGGCATTGGTGGGGGGAAGCAGGTTGACACCCTGCTTCGTTGCTTCGTTCTGTGTTGCCTTGGTCAGGGCGATCTGGAACGGATCAGTCAGCTTGGAACCGGCGTATCCGATGGTGGCTCCACCGGCGCTGCTGCCGTTGGAGGGCGTGGTGGATGCGCATGCGGTGAAGCTCAGGGTTGCGGCGAGACCCAAGGCCGTTGCGATACCCATACGGGTGATGGTGTTTGGAGAGGTCACTTTCTTTTCCTTTGCTATGGCGGGCGACGGTGCCCGCACTACGGGTGTGAGGATAAGGACGGTGCTGAGGGCTCAGCTTGGGCGGATGAGGTACTTCACAGCGGACGGGGAGGAACGCATGTTGGTGAAGGCCTCGGCAGCGCCGCTGAGGTCAACGATCCCGCTGATGAGCGGTGCTACGTCGACAACCCCCCTGGCCAGCAGATCAATGGCCATGGCGAATTCTTCTACGTAGATGAAACTGCCGCGGATATCGATTTCCTTGAACAGAAGGTCAGCGGCTTGGTATGTCGGTGGGTTCCGTGCAAAGCCCGTCACGGTCAGCCGACCATGCGGGCGCAGGACGCCAACAGCCGTGGCAGTCACTTGGGCGACCCCTGTGCACTCGAATGCAAAGGCGGGAGCCGTCACCGGGTCCGCGAAGTAGTCCACGGGATTGGTCTGGATCGGGTCCAACACCTCCGTGGCACCAACTTCCAGAGCCTTGGCACGCCGTTCGGGGGAGGTCTCCACTACCGTCACCTGGGAAAGTCCGGCGGCTCGAAGAAGCATCGTGACCAACAGCCCAATCGGACCGGCACCGAAAACAACTGCGGTGTCACCCAGGCTTGCTTCCGAGCGGCGAACGGTGCGCAACGCCACTGCAAGCGGCTCCACCCAGGCCCCCATTTCCAAGGACACCGAGTCAGGCAGGCGATGGACCATCCGCGCCGGAACGGCAACCCGGCTCGCCAACCCGCCGTTTTGGGCCAAACCAACCACGTTGTCCCAGATGGAAGCGCACATGGTCACCTCCCCCGCGGTACAGAACGTGCAGGTACCGCACCAGCCACCGTTCGGGTTCACGCAGACCCGGTCCCCCACGGACCAACCCTTGACTCCCGGTCCAATCCCGGAAACGACGCCGGAGAACTCGTGGCCCATGACCGTCCCGGGGTGAAAGTCAGGTTCTCCTGCGTGGAGGTCACTTCCACAGATCCCGCAGAAGGCAACGTCAAGCATCAACTGCCCGGGCTGTAGTTCGGGTTCGGCAACATCGATGAACTGTTCGCCGTCGGCTTCGAAGACGATCGCTTTCATGCGTTCTCCTTCGTCACAGCGTGGGTGTTGTTTTCATCCAGGCCGCTGGTCCAGGTGCGCTCCTCAACAGAAGGACGGAGTTCCAGGAGCTCCTGAAGGAGTTGCTCATCGATTTCGGTCTCAATGGCATTAACTGCTGAACGGAGGTGGGAGATCTTGCCGGTGCCGATGAGTGTCGTGGCGCAGCCGGAGCGCTGGATCGCGTACTGGTTGGCGATGAACGCGATGTCGGCGCCGCGGCTTGCCGCGTGGGCGACCATCTTGGCCGCAGCGTCCCTGACAGGCCCGGTGGCGGGATGTCCGCTGCCGATGCTGGATCCGTGGGGGGTCAACAGTCCCAAGGCCACGGCGGCAGCATTGATGAGACCAACTCCCTGCTCGGCTGCGATCGGAGCCAGTTCACGCTCAAGGGTGTCATCCAGCAACGTCGCATGGGAGTACGTAAGGAGAACATCGAGCTGGGTTTCCTGCATGGCGCGGGCCATCGTTGCCGCCGGGTAGCCCGTCATGCCGATGTACCGGCACTTGCCTTCGTCGCGAAGCTTGACCAGCTCGGCATACGAATCTTCAAAGAGGGGACCCAACGGCACGAATTCAATGTCGTGCAACTGCAGGATATCGACGTAGTCCGTCCGCAGAAGCTGGAGGCTGTTCTCCACGCTTCGACGCAGCCGGGCCGGCGAGAAATCGAAGTCATCAACCCCGTATCGTCCGGCTTTGGTACCCAGGACAACTTCGGATCGCCGACCGACCAGCGCCTTGCCCAGACGCTCTTCAGCACTGTCATAGTACGGCGAGGTGTCAATGAAGTTGATGCCGAGGTCAATGGCATCGTGGACTACTTTGAGGGCGTCTGTTTCAGTCAGCGGGCCAAAGAGCTCGCCCAGCGGCCCCGTCCCGAAGGCCAGCGGCGAAACCATCAGATCAGTATTGCCAAGTTGGCTATGTTTCATCGTTCAACTTCCTTGTCAACGAGCGGCGAACGCGCTTCCCGAATCAGATTCTTAGGAGCGCTCCAAACCATTGACCAGAATCCTTGCACCAAATGCCTCAGATTGTCCATAGGTGCTGACAAATTCCCTGCCAAAAACCCCGAGTGTTGTGAGTACATCTCCTAGAATCCTCGGAGGAATCGGGAAGATCCTTTCATCATCAATGCACCCATTGACAGGACAAATCTCGGGTTCTACTCTGATCTGGAGCGCTCCAAGTAGGGCAGAATGGACGGCTGAGACAACTTCGTTTCGGACCGCGGTGGATTTCAAGGGAGAAAAACATGACACAGGACATTGGCGTCGCCGTTATCGGTGCAGGCATGGCGGGTAAGGCCCACGCCGCCGCTTACCGCACGGCATCCGCCCTCTACAGCCCCGTGCTGCCCCAGGTACGCCTCGTCTCGATCGGCGATGTCAACGCTGAGTTCGGCTCCCTGGCAGCCCGCCGTTTCGGGTACGAGCGCAACGACACCTCGTGGCAGGCGATCGCCGAGGCCGACGACATCGACGTGGTCAGCGTGGTGATCGCCAACTCGCTGCACCGCGAAGTGGTGGAGGGATTGTTGGCGGCCGGCAAGCACGTGCTGTGTGAGAAGCCGCTGAGCGACACCCTGGAGGACGCCCGCGCCATGGCCGACGCCGCACGAGCCGCCGAGGCCCGTGGCAACCTGGCCCGCATCGGGTTCACGTTCCGCCGCACCCCCGGCATCGCCTACATCCGTGAACTGATCCAGAACGGCGTACTGGGCAACGTGCTGCACTTCAGCGGCCGGTACTGGACCGACTACGGCTTCAGCCCCTCCGCTCCCATGAGCTGGCGCTACAAGGGCGGACCCGGCTCCGGTGCGCTGGCCGACGTCGGAAGCCACCTCACCTACGTCTCCGAATTCCTGTGCGGCGACATCCAGTCTGTCAGCGGTGGCCGCCTGGCTACCGCGATCGACAAGCGCCCCCTGCCGCTGGCCGCCGTGATGGGCCACGACCACGTTGCCGTCAGCGACACCTTCGAGGCCGTGGAAAACGACGACTACGCGGCCTTCAACGCCGAGTTCGCCAACGGTGCCGGGAGCTTCGAAGTGTCCCGGGTTGCTGCCGGGCACGCCAACAGCCTGCAGTTCGAGGTGTTCTGCGAAAACGGCGGAGCCAAGTTCGACCAGCGCCGCCCCAACGAAATCCAGCTCTTCCTCAACGACGACTCCGGTATCCAGAACGGGTACCGCCAAGTCATCCTCGGACCGGGCCACCCCTACATCGCCGGCGGCCTCGCCATGGACGCCCCCGAGGTGGGCTTCGGCCAGAACGACGCCTTCGGATACCAGGCCCGCGCCTTCCTCGAAGAGATCGCCGGCCTGTCCGAAGCAGAATCGCTGCCCCGCTGCGCCACGTTCGACGAGGGCGTCCGCAACATGGAACTCCTCGGTGCCGTCACCGAATCCGCCCTGAACAACGGAAAGAAGATCACGCTATGAAACTCGGCGTCTACAACGCGATCCTGCACGACCGCCCGCTTCCCGAAGCCCTGAAGGTCATCGCCGATCTTGGCCTGACCGGCATCGAGATCAACACCGGCGGGTTCCTTCCTGCCGTTCATGTGCCCACGTTCGACCAGATTCTCGAAAGTGATGCTGCCCGCGATGACTACCTCGGGATCTTCGAAGGCACCGGGGTGTCCATCGCCGGCCTGAACTGCAACGGCAACCCCCTGCACCCGCGCCGGGAAATCGGCGAGAAGCACGCCGAGGACATCCGCCGCTCCATCCGCCTGGCGCAACGTCTTGGCCAGGACCGGGTAGTGACCATGTCCGGGCTGCCCGGCGGCGAACCCGGCGCCACCGTGGTGAACTGGGTGGTCAACGCCTGGAACTCCGCCGCGCTGGACGTCCTGGATTACCAGTGGGGCGTGGCCGCGGAGTTCTGGAAGGAAACCGACCGCCTCGCAGCAGACCACGGCGTCAAGGTCGCGTTGGAACTGCACCCGCAGAACATCGTGTTCAACACCGCCGACGTGCACAAGCTCATTGAACTCACCGGAGCCACCCACGTGGGCGTTGAACTGGACGCCTCCCACCTGTTCTGGCAGCAAATGGACCCCGTGGCCGTGATCCGCGAACTCGGCCCGCTGGTGTTCCAGGCCGCCGCAAAGGACGTCCGCGTCAACACGGACAACGCAGCACTCTACGGCGTGCTCGACAACAGCTTCCGCAGGCTCTCCCCGGAAGAGAACCGCACCAACCTGGGCGGTGACGAGTGGGCCAACGAATGGCCCAAGAACTCCGCCTGGGACTTCCTGGCCCTGGGCCGCGGCCACGACACCGCCTACTGGACCGAGTTCCTCCGCGCCCTCCACGAAGTAGACCCCAACATGCTGGTCAACATCGAACACGAAGACACCTCGCTGGGACGCATCGAAGGACTCCAGGTCGCCGCGAAGGTCCTCCGCGACGCCGACGCGGCCCTCGAAGCATCCCTGAACATCCCCGCATAGGAAATGGTGGGGTGCTCCGCGACGAGACCACCACCACTCCCCGCCAACTCATGTGAAGGCCGACCGCCAACACCTCCGCAAGTCCAGCCCGCCTACCAGGCACCTGCCTGCTCGTCAGAGCCGACGTGCAGGCACTTCAACCCTCCGATTCGGGCCAAGCCTGAGCCGACCAATCCGCTCGCCTCAAGCACCACCCTTCCGCATCACACCGGAGTTCCACCTTAGAAAGGTTTGCGATTGTCGTGACCCACGAGCTTCTTACTATTGGGCGCATCAGCGTCGATATCTACCCGAATGATGTTGGTGTGGGTTTGGA
>NZ_JBIVGX010000020.1:0-51813 GCF_044748905.1 Paenarthrobacter sp. NPDC089714
CACACCGGGCCGCACCCTTCAAGCGGCCCACGCAATCAACACCACGCGGGCCGCTCACCACTGCCCTTGACACCCCAACCTACATATCAGTTGGGCGGGTTAACGACGACGGCGACCCTCACCATTCCGGTGGGGGTCGCCGTCGTTTGGGGTGCTTGTGAGGGGTGTTGGTCCTAGCCGACCAGCATGCTGCGGAGGTCCTTGAGGATCAGCTTGGCACCCGTGGGGCCGAGGCCGAGGAACCAGACGTCGTCGTTGACTTGCTTGGCGTGGCCGGCCTTGACTGCGCCAAGCGTGGGCCATACGGCACCTTCAACCACCGACGTTTCGCCTGTGGCCGCGGGATCGCCGTAGCTGCTGTAGAAGATCCAGTCAGCGTCGCCCTGCTCGATGTTCTCCGCCGAGACCTCGGCGGCCAGTTCATCGATGTTCTGGTTCTCCGGGCGGGCCAGGCCAGCGTCCTTCAGGATCACGCCGATCAAGGACTTGTTGGCGTACAGCCGGATCTTGCCGGGAAGGAAGCGGACCAGGGAGATCTTGGGATTGCCGGTGACGTCCTTCTTCAGGGCGTCGGCTTCAGTCTGGTAGTCGTTGAGGGCCTTGACGGCCTTGTCTTCCTCGCCGAGGGCCTTGCCCACCAGGAGGAAGTTTTCCTTCCACGGGAAGCCGGGACGGATGCTGAACACCGTGGGGGCGATCGAGGACAGCTGCTTGTAGAGCTTGTCCGCGCGGAGCTGGCTTCCCAGGATGAGGTCCGGCTTCAGGGCCGCGATGGCTTCCAGGTTGAGGTTCTGGATGGTGCCAACCGACTGCACGTCCTTAACCTTGTCCGCCAGGTAGGTGGGGACAGGGTTGGCGCCTTCGGTGGTGGCCATGCCCACCGGAGTCACGCCCAAGGTGACGACGTCGTCCAACTCACCGGTGTCCAGGACCACCACGCGGCTGGGCTTCTTGTCCAGTGTGGTTTCCCCGTTGGCGTGGGTGAGTGTGCGGGGGAAGACGCCCGGGGCAGCGTCCGTGCCGAGCTTGGCTGTTTCCTGGTCCGCGGTGGTGAATTTGGAGCCACCGGTAGCAACATCGGCGTTACCGGCGCTGGAACCGGAGCCGCCGCTGGTGCCGCAGCCGGCAAGCAGGGCCATGGCCAGCACAGCTGCACCTGCCTTCACGGCGAGGCTGCGCATGCTTCCGGCTTTGCGCGGCTTCATTTCAGAATCGTCATTTTTCACGGAGTAAGGCTAACCTAATTAAGGCAACCCTGCGTAATGCGTGAGCATCATCACACGGATGTCCCTCAGATCGTCAGCCGAGCCCTCCGGAGTGGTGTTTGTTGTGTCCAACGTGACGGCTCCGGCCACCGAAGCAGGCGATGGCAAGCCGCCTGCCACCGCCCCCGCGGGCAACAACGCGGCCGCGGGTTCCGGCGTCGTACGCACCAACCGGTGGCGCGTGCTGATCCTTGCCGTGGCCGCCGCAGCCCTGCTCTGCGCCGCGCTCCTGAGCCTCGGCGTGGGCGCCAAGTTCATCCCGGCCGGCACCATCCTGGACGCGTTTACCCAGCCACAGAACACTGCGGACCACGGGATCATCCTGCAAAGCCGCCTTCCCCGCACCTTGATGGGGATCGCTGCCGGGATTGCGCTCGGTGTATCCGGCGCGCTCATCCAGGCCATCACGCGGAACCCGCTGGCCGACCCCGGCATCCTGGGGGTCAATGCCGGCGCCTCGTTTGCCATGGTGCTGGCCATCGGCATCCTGGGGATCAGCTCGCTGGGCGGCTACATCTGGTTCGCGTTCCTCGGAGCCATCCTGACCACCGCCGCCGTGTACTTGATAGGGACGTCCGGCCGGAATGTGGTGAATCCCATCCGGCTCACCTTGGCCGGCGTAGCCCTGGGAGCCGTACTGACAGGCATTGGTTCCGGGCTGACCCTGCTCAATCCCAAGGCGTTCGACCATTTGCGCTCATGGAGCATCGGCTCCCTGGACACCCGCAGCATGGAAGCCGTCACCACTGTGGCCCCGTTCATTGCCGCAGGACTCCTGATCGCCCTGTTCTGCGTGCGTGGGCTCAACGCCGTAGCCCTCGGCGACGACCTGGCCACATCCCTCGGGGCGAACGTCAACCGGACGCGGATCCTGGGCGTCATCGCCATCACGCTGCTCAGCGGAGCTGCGACAGCCGGCGCCGGTGCCATCGGCTTCGTCGGCCTCATGATCCCGCACGTCGCACGATGGATCGTCGGGCCGGACCAGCGCTGGATCCTGGCCACCACGTTGCTGCTCTCCCCTACTCTCTTGCTGGTTTCCGATGTGGTGGGCAGGGTGGCCGCGCCCGGCGAACTGCCGGTAGGTGTGGTCACCGCGTTTGTTGGCGCGCCCGTGCTGATCGCCCTGGCCCGGCGCCGGAAGGTGAGCGGACTGTGACGCGTTTGGACGCCCGGCAAGGGGTCGACTTTGGCCGTTCCACCGTCTTGGTGCGTGTTCGTTCCCTCAGCGTCCGGTTCGATGTCCGGAGCATCCTGGTGTGCTTCGCCCTGCTCGCTGCGACGCTTGCCGTTGCCGTGGTTTCCCTGTCCATCGGCGACTACGAGGTCTCCGTGCATCAGGTCCTGCAGGCGTTCACGGGCGACGCTCCCGGGTTCGCCCAGACCATCGTGATGGAGTGGCGGCTCCCCAGGGTCCTGTCGGCGCTCGTCTTCGGTGCGGCCCTGGGAATGAGCGGCGGCGTCTTCCAATCCATGACCCGCAACCCGCTGGGCAGCCCGGACATCATCGGCTTCAACACCGGCGCGTACACCGGGGCCCTCGTCGTGATGCTCACACTTGGTGGGGGCTACCTTGGAGTGGCCGCCGGAGCGCTGGTTGGCGGCGTGCTCACGGCGATCGCGGTGTACCTGCTCGCCTTCCGCCGGGGGTCGCAGGGCTTCCGGCTCATCATCGTCGGCATCGGCATCAGCGCCATGCTCGCGGCCCTCAACCATTGGCTCATCCTCCAGGCCGAGCTTGAAGCGGCCCTGGCCGCCGCCGTCTGGGGAGCCGGGTCCCTCAACGGCATCACGTGGGAGCAAGCGGCGCCTGCCGCCGTCGTGGTTGTCCTGGTTGGCTTGGCAACGCTTGTTGTGTCGCGGCGGATGCAGTTGCTGGAAATGGGCGACGACGCCGCACGCGCCTTGGGCGTCCGGGCTGAACCCACCCGTTTGCTGCTGCTGGTCCTCGGCGTAGCCCTGACTGCCGCCGTCACCGCGGTGGCCGGGCCCATCGCTTTCGTAGCCCTCGCCGCACCGCAACTGGCCCGCCGGCTGACCCGGAGCGCCGGCATCACCTTGCTGCCGTCGGCCTTCATGGGCGCGTTCCTCCTGGCCGCGAGCGACCTCGCGGCACAACGCCTGTTCGCCCCGATCCAACTGCCCGTGGGCGTGGTGACGGTGTGCATCGGCGGCATCTACCTCGTTTGGCTCCTGGCCAGGGAAGCAAGGAAATCATGACCACTCTTTCAACGGCACCCCAGCTCCGCGCCGAGGCCCTGACCATCGGCTACGAGCAACGCATCATCTCGAAGGACCTCACCGTCCAGATCCCCGAGGGCTCGTTCACGGTGATCGTGGGGCCCAACGCGTGCGGCAAGTCCACGCTTTTGAGGGCACTCGCCCGGCTGATCAAGCCACGCCACGGGCAGGTGCTGCTGGATGGAAAGTCCGTCCACTCGCTGCCTGCGAAGGAACTGGCGCGGCGCCTGGGCTTGCTGCCGCAATCGTCCATCGCTCCGGACGGCATCACCGTGGCGGACCTCGTGGCCCGAGGCCGGTACCCGCACCAGAAGCTGCTGCGGCAATGGAGTGTGGAGGACGAAGCCGCCGTGGTTTCCGCCATGGAGGCTACCGGTGTTTCCGCGTTGTCCGGGCGTTTGGTGGACGAGCTGTCCGGCGGCCAGCGCCAGCGGGTGTGGGTAGCCATGGTCCTGGCCCAGCAGACCCCGCTCCTGCTCCTCGACGAACCCACCACGTTCTTGGACATCGCCCACCAGATCGAGCTGCTGGAACTGTGCCGCGAGCTCAACCTGGACAAGGGCCACACGCTGGTTGCCGTGCTGCACGACCTCAACCACGCCAGCCGCTACGCGGACAACATCATCGCCATGAAGGACGGAGTGGTGGTGGCCGAGGGTGCGCCCGCTTCCGTGATCACCGAATCCTTGGTGGAGGAAGTGTTCGGGATGGCCTGCCGGATCATTGATGACCCCGTCACGCACACCCCGCTGGTGGTGCCGCTCGGCCGCCCCCGCTTACCCAACTGAGTCGCATTTGTGCGCGTTTTGACGGGTCAAAACGCGCTCAACTGCGACCCAGTTGGGCGGGTTAACGACGACGGCGACCCTCACCATTTCGGTGGGGGTCGCCGTCGTCGTTTGTGGAACTACCTGGCTTCGATCGCTGGCTTGGCCTTCGGATCCGAGTCGTTCAGGAACTGCTCGATCCGCTCCGGCTCGTCTGCTTCACCGATGGCGGCCGCAGCACGGCCCAGCGCGTAGAGCGCACGCAGGAAGCCCTGGTTGGGTTCGTGCTCCCACGGGATGGGCCCGACGCCGCGCCAACCGTTCCGGCGCAGGGCGTCCAGGCCGCGGTGGTAGCCAACGCGGGCGTAGGCGTAGGACTCGATGGTCCGGCCCTCTGCCCAGGCTTCCTCCGCGAGGATGGCCCACAGCAGGGACGACGTGGGGTTCTGCGCCACAAGGTCCAGTGCTTCCTTGCCGAGGGCAAGGTGCTGGTACACATCGGTTTCGGCGGGCAGGAGCGTGGGCTCCGGCCCCATGAGGTTCTTCCGGAATTCGTCGGACATTAGAACGTCTTGCCAGCCGATCCGAGCTGCTGGGCGGCCTCGACAATGCGTGCTGCCATACCGGCTTCAGCCGAAGCACCCCAGACGCGGGGGTCGTAGGTCTTCTTGTTGCCCAAACCGCCGTCGACCTTCAGCACACCGTCGTAGTTGGCGAGCATGTGGCCGGCCACCGGGCGGGTGAACGCGTACTGCGTGTCGGTGTCGATGTTCATCTTGATCACGCCGAAGGACACAGCGTCAGCGATTTCCTGCTCGGTGGAACCCGAACCGCCGTGGAAGACGAGGTCGAAGGGGTTTTCCTTGCCGATCTTGGCGCCCACCTCGGCCTGGATCTGCTTGAGCAGTTCAGGGCGGAGTTTAACGTTGCCCGGCTTGTAGACGCCGTGCACGTTGCCGAAGGTCAGAGCGGTCAGGTAACGGCCGTTTTCACCGGCACCCAGGGCTTCGATGGTGGCGAGGGCGTCTTCGGTGGTGGTGTAGAGCTTGTCGTTGATCTCGTTCTCCACGCCGTCTTCTTCACCGCCGACGGTGCCGATTTCCACTTCGAGGATGATCTTGGCGGCAGCCGCACGCTGCAGCAGTTCGCGGCCAATGCGCAGGTTGTCTTCCAGGGTCTCGTGCGAGCCGTCCCACATGTGGGAGTTGAAGATGGGGTCCTTGCCGGCCTTGACGGCTTCCTCGGAAGCGGCCAGCAGCGGGAGGACAAAGCCCTCAAGCTTGTCCTGCGGGCAGTGGTCCGTGTGCAGGGCGATGTTGACGTTGTAGTTCTTGGCAACCTCGCGGGCGAACGCGGCGAAGCCGAGGGAACCGGCCACCATGTCCTTGACGGAGGCGCCGGACCAGTAGGCAGCGCCACCGGTGGAGACCTGGATGATGCCGTCGGATTCGGCCTCGGCGAAACCGCGGATCGCAGCATTCAGAGTCTGCGACGACGTCACGTTGACCGCGGGGAAGGCGAAGCCGCCAGCCTTTGCGCGGTCGATCATCTCGGAGTAAATCTCTGGGGTTGCAATGGGCATGGTGACTCCTATGCTGAATTCGTCTGTGGGTTGGTGACCCTGGAGTAGACCGCTTACGGCTAGCACCATCCTAGCGACAACCATCCGGCCCCCGTGTTTCCGGTCACGCGGGCTGGTAACACTTCCGCTTCGAAGGTGCGGGAGGGCTACACGGGCTGGTTGAACACGTGCCGGCGCACCCAGGCGTGCATGGCAATGGCTGCGGCGGAGGCTGCGTTCATGGAGCGGGTGGAGCCGAATTGCTCGATGGAAAGCGTCGCGACGGCGGCATCGTGGACCTCGGGAGTGAGGCCCGGGCCTTCCTGCCCGAACACCAGCACGCACTTCCGGGGGAGGTCGTAGGTTTCCAGCGGCACCGAATCCGGGAAGATGTCGATGCCGATCACCGCGAGCCCTTCCTCCTCCGCCCACTGCACAAAATCCTCAACAGTCGGGTGGTGGCGGACGTGCTGGTAGCGGTCGGTGACCATGGCCCCGCGACGGTTCCACCGCCGTCGTCCGATGATGTGGACTTCCTTGGCGAGGAACGCATTCGCAGTACGCACCACGGTGCCGATGTTGAGGTCGTGCTGCCAGTTCTCGATCGCGATATGGAAGTCGTGGCGCTTGGCATCCAGGTCCGCCACGATCGATTCGTGCTTCCAGTAACGGTACTGGTCCACCACGTTCCGGCGGTCGCCGTCGCGCAGCAGGTCCGGGTCCCAGTGCCCGCCTTCGGGCCACTCACCTTCCCAAGGCCCGACGCCGACCTCCACCTTCGCTTCCGCCTCGCCTTCCGCAGGGGTTGCGTCGGGGGCGGGCAGGGCTGCGTTGGGCCCGGAGGCATCAGTGGGGAGGTCAGTCACCCTTCAACTTTAGCCGCGTGCGCGGTGCCCGCTCAGCCGAACGGGCTGGTTAGCCAACCTTCCACTTGTTGATGCGGTAGGAATTGGCCAACTGCTGCATGAGGCCCGGGTGCGCGTCCCAGTACGTCTTGTGTCCGCTCACGCCCAGCATCTGCGGGGTGCCCCACGGTGTGACGGAGAACAGGTTGACGGCCTGAATTTCTTCACCGCGTGCGTTGGTGCACGTGAACCCGACCACCACAGCAGCTCCGCGGCGGAATTCGCGGGTCTCCGGCATGGTGGTCTTGAAGTCCGAGGCGCACTTATGGCCCACCAGGTTCTGCGGCAATTCCGTGGCGGTCATGCCCTTGTAGCGGGCTTCAATGTCCGTGATGGCTTTCTTGACATCCGCGGGATCCTTCCCGAACTTCCCTTCCTCGGATTCGGCGAAGAAGGCGTAGGCCACTGCGATCCCGTCGCCATCGGTTTCCGTGGTGCCTTGGGCCTTCTTCTGGATTTCCTCACCTGTAGAAGGGTCCTTGGTGATGCCGAACGACTCGTCGTGCGTCCACTCGGCCAGGTACTGGAACGAGGATTCGCCCGTCACCCACTTGCTGAACAACGGATCGCCGTCGGCGGGCACGTTGCTGGGGCCTGCCAATTGGTCCCAGCCCGCGGGGAGCGGGATGGCGCCGGCGGGGATGTCCGAGGACGCCGACGGTTCGGCTTCCGCCGACGGCTCGGCCTCCCCCGACGGGTCCGCTTCCGCGGAGGGGTCCGCGGCAGCATCGCTGGCCTGCGCGCTTGGGGCTGCCGTGTCCACGGCCACGGGCTTGGCGACCGAAGGGATCAGCCAGGCGAAGACCACCACCAGCGCAATAACCACGACGACGGCGATCCCGCCGAGGATCAGGAACAGCGCCTTCTTGTTGTGGTCGCCCGGGTTGGGGTTGGGTCCGCCGGGCTGGCCGGGGTACCCAGGCTGGCCGGGCTGGGGTGCGGTTCCGGGGTAGCCGGGCTGGCCTGGGCCTCCGGGCTGGGTGGGGAACGCCTGGGTCGGGGCCTCGTTCTGGCCGGGAATCCCTGGTTGCGCCGGGAACGCCTGGGTCGGGGCCTCATTCTGGCCGGGAACCCCCGGTTGCGCCGGGAACGCCTGGGTCGGGGCCTCATTCTGGCCGGGAACCCCCGGTTGCGCCGGGAACGCCTGCGTAGGCGCCTCGTGCGGGTTGCCTGTTGCTTGTTGCGGACTGGCTTGGTGTTGTTCCTCCGGCCTGTACATCGGCTGCGCCTGGCCGGGCTGGTACTGCTGATACTGGCCTTGGCTGGTGTCATAGCGCGGCTGGGGAATGCCGTCGGGGTTGTAGGGAGGCTGCGGCGCTCCGTTGGTGTTGCTCATGTGGCAGGGCCCTTTCAGGAGACCGGCGTTTTGCGTTGCCGGCATGGCGATCAGAACAGGGGACCTGGTCCGCGCCGACGCCTCTGAAGTCACCGTGTCGATCCCCCGATCCACGGTTGCGGGACGCCTGCGCAGCCACAAGGGTAGTGCAGCCGAGGGAGGTGGCCGCAAGTCAAACTCCGCTTTCCGCATGGGGAGATCTATCCACATAGCAAGACCCCGAGGTGTCTGGAGGTCCGAATAATGAAAGACTGGGACGCAGTGCATGAACAATCCCAGCCGGAGGCAAATATGGCAGAAGAATCCACGCCCCAGACGTCCGACTCCGTGTACCGCAACGGCCATGAAATCGAGTGTTGGCTGACGGACATGGACGGCGTACTGGTCCACGAAAACCAGGCAATCCCCGGAGCTGCCGAGCTCATCCAGCGCTGGGTGGATACCTCCAAGCGCTTCCTGGTACTGACCAACAACTCCATCTTCACCCCCAGGGACCTCGCAGCACGCCTGCGCGCCTCCGGACTTGAGATCCCGGAAGAAAACATCTGGACCTCGGCCCTGGCCACGGCGCAGTTCCTCAAGGACCAGGTCAAGTCCTCGGACTCCGGAAACCGCGCCTACACCATCGGCGAAGCAGGCCTCACCACTGCCCTCCACGAGGCCGGGTTCATCCTCACGGACACCGATCCCGATTTCGTGGTCCTCGGCGAAACCCGCACCTACTCCTTCGAGGCAATCACCACGGCAGTGCGCCACATCCTGGCCGGCGCCCGCTTCATCGCCACCAACCCTGACGCCACCGGCCCTTCCAAGGACGGCCCGCTCCCCGCTACCGGAGCCATCGCGGCAATGATCACCAAGGCCACCGGCCGCGAGCCGTACATCGTGGGCAAACCGAACCCCATGATGTTCCGCTCGGCCATGAACCAGATCGATGCCCACTCCGAAACCACCGCCATGATCGGTGACCGCATGGACACCGACATCATCGCGGGCATGGAAGCCGGCCTCCACACCGTGCTGGTCCTCAGCGGCATCACCCAGCGCGACGAGATCGTGTCCTTCCCGTTCCGGCCTAACCAGGTCCTGAACTCCGTGGCCGACCTCAAGAGCCAGATCTAAGGACTCCACCATGGCTGTGCTCAATCTGCGTCCCCTGGCCGGCGGCCGGATTCTCAGGGGGAGCCAGCCGTTTGGCCTGGATGCCGCATCGACGTCGGATTTCCTGACGGAACACGGCATCCAGGCCATCGTCGATCTCCGAAGCGAGCTCGAGCGGACAATGGTTCCGTGGTTGGTCAGCGAGGGCTCGCCGGAACTGATCAACAACCCGCTGGATCCCAACGCAGTTGCCGGATCGCTGCAGGCTGTGGAGACGCCGGAAGATTTGGGCGATCTTTATCTGGGCTGGCTCCGTATCCGGCCCGAATGGGCTGCGGATGCGCTGCGACCTGTGGCCCAGGGGAAAAGGACCTTGATCCATTGCTCTTTGGGTAAGGACCGGACGGGTGTGGTGTCGGCCTTGGCGCTCCTGGCCTCCGGCGCTTCATACGAAGCTGTGGTGAACGACTACACGGCAACCACTGCCAACCTGCCTACCGTTCTGGAGACCATGGCTGCCACGTGGCGGCTGCACGTCCCTTCGACTCCGGCACAATACTTCAGCCCCGAGCTCATGATCCTGCAAAGCCCGGAAGCTGCCATCCGGCATTTCCTGGTTGGCTTTGCCCGCGAGTTCGGCGACGCCGGCGCCTTCCTGCGCCAGGCAGGCCTGACCGCCGTCGAGGTTGAAACCCTGCGCCTCGGGTCCTGAAAGCTACGCGGGGCGAATGGTCCGACCGTTCGGTTCCTTGTAAGACGGTTCTTCGCTTGTTGGCGGCAAGGGTTCCAGCTGGTTCTGCACATGCTCCAGCAACGGCCGGTACACGTCGGGGTTCCATTGCGGGCTGGCGTGTGCCGGCCGTGCTCCCTCGGTACTGAGGATGGGCAGCTTCATGTTCTCGGCGAACACCCTGCTCCACCCGGCACGGGCCGTCACGTAGTTCACGGTGGCATCGGCTGAATTGCCCATGTAGGCCATCTTTGCCGGGCCCAGCTTTCCCACGAAGCGCAGCCCATCGAAATGGTAGATGTAGGCGGACTCAGTCTGGACCAGCACACTCGACGGCGCGATCGGCGAGAGTTGCTCGGCGGTTTGGTCCAGGATCTGCCGCCAGGAGCGCTCGTCCTTATGGACCAGCCGCTCCCCCAGTTCGTAGCCGCCGCGCAGGACGGACGGAATGCGGAAGCCGTTCTCGTAAAGGAACACCACGCCGTCGAACCAGCTTTGATCCAGGACATCGGCCCTGCTGAAGGGACTGGAATCCAGGACGATCAGTTCGGTTTCCACACCGTGCAATTCCAGCAAACGGGCTGCGACCTGGGTGGCCAGCATCCCGCCGAAGCTGTGGCCGTAGAAATACAGCTTCTCCAGGCCCAGCTCGCGGACGTGGAGGACGAGTTCGCGGACAACCTCGTCAACGTCCAACCCCAGGTTGGAGTATCCGACGGCGGCCAGGCGTCCCCGCTGGTGCAGGGCAGGGCGCAATGAGTTGAGGATCCACTGGGCCTCTTCCCAGCTGGTTTTGTAACCCGGAAAGAGGATCCAGCTGGCCTTCGGGAAGTACAGGTCCGCGAAGGAGTCCGGAACGCGGAGGATCTTCGGAGCGCGGCGTTCGGCCTGCACATGTCGGGTGAAGAGCATGTCCCCCGCCAGTGCCGCCGAGGCGCCGGCGGTGATGAGGAAGTTACGCCGGGATGTCTTCTTCAACCGGGCAGCATAAGGCAGGATCCGGGCCCATGAACCCGGATCCTCCGCCGGCTCCGTCCCCGCTCCGGGCTCAGGGCCCGGCGCAGGCGTGGCGGGCAGCGGGAGGTCTTCCTCTACTTCCGGCGGTGCCGGAAGTTTCCCTACCTGAACGCCCACGCAGCAAGCATAGGCTTCGAAGGCACGGCCTTACAGCCCCGTGGAAAGTGCACCGCGGATGCCCGTAGGATGCGCCCTTGAGGACGCGCCCCCTGCCGCATTTTCCTTAGTCGAGGCCGAGTTCGTCCTTGCCGAACGCGAAGAGGTACGGAACGCCGGTTTCGGCTTCGATCTTTTCCTTGGCGCCAGTGTTGCGATCCACGATCACGGCGACGGCCACTACGTTGCCGCCCGCCTTGCGGACACCTTCGACGGCGGTCAGCGCGGACCCGCCGGTGGTGGAGGTGTCCTCGAGGACCACCACGTTGCGGCCTTCAACGGAAGGACCTTCCACCTGACGACCCATGCCGTACGACTTCTGCGCCTTGCGGACAACGAACGCGTCAACCACACGGCCCGCGTCAACGGCAGCGTGCATCACGGCGGTACCGACGGGGTCGGCACCCATGGTGAGTCCGCCGGCGCACTCAAGCGGGATCCCGGCGTCGTCAATCATTGCCAGCATGACCTGGCCCACCAGCTTGGAGGCCTCGTGGTGGAGGGTGATGCGGCGGAGGTCGATGTAGTAGTCGGCTTCCTTGCCACTGGAGAGGATCACCTTTCCGCGGACCACCGCCAATTCTTTGATGAGTTCAAGAAGGCGGGCGCGGGCAACGGAGGTCTCAGGCGAGGAAGTCATGGCTCCTATTCTACGGAGCATCCGACCCCCTTCGAGCCCGGGCCGGATCGTGACGCCGGAATGGAAAAAACCCGGCACGGCCTTGTGGGCCGTACCGGGCATTCCGCGCGTCCTCCGTGATGGCGGGGAGGACGCGCCCCTGTATCAAAGCCTCCCGGCCGAGAGCCAGGAGCTAGAGGCGGGTGTCGAATGAATCGCAGAACACGTTCTCGTTGAACGTTCCCTGGAACTCGGACTTCCCTTGGATTTTCTGGATGGTGGCACGGATTGCTTCGCGCGTCCCAGCGTGGGCGTGGATGGCGGTTTTGACCATGGGCACGTCGATCAGGTGGTTCGGCTGGTTCAAGGAGACGAACACCGTGGGAACCTCCGTGGCGTACCAGGGGATCTCGGCAGCCATCGGCGAGGACCACTTGATGCGGATGGCCGCTTCCTGCGCGAAACCCTTCACGTTGGCGAAGACGAGGGCCGCGTCATAACGCTCGGGGTAGTCGGCGGTGGCTTCCTCTGAGAGGACCCGCATGAAGTTCATGCCCGTCTCCCCCGCGGCTTCGCGCTGCTCGGCGGTCTTGAACACGTCAACCGCAAACCCCGCGGCTTCGAGCTCTTCCTTGACCGTGTCCAGATAGGCCAGAGGATCGGCCCGGGTAAAGTCCGCCCCACCCGAGATGCCGTAAAGCCGGATGCGCTTGTGGGTTTCCGGCGTGATGGGCAGGTTGTGGGCGGTGTCCTTGACCAGGGTGACAGTTTTGTCCGCGATGTCAGCGGCGATCGCTCTGTGGGCTTCACTGCCGATCACAGCCAGCGCTTCCGCTGGTGGAACCAGCTGGGTGCGAACGTGCAGCCCCAGGCTCGCCTTCAGCCCAAGGATCCTGCGCAGCGCATCTTCCAGGCGCGCGTCAGAGATGACACCGGCCTTGTAGCCATCCAGCATGAACCCGAAGTCCTCCTCCGGATTACGGAAGAAGAGGAACATGTCGCAACCGGCAGCGATGGTTGCAGGCACCAGGTCGCGCCGCTTCATGGCCTGGGTCAGGCCCACCATGAGCGAAGCGTCCGTGAGGACCAGGCCGTTGAAGCCCAGTTCGCCACGAAGGAGGTCCTGCAGCAGTTCAGGCGCGAGCGTTGCGGGACGGATCTCCGCGTCCGCCAACCCAGGCCGGAAATGCCGGGAAACCTCGGGGGCGCCTATATGCCCCACCATGATCGACTGCACGCCGTGCCCGATCATCTCCCGGTACACGTGCCCGTACGTGCGGTTCCATTCCTCGTAGCCCAAGGTGTTGTAGGAGGTCACCACGTGCTGGTCGCGCTCATCGATCCCGTCGCCGGGAAAGTGCTTCATGGCGCAGACGGTGGGCGACTCGCTGATGCCGTCGAAGTACTCCTTGGCCCGCTCCACCACAATCTCCGGGGTGTTCCCGAAGGCGCGCGTGGAGATGACGGTGTTCCGCCAGTTGTAGTGGATGTCCACGGATCGGCGCGAACGCCCAATTGCAGCCGAGGGCAGCGGTTTCGACGCCGGCAACCTCGCCCATGCGGCGTGCGATCGACTTGTCCGGGTGCGAACCGGCCTGCAGGTGCGTGGAGACGAACGTGCCGTCATCGCAGCTTCCTGCACCGCCCATTTCCGGGTTCGACGCCACCAACAACGGAATCCGCGTCTTGGACTGCGCGTACCGGATGTGTTCCTGCACCGCCGCGGACGGACCGGGCCGGTACCGCATCCCACCCACATGGAAGTTCTCCAGGACACCGTCAAGGTATTCGGGCGAGTAGTCATTGTTGTGGTTGATGAAGAGTTGCCCGATCTTCTCTTCGAGCGTCATGGACGCCAACGTGGATTCAACCCATTCCACGGCGGAATCGTCCAGGTTGAAGGGCGCGGCCTTGAGGTCCACCAGGAACCTGGCGGCATCATCCTGCGAGCCGAGCAACTCCTCCGCGGCTCGGTCAACGATCTGCTGCACGGGCGTTTCGATATCCACAACCACTCCTGCTTCGTCGGCCTGGAGATGTTCAAGGGTAGCCAATTGCGAGTCGAGCAGTGAGGCCGGCATGAAGTGGCCCGGGCGGGAGTTCATGCGTTCGTTCAGGATTTCGCGGGTTCCGTGCAGGTGCACGAACGTCACGGTCGGGTCACCGGACCGGATGATGTCCCGGTAGGCGCGCTTGAGCGCGCTGCACGCGATCACCAAGGGAGCGTCCGACGCCGAGAATCGCCTGCCGATTTCGGCCAGCCAGGGTGCCCGGTCGTCGTCGTTGAGCGGAGTACCGGAGGCCATCTTGTCGATGTTCGACTGCGGGTGCAGCGCATCGCCGTCGAGGAATTCCGCACCGAGGCGTTCGGCCAGGGCGGCACCGACGGTGCTTTTGCCGCAGCCAGCCACGCCCATCACCACAACGTGGCGACCGGAAGCAGCGGGGCGGGTGCCGCCGTCGTAAGTGCCGCCGTCATTAATTGCGCGGGATTTACCAGTCATGAACGGTGCCGTCCACGAGGCGGTTGTAAGGCAGGTAGGCCTGTTGGTACGGGAAGGCCGCAGCTGCTTCTTCGTTGAATTCGACGCCGATGCCGGGGTTGTCGCCCGGGTGCAGGTAGCCGTCCTTGAAGGTCATGGACTGCTGGAAGACCTCGTTGGTCTTGTCCGAGTGCTGCATGTATTCCTGGATGCCGTAGTTGTGGATCGCCAGGCCCACGTGCAGCTGCGCGGCGAACCCGACCGGGGAAATGTCCGTGGGGCCGTGGAAGCCGGACTTGATCTGGTACTGCGCGGCGAAGTCCATGACCTTCTTCAACGGGCTGATGCCACCGAAGTGCGTGGACGCGGCGCGGACGTAGTCGATCAGCTGTTCCTTGATGAGCGTCTGGTAGTCGTACACCGTGTTGAAGATTTCGCCGATGGCCAGCGGGGTGGTGGTGTGCTGGCGGACCAGGCGCAGGCCTTCCTGGTTCTCGGCCGGGGTGCAGTCTTCGAGCCAGAAGAGGTCGTACGGTTCCAGGGCCTTGCCGAGCTTGGCGGCCTGGATGGGGGTCATGCGGTGGTGGCCGTCGTGGAGGAGCGGGATTTCCGGGCCGAACTCGTTGCGCACAGCCTCGAACACGGTGGGCAGGTGCCGCAGGTACGCGCGGGTGTCCCAGTCCTCTTCCTGCGGGAACGCACCGCGCCCGGCAGGCTCGTAGTCGTACCGTTCACCCGAGGCCTGGGCCTGCGCGGCCACACCATACACGGCCTTGATGCCCGGGATCGCGGTCTGGATCCGGATCGACTTGTAGCCAAGTTCCAGGTGCTCACGGACCGAATCGAACAGCGACGGGATGTCCGAACCCGAAGCATGCCCGTACGCGCGCAGCCCGTTGCGGGACGCGCCGCCCAGGAGCTGGTACACCGGCATGCCGGCCATCTTGCCCTTGATATCCCACAACGCCATGTCGACGGCGGCAATCGCGGCCATCGTCACCGGGCCGCGGCGCCAGTACGAGGACCGGTAAAGGAACTGCCAGGTGTCCTCGATCCGGTGCGGGTCCTTGCCGATCAGCAGCTGGGCCACGTGCTCCTTCAAGTACGCAGCAACGGCGAGTTCACGGCCGTTCAGGGTCGCGTCACCGATGCCGGTCACACCGTCTTCGGTGGTGATCCGCAGGGTAACGAAGTTACGGGACGGGCTGGTCACGAAGACGTCAGCGGCGATGATTTTCATGATCAAGGATCCTTTCGGGCCGCGAGGGTGGGATCTCGGCTCTTTGACGGTGGGAAGACTTCGAATGTGTGGAAGCCGGGAGCAAGCCCCTCGGCGAGAGGTTGATTGGAATTGAGTGTAAAGCGGTTGGCAGTTTTTGGCAATCGGTTGCCAAGTGCTGGACTGAATGACTGGTGCTGTCTACGGGATGCGTGGGTGACGGTCGGAGAACCGGACCCCGCGAGTGCGCCTCTTCGGGTCAGGGGCCCGGTGACGCCAGGCCGCCTGAGGGTTTACTCGCAACCCCGCTGCGCTCACCCACCAAGCCCGGCAGCCCGCCGTCGTTATTTACGACGGCGGCGTGCCCCGCCTCAGCGGCGACCTCCCGCCCCGGCGGCGTTGCCCTGGGGTGCGTTGGCCGTCTCAGCGGCGTTGCCTTGAGGTGCGCTGTCCGCCCCAGCGGCGTTGCTCTGGGGTGCGTTGGCCGCCCCAGCGGCGTTGCCCTGGGGTGCGTTGGCCGCCCCAGCGGCGTTGCCCTGGCGTGCGTTGACCGCCTCAGCGGCGATGCCTTGAGGTGCGCTGCCCGCCTCAGCGGTGCGACGCGCCTTGATCTCATTGACGATCTCGGCGTGCATGGCATCGGTGAGCTTGTACTTGGCCATGACCGCGATGGCGAGGACCACCATGATGGCCGGCAGGGCGCCGGCGGCGAACTGGATACCCATCACGGCCTCCGGAGTCTGGGGGGCTCCGGACTTGTAACCGCCCATCGCCAGGGCGTAGGCAGCAAGGGCGCCGCCGACGGCCTGCCCGGTCTTACGGGTGAAGGAGAACAGGGCATAGGTGATGCCTTCTGTCCGGACGCCCGTCTTCCACTCGCCGTATTCAACGGTGTCGGCCTCGAGCGCCCAGACCACGATGCTCACAGCCATCACGCCGAGCATACTGACCAGCAGCCCGGAGAAGCCGACCCAGGTCATGGTGGCCGGGGTGAAGAAAATGATCACCCCTCCGACTGCGCTCAGGGCGCCGGCTGCAACATAGACGGTCTTCTTGCCGAACTTGTGGACAAGCCGCGGCATGAAGGCGGCCAGGACGAACGTCATGACGAGCTGGACGATGGACATCACGGCATACAGGTCCAGGCGGCCCAGGACGTCGCGCAGGTAGTAGAGCTGCACGGAGGACAGGGCCATGTAGCCGGTGAGGAACAGGAACGAGCTCAAGCACAGCATGAGCAGCGGGCGGTTGGTCTTCAACGTGTCCATGCTCTGCTTGAAGGAAACCTTGGGAACCGAGCGGTGCACTCGCTCCTTGGCTGTGACGAACGTGAAGAAGTAGAGGGCCGCGCCGATCACCACGAACACCAGCGTGATGGTGGTGAAGAGCCCTTGGAGGTTGGCGCCTGGCTTGATGAGCGGAGCGACGAAGATACCCAGGCCTGAGCCGACCAGCAGCGCGCCGACCATGCGGGCGGAGCCCAGCTTCGCGCGGTCGCCCGGATCCTGCGTCATGGCCCCTGCGAGTGAGCCGTAGGGAATGTTCACGAGAGAATACGCAAGGCCGAGCGCGGCATAGGTGACGTAGGCGTAGAGGAGGGTGCCCGTCTCGCCGATCTGCGGAACGGAGAACGTTGCGACGCTCAGGAGCAGCAGTGGAATGGAACCGAACATGATGAAGGGACGGAACTTGCCGAAGCGCTTGCTGTAGCTGCGGTCCACGAGGCGGCCCGCGAAGACATCGGCGAAGGCGTCGAACACCCGCACCACAAGCAGGAGGGTACCTGCTGCCGCCGCCGAGATGCCGGCAACGTCGGTGTAATAGACCAGGAGGAACATGGTGGCCGTGGTGAAGGCCAGGTTGTTGGCGGCATCACCGGCTCCGTAGCCGAGGATGCTGAGTTTGCTGAGCTTGTTCAATGCGGGCTCCTTTACCCATTGCGTCATTGCGTGCCGGACGTCTCAACAGTTGTTGTGCCACTGGAGCTTTGGGCCCGGCCTGTGCAGCTGATGTAATTCTAGTCACGTTGGCAAAGGTTTGGCAATCGGTTGCCGCAAATTGCTTCAGAACGATGCGACCCGTCCCTGCTTGACGACGCCGGGGACTTGCCTTGCCGGGCCTGCCTGCGCCCCACGATTCACGAATGGCACGCAGAGAAGGCCCAACAACAAGACCCACCCGCCCACACGAACACCTTGAGGGGCCCGCTTTGCACCCAGAACCCCCGAAATGCCAGGCAGATCGGGCCACGCAATGGGGTTGCTATAGCAGCGGGTTGTTAAAGCACAGATTGGCCCAGGCCAGTCCGGGACTACCGGGCGGCCTGAGCCAATCAAAGGGTGCGATGAATATGCCCGGAGGGCTACGCGGCGGTCCCCGAACCTGCCTCGGCGGGCACGGCTGCGAAGGCCTCGCCGAGTTCATGGATCAACGACACCACGCCCGCGTCCTTGGCCAACTCCGCGTCGAGCAGAGCCAGTAATGCCGCCGTTCGGGCTTGACCGGACAGGAGGGACGCTTGAGCCACTGCGTCGGACAGGGGGTCCTGCAAACCAGGTTGAACGGCCAGGAAAGCAGACCACACCGCGATCATCCGCGCCGCGGCCCGTCCGGTTCGGCCGTCCGCACGCTCCGCGCGAAGGACCGGAATGGCGCGCATCCGCAGCTTGGTGCTGCCGTCCAGGGCGATCTGGGCCAGGTGGTGGGCGATCCGGGAGTTCCCGAAGCGCTCCAGCAAGGCAGCCCGGTATTCGGTGATGCGAAGTTCTTCTCCGGGGAGGTGCTTGGAGGCTTCGTCCCAGAATTCCTCCACGGCGTCGCGGCATACGGGGTCGGCCAAAGCTTCGGACACTGTAGTGTGCCCGCGGAGTTGTCCGGCGTAGGCCAGGATGGAATGCGCGCCGTTGAGGAGCCAGAGCTTGCGGTTTTCGTACGGCTCAATGTCGTCCACGAAGACTGCGCCGGCGTCTTCCCACCGGGGTCGCCCGGCGGGGAACGCACCGCTCAGCACCCAGTTATGGAAAGGCTCGGTGACCACAGGAGCTTCGTCCTGGTAGCCGCACGCAGCGGCCACGGCAGAGATATCGGAGGCAGTGGTCCGCGGAGTAATCCGGTCCACCGAGGTGCTGACGAAACTGACATTCGCTTCAATCCAGGCTGCGAGCCCGGCGTCAAACTCCCGGGCCAACGAGAGAACCCCGTTCCGGGCTACGTTTCCGTTGTCCGAGAGGTTGTCGCAACTGACGACGGCGAGCGGTCCGGCGTCGGAGGCCCTGCGGGCGGCGAGGCCCGCGACCAAGCGGCCCATCGGCGTCGTGGGTTCCCCTCCGGCGAGCAGAACCGAGAGGTCGGCGGCGCCCAGACCATACGCCGCTTCCGTGATGGTGAGGGTGACTACGGCAGTGGAGGGAGCGGCGAGCAGCTCGACGAACCGGGCAACATCGGCCCCGTCAACGGCCTCGACGATGCTGCCCACCACTTCGAAGGAGTCCCCGGAATCCGATCGTTCCACCACGGTGAAGAGGCCATCCTGGGCAGCCAAAACCGTTGCGGCGTCCGGGCGTCGGCCGGTGAAGGAGGCGATGCCCCACTCCCCCGCGTCGCCGGCGTGCTGGGTGTACCAGGCTTGGTGGGAGCGGTGGAACGCCCCAAGGCCCAGGTGCACGATGCGGACCGGGGCCGCCGGAGCCGTCCGGCGAAGCAGCCCGCTCACAGCTTGAACACCCGTCGCGGCGATCCATCGACGATGTCGAGAATCAGCTCGTGCGCGCGGTCCTCGCTGACGCGGTGCTCGGCAACCAAACGAGCGAGGAAGGACGCTTCGATGCGGCGGGACGCGTCGTGCCGGGCCGGGATGGAGCAGAATGCTCGGGTGTCGTCGATGAAGCCGGAGGAGCGCGAGAAGCCGGCGGTTTCGGTGACGGCCGAGCGGAAGCGCAGCATCGCATCCGGAGCATCAAGGAACCACCACGGCGCACCGAGGTACACGGATGGGTAGAAACCGGCAAGGGGTGCGAGTTCGCGGGAAAACACGGTCTCGTCCAGGGTGAACAGGACCAGGTGGAAGTCCTTGGCCGTGCCGAAGTCCTGCAGCAGGGGGCGGATTGCCTCGGTGTAGTTGATGGCGAACGGGATGTCGTGGCCGGTGTCTGCGCCGAACGACTCGAACGTGGGTCCGTGGTGGTTGCGGTACGAGCCCGGGTGGATGGTCATCACCAGACCGTCTTCCACGGACATCCGCGCCATCTGGTACATCATGTGGGCCTCGAACGCGTCCCGGTCCGCGGCGGTGGCCTCGCCGGAGCGGGCGTTCTCGAACAGGGCCTCGGCTTCGGCGGCATCGAGTTTGAGCGTCGCCGGGGTACGGACGCCGTGGTCCGCGGATACCGCGCCATGGTCCACGAAATAACGACGGCGGTTTTCCAGGGCTGCGATGTAGCCGGCGTAGCCCCTGCCGCCGTCGGCCGCGGTTTCGATCAACCGCTCAACGTTCGCGGCCCAGGTGGGGTGGGCGACATTGAGATACGCATCAGGGCGGAACGTGGGCAGGACGCGGCCGTTGAAGGTGGGGTCCTCGGTAAGCGCCTTGTGGCTCGCGAGGTTGTCCAAGGGATCATCCGTGGTGGCCAGGACCTCGATGTTGAAGTCCTTGAACAGCTGCCGGGGACGGAAATCCGGCTCCACGAGCTTCGCTGAAATCGCATCGTAGCTGGCATCGGCGGACATACCGGAGAGGTCCGCACCGAGCTTGAACACCTGCTCGAACTGGGTCCTGAGCCAGTAGCCCGAGGCCGTGCCCTCGAAGAGCGGCCAAGCCTCGACGAACCGCCGCCAGACCTCGCGGGAATCCTGGGACTCGCTCGCGTGGAGCTGGTCCATGGAGACGCCGTCGGCGTGGATCAAGCGGGTCACGTAATGGTCCGGGCTGACCAGCAGCGCGGCGGGATCCGGAAACGGCGTGTTCTGCTCGATGACCGCGGCGTCAACGTGGCCGTGCGGGGAGATGATGGGCAGGTCCTGGACGCGCTCCAGCAAGGACCGCGCGATGCTGCGCGTCCCGGGATCTGCGGGCAGGAGCCGGTCAGGGTGGGCTGCAAGGGACTGTGACATAGATCAATCTTCCGGCGCCCGTTGCCATTTTGTCAACCGGTTGCCAAAAATTGCCAAGTCGTTGCAAAGGGCGCTGCAACGAGGAGTGAGGGGCTAACTCAGGAGCCTGCCACTGGAACCGCGGACCACGAGTTCAGTCTCGACGCTGACGGCCCCGGCAGGCGGCTCGTGACCAAGCAACAGATCAAGGAGAATAGTGACTGCCCGGGTACCGCATTCCCGCAGCGGGGAACGCACGGTGGTCAGTGCTGGGGTGGTGAAATCCGCCCCGAAAATGTCGTCGAACCCAACAATGCTGATCTGGTCGGGAACCTGCATCCCGCCCGCCTGCAACTCCTGCATCAAGCCGATGGCAATGAGGTCGTTGTAGGTGATGACGGCGGTGGCCCCGCTGTCCAGCACGTCGCGCGCAACCTTCCTGCCGCCGTCGACCGTTGGCTTGCTCGACTCCAGGCGGACGGCAGTCAGTTTGGACCATTCCGCTGCGGCCTTGACGCCCTCCCAACGCCGGGCCGTCATCCAGGATTGGGGCGGGCCGGCAACGTAGGCAAGCTGCTCGTGGCCGTTCGCGGCGAGGCTCCGCACTGCCTCGCTGATGCCCTTGTTGACGTCGGGGACCACGCAGGGGACGCCTTCGATGTCGCGGTTGACCACGACGACGGGCTTGTCGCCGGCCAGCGAGCGGATGTTGTCGTCGTCCATCCGGGGGCTGGCCAGGATGAGCCCGTCGACGGTAGCGAGCAGCCGCCTGGCCGCCGTGACTTCGGTTTCGGGCGACTCGGACGACTCCGCGAGGACCAGTGTGTAATCCCGGGCCGCGCCCGTGGTTTCGGCGCCGCGGATGATGTCGAAGAACGTGGGGTTGGTGATGTCCGCGACGATCAGGCCGATGGTCTGCGTACGGCCGGTTGGCAGCGCCCGCGCGAAGGGGTTCACCTGGTAGTTCAGCTGTTCGGCCGCGTCCTCGATGATCTTTTGCGTCTTGGCGCTGACCCGTCCCGGCTTGCTGAGGGCGCGGGAAACCGTGGAGGGGTTGACTCCCGCGAGCTTGGCGATGTCGTAAATGGTGGGCGAAGACTTCTCACCCCGGCCGCGCTTGGAGGGGGCAGTGGAGGTTCCGGCGTTCGTCGCTTCAGTCACGGGTCCATCGTAGTGCCGTTTGGCAACAAAAGGCTGGACGGTTGCCAAACGCTCTCTCACGGATTCCCCCTCTAACGCCAACGCTCTCTCACGGACTCCCCCTCTAACGCCGACGCTCTCTCACTTTCGTGAGGAAAGTGAGAGAGCGCCGGCCGTGAAGGGCGATTTGGTGAGAGAGCGTCGGAGGGGTGGGTGTCGGGAGGGGTGGGTTAGGCGCGTTCGGGGAACTTGCCTTCTTCCGCGACGCGCTTGTTCAGTTCCTGCAGGAACTCGTCCTCGTCGAAGTCCAGGGAGACTTCCTTGCCGGTCCAGCTGGAGAGGTGGATGGCATTGGCCAGGCGGACGCCGTTGATGCCGTCGGAGCCCGGAGCCAGCAGCGGAGTTCCATCCAGGATGTTTGCGGCGAAGTTCTCCAGGACGCCCGCGTGCTGGCCGCCCCAGACGGACTCGAACTCGATGACCTCGGTGGAGTAGAGCTCCTCCCGGTTCAGCTGGCCCATGAAGAGCTTGCGGACATCGTCCATGCCCATGGAATCGCTGATCTCACGCTCGGGCTTGACCAGCCGCGTCACAGTGGCCACCTTGCTGTCTTCCACCACGATCTTGCCCTGGTCGCCGAGGATTTCGAACCTGTCGGTTCCCACGATGTCGTGGGTGGCGGTTACGAAAACGCCCGTGGCGCCGTCGCCATAATCGACGACGGCGGTGACCTCGTCTTCGACGGCGATGTCGCGGCGGAAGCCGTACGCAACCTTCGAGTAGACGGACTTGGGGACACCGCAGATCCACTGCCACAGGTCCAGCTGGTGCGGAGCCTGGTTGACCAGGACGCCGCCGCCCTCGCCGCCCCACGTCGCGCGCCATTCACTGGAGTTGTAGTAGCCCTGCGGACGCCACCAGTTGGTGATGATCCAGTTGGTGCGGCGGATGCTGCCGATCTCGCCGCCGTCGACGATTTCCTTGAGCTTCTTGTAGAGCGGGTTGTTCCGTTGGTTGAACATGATCCCGAAGGTCAGCTCCGGCTTGGTGGCAGCGTACTCGTTGAGTTCCTTGACCTGCTTGGTGTAGACGCCGGCAGGCTTCTCCACGAGGGCGTGAATGTCCCGCTTCAGGGACTCAATGCCCATCTCAGGATGGAGGTAGTGCGGAACGCACGTGACCACGGCATCAACGGAACCGCTTTCCAGCAGGGCGATGTAGTCGTCGAAGAACGGTGCCTCCGGGTAGAGGGAAGCCGCGAGTTCCTTCTTCGCCGGATCAGTGTCGCAGATGGCGCCGATTTCCATGTTCGGGACCATGCCGTCCTTGATGAACTTGGCGTAGGCGCCGCCCTGCTGGCCCAGGCCGATGATGCCGAGGCGTACTTTCTTGCTCATGAACTTAATCTCCGTCCGTTGAAGAATCTAGAAAAGGTCACTGTGGCCCATGGCCACCAGGTTGTCGTGGGAGGTCTGGAGGGCGTCCCACACCGTGCGCCCGTAGAGTTCGTCCTGCTCCACCAGGAGGTACTGCGCCCCGGCCTCAATGGCGGCGGGCACAATGGACGGGAAGTCGAGATTGCCTTCGCCCACCTCGGCGAACTGGACGACGTTCTTGAACTCGGCCATGAACCCGGCAAAATCGCCCTGTTCCAGGAGCCCGAAAGACGACTCGGGCATCTGCCCGATCCGGTAGTCCTTCAAGTGCACCATGGCAGTCCTTCCCGCGTACTTTTGCAGCGTCCGGACCGGGTCCAGACCCCCGCGCTGGACCCAGTGCACGTCGATTTCCATGCCCATGGCCGGCGAATTGTCGGCGATGATGTCCAGCATGTATTTGCCGTCGAACTTCGCGAACTCCACGTGGTGGTTGTGGTAGTACAGGCTGATGCCGTGCTCCTGCAGCCGCTCGGCGTAGCCGTTGGCTGTCTGGGCGAAGTCCACCACGGCGTCCAGGGACTTCATGGCGGGGAAGGGCAGCATGCCGATGCGCAGCAGCTTGGAGTCCAGGCGCTTGGCGTCGTCCACGATTTTGTCGAAGTTGTCCGCGAGCGACTCCACAGGGAAGCCCTTGCGGCCTTCCACCGCTACGGACAACGCAGCAATGTCCATGCCCAGTTCCGTCCGGGCACGCTCCAGTTCGGCCACGTTCTCCGGGGTCATGGGGATCTGGGAGACCTCCACGGCGTTGTAGCCGATTGCGCTGACCTTGCGCAGGGTCTCGAACGCTCCCACTTCGGCGAAGCTCTCCTTGAGCATCATCGCCTGTACGCCTATCTTGGCCACTGTTTTCCTCCGTGGTTCTCCGGCCCGCTAAGGCCCTGTTGATGTGTTGGCAAGACGCGGCAGCTACGCCGCGGCGCCAGCCTGTTCGGTCTGTCGGCGCTGCTGCTCGAGCAGGCGGTGGCGGTCTGCGCGGCGTTGTTCCTGGCGGTCCGGGTCGGGCACCGGCGAAGCCAGCAACAACCGTTGTGTATAGGGATGTTCGGGGTCCCGGGTGACGGTCTCCGCAGGTCCCTGCTCCACGATTTCCCCGCGGTACATGACGGCGACGCGGTGGCTGATGTGCCGCACCACGTCGAGGTCGTGGGAGACGAACAGGTACGACACCCCGGTGTCTTTCTGGATCTGCAGGAACAGGTCCAGCACGCGGGCCTGCGTGGACAGGTCCAGTGCGCTGACGGGCTCGTCGCAGACGATCAGCTTGGGAGAGAGCGCCAAAGCCCGGGCAATCGCCACACGCTGGCGCTGGCCACCGCTGAACTCCCGCGGGAGCCGGTGGATCGCGTCCGACGGCAGTCCAACCTGGTCCAGCAGTTCGCGCACGCGCTTCTTCGCTTCCGCGGCAGCCATGCCTTGCACGCCGAGTGGCTCGGCCAGGATGTCGCCGATCTCGAGGGCCGGGTTGAGCGAGGTGTACGGGTCCTGGAAGACCACCTGCAGGTCGCGGCTCAGCGTGCGGCGTTCCCTGCGGGAGGCGTTGCTGATGTCGTTTCCCTCGAAAATGACTTTCCCGGCCGTCACTGGAGCCAGGCCGAGCACGGCCCGGCCAAGGGTGGTCTTGCCCGATCCGGACTCCCCCACCAGCCCCAGGGTTTCCCCTTGGCCGATGGTGATGTTGATGTCCGTCAGCGCCCGGAAAGGCTTGGCACGGAATCTCTTGCTGGGGTACTCCACCACCAGGTTTTCCACGGACAGCAGCGGGGCTTCCTGACGCGAAACGGTGCTCATGCCACCGGCTCCTTCTCTGCTACGCGGCCCGTACCGGAATCTGCGTGTGAAACGGGCCCCTCCGGCGGGGAAACAAGCATGGTCATGGGCGTCTTACCTTCAAGCATGGACCCCAGCAGGGTCTGGGTGTACTTCTCTTTCGGGTTCCGGAGGATGTCCCGGACAGTCCCTTCCTCCACGAGCCGGCCGTTCTGCATCACGGCCACGCGGTCGCAGAGGTCGGCGACAACACCGAAGTTGTGGGTCACCAGGATGACGCCGATGTTCAAGCGCTGCTGCAGCTCCCGCAGCAGGTCCAGCACGTCGGCCTGCACGGTAACGTCCAGGGCTGTGGTGGGCTCGTCGGCGATCACCAGGTCCGGCTCGCAGCTGATCGCTCCGGCGATCAGCACCCGCTGGGCCATGCCGCCGGAAACTTCGTGCGGATAGGCGGCGAACGTCCGCTCCGGGTTGACGATCCCGACGTCGGTCAGCAGCTTCAGCGCGCGGGTCCGGGCCTCCGCTTTGGAGATGCCCAGGACGCGGACCATGGGCGTGACCAGCTGGTACCCGATGGTGAACGCGGGGTCCAGGTTGCTCATGGGTTCCTGGGGAATGTAGGAGATCCGCTTGCCGCGCAGCTTGGACAACCGTTCCTGGCTGACGCGGTCCTCGCCCGGGGCCACGGTGTAGTTGCCGTCGAACTGGATGGAACCGGCCACGATCCGTGCGTTGTCCGGCAGCAGGCCCAGGATGGAGAAGGCGGTCTGGGACTTGCCCGAACCCGACTCCCCCACAATGCCCAGGATTTCGCCGCGGTCCACGTGGAAGGACACGTCGTCCACCACTTTCTTGATGGAACCATCCGCCTGCGGATAGCCGACGCCGAGGTTGGTCACCTTGACCAAGTGGTGTTCGGTTCCAAGCTCGACGGCGGCAACCGACTTACGCGACGGGCGCGCCTTGGCGGGTTCGGCCGTCGTGCTGGCGCCGACTGTGCCCGAAGCAGGGGTGCGCTTCTTGCGGTGCTTGATCTTTTCGCCGTCTTCCAGGGCGTCGCGGATGGCGTTGCCCAGCAGGACGAGGCCGCCGATGGTGAGGGCCATGGCGAGGGCCGGCCACAGGAGGAGCGTGGGCGTCAGGTAGACGTTCTTGAAGCCCTCGGAGAGCATGACGCCCCACGTTGCCTTGGTGGGATCGCCGAGGCCCAGGAATTCCAGGCCGGATTGGATGGCGATGGCAACACCGGCGATCGCGGCTGTCTGGATGATGATGGGCGCGCGCACCACGGAGAAGATGTGGCGGGCAACAATCCGGATGTCGGAGAGGCCGGACACGCGGGCCGCGTCGACGTACAACTCATTGCGCACCGACTGGACGGCGGCACGGGTCAGCCTGAAGTAGGAAGGGCTGATCAGGATGCCGAAAGCGATCATGGAGATCCACACCGACGGGCCGAACGCTGCACGGATGGTGAGCAGGACGATCAGGCCGGGCAGGCTCATGAGGATGCTGACCACCCAGTTGGATACGGCCTCGAACTTGCCGGCGTAGTAGCCGGCGATGAGTCCGGCCGGGAGGCCGATGGCGATGGCCACCCCTGCACAGAGCAGCGCCGAAAGCAGGGTCAGTTGGGCGCCGAAGAGCAACCGGCTCCAGGTATCCCGTCCTGCGCTGTCGGTTCCCAGGATGTTGGTGGAGTCCGGAGCGGCGAGGGTCTTGCTGATGTTGGCGAAATTCTCTTCGAACGGGGCCAGCACAGGGGCGAAGATCGCCAGCAATGCGATGGTTGTCAGGATCACCAAGGCCGCTATGCCCAAGGGGTTCTTGATGAGCCGGCGCATCACGGTGGAACGGACCACGGTGCCGCTTTGGCCTGTTGCGGGCTTCGCCGCAAGATCTGCTGTTGAATTTATGGAGTCGCTCATGACACACGCACTTTCGGGTTGAGCCAACCATTGAGGATGTCCACCAGGAGGTTCACCACGATGACCACCACCACGGTGTACATCACCACTCCCATGACGACGGGAAGGTCAGTCTGGCCGGTCGCTGCCACGGCCAACGGACCCATGCCCGGAAGGGCGAAGATTTGCTCGATGATCACCACGCCGCCCAGCATGCCGATCAACTGCAGGCTCAGGACCGTCAAACCGGCGGGGGCGGCACTGCGCAGGACGTGCTTGAACAGGATCTCCCGCTCGCCGATGCCACGGCTGCGAAGCGTGCGGACGTAGTCGCGTTCAAGCTGCTTGATGACGGCACTGCGGATCTGTTGGGCACCGCCGGTCACGCCGTTGATCAGGAGGGCGATGACCGGCAAGGTCATCGAGACGATCCACGCTTCAGGCCCTACCTCGGGCGAGATGGTGCTGGTAGCGGGGAACATGCCCAGCTGGATGGCCAGGATGGTAACCAGGAACACGCCGATCACATACCCCGGAATGGAGTCACCAATGATCGCGCCAATCTGGACCACCCTGTCCACCCAGCCGCGCTTGACGGCTGCGGCAACACCAATCAGTGCTGCGCAGAGGGCGATCAGGATCATTGCTGCGAAAACCATGGTCATGGTTACGGGAATCCGGGTGGCCAGGGAGTTGGCTACCGGCTCCGAGGTGAACCACGAGGCGCCGAGGTTTCCGTTCAAGGCATCGCCCAACCAGGCGAAGTAGCGGGTGAAGAGGGGCTGGTCCAGACCCAGTTCGTGTTCCTTCGCGGCGACTTGTTCAGGGGTTGCCTGGTCGCCCAGGATGTTTTGCGCAATGCTTCCGCTGGCGGTGTACAGGAGGGTGAAGGTGAGCAGTGAAACCACCAGCAGCACCACCACCCCGCTGCCCAGCCTCTTCGCAATGAACTTGATCATGGGTTCCTACTTGGCAGGCGAGTAGTTGTAGATGGAAGGAACGGCCTGCTGGGCCTGCGGAACCACGTTCACCTTGTCGTTGTGGTAATACATCTGGTTCACGCGGAACAGCGGAGCGAACCAGGCCTGCTCAACCACGTACTTGTTGACTTCTTTGGCTGCTTCTCCGGCTTGGTCGCCGGCAGTGCGCACTGCTTGGATCTTGGCATCGAGTTCGGGAGTGGCGGTCTTGAACGGGTTGTACAGGGCCTTGGTGGACACGATCTGGTCGATGGCAACCGTGGGCTCGCCCTGGAACAGGTTGAAGTAGAGGGCGCTGTACTTCTGCGCAGCCACATCGGCGGTGAAGGTGTTGGTGATGGCAGCACCCGGGTTCAGGGTGATCCCCACATCGGCGAGCTGCTGCTTGAGGACGGAGATCAGGGTCTCGGCACCGGGAAGGGTGGGTACGTCGATGCTGACCCTGCCTTCGAAGCCGGATTCCTTCAGGAGCTGCTTGGCCTTGGCGGGATCGTAGCTGTAGTAGTTCTCCAGCTCTTCGCTCCAGGCACCGCTGTCCTTGCCGAACGGCTGGGAGGTGGGTGTGCCCTGGCCGAGCATCACTTGGTCCAGGATGGTCTTGCGGTCGAAGGCGTAGTTGATGGCCTGACGGACCTTGACGTTGGCCAGCGCAGGGTTCTTGGTGCCGTCGCGGTCAAGAAGGAGCAATCCGGCCCAGTCCACCTGGTTGGTTTCCAGCTTCATCTTGGCGCCCTCAGCCTGCTTGCCGTTCTTGGGGTCAAGGAGCGTGGCATCGATCTGGCCGGAGACCAGCGCGTTGGTGCGGGCTGTGGGATCAAGCAGGACCTTGAGGGTCAGCTTCTTGTACTTCTGCAGGTCCTTGTTCCAGTACCCTTCGCGGGCGGTGAAGACCGTCTGGGAATCCTTGACGGAAGCTGCCTTGTCCATCACGTACGGGCCGGAGCCGACGGGGACGGTCTTGATGGCGTCGGTGCCCAGTGCCTTGGGGCTGCCCATCAGGCCGGCGGCCTGGCTGAGGAAGAACTCGAGGGCCGGTTCGGGAGCGGTGAGGTTGATGTCGATGGTGTCAGCATCCACCACGGCAACGTCAGATACCGAGCTGAGTTGGGCCATCTGAGGACCGTTGGCCTTCTTGAAGTGGTCCAGGTTGGCCTTGGCCGCTTCGGCGTCGAACTTGGCCCCGTCGCTGAATGTGACATCCGTGCGGAGGTCCACGGTGAGCTTGGTGTTGGTGTCGTTGTACTTCCACGCGGTGGCCAGCATGGGGCTCAGCTTGCCGTCCGGTTCGCGAAGGATCAGGGAGTCATACGCTGCCTGGTATGGCTGCAGCGCGTGGCCCACGTGGGCCTGGGCCGGGTCCCACGAGGTAAGGTCGCGGAGGGTTCCCAACGTGAGTGCCGTGACGGTGGTTCCGCCGGCGTTCGAACCTGCGCCGGCTCCACCGCCGCCACAGGCCGTGAGCGCGAGAGAGGCACTCAGTACAAGGGCAGCTGCTGCCGCCTTGGGACCTAACTTCATTGTCGGCTCCTAAAGAGTCTTGCCTGATGCGAACGGGATCGGATCAGAGCTTAGAAGGTGTGGCCTGGGCCACATATTTCTGGGGTGTGGGATTTACAGTACGGTCTTTGGCCGCCTTTGGCAACCGATTGTCAAAAGTTTCTAAAGTTGTTGCCATGCGTGCTTCCGGAGGCAATGCGCGAACACCCAAGTAGGTCGCAGTTGTGCGCGTTTTGAGGGCTCATAACGCGCACAAATGCGACCTACTTGGGTGCGTAAGGCGGAATGTCAGCCCACCCGGTCAAGCATTTCCGGGTAGCTCTGGGCATAGACGTCCTTCACGATCCGCAGCGACTTGGCCGCCTCGGCAGGGCTGATCCAGAACGGCTCGGGATGGTTGAGCTTGGCGTAGAAGTCCCGGATCAGCAGCTCATGGGAAACGCCCCAATAAGCCCGGCCTCCGGACTCCAAGGCACGCTCGGGAATCACGTCCACTCTGCCGTCGGCGTACGTGACGGTCAGCTCGCCGCGGAGGCTCAGGGTGGCGTTCTCCGTAACGATGTCCAGCGTCACGGGTGCGTTCACGGCATTGGCGAGCGTTGCGAAGAAGACGCTGCGGGCTCCGTTCTCGTGCTCGGCAACAAACTCGGCGGTGTCCTCCACCTCGATCACGCCGGCAAGCGCCCGGGTGGAAGCCCTGCCCTCAACTTTCGCCACGTCACCCACGAGCCACTGCAGCAGGTCCACGGTGTGGATGGCCTGGTTCATCATCAGCCCGCCACCACCTCCGGCCCACGTGCCACGCCACGGCCGGTCGCGGTAGTAGTCACCCGAACGGTGCCACATCACAGTGGCCGACGCCCCGAGCACCTGGCCCAGCGTGCCGCCGTCGAGCAGTTCCCGCATGGCTTGCGACGTCGCGTTGTAGCGGTTCTGGAAACACACGGCGATCTTCGCCGTGCTCCGTTCCGCCACCTCGATCAGCCGACGCCCCTCTTCAAGAGTGTGCGCAAGCGGCTTTTCGACGATCACGCTGACGCCGGCCTCCAGGCAGTCGGCGGCAATCGAGGCGTGGAGGTGGTGCGGCGTGCAGATATGCACGACGTCGGGACGCACCTTTTCGAGCAGGTCGAGGTGGCTCGCGTACCCCGGGACGCCGTGGGCAGCTGCCGCCGCTTCCAGGCGTTCGGGATTGGTATCGCAGACCGCAACCAATTCGGCATCTGCCAAGGTTGCCAGCGCCGCGAAATGGACACTCGATACGTCACCGCAACCGATGACAGCCGCTGTTGGCATGTTCCTGCTCCTTCGAAGGAATGGGTTGGTTTTGGGCCGCCCTGGTGTGCGCGGCGCTGTTATGTGCCGCGCAGGCCAGGGGCCCAGGTTGGCGGACGCCAAGGCTGGCGAGTGCGCCGGTTGCCGGACGCCCTGGGCTCACGCCAGGCTGACGCCGTTCTTGGCGGCAAGCCCGGCAAACGCCCGGGCAGCGACGCCGAAGGCCACCGGCCCGGAGAAGCCGCCGAGTTCGTGCGCCTGGGCCAGGTGCGGCTCCAGCGAGGCGAACCCGCCGAACCCGTCTGCGGCGAGTGCGGCGATGGTTTCTTCGAGTTCACCATCACCCTCGCCGGACGGCACCACCTCGCCCGTCGATGCCAGCGCATCCTTCACCTGGAAGTACTCGAGGTACGGGCGCAGGATGGCATAGCCCTGGGTGTAGGGCTTGACGCCCACCTGGACAAAGTTGGCGTTGTCCCAGGCAACCCGGAGTGCCCGCGAGTTCACGGCTTCCATGATGTCCAGGACACGCTCCGGGATATCTCCGTAGATACCCTTTTCGTTTTCGTGGAGGAGGACAACGCCTTCCTTTTCGGCCACCTGCGCCAGCGCTGCCATGCGTTCGATCACGGCGTCGCGGATATCTTCCTGGGTCTGGCCTTCGCCGCGGTAGAAGGAGAAAATCCGGACGTACGTGGTGTCCAGGCCCTTGGCCACGGAGATGATCTGCCGCAGCCGTTCCACTTCATGTTCCACAGGGAGGCTGACGTCTACTTTTCCGATCGGGCTGGCCACCGCGGAGACTTTCAGGCCCTTTTCGTCGAGGATGGCTTTGAGGCGCTCGACGTCGGCCGGCGCCAGTTCCGAGACGTTGGTCCCCCAGGCGCTGCGCACTTCGATATGGCTCGCGCCGAGTGCAAGGAGCACCGCAGCCTGGATGGTGGGGTCGGGGTCTACTTCATCGCCGAAACCTGACAGGCTCCACACGGCGCTGGGTTGAGTCACAAAATCTCCTTGATGTACCGGCGATACCCTGATCGGAATGCGCGCGGTGATGCAGTTCACAGCGGGTCTTGTCCGTTTGAGTCTAGCTATCTTGGCACGTTATTGACAACCGATTGCCAAAAGTTTGCAAGTGTGGCACGGTTGATCCACACTGTGGCAGTGGTCACAGCAGGATTCCACGCTCACGGAATCCTTTGTTCAGAGAGGAACGCCCATGGCGACGCCACCCGTGGCAGCAGACCGTCCTGCCACCATCCATGACATTGCCGCGCTGTGCGGCGTCGCAGCGTCAACCGTCTCACGGGCACTGACCAATCCCGACCGCGTGAATATCCGCACCCGGCAGCGGATCCAGGCAGCCGCCGTCGAACTTAACTACACGCCGAACTCCCAGGCGAAGGCGCTGAGTTCCGGGAAGACCGGAGCCGTGGGCGTCCTGGTCCCGGATATCACCAACCCGTTCTACTTCGACCTCATCCGCGGGACGCAGCTCCAGCTCAAGGCCGCCGGTTACACGCAGCTCCTGGTGGACACCGAGGAGTCGGACGAGGTTGAGGCCAGCACCTTGGAGCAACTCCGGAAGAGCGCCGACGGGGTTATTGTTGCGGCGTCCAGGCTCAACGACTCCTCGCTTTCCGAGGCGGCGCTGCGGATGCCCATGGTCACCGTCAACCGGGACGTGGACGGCGTGCCGGCAGTCATCATCGATACGCCGTCGGCCATGACGCAGGCCCTCGACCACCTCATCTCACTGGGGCATACGTCGGTGGCCTACCTTTCCGGCCCCGTCGTCTCCCAATCAGGCTCCCGCCGCTGGGCCGTCCTGTCGGCAGCAGCGGAGGACCGCGGGATCGACCTGCGCCTCCTTGGCCCGTTTGCCCCGAAGACCCAATCCGGGGCAGCGGCCGCAGATGCCGCCGTCCACAGCGGCGTCACGGCGTGCATTGTCTTCAATGACCTCATTGCCATCGGGATGCTGCAACGCCTGCGCGAACGGGGCATCCGCGTGCCGGAAGACATGAGCATCGTGGGGTGCGACGACATCTTCGGTGCCGACTTCTGCAACCCGCCACTGACCACGTTGAGCTCACCGATTGAACAAGCAGGCCGGGTGGCGGTATCCATGCTGTTGGCCCAGCTCAATCCCCTGGCCGGCGGGGGCAGCCGGAGCCGTTCGGTCATGCCCACGCATCTCACGGTCCGCGGCTCCACCGGCCCGGCACCCAGCTCCACCCGCCCCGCCCCCAAGTAAGTCGCATTTGTGCGCGTTTTGAGCGCTCAAAACGCGCACTACTGCGACTTAGTTGGGCCGCGCGGGGCAATATGGTTGAGCGGTCACAACTGCGCTGGCTAGTGTTGAACACATGCGCGAACTCCAGGCCAAGATCATCGAGGAAATGGGCGTCCAGCCCCGGATCAATCCCGCAGAGGAGGTCCGCAAACGGGTTGCCTTCCTGAAGGACTACTTGAAGGCCACGGGCACCAAGGGCTTTGTGCTCGGCATCTCCGGCGGCATCGACTCGTCGCTGGCAGGCCGGCTGGCCCAGTTGGCCGTCGAGGAGCTTGAAGCCGAGGGCGTTGAGGCCAACTTCGTCGCCGTCCGCTTGCCTTACGGCATCCAGCACGACGAAGACGACGCCCAGGCAGCCCTGGACTTCATCAAGGCCAAGACCGAGTGGACGTTCAACATCTCCCAGGCCGTGGACGGCTTCGAGGAGGAGTTCGAGAAGACCACCGGCGCCGCGATCTCGGATTTCCACAAGGGCAACACCAAAGCCCGCGCCCGCATGATCGCCCAGTACGCACTGGCCGGCGAACACAACTACCTGGTGATCGGCACCGACCACGGCGCCGAGTCAGTGACGGGCTTCTTCACCAAGTTCGGCGACGGCGGTGCGGACATCCTCCCGCTGTTCGGCCTCAACAAGCGCCAGAACCGCGAGCTCCTGGCTGAACTGGGCGCTCCCTCGCGCGTGTGGGAAAAGGTCCCCACCGCCGACCTCCTTGATGGCAAGCCCGGCCGGACCGACGAGGACGAACTTGGCATCACCTACGACCAGATCGACGATTACCTTGAGGGCCGCGACATCGCCGAGGACGCAGCTGGGCTCATCGAGCAGAAGTACCTCCGGACCCGCCACAAGCGCACGGTTCCGGTCACGATCTTCGATACCTGGTGGAAGTAGCGTCTACCCCTTAGGTGCCACCTCACGGAACCACGCCTTATTCACGCACCACGCTTAACCACGACGGCGGGTGCGGACTTCACGCGAAGTCCGCACCCGCCGTCGGGCTTTAACAACGCTCTCTCACCAAACACCCCCTCCCGCAAACCCTCTCCCACCAAACACCCTTCTCCCACCAAACACCCTTCTCCCACAAACTCTCTCTCAGCACCCTTGACGATGTGATAGTTACCGATATATCGTTAACTATCGCCGATACTCGATCGGTGATACCTATCGAAAGGACGATGCTGTTATGAAAGGCATCCACGAACACCACGAAAATTCCTTCCCGGAGCACGGCGACGACTCCCACGGGCGCGGCCGATTCAACCGGGGCAAGGGCCGGCGCGGTCCGGGCGGCCACGGCGGAGGCGGGTTTGGTCCGGGCTTCGGTCCCGGATTTGGCCCAGGCTTCGGACCCGGCGGGTTCGGCCCACGGGGCTTCGGCCCGGGTGGTCCGCGTCGCAACCGCGGCGACGTCCGGGCAGCAATTCTGTCGCTCTTGGCAGAGGCTCCCTCGAACGGCTACGGACTGATCAAGACCATTGCCGAAAAGACCTCCGGCGCCTGGCGTCCCAGCCCCGGCTCGGTCTACCCCACACTGCAGCAGTTGGTCGATGAAGGACTGATTGTCGCCGTCGGTGAGGGTCGCCGCACGGAATTCACCCTCACAGAAGACGGCCGCGCGTACATCGCCGAGCACGAGGAAGAACTGGCCAACGCCTGGAACACGGAGGCCGACTCCACCGGCGCAGCCTTCCACCAAAGCGTTGGAAAGCTCATGGGCGTCATCCACCAGTTCCGTTCCGCCGCCACCGACGAGCAGCGCCAGGCCGCCATTGAGAAGCTCGACGAGACACGTCGCGCGCTCTACCTGATCCTGGCTGACTAGTTTCGAATTCATCCCCTTGACCTTGACGTAACGTCAACCTCTACTGTCGAAGTACAGGCACAGGACGGAGGACGGATGGACTGGTCAATCCAGGAAATCGCCAAGATGGCAGGCACCACCAGTCGCACGCTGCGTCACTACGACGACATCGGGCTGCTGAAGCCAAGCCGGACCGCCCACAATGGCTACCGCTATTACGACGGTCCGGCACTGGTCCAGCTCCAGCGCATCCTGCTCCTGCGGGAACTCGGGCTGGGCTTGCCGGCGATATCGGACGTTCTTTCCCGGGAGACGGACACCGTCAAAGCCCTGAGCGGCCATCTGGAATGGCTCGGACAGGAACAGGACCGTCTCGCACGGCAGATCGCGTCCGTGCAGCAAACCATTGCGACATTGAAAGGGGATGGAAAGTACATGGCACAGGACATGTTTGACGGCTTTGACCACACTCAGTACAAGGACGAGGTGGAGGAGCGATGGGGCAAGGACGCCTACGCCGCGAGTGACGCGTGGTGGCGGGGAATGGGCTCCGAAGAAAAGCAGGCTTGGAAAGACAGGGCCCAGAAGCTGGGCAGCGACTGGATCGCCGCCGCTGGTTCCGGCGTTGCGCCGGACAGTGCCGAGGCACAGGATCTCGCACGGCGGCACGTCGAGTGGCTGCGAGGTATCCCGGGAACGCCCTCGGCGGCGCCCGGCGGTGACGTGAAGGGCTACGTTATAGGGCTGGGCGAGATGTACGTTGCCGATCCACGTTTTGCAGCCAACTACGGCGGGGAAGACGGAGCCACCTTCGTACGGGACGCGCTGCGGGCCTACGCGGAGGCGAATCTGTAGAGCCCCGCGCTGAACCGGGTGACCCGGACACTGCAGTAGCATCACTTGCATGCCGAGCACGGTCCCTGCGTCCCCCGCTTCCTGGGGGCGATGCTATTTCGCGTTTCAATCCGGGGCCGGTTTGGCGTGGTGGATCTTGGTCTTCGGGTCCACTTGGGTTCGGGATACCACCCTGGGAGGGCTGGATCCGGTACTCGTCGCCATTTTCGACGTGCCGCTGTTCGTTATCGCATCTGCCGCGGCAGCGCTGGGAAGCAGGGCCGCCGCGAAGGTGACATCCGGCTGGACCGTAACTGTCGCCGTCGTACTTGGACTCTACGCGACCATCACGACGCACGCGGGGTGGGGCGTCCTGCTCATGGGCGCCGCCAGCGCGGGGTCGCTGGTGGCCGCGTGCCTCATGATGTTCGGGCGGGTTCCCACAGAGTGGATCCTCAAAGGGCCGTTTGCGTTCCGGGCCGCCCGCGAGAGTGGCACCGCGGTGCCCCATTTGGCCAGGACCATGCTGCAACTGCTGTTCTTTTGGGGGTTGTTCCTTGGCCTGATCCCCTGGATTCTGGCTTTTCTGGAACAGCGGTGGGGAGTTGCTGCCGTGCCTCCAGCAGGGGTAGGGGCCGTGGGGGCGTCGGTCTTCCTTTTAGGGAGTGCGCTCGGCGTGTCTTCTGCCATCACGATGTCGACGCTGGGGCGCGGGACTCCGCTGCCCTCGGCGATGCCCAACCGCTTGGTGATTGCCGGACCGTATCGATGGGTGCGAAACCCCATGGCCGTAGCGGGGATCGGGCAGGGGGTGGCCGTCGGCCTGATGCTGGGCTCGTGGATGGTAGTAACTTACGCGGCCGCGGGATCCCTGGTGTGGAACTATGCCGTCCGACCACTCGAGGAGGCCGATCTGGAGGGACGGTTCGGGGAAGACTTCCGTAGTTACCGGGCCAACGTCCAGTGCTGGATTCCGAGGCTGCCCGCGCGCTCCTGACCTCCCCTGCAGTTTCTTGTAACAATCAGCAGCGAATCACAATCTTGTAATTTCGATACTAGAATCCCCGAGGGCGTCCAGCCACAGGCGCTCTTCTATCGGCCGTTGACTCACGGTCCGATGTTCGAAATGGGGATTTTTTGTCTAATCACACTCCGCCCGATACGGGTTCTTTCCGGCTGCCCACCTCCACCATTTGCGTGGGCATCCTTGCTTTACTTTTACTGGTGATCGGCGCTGTTGCCTCGGGCATCGGTGGGGTTCTCATCATGTTGGGGCTCTTTGCCCTGGTGACCGGTATCTACGTCGCCGCTACCGGACGACGCTCGTGGGCGCTGGTGCCCGGTGGTCGTCGTTCCGGGGCAATCGTGCTGACCGGCGCATTGGTCTTGTTCGTCGTGGGGGCCGCCCTGAGCCCGGCCAAGCCCAAGGAGAACCTTGAGGCATCACCGGCTGCTGCCGAAGCCCAGAGGTTGGTGGAATCCAGCACCTCCGCCAGCGCTACTCCGTCTCCAACGCCCTCGGAGTCTGATTCCGTCGCACCGATGGACCCCGAGACCACGACTGAACTCGCTGCCAGCGCCACTTACAAAGCTCCGCACGCCCAGCCGGCCTACGCTTCCAAAGCCCTCGACGTCCTGGCAACCCTTGCCGTCAAGGGCCGTGCCCCGAAGACGGGATATGAACGCGAACAGTTTGGCCAGGCATGGGCTGACGTTGACCGCAACGGATGCGATACCCGCAATGACATCCTCAAGCGCGACCTCACCCAAGTGGCATACACCAACAGCGTCCCCTGCAAAATCCAGAGTGGGATGCTCGCGGACCCTTATACCGCCAAGTCCATCGCCTTCCTTCGTGGTGCAACCACCAGCACCGCCGTGCAAATCGACCATGTGGTAGCACTCAGCGATGCCTGGCAGAAGGGCGCACAGCAGTTGAGCTTGGAACAACGTACCGCGCTGGCGAACGACCCCCTTAACCTGCAGGCCACGGATGGTCCCACCAACCAACAGAAGAGCGACGGCGACGCCGCCACCTGGCTGCCGCCGAGCACGTCGTTCCGCTGTGAATACGTTGCGCGGCAGATCTCCGTCAAGGCCACCTACAGCCTCTGGGTAACGCAGGCCGAGCACGATGCCATGGCCCGGATCCTTGCGGATTGCCCGAACCAGGCTGCGCCAACCAACGAAAAGGCCCCAGCACCTGTCCCCGTGCCGACTCCGGCAACTGTTCCCGCGCCGGTAGCTGAGCCCGCACCCGCAGCCCCTGCGCCGGCGGCTCCAGCCCCGGCACCAGCCGCGCCGGCTGTCGTTCCGGCCCCGGCTCCAGCTCCTGCTCCTGCCGCGCCGGCTGGACCTAACGTGGTTCATCCCGGAGCGTTCTGCAGTGGTGGAACAGGTGTAAGTTCAACCGGCAAGCCAATGGTTTGCGCTCCTGCCAAGGATGGCCGGATGCGCTGGATCAGCGCGTAACGCTTTCGGGTACGACGACGGCGGGTCCCGGTTCCGTCGTAGAGAAAGCTTAACGTTGCAGCCTTTGTTGTCGATGTGGCGGTCGGCTTCGCGTCGTATTAGTGATAGCTCTAGTGGAGAGCTTGAAGAAAGGCTAAATGATGGCGAAGTATCTGGTTCTTATCTACGGCGACGAGACGGCAGCGAGTCAGGCGGCTGGCGAGACAATCAGTGCCCCGTATAGGGAGTTCATGGAGCGACGGCAGAGTGTGCTTGTCGGTGGTGCCGCATTGGAGCCAGCGGCGATGGCAACATCGCTCCGGTCGGACGGCGCAGGTGACTTCATTGTCACGGACGGCCCGTTCGCGGAATCGAAGGAAGCCTTGGGTGGCTACTACATAATCGAGGCAGCCGATCTGGACGAGGCTCTGGAAATAGCGAAAGAGGTCCCGGCACCGTTCGGCGGTGTCGAGGTCCGTCCGATCCGACTGGTGAGCTGATGGGCGTGGTTGCCAGCGCGAACGTTGCAGCAGCTGTGGCGGATGCACATCGCCGAGAGTGGGGCTTCGTGCTGGCAGCCACAGTCCCGGTCATCGGTGATCTGGGACTTGCCGAGGAAGCCGTTCAAGATGCCTACGCTCGCGCTCTTGAGACATGGGGCTCGCGCGGCATCCCCGCTAATGCTGGTGCTTGGTTGACTACCGCCGCCCGGCGACGTGCACTCGACATTCATCGTCGGGCGGCAACCGCGCTGCGCGCGCTCCCCAAACTTGCTGAACAAGCAGACGCGACGACGCCGGATCCTTTCGACCTGGAAGACATTCCCGACGATCGGCTCCGGCTGATCTTCACGTGTTGCCACCCTTCGCTAGCACTCGAAGCGCAAGTCGCGCTGACCTTGCGGCTGCTCTGCGGACTGTCCACTGCTGACGTTGCTCGAGCCTTCTTGGTCCCCGAGGCGACGATGGCGGCACGAATTACGCGAGCGAAGAAGAAGATCAAAACCGCTCGCATCCCTTATCGAGTTCCTCCCCTGGAGGAGTTGCCCGGCAGGGTGAGAGCGGTGCTGTCGGTCATTCACCTGGTGTTCACAACGGGTCAGACCGCTCCGACCGGCGAAGAACTGATGCGTCACGATCTCGCTGAACGTGGGCTGGAACTGGCGAGACTGCTTCGGGTTCTCCTGCCTGATAACCCCGATGTCGGCGGGTTGCTCGCCTTGATCCTCCTCACTGACGCGCGCCGCGACGCGCGACTCGATGAGCATGGACAGCTCGTCCTTCTGCGGGATCAAGACCGACTTCGGTGGGATAGGCAATTCATTGACGAGGGTGCGCGGCTGCTCCGCGAGTCGCTACGGTTGCAGGCTCCGAGTCGGTTCACCATCATGGCTGCGATCGCCGCTGTGCACGATCAGAGCCCATCGTGGCCCGAAACCGACTGGGCAGAGATCGTCGGCCTTTACGACCTGCTGTTCGAAGTGTGGCCCACACCGGTCGTCTCGCTGAATCGCGCGATTGCAATCGGATTTGCGCTTGGGCCGAAAGAAGGCCTCACTGAACTCGATCGATTAACCGGTGAACCACAATTGGCCCACTACGGCTACCTTTCCTCGGCCAGGGCCGAGTTTCTCGCTCAGCTGGGTCGAACAACCGCAGCGAGAGAAGCCTACGAGGAGGCGTTGCTCTTGACAGGCAACGGCGTTGAGCGCGATTTCCTCGCCGCTCGGCTCGACCAACTCGGATTGTAGGGGCCCAGTTCGGAGTTCCTGTCGATTTCAACGACACCTCGGCGTCGATTCGGCAGAGGGCACGGCCCGCGAGCATGTCGTCCTCCACTCGGGACACAGGAGCAGGGCATGTGCCCCTCAGACGAACGCCGACTTACCCGTCACAGCCCGGGCAACGATCATCGAGTTGATCTCGTAGCTGCCTTCGTAGGTATAGAGGATCTCGGCGTCTCCGAAGAGTTTCCCCATCTCGTAATCCGTGGTGATCCCATTGCCGCCCAGCAGCGAGCGCCCCATCGCCACGGAGGCTCTGGCCAAACGGGTGGTGGTGGCCTTGGCCATAGCAGCCTGGACCATCTCCAGCTTTCCCGCTTGCTGGATCCGGGCGAGTTCCACCATCAGGGACAACGAAGCGTGGGCATTGCCCAGGATGTCCGCGAGCTGTTGCTGGACAAGCTGGAAGCGTGCCAACTCCCGGCCGAATTGGAACCGGCTCAACGCGTAGCTTCGGGCCACATCGAAGGCCGCGAGCTGAATCCCCGCGGCCTGCCATCCGACCCACGCCCGGGAGTCGCGCAGCAAATCGTTGGCGCGGGAAAACTCGGTAGCTCCAGGAAGGAGATTGTCCAAGGGCACCCGGACCTCGTCCAGGACGATGTCCGCGTTCTGCATGATGCGCAGGCCGATCTTGTGCGTGATCTTTGTTGCCGAGTAACCGGTCCGGTCCGTTTCCACGATGAACCCCTTGACGTGCCCGTCGGCTTCATCGCGGGCCCACACCAGGGCGAAGTCCGCGATGGTACCGGCGCCGATCCAGCGCTTGGCGCCGCTGATGACCCATTCGCCGCCGTCGCGCCGCGCCGTCGTCGAGAGTCCTCCGGCGATGTCCGAGCCGTGGTCAGGTTCCGTGAGTGCGAAGGCGCCCAGTTGCGTGAAGGATTCGAGCCCCGGCAACCACCGCTGTTTCTGCTCGGGGGACCCCAACTCGTGGATCATTCCGACGATGAGCTCGTTGTGGATGCCCACCAACGCGGAGAGCGAAACGTCGGCCCTGGCGATCTCGGTGTACATGAGCCCTTTGAAGAGCTTCGATGAGCCATCCGTTTGCAGCCTTCCGAGCCCAAATTTGGCCATGTCGGCCAGCAGGCCAAAGGGGAACTCTTCCCGGTTCCAGTAGTCGATGCTGGCGGCCCGCACCTGCCCTTGAAGGAACTCGCGCACCTCGGCGTAGCGGGCGCGTTCCCCGTCGGGGAGCAGGTCCACCACGTACATCAGGTCCGCCTCCGGATAAGGAGGGAGGACATTTTCCTTGGCCGCACCGCTTGTGGCCGTGCCGGCTTTTTCGTCGAGCATGTGACCCCTTCGTCATGTCCCGCGCAGGCTCTTCCAAACCCTTGGATGTCCTAGTATATTGCAAGGTGATGTGGATCACTAGGCCGGCTCAGCGGCCCACAAACGCCAGGTCCGGCGTCGATGCCCCAGCGAAAGGCGGACTATGACAGTCACCGACGACTTCCGTGCGGCCCGCGACCGCCTGCTTGGGCTTCGCGAGAATTACGGTCAGGCACACAGCGAGTTCCATTGGCCCCGCTTCGAACATTTCAACTTCGCCTTGGATTGGTTTGACCAGATCGCCGCTACCCCGGAACGGCAAAACCAAGCAGCACTCGTGATCGTCGAGCAGGACGGCAGTTCCACCCGGCGCACGTTCAAAGAACTGTCGGAGAGGTCTTCCCAAGTGGCCAGCTGGCTGCGCGGACAAGGAGTCAAACGCGGCGAGCACATGATCGTCATGCTTGGCAACCAGGTGGAACTCTGGGAGCTGATGCTGGCGGGCATCAAGCTCGGCATCGTCCTGATCCCCACCACCACGCTCATGGGCGCCCGCGACCTGCAGGACCGGGTGGAGCGCGGCGGGGCGTCATGGGTTGCTGTCGGCAGCGGAAACATCGGCAAGTTCGCCGAGGTCACAGGAAACTACACGCTCATAGAGGTGGGCCGGGAACGCACCGTCGCTGACGCGAAACAGTACGAAGACTCCCACGACGCCGGCACGGACTTCACTCCCGACGCCCCCACACATGCGGACGAGACGCTGCTGCTGTACTTCACCTCGGGCACCACGTCGCGGGCCAAGCTGGTGGAGCACACCCACACCTCGTACCCCGTGGGTCACTTGTCCACCATGTACTGGATCGGCGTGGAACCCGGCGACATCCACCTCAATGTTGCATCTCCCGGCTGGGCCAAGCATGCCTGGTCCAACGTCTTCACCCCGTGGATCGCCGAAGCCTCCGTTTTCATCTACAACTACGATCGCTTCAGTGCCACAGCCCTCATGGAACAGATGGACCGCGAGGGTGTCACGAGTTTCTGCGCCCCGCCCACGGTGTGGCGGATGCTCATCCAGGCGGACCTCACCCAACTGAAGAACCCGCCCCACAAGGTTGTTTCCGCAGGCGAACCCCTCAACGCGGAGGTGATCGGCCAGGTGGAGGAAGCCTGGGGCGTGACCATCCGGGACGGCTTCGGCCAGACCGAGACCACCGTCCAGATCGCCAACACTCCTGCACAGCCGGTGAAGATCGGCTCCATGGGAAGGCCGCTGCCCGGGTACGACGTCGTCCTGGTGGACCCGCTCACCGGTGAAGAAGCCGACGACGGCGAGCTCTGCTTGCGCTTGGACCCGCGGCCCGTGGGACTCATGAAAAGCTACTTCGGCGACGAGGCGAAAACGGCGGAAGCCTTCCGTGACGGCTTCTACCACACCGGAGACATGGCCAGCCGGGACGCTGATGGCGTGATCACCTACGTCGGCCGGGACGACGATGTCTTCAAGTCATCGGACTACCGTTTGTCGCCTTTCGAACTCGAAAGCGTCCTGATCGAACACCCCGCAGTGGCGGAGGCCGCCGTCGTACCTTCGCCCGACGCGCTGAAGCTCTCGGTGCCCAAAGCGTTCGTGGTGCTCGCCTCCGGCTACGAACCCGGACCCGCCGTCGCAGAGGACATCCTCCGTTACGCCCGGGAGCACCTGGCCCCGTTCAAGAGGATCCGCAGGCTCGAATTCGGCGAACTGCCCAAGACGATCTCCGGCAAGATCCGCCGGGTTGAGCTGCGCGGCACGGAGATCAAACGGCATGGAGACGGCCCGCTGCCCGCCGGGTTGGGCGTGGAATACACGGAAGAAGAGTTCCCGAATCTGAAAGACTAGTCCCCCACACCACCAAGGAGGCCCATGGGCAACCCGCTCCCCCGAGACCCCATTGCCGACGCCCAGCGGAACTGGGAACGGCATGGTTGGGGCGACGTCGCCGCGCCCATGGCTGCCATCACCGCGATCATGCGGACGCAGCAGATCCTGTTGGCCCGCATCGAAACGGTCCTCAAACCCTTCGGCCTGACCTTCGCGCGCTACGAACTCCTCGCCCTGCTCAGCTTCGCCCGCAGCGGTGCGCTGCCCATGAACAAAGCCAGCGCCCTCCTGCAGGTGCATCCCACCTCGGTGACCAACGCCGTCGACCGTTTGGAACGGGCCGCCTTGGTGGCCCGTTCGCCGCACCCCACGGACGGCAGGACCACGCTGATCGAGCTCACCGCCGAGGGCCGCGCCCTTGCGAAAAAAGCGACGGCGGCGCTCAACGCCGAGGTTTTCGGCAAGTCGGGCTTCGAGGACGACGACGTCGACCACCTCATCCGCGTCCTGGGCACCTTCCGCAGGGATGCCGGGGATTTCACCGACGATTAGTACTCAGGTCAGCGCCGTCGCGTTGGCGGGCGACCCGGTTCCGCCCACGATGTTGAGTGGTTTGACGCTGACGAACGCCTCCCAGGCACCGGTTGTCCGCATGTGCCTGGCCAGCGGACCCAGCCGCCACAGTTCACCGAGCGGCATGCCCAGTTTGGCGAGGAGTTGCTGGTGCATCATCCCGTTGTCGTTGGGAGCCGACTCCAGGAACGGGCTGCCCGGAACAGCCGGGAGGCATTCGAAAGCGAAGTTGTCGGCTGCCAGCAGCGCGAGCCGGTTGTCCCAAGCCCAGGCCACGAATTCGCCGGACTGTTCCACCCCGGTTGCTTTGCGGCTGGAACGGACCTCCCGTTTCTCCTCCAATGGAAGCCCGAGGAACCACTCGCACCAGCCGGTGTGCAGCAGCAGGATGTCTCCCGGCCGGATCTCAAGGGACTGGGCTTCGATGGCGGCCTGGATCAACCCCAGTCCCAGTGGTTCGCCGGCCGGGTGATCGATCGGGAATCCCTGCGCCGCACGGTATCCTTCGAGGTCAACCAGTACAGCCCGCCCGACGATAGGTTGCTCCGCCCATTCCTGGATGCCGAGCTCCGGGGTGCCTTCGCACACCAGATGGTCCGGGGTGCCGTTGTAGAACCCCACATCGTCCGCCCGCCGGTGCCGGAGACCGTCGATCTGCGTGGACCCTTGGAGGTAGTAACCGTCCAGGTAGTCGTCGCGGTGTGCCGGGTGGGCTGAATAGATGATGTGCCGGGGTGCACCTCGTTTGAGCGACATCCCGGGGTCGAAATCGTCGGCTGCGTAGTCCAGGCCAAAAACCGTTCCGGTTCGGATGCATTCCTTCGCCGCAAGGACCGCTTCAGGGGTAATGAAGGACGGCGTCCCGCGGTCCTTCTCGGGGAAGAGCTCCCATGATGTCCCGGCGAGCCGCCCTTCGCGCCGCAGCAACTGGGCGTAGCTCGGATAGTCGGCTGGTGATTCCTTCATCGCGTGCCTGCCTCCTGTTTCGTTTCCGCTCCCTGCCGGCTTTTGTAGCTCAGCAGAAACCCAGCCATGGCACACACAGAGGCCGCGACGCACATCCCCGGCTTGAAGAACTCGTTGAGGAACGTCAGCCAAACGCCCTGCCCGGCCGCCAATCCCGCGGCCTGTCCCAGCACGAACACCACTCCCCCGGCCAGGAGCAAAGCGAGGGTGATCACGAAGACTACCTGGATGGCTCGTCGTATCTGTTGCATGGGGTGTTCCTTAGATGGGGAGGATGCCCAGGATGATCAGCACACCGATGCCCAGCAACGGCAAGGCGTAATGCGTGAGGAGCCTGGAGAAGGTCTTGATCGGGTTGACGTCGGCGATCCCGCACGCCACGTACAGCGGGGCACCGCCTGGCGGGACCGCGGCCTCGCAGGAGGAAAACACCAGCACGGCGACGGCTGCGGTGGTCGCCGGAACTCCGGCTGCCACCAGGGTGGCTACGCCCACGGTTCCGACGGCGGCCATGGTGGCGGTGGCGGACAGCGGCGCGGCTACGGCGATCACGATCAGCCCGATCAGGATCGCGAGCAGCCACAGCGGCAGGTTCATCTGGCCCAGCAGTGCGGTCATCTGCTTCGGCAACCCGGTGGCGGCGAGCGCATTGGCCCCGGCGAAGGCAAACACCACGGTGATTCCCACCACCCCGAAGCGCGGAGCCGATGACTGCAGCAGGTCCCACCAGGCCCTGCCGTTCCGGGGCAGCAGTTTCCACCCCAGCAGTGCGCCCGTGATGATGAGGACCACGGGGATCCACACAATGACGCTCAAGGACTTGGCGACGTCCCCGCCGGTCCAGTCGGACAGGGCGGAGGCGATGGCTCCCGAGGTGAGAATCAGCGGAACAGCCACCACCACGAAGAGGAGCAGCGTTGCCCAGCCTTGGCCGAACGCCGTCCTGACCGCCAGACGATGGGCTGGATCCAAGGGCGTCATGCCGCTTCTGCGGACCAACAGCCAGGTCACCACCAGCCGGTGCAGGAAGCACCACAGGCCACCCACCAGCAAGGGCAGCACGAGGTCGTTGACGTCCAGCAGCGGACCGACGGTGGCAGATCCCACGAGCACGAACATGGAGGCGCTGAACGGGAACGTGATGCCCATGCCCGCGTTTCCCGCCACCAGCGTGGCAGCGGCCGGTTTGTCCAGCTTGGATTTCTCCATCCACGGGATGGTCACCGAACCCACGGTCGCGGCGATGGCTGCCTGGTTGTGGACCACGCCTCCCAGGCCCGCGGATGCCACGGTGGAAACCCAGGCCGGGCCACCCTTCACGCCGCCGATCATCGAGTTCAAGAGGTCAATCAGTTTGTCCAGCACACCCGTCTTGTCCAGGAGATACCCCATGAAAACGAACGCCATGGTGGCGTACACGATCTCGTCCGTCACTGCGGAGTACAGCGACGCCCAGCCCACCTGGGCTGCGGCGGCTCCGGTGAACGGGAGGACGGCCAGGAAGCCGATGATCATTGCTTCCCCGACACTGCGCTTCAACAGGGTGGTCCAAAGCAGGATCACGGCAAGATAGGCTCCGAGGGCCCAGATGCCGATCATGGCGTTGCTCCTGACGGGTTTGGCGTAGCTGCTGCGTACTTCATTGTTGCTCTTGTCCCGATTCTTCCCGCTGTGCCGCTTAGCGCAAGGCTGCCGCAGGCTGGGCTGGTTCGGCGGCCATCCGCACCAGGGCCGCGGCAGCCGCCGTCGTCATTTCTGCCGGCACTTTCAGGTCGTCCGCGAGGTAGCCCGCGGTGTCCTGCATTTCCTTCGAGCGGCGCTGCGCGTGCTTGGCTGTGCCCACCAGGAAGCGGTCGATCACTGCCTGTCCGTCGCCTGCCAACTGGCGGGCAATCTGGCCGCGGATCCACTCCTCCAGCCCGGCTGCCCGCCCTGCCGTGACCGCCTCGACAACCACCGACGCCAAACCTTTCATCAGGACGCTCCGCAAGAGCTTGTGCGCCATGGCAGCGCCCGGTTCGCCGTCGGCAATTTCGACGTCGGCACCCAGGGGAGCGAGCAGCGCGGCAACCGCCGCGGAACCGGGACCGCTGACCATCAGGGGTGTCCGGGCACCCTCTGTCGGCACCGGGCCGAGGATGGCGACGTCAGCGAAGAGCGCCCCGGACGGAATGCGTCCGAGTTCCTGCATCACCTGTGGAGCGGAAGAGGTGAAGTCTGCGTAGCAACTGCCCTCGGCAAGGACGGGAAGGCACTCTTCGGCGACGAAGGGGGCAGCGGCCGCCCCTGTCAGGACCAGGACGATGTCCGCCCCGGCGCAGGCTTCAGCTGCGGTCGAAGCACGGACAACCCCGGCCGGCGTGGACGGTGCCACGGGGTCGAACCCCTTGACGTGGTGACCGGCAGCAACGAGCGCTGCGGCGTAGGTGGCTCCGGCTTCTCCGAGGCCGATGACCGTGCAAACTGTCATGATCTTGTCTTTCTGTGGGGTTCAGTGGGCACGCCGGTGCTGACCTGCCGGACCGGGAACGGAGGTCCGCTGCTTGGCTCCGGCAGGTCCAGGCGTGTTCCGGCGTGTTCCGGCGTCTACTTGTGGCGGTCAGCGATGATCGCTGCCCGCCGGTTGGTTTCGTCGGCGAAGACCGCCTCGGCGGCGTCGGCGACGGCGGCAGCCTGCTCGCGCGGGATGACCACCACGCCGTCCGGGTCGCCGATGATAATGTCGCCGGGCATCACGGGCACGCCGCCGAAAGCCACCGGGCCACCCAGCCTGGAAGGACCGTTCTTGTACGGTCCGGCCGGGGTGATGGCGCGTGCGAAGACGGGCATTCCGATCTCGGCGAGGGCCTCCGCGTCCCGGGCGGCCCCGTCCAGGGCAAAGCCTGCGATGCCGAGGTTGATGGCCTTTTCGCCAATCAGTTCGCCCAGCAAAGCCCGCGATTCGTCGGCGCCACCGGCTACCACAATCACGTCCCCGGGCTGGGCCACCTGAAGGGCCTGGTGGATGCCCTGGTTGTCACCCGGACGGGTCCAGACAGTGAACGCCGGCCCGGCCAGGCGGGCGCCGGACCAGATGGCCTGGATGGCCGAGTCGGCCACGCCAAGCCGGTCCATAGCGTCGCCGATGTTGGCGGCAGGCAACTTCGCCAAGCGATCCAGCACTGCCCGGTCGGGACGGGGGAAGTCGGAGTCGATGTGGTCGAGGACGGGAGATGTCATGGTGTCTCTTCTTTCTGGAGGGTTGTGCCCGGCCGGGCCAGTCCTTCTTCCGGGCTGGTCCTTCTTCTGGGCTAGTCCTTCTTCTGGATCAGGGGCAGGACCTTCTTGAAGTCCTCTTCCTGGGAGGCCCAGAACTGCTTGTAGTCGGAGCCGTTCAGGTAGCTCGTCTGCAGGCCGAGGTCCTTCATTTTCTGGACCACCGTGGGATCTTCGATCGCCTTTTGCAGGGCTGCTTCGATCTTCTTGGCGACGGCGTCCGGCAAGCCTGCCGGCGCGGAGTACCCACGGACCGTGCCGGCCTCGAGCTCGTAGCCGGATTCCTTGAACGTGGGCACGTCCGGGAGCGAGGGCGCACGCTCGGCCGTCATGACACCCAACACACGCGCCTTGCCCTGCTTGGACAGGTCCGTGACGTCGCTGACGTTGGCCACCAGGATGTCCACATGCTTGCCGAGGAAGGCCGTGGTTGCCTGGGAGGCGCCTTCGGAAAAGTGCACGGGAGCGAACTCCGCCCCGGTGGTTTCCTGCATCTGGGCCAGCGCGAAGTGTTCGCCGGTCTGCAGTCCCGTGGTGCTGGCCGTCATGGACTTGGGCTTGGCCTTGGCCGCATCAAGGAGCTCCTTGAGCGTCTTGTACGGGCTGTCCGGCTGGACCGCGATGACCGTGGGGTCGATGACCTGGCGTCCCAGTGGCTGGAAACTGTCGCGGGTGTACTTGGCGCCGCGGGCCGGGTCCAGCGGGGAAACGACGACGGACGGCGAACCGGTGGCGCCAATGGTGTAGCCGTCCGGCTTGGCGCTGGTGAGCTGCGTGTAGCCGATCTGTCCGCCGGCACCGGGCTTGTTGATGACCTCGACGTTGGTGCCGAGCTCCTTTTCGAGGATGGGCTGGACCAGCCGGGCCGCGGTATCCACGGCGCCGCCGGACGAGAAGGAGACGATCAAGTCGATCGATTTGCCCTTCTTGGGGAAGTCGTCGGCGGCATTGTTGGCTGCGCCGGCGTTGGCGCCACAGCCGGTGAGGGCCATCAGGGTTACGGCTGCGAAGGCAGCAGCGATGCGTACACGGGGCATGGGGGTCTTCTCCTTTGAAGTGTTGCGGGTGGAACGTGGGCGATGAAGGGTTGTTTACGTTTCCGGGTCTTCGGTGAGCGCCTTGGGCTTGCGGAGCTTGAGCAGCGGGCTGAGGACAATGAGGAGCCCCACCCCGATCAGCACCATGGAGATGGGCCGGTTCACGAAGATTCCGAAGTCGCCCTGGGAGATCTCCAGCGACTCGCGCAGGGACCTCTCCATGAGCGGCCCGAGCACGAGCGTCAGCACCATGGGGGCCAGCGGAATATCGAGGTGCCGCAGGGCAAGGCCAAGCAGTCCGAACGCGATCATGACGAACACATCGAAGACATTGAAGTTGATGGTGTAGGCACCGATCACCATGAAGAGCAGGATCAGGGCTGTCAGGATGGACGCCGGCACACGGAGGATGGAGGTCCAGAGGCCCACCAGCGGAACGTTCAGGAGCAGCAACAGCAGATTGCCGATGAACAGGCTGGCAATGATGGCCCAGGCGATCTCGGAGTGTTCGGTGAAGAGGGTGGGACCCGGGGTCAGCCCTTGCTGCAGGAACGCGCCCATCAGCACGGCGATGGTGGGCGAGGCCGGAATGCCCAGCGTAAACAACGGGATGAGGGCTGCGTTGGCGTGGGCGTTGTTGGCCGTTTCCGGTCCCGCGACACCCTCGATGGCTCCGTGTCCCAGCTCGTTGCGGTGCTTGGAGAACTTCTTCTCGGCACCGTACGCCAGCAGTGAGGACACCGAACCCGTCATGCCGGGGATGAGTCCCAGGCCAAATCCGATGCCGGTGCCGCGCGCCATGGACGGAGCACTGCGGCGCCACTCCGTACGGTTGGGCAGCAGCGACTTCAAGCCGGGCGCGTGGACGGTGTCCGCCGTGGCCCCCTTCCGGTAGGAGAGGATCTCCGACAGTCCGAATACGCCCACAATCACCGCCACGAAGCTGACGCCGTCAAGCAGGTTGTCCGAGCCGAAGGTGAACCGGGGAGCGCCGGCAACGGGGTCGATGCCCACCATGGAGATCAGCAGGCCCAAGGCTCCGGAAATGAGCGCCTTGACCATGGACTTCCCGGCCAGCGCAACAAGCAGCGAGATGCCCACCACCATCAAGGCAAAGAATTCCGGCGGGCCAACCAGCAGGCCCATCTCACCCAGCGGCTTCGCGGCCGCCACGAGTCCCAGCGTGGCGATGGTTCCGCCCACGAAGGACCCGACGGCGGCAATGGTCAGGGCCGCTCCGGCCTTGCCGATCTTGGTCATGGCATAACCGTCGATGGTGGTGATCGCCGAGGCTGCTTCGCCGGGGGTATTCAGCAGGACACTGGTGATGGTTCCGCCGTAGGCCGTGCCGTAGAAGATGGCGCACAGCATGATGATCGCCCCGGTGGCATCGAGGTTCATGGTGAGCGGGATGAGCAGCGCGACGCCGGCCACGGGACCGATGCCCGGCAGCACTCCGATGATGGTGCCGAGCAGGCAACCGAGGAAGGCGAAGATCAGGTTCTGCCAGGTCATCGCCGCAGCGAAGCCGCCAAGCAGTTCGTTGAGTGTGTCCACGTCTAGAGTCCGATCGAGTTCAGGAAGGGGATGCCCGCCGTGGGCAGGGCGACGTTGAGCCCGTAGTTGAAGGCGTAGAAGGCCCCCACGCTGCCCGCGAGCGCGATGATCAGCGAGGAGATCCAGCCCCGGCGCCCACGCACTTTGAGGTGGTAGAGCAGGAACAGGAACATGGCCAGTTGGAAGCCGAGCAGGTCAAGGACGGCGGCCAGTACCGCCAGGCTTACGACGACGGCAATCACCAGCCCGCCGTCCACTCCCCCGGGCGTTTCGCTGGGTTTGCGGAGCTCCTGGACGAGCCAGATGCCGGACATGGCCACCAGAAGGACGCCCATGGCAAAGGGGAACAAGCCCGGCCCGGGCCCAAGGGTGGTCCAGAGGCCGAGGCCGATGGAACTGATGAGGACATAGACGCCGACTGCGACGAAAGCGCCAATCCCCGCGAGCACGGATTTCGCCACCCGCCCCTTGGCCCGGGGCTCGGCGATAAGTGACTCCGTTGTCATGGTTTCCTTCTTACGTTTGGTGGTTCTTTGCATTCCGCAGACCGTCAGAGTCCGTTCCAACGCTTACATTGTGCGGATCTTGATTTCATAGAATGAAAGAACATTGCGTATGAAGAAATAGTGACAGGAGCCACAATGCATGTCAAGCGCAAGGAAGTTACATAGAATGAAAGGATGACCGTGAGCTCCACGCACTCAGCCGGCGCAGCCGAGGACGGCCCCAAGGCCGCCAACATGCGTTCCCTCTCCAGGGCCATGGAAGTCTTTGCCGAGCTGCAGCGGGCCGAACGCCCGCAGAGGCTGAGCGACCTTGCCCGGACGTGCGGAATGAGCCTTCCCACCACATTGCGGATACTGCGTGTCCTGCAGGACTTCGGCATGGTCAGCCAAACGGACAAGTCCTATCGCATTGGCCCGGCAGTACTGCCCGCAGCGCGGAGCTACCTGGAGAACGATCCTTTGGTGGTCGCCGCGCGGCCCATCCTGCAGCAGGTGGCCACCCAAACCGGGCTTACGGCCTCGCTGTACACCCGCCTCGGCTTTGAACGGATCCTGGTGGCACGCGTCGACGGCGAATCTCCGCTGCGCTACGACCTTCCCTTGGGCAAGCGGCTGCCCCTCACCGTTGGAGCCGCCGGCAAAATCCTGCTGGCGGCGGCACCTGATGCCGAGCTGGACCAAGTGACCGCAGCGGCGATCACGGCAGGCCACGAGAAGGACACCTTCACGGTGGAGGAACTCCGCAGCCGCCTCCCCCAGGACGGGGTTGATTTCGCCTATTCGGAGGACGAGCGGGCCACCGGCGTGCTCTCGGTGGCCGTCGCAGTTCCACACCCCACCGCGCGGCCCAGCGAATCCATCTCCCTGACCAGTCCCGTGGAGACCGCCACGGAGGAAGCACTCAAGGCCGGGGTTCCCGAGCTCAAGCGTGCGGCCGGCCGATTGTCCGAAATCCTGCAAGGATCTGTTTACTAGCCCCACCCAACTGACTGGCACTTGTGGTTGTTCCCAGCGCTTCGAATCATGCGGTGATCGCAACACCTGATTATTGAAGGGTGTCGATTGCCGTGGTGAAGTTCTCGAATCGTTTGGTTTCTGAGGTTGTTCAG
>NZ_JBIVGX010000021.1:0-47092 GCF_044748905.1 Paenarthrobacter sp. NPDC089714
AAAGCACACACCAACTACCAAACCCGCGCCCGGCAACCCCTGGCCGCCTAACCAAAACAAACAACGAACCTGTCTCAGAAACTTGACGACCGCAGGCGGCCGGGAAGAGGCCACAGGTGAGAGAGCGATTGGAAAAAGGGGTGGTTTGGTGAGAGAGCGATTGGAAAAAGGGGTGGTTTGGTGAGAGAGCGTTCCCCGGGGAGGGGGGTTTGGTGAGAGAGCGTCAGGAGTCCGTGTTCGCGTAGCGTTCCGGGCGGGCGAGGACCTGGCTGATCTGGGCCGTGCCCGCGGCGACAGCCAGGCGGACCAGCAGGAACCCGGCAGCGAACACCGCACCAATGGTCAGGAACACCACAGGCTGCGTCAACAGCACCATCCCGGTCAAAGGAAGCACCAACGCCGCCGCAGCAGCAGCGGAAATCCCGGCAACCAGGAACAAGGGCGACATCACTGCCCTGACCCGCGCAGCGACCATGAGTTTCCGGGGCATTCCCACGCGGTCCAAGGCAACGAGCGTTGACGCCCGGTCCAGTACTGCGGCTGCCTGGTTCACACCGGCCGAGCACGCAACCATGAGGAACGAACCCAGCAGTGTGATCATGATTCCGGTGTTGATATCGCGTACCAGCAGCGCGGTTTCATCACCCGCACTTCCACCCATCGTGTCCGCTACCGCCATGCCCACTCCCACGAATACACCGACAAAACTGGTCATCGCGACGCCCCCAACTTGCCGCCACGACTCCTTCGGGCTTTCCAGGACGGTCCGGGCGGCCAACAGTTGCTCCGGTCGGCGAGCTCGTTTCAGTTGGGCGGATGCCCGTAAGCGCAGGACCCAGGGCCCCATCAGGTTCAGTGCCAGCAACGCCAGACCAAAGCAGCCACCCATCACCGCAATGATCACGATGAAAGCGCCAAAGCTGCTGAGCATCCCCATCGCCACGACCCCGACGACCACCACCAAAGCCGCCACCAGGCCGCGGACCCAGTGCGCGCCGTCGGCCGTTTGCCTGGTCCGGACGCCAAGCGGCGTTACCACCACCTTCCTCAGTCCCAAGGCGGCACTGACCGCCGCGAGGAGGCAGACGGCGGCGATGCACATCAGAATCGCGGGTAGCGGCAACCAGGCGTAGGAGCCGATGGCATGTCCACGGAACTGGATCAGCCCAAGGAACGGCGCCATGCACGCGTAGAGCCCCGCACCCGCCACGGCGCCGATTGCCGCTAGGACCGTGGACTCGATGACGGTCATCCACACGACGGTTGCGCTGTTGGCGCCCAGCAGGCGCAGGGAGGCCAAGCGGTCATCACGACGGCGGGCGGCGAGTCGGGCTGCCGAGGCGCCGAGCGTCAGCAACGGAACTATCAGGAGGACCATCGCGACGACGGCCAACGCTTGGTAGGTGCCGGCGATCGAGTCATTCCAGGACCAGAAAACCTGCGAACCGCCGGCCACTGTGAGCAGCAACGCGGTGACCGTACCGAAAGCCAGGACGGGAAGCCCTGCGTCGCGAAGGCCCGACTCCCGCAAGCCTCCGCTGCTGCGGGCTACGTAGGGAGTCAGCCGGATGGCCATGCCGAGGCTAGACATTGAAAGCTCCCTTGAAGTTGATGGGAGCCGCAGCAGGAGAGGGTGCCACTGGCCCGGCGCTGTCCGCTACGATCCTGCCGTCGCGAAGCTCAACGATCCTGCCACAGCGGGCAGCCACGTTGGGGTCGTGGGTGACCACCAGCAGCGTCCTTCCGTTGGCGGCCACCGATCGCAGCAAGACCTCGAGGACCTCGCCGGAGGTGGCCGAATCCAGGGCGCCGGTCGGTTCGTCGGCGAAGACCACCCGGGCGCCCGTTACCTGTGCCCGGGCGATCGCCACCCGTTGGACCTGCCCTCCCGAGAGCTCGCCGAGGCGCCGCTGTTCCATGCCGGCCAGTCCCAAAGCCCCAAGCCATTCGGCAGCGCGTGCTTCGGAAGTCCTACGGTCCGTTCCATTGAGCATGAGAGCCAGCGCAACGTTCTCCACGGCTGTCAATTCCGGCAGCAGCATGCCCTGCTGGAACACGAAACCGAATTCCTCGCGGCGCAGTTTCGACAACGCGCCGTCGCTGAGGGAATCCAAGCGCAGCGGCGCCGACGGGGTCTGCAAGGTGACCGAACCGGCGTCGGGCCTCAAAATCCCGGCGAGGCAGTGCAGAAGGGTGGTCTTGCCGGAACCCGACGGACCGATGATGGCAATGGATTCGCCTGCCTGCGCCGTGAAGTCGACGTGATCCAGGGCAATGCTGCCGGGGTAATGCTTGGTGAGTTGCTGGGCGTGGAGGATGGCGTTCATACATCCAGCATCCCCAAAGCGCGGGGGCGCAGGCGTCAACCCGGTGGCTGAACTACGCGGGATGCCCTCCACCCGCGGTATGAGACCCAACTGTGTCGCAGTTGTGCGCGTTTTGACCGCTCAAAACGCGCACAATTGCGACCTAGTTGGGTTCGGCAGACGCGATCCGCAACTTCGCCACGTTGTCCTCCAGCAAACGCCGGGCGTCGTCACCCAACAACGAATCCGTAATGAGTTCGTCCGCCTCATCCAAGCCAGCGATCGAGGCGATGCCCACTACGCCCCACTTGCTGTGATCGGCAAGGACCACGGTGCTGCGGGCCGAGGCCATGAAAGCCCGGTTGGTTTCGGCTTCCAGCAGGTTGGGGGTGGTGAATCCCGCGTGGGCATCCATGCCGTGGACGCCGAGGAACAGGGCATCCAGGTGCAGTTGCTTGAGCGATGACGTGGCGATCGGACCCACCAAGGCGTCCGATGGCGTGCGCTCGCCGCCGATCAGGATCACGGTGGAGCCAAAACGTCCCGGTCCCGAGGACGAGCCGTGATGGAACAGATCCGCAATGCGCACGGAGTTGGTCACTACGGTAATCCGAGGCCCATGCACCAGCTCCTGCGCAAGCGCCCACGTGGTGGTTCCGGCGCTCAGCCCAATCGCCATGCCTTCCTGGACCAGCGAGGCAGCCTCAACGGCAATGGCGTGCTTCTCCACGGTCAGCTGGGTGGACTTGAGCTCGAACCCGGGCTCGTGGGTGCTGGCATCTCCGGGTAGCTTGGCACCGCCGTGGATGCGCTCAACACGGCCGATTTCCTCCAGTGCCTCGATGTCCCGCCGCACGGTCATGGGGGAGACCCCCAGCAATTGGGCGAGGTCCGAGACGCGCACCACGCGCTCACGCTGGACGGCGTCGATGATGGCGGAATGGCGTGCTGCCTGGAGCATCAGGACCTTTCTGGGGAGCCTCGTCTGGTAGGTCTGGCTACAGTCTAGGGCGCGCGGGCGTCCGGCAACGGAATAAACGACGACGGCGTCGCTCACCACCGGGGGTGGGCGACGCCGTCGGGCGCTGCGTGGAAGTCGGGACGCTACTTACGGAGCGATTCGGCGATCTGGGTCATGATCGAGGGGTCGGCCAGGGTGGTGGCGTCGCCGGTGTCGCGGCCTTCTGCGATGTCCTTCAGGAGGCGGCGGACGATCTTGCCGGAGCGGGTTTTGGGCAGTTCCGGGACGATCAGGAGTTGCTTCGGTTTGGCGATCGGGCCGATTTCCTTGCCGACGTGGTTGCGCAGTTCCAGGACGGTTTCGTCGCCGTTGTTCACTGCGTCCCCGCGGAGGATGACGAACGCGACCACGGCCTGGCCGGTGGTTTCGTCCGCGGCGCCGACCACGGCTGCCTCGGCCACGGACGGGTGGGAGACCAGGGCGGATTCGATTTCGGTGGTGGAGAGGCGGTGGCCGGAGACGTTCATGACGTCATCCACCCGGCCCAGGAGCCAGACGTCGCCGTCTTCGTCTTTCTTGGCGCCGTCGCCGGCGAAGTACATGCCCTCGAACCGGGACCAGTAGGTGTCCTTGAACCGTTCCGGGTCGCCCCAGATACCGCGGAGCATGGAGGGCCACGGTTCGCGGACCACGAGGTAGCCGCCTTCGCTGTTGGCCACGGAGGCGCCGTTTTCGTCCACGACGTCCACGGCGATGCCGGGCAGGGGGACCTGTGCGGAGCCGGGCTTGGTGGCCGTGACTCCGGGCAGGGGCGCGATCATCTGCGCGCCGGTTTCGGTCTGCCACCACGTGTCAACGATCGGGGCGGGGTTGGCTTTGGTGCCGCCGTTGCCGCCGATCACTTCGCGGTACCACATCCACGCTTCGGGGTTGATGGGTTCGCCCACGGAGCCCAGGACGCGGATGGAGGAGAGATCGTACTTGCCGGGGATGTCCCGTCCCCACTTCATGAAGGTCCGGATGGCGGTGGGGGCGGTGTAGAGGATGGAGACTTTGTACTTCTCCACGATTTCCCACCAGCGGCCCTGGTGCGGGGAGTCCGGGGTGCCCTCGTACATGACCTGGGTGGCGCCGTTGATCAGTGGTGCGTAGGTGACGTAGGAGTGGCCGGTGACCCAGCCGACGTCGGCGGTGCACCAGTACACGTCGGTGTCCGGGTGGAGGTCGAACACTGCCTTGTGGGTGTAGGCGGCCTGGGTGAGGTACCCGCCGGTGGTGTGCAGGATGCCCTTGGGCTTACCCGTGGTGCCGGAGGTGTACAGGATGAACAAAGGGTGCTCGGAATCATGCCCGACGGCGGTGTGCTCGGTCCCAGCGGCGCCCACGGTCTCGTCCCACCACAGGTCCCGGCCGTCGACCCAGTTGACGTCCTCGCAGTTGCGCTTGACCACCACGACGTTTTCGACGGTGTGTCCTTCTTTGGAGAGCGCTTCGTCCACGGCGGGCTTGAGCGGGGAGGGCTTACCGCGGCGGTAGGTGCCGTCGGCGGTGACGACGAGCTTGGCTTCGGCATCCTCGATGCGGGACCGCAATGCGTCCGCGGAGAACCCGCCGAACACCACCGAGTGCACGGCGCCGATCCGGGCGCACGCCAGTAGCGTGATGACGGCTTCGGGGATCATGGGCAGGTACACGGCCACGCGGTCGCCCTTGGCCACGCCGAGCGCTTCGAACGCGTTGGCTGCCTTCTTCACTTCTTCGGTGAGTTCGGCGTAGGTATACGTGCGGGTGTCTCCGGGTTCGCCCTCGAAGTAGATCGCAACCCGGTCCCCGAGCCCGTTCTCCACGTGCCGGTCCAACGCGTTGTACGCGGCGTTGACCTCGCCGCCCACGAACCACTTGGCAAACGGCGGGTTGGACCAATCCAACGCCTCCGTGAAGTCCTTGTCCCAACTCAGCAACTCACGCGCCTGCTTCGCCCAAAACGCGGGACGGTCCGCGTCGGCCAAGGCGTACTCGTCAGCCGCTACCACTGCATCCGCCGCGAACTCAGCCGACGGCGCAAACTTCCGGTTCTCATGAAGAAGGTTTTCAATGGCCTCGACATGGGGTGCCTGTCCGCTTCCAGCAGTCGTCGCTGCAGCGGTGGCCGTGGATCCGTTGGTGTCCTGGGACATGGTGAACCTCATCATTCATCGATCTTTGCTGCGCAGACACGGCCTCAAGGTCCGCGCCCGGGCCGGGGTCCGGCGTCGTGCTTGGGTCCCGCGAGCCGCGCCGCAGTGCTGTCCGCCCCCAACACTATCGCTTTGGGAGGTCCTACGTGTGCGTGGTCACAAACCCGCCAGTAAGCGGTACAGATTCGGCGCCGAACGGCGCCTCTGCTGCCGGGGAACCGCTTACATGACGACGACGGCGGTAGGTGCTTTCGTCGTCGGGCGTCACAGTCTCCCTTGACTGTCTGTAAGGCACCTTGGAGTTAGCTGAGGGCGAAGCCGAACGGCCGGTTTCAGCTAGAAGACTGTCTGTGGGGTGGCATAGGCTGAATAAGTCTTGGGGACGCCCAGAGGCGTGTCAGGTTGTGCCGCCAGATGCTGCGGATGACCGGTCCGGACTGTCCAAGACGACGCCGCACGAAGGAGATAGAGATGAACCAGCTGAGACCAGGCCCAAACGAATCGCAGACTGCGGGACCGGACACCAAGGCTGGAACTGCCACCCCATCAGGCAGCCAGGATGCTCCCGGCGCAGCCGCCAAGTACGACGCCGTCGTGGGTCCTTTTACTGTTCGCGACCTCACCGTTTTCGGTTCCGTGCTTTTGATGTTCGTTGCTTCCCTGCTGCCGATGTTCGGCGGGATCTTCAACCTCTGGAACATCGGGAGTCTCTTCTTCCTTTTGCTGGGGATCATCCTCCCGGCCGTCGTCGTGGCGCTGTTCGTCGCCCGACGCTTGCGGCCGGACATCAAGGTCCGTGCCGGATCCTTGTCCATTGACCAGTTCGCATCCGTGACAGCTGCCTTCGCCACTACGCTGTTCTTCCTTACTGTCGCTATGTCCTTTAACGGCAGTGCGTTGTTGGGATTGATCGGATCCCTCGGACTCCTTGCCGCAACGGTTTTGGGGCCGCACCTGCCATTCCTGTCGGCAGACTTCAAGGGCCGCGCCGACGTTCCAGCCCATCTCGTGGCCCGCCCCGCTGCCGTGCCCACCCGCAAGCCGTCGGCTCCCAAGGAACCGAAGCCGGCCAAGGAAGGAAAGTCTTCCCCCGGATTCTCCATTCCCGGATTGCGTGGTTCCACGCCGAAGCAGTCAGGTGAGGCTTCCGGCGTCGTACATTCGGCGGACTCGCGTGGGCAGGCGTCAGCCCCCGCTTCTTACGGCGTCACTGCTCCGTACAACGGTCAGATGCCTTATAACGGTCAGGCGCCGCACGGTGTCGGTACGCCGGTGACCCCTGGCGCGGCCGCTGCGGGTGCCGCCACGCATGCAGCGGCACAGCAGGGTCAGGTACCGCAGCCGGGCCCCGCGACAACAGGTTCGCCGGCAACCCAGGCTTCGCCCGCCGTACCCCGGAGTGGCGCAGGGCAGCCAGCCCAGCCGGGAACCGGCGCGCAGCAGGCTGGCGCTGAGCAAGCCGTGGCCCAGCAGGGTTCGGCAGCCCAGCCCGGCACCGGCGTGCAGCAGACTGGCGCTGAGCAAGCCGTGGCCCAGCAAGGTGCGGCAACCCCTCCCGCGACCGGCGCCCAGCAGGGTGCCGGAGCCCAGCCCGAAAAGTCCGAGTCTGCACAGGAAGCTGCAACCACGCAGCACGCCCAGCAGGCCCCGTCCCAGCAGGCGCAACCGGCTGAGACCCAGCCCGCCGCCCAGCAGCCTTCCGGTGAGCGTTCCTGGGCTGCCACCATGGCAACACCGATTGTCTCGCAGGACACCCGGGCGGTGACCGACTCCATCGGCGCTACGGTTGACCCCGCAAGCCGTCCCGAGGAATCGCACGACGCTCCGCATTACGAGGCTTTCTGGTTTGCCGTAGGCCAGCCCCGGACAGCTTTCGATGAACGGACAGGCGCCCCCGCGTTCGTGATCGAGCCCGGTGGGTGGGTCCTGGCGCTGGAAGACCGCGGCCACGAATTCCTGGTACAGGACACCGACGGCAAGGTCGGGGTGCTGCGGGAACTCAGCAACATCGAACGCGGCTAGGACAGTACACCGTGGCCATCACCGCAGCTGGTTCACCGCTCGCCGTCAAACGCCGGGCCCGCAGGATCAACAAGGTCCTCGCGGAGAAGTATCCGTACGCCCACGCCGAATTGGATTTCCGCAATCCGTTCGAGCTGGTGGTGGCCACGGTCCTGTCCGCCCAAACCACCGATGTCTTGGTCAACCAGGTCACCAAGATCCTCTTTGCCCGGTACCCGGACGCCCGGGCACTGTCCGAGGCAGACCCCACGGAGCTGGAAGCCATCCTGCAACCCACGGGATTCTTCCGGGCCAAGGCGCGCAACGTCCTTGCCCTCAGCACGCGGCTGGTGGATGAGTTCGACGGCCAGGTGCCGGGCCGCCTCGAGGACCTGGTGACCTTGCCCGGCGTCGGACGCAAGACGGCCAATGTGGTCCTGGGCAATGCCTTCGGCGTCCCGGGCATCACCGTGGACACCCACTTCGGCAGGCTGGCGCGCCGCTTCGGATGGACGGAATCGGACGATCCCGTCAAGATCGAATTCGACGTAGCCGACCTTTTCGAACCACGGGATTGGACCATGTTGTCCCACCGGGTGGTCTTTCATGGCCGCAGGATCTGCCACGCCAAGAAACCCGCATGCGGAGCGTGCCCGGTCGCCAGCCTCTGCCCAAGCTATGGCGATGGCGAGACGGACCCGGTCAAGGCCGCCAAGCTCCTGAAGTACGAGCTCGCACCCGGCAACGAAGCGTTGCTGGAGCGATTGCTCGCCGAGACCCACCGTGCGGCCGAGATCCGCATGGAATCACAAAGGAGGCCTGTTGACGGCGTTTGAGGACCTGTCCGCCCTGGTGGCCCGCTATGAATCGGGTGACGGAGGGACCTCCGAGCATTGGACCAAGCTGCCAGTCAGCGAGGAGACCAACAGGGCTGCGGCCGTGCTGATGCTCTTCGGCAAGCTGGACAACATCCCGGCCGAGTCCGATCGCCCCATTGCGCCTGCGGACCTGGACGTGCTCCTCCTTGAACGTGCCCACACCCTGGATGACCACCCCGGCCAGGTGGCCTTCCCCGGTGGCAGCGTCGATCCCGAGGACGAATCAGTGGTAGCCGCGGCGTTGCGCGAAGCTGTCGAAGAGACGGGCCTGGATGTCGACGGCGTCCGCGTCCTGGGCGTGATCCGGGAGTTGGGACTTATCCGCAGCAACTTCCGGGTGACACCCGTGGTGGCCTGGTGGGATGCTCCGTCGCCGATCCGCGTGGTGGACTATGCCGAATCCGCCCAGGTTTTCCGTGTGCCGGTGCGGGACCTCCTGGATCCGGTCAACCGCGTTACGGCCACCATCAGCCGCTTCGGACGAACGTACACCAGCCCGGGCTTCACCGTGAACGGACTCCTGGTCTGGGGATTCACGGGAATGGTGCTCAGCGGCCTCTTCGATGAGCTCGGCTGGACTGTCCCGTGGGACGAAGGCAAGTTCCACGACGTCGATCTTTAACGCCCTGTCCCGCCGCAGCGGGTGGGCTGTCAGGCTGCCTGCCGTGCCGCCGTCGAACGGTCAACAATCAGGCCGGTGGCCGCGTTCTCACGGACCGCATTGATGCCGTCCACCACGCCTTTGAGATGCTTGAACGTAGGCGATTCGGCTACCACCGTTCCGTCGGCCGCGGTGAGGCGGAACCGGTAGGCGTCGTCGCCGTCCTTGAGAATTTCAAACCTGCCAGCCATCGTTGCTGCCCCCTCGTCAATGCGTCATTGCATGCGTCGCGTGTGCGCTTGTGTTGCGCGCCACACAGAGACCGTATCCAGAAGGAGGAGCGAATTAAAGTTACTTCCGGGTACCCGTCACGGAACGGTCATTCTCCATCACAAAGCGCTATGTGACTGGTCGGAAGGCCGGTCGGAGGCTAGTGTGCCCGGGGCGATTCCGGCCCGGAGTACGCGGCGCGGTTCAGGGATCGGCGAGGCGCGGAGTGCTTCCCGAACGGTCGTTTCGGCCTGGTCCAGGCGCCGCTGTTCCATGGATCTCAGCTCGTGGATGTCCGCCGGATCCAATCCCGGCTGTCCGGTCAATCCCGACAACCAAGCCAGGCTGGCCACACTGTCGTGCTGCTCTCCGAGGGCCCGCTGCAGGGTCATCGCGGCCTGGATGATGGTGGAAGCCTCGCTGCCCACGGCCCCGGCGATCGCCTCCACCGCATAGCGGAGTCCCTTGATGTCCTTCCGGGCCTGATGGAGTTGTTCGTTGCGCCTTGTTCCGGCCGCCGATGCCCGCCAGAGGCTTCCCTGCGCCGTTTCCCAAGCCACCTGCAGCAGGGCGACGGCGGCGTCAAAGTGGGGAGCGCTGCTTTTGTCCTGCTGGGTGGGCCCAGTGAATATGGCCCGCGCTGCGGCGTCCAGGGTTTCCTTCGCCCGCGGATCCGCAGCGACGCGCCGGGCAATGTTGTTGCTGCTACCGACCAGGCCTGAAACGGCAGCCCGGAGGGCATCCGCTGAGACCCACGCGACAGGCGCATCCAGCCACAACGTCATCCGTTGGGACAACACGTAGTCGTCGCGGGCCTCTCCGAGGGACCGGGCCAGCCAACGGATGTCCTTCCGGGTGCTTTCCGGAACCCGCGGAAGGTGCACTCCGTAGCAGGACAGGACGGAGCGCAGGCGGCGCAGGGCGAGTCGTGCTTCATGGAGGGCTTCCTGGTCCGCAGCGGCAATGAGCGGCAGGCAACCGTCCAACTCCGCGAGTTGGAGGGCCAGATACGCATCCAGGGAATCCCGGACCTCCGAGTCCATGGAGACAGTTTCCCGCCGTGCGGCACGGGTGGACAAGCGTTCGGCTACTTCGTCTTGTCGTAGGAATCGACGACGGCAATGCTCACCGGAAACTCCACGGGTATGCGCCCGAACATGAGTTCTTTAGCGGCGTTCGCGGACTCCTGGATCGCCAGGACGCAGGCGTCCACGGCCTCATCCGGGGCATGGACCATGACTTCGTCGTGCAGGAAGAAGACGAGTTCCCCGGACGGCAATCCCTCGGCACGCAAGGCACGCAGCCGGCGTCGTAGTTCCGCCAGCCAGCAGGCCGCCCATTCCGCTGCCGATCCCTGGACCACGAAGTTCCGGGTGAAGCGGCCCCGCGAGCGTGCCAGGTTGTCCGCACGCCGCTGCTCCTCGGCGGTGGTGGATTGCTGGCTCCGCAGCCAGCCAACTGACGGCGCCGGGCTGCTCCTTCCCAGCCTGGTGGTGACCGTGCGTCCGGCCTCGCCCTCGCGGGCTGCCTGCTCCACATAGCCCACGGCACGGGGATAGGTACGCGCCAACTGCGGCATCAGCCGCCCGGACTCTCCTGTAGTGGCGCCGTAAATTGCGCCGAGCAGCGCCACCTTTGCCTTTTGGCGGTCGCCACCGAAACCCTGGGCGGCGATACCGGCATACAGGTCCTTGTCGCGGGCCGCCTCAGCCATCTTCGTGTCCTGGGCCAAGGCCACCAGGACCCGCGGCTCAAGTTGGGATGCGTCGGCGACAATCAGTTTGTGCCCTGGGTCCGCATGGACCGCTGCCCGGATGTTCCTGGGGATCTGGAGGGCACCGCCACCCCGCGAGGCCCATCGCCCGGACACCACACCGCCCACCACGTATTCGGGGTGGAACCGGCCCCCGCGAACCCAGGCATCCAACCATGCCCAGCCATTTGCCGTGTGCAGGCGGGAGAGCTTCTTGTAGGCGAGCAGCGGCGGGATGGCTGGATGGTTTGACTGCTGGAGCTCCCACTGTCGGGTGCTTTTGACCTCGATGCCGTTGCGGTGCAAGGCGCGCATGAGGTCCTGCGGCGAATCTGGATTGAGTGTGGGGGACTTCAGAATCTGGCGTAAGTCGTTGCACAGCGACTCAAGCGCAGGTGGCCGGTGCCCAAGGGGTGGGCGGGGGCCCAGGACGTCACGGAGAATCTGTTCGTGCAGCTCTTCGCGCCAAGGGACACCTGCGAACTGCATCTCCACGGCGATGATTCCGCATGCCGATTCGGCGGCCAGCAGGAGCTGCAACCGCTGCTTCTCCGGACCCTCTACTTCCGCGACGGCTGCCTGCTGCGCCGCGAACTCCGTCCGGAGCTCCGTCAGCCCGGCGCCGGCCGGAGCAACATCGTCGAAGAGAGCGTCCTGCTCCACGGGCGGGGGCTGCGGGAGCAACGTCCGGGGCGGCACCGTGTCATCATCCTGGATGAGTTTCTCCGCGTTCCTGGCAAATTCGGTGTGGGCCGTGATCGCTGAGTTCGCCAGGATGGCACCGCACAGGGACAGGTCATGGCAGCGGTCCATCTCCACGCCCTCGGCCAACAGCCCGGGGTACCAGTCCTGCGCGCGGTTCCAGACCCAGCGGGGCCGCTGGCTTTCGAGTTCACGCACGACGCCGGGCAACTCACCACGGCTGACCAGGCGCGGGTCGGCCGTGGGCTTCCCGGAAGGGGAGATTCTTTGTATGGCTGCGCCGTCCTGGTGGGCGGCGAGCAGCAAATACATGCTCTCCATTCTGCCGTGTCCTGCGGTTCCACTGTTCCTCCACAGACCCGGCCCTCCTGGTGTTGTCCACATGGGGGTGTCTATGGCTTACGCGCCGCTGCCGCCGGCCACCAGAGTGGCTTCATGGGCAAGCGACAACGAGCGCAGGGGCAAACAGACAGGCAGGGGCCACAAGCCTGGACCCCGGAGAACAGTGCGGACATCCTGCTGGTCACGGCCGACGGGTACCTGCAGGACGAAGCCCGCCGCATCGTCGCGGCCTCAGGTGGAACGCTGCATCTCGCCGAGGGCATGGAAGAGGCAATGCACGGGTGGGACACGGCCGATGTTGTCCTGGTGGGGAGCGACGTCAGGGAGCTTCCACCACGGCGGCGGGCACCGGCGGTGCTCCTGGGCCGGGCCGCCGAGGGCGACGCGCTGTGGCAACTCGCAGCTGCCCTCGGCGCCGAACGCGTCGCGGTGCTGCCGGGAGCGGCTTCGTGGCTGGCTGAACACCTGAGCCTCTCCTTCGCGCCGGATCCCGGTGGTACGGTCCTTGGCATCGTGGGCGGCCATGGAGGTGCGGGGGCCACCACCACCGCCATTTGGTTGGCCCAGGCCGCTGCCGGACTCGGAACCAGCACGCTCCTGATCGATGGCGATCCGTGGGGTGGTGGCTTGGAACTGGCGATCACGGATCAGGATCTTCCCGGGCTGCGGTGGCCCGACTTCACCGCGACCCGGGGGAGCATCGATCCGAACCAGTTCCGTGAGTCGCTTCCGGTCGCCGGCGGTTTGACTTTCCTGTCCTGGCCCGGCGTCCGGGATGCGGTTCCGCCGCCGGACACTGCCTCGGTCGCGGCAGTCATGGATGCCGCACGCCGGGGTTTTGAACTGGTGGTGGTGGACGTCGGGCGGAGTCTGGAGGCCCTCAGGTCGTTTGCCTGGGACTGCGACAAGATGTTCCTGCTCGCCATGCCGCACCTTAAGGCCGCCGTGGCCGCCTCACGGACCCTCAATGAGTTGCCGCCGGGGGATACTGCACTGCTGGTCAGGGAAGGTACGGCTCCCTCGGTTGACGCCCACGTGATTGCCGATTCCTTGGGCCTGCCGCTTGCCGGGACCGTCCCTGCCCTCCGTGGCGTCGCGGGCGCTACGGAGCTTGGCCGCTTGCTGGACATGGGGCACCGGCGGCCGGTAACCCGGTTCGCGGAGGCTCTCCTGGACGTGGACGGAGCGCACCCGTGAACGGCCAGTCCTTCAACGGAGGCCGAAGGAGACAATCGCGACGACTCGACTCCGTGCTCCTTGAAACCGTCAGGGAATCCGTTTTGGCAGGCAACGGCCCCGTAACGCCCTCCACCGTCGCCGCGGCGGTCCAAGCCAGCGGCAAACTGCTCGGAGCGGCTGGCGCGCTCGAGGCCGCAGAGTCCATCAATGCAGAACTCAACGGGCTGGGGCCACTGCAGCACCTGGCCCACGATCCAGATGTCACGGACATCTTCGTCAACGCTCCCGGAGAGGTGTGGCTGGACAGGGGAAACGGGTTGGAACGCTCAACCGTCCGGTTCGAGGATGAACAGCAGGTCAGGTCCTTGGCCGCCAGGCTGGTAGCCGCAGGGGGACGCCGCCTGGATGACGGTTCCCCGTGCGTCGACGTCCGGCTGAAAGGTGGTTACCGGGTTCATGCCGTGCTCCCACCCATCTCCACAGCCGGGACGCTCCTGTCCATACGCATCCGACGGGAGGAAACCTTCGGCCTCCAAGAACTGCGGCACAGCGGAATGTTCTGTGAACAGATGGAAGGAGTGCTGCGGGCCATCGTGGCGCGGCGGTTGAGCTTCCTGGTCAGCGGGGCCACCGGATCCGGCAAGACGACTCTCCTGTCCACGCTGTTGGGCCTGAGCCACGCCTCCGAACGCCTCGTACTGATAGAAGACGCGGCAGAGCTGAACCCCGTCCACCCCCACGTAGTCACCCTCGAGTCCCGTCACGGGAACCTCGAAGGCGGAGGCGCGCTGGATCTCGGTGAACTGGTACGCCAAGCACTGCGCATGCGGCCCGACCGCCTGATTGTCGGAGAATGCCGGGGCGCCGAAGTCCGGGAATTGCTGACGGCATTGAACACCGGGCACACGGGCGGTGGGGGAACCATCCACGCCAACACGGCCGAGGCAGTACCTGCTCGGCTGGTTGCCCTGGGCGCGCTCGCCGGCCTGAATCCTGATGCCGTTCGGTTACAGGTTGCCAGCGCGCTTGACGTGGTGATTCACGTTGAACGGACCAGCGCCGGCCGCAGGGTCGCTTCGATCGGGGTGCTCGTGGACACTGCTGGGCTACAGAGAGTCCTCCCGGCTCTGACATCGCATCCCGACGGGCTGGAACGGGGGCCTGGGTGGCCGTCGCTGGCCATCAAACTGGGTTTCAGCGGGAACGAATGACCATGGTGCTGTTCCTGGTTCTCGCGGTGGCCGCATGGCTGCAGCTGCGTCGGCCGCGGCCTGCCCTCCGAAGGATCTTTGGGCCTGTTTCCGCACCAGGTGGGCCCGCCCGCCGTTTTCGGGACATCCGCTCTGCACTGGTGGCCAGGCGCCCACCCGCGGCCCGGCCGGTATCCATGGTGGTCCTGGTCCAGCAGCTTGCCTCACTGTTGCGCGGCGGCCGGGGACCGTCGCAGTTGTGGGAGGAGTTGTGGCAGGTGCACCATTCCGCACGACGGGTGGACAACCATGGACAGGTGGCTCGTTCCCTGCGGCCAGCGGCCATTTCCGAAGAAGCTTTAAGGGTCCTTGGGGCAGCCAGGGCAGCATCGGCAGTGGGAAGCTCGACGGCGGACGCCATCCGAAGGACGGTTGCCACGGCCTATGCGCCCCGCGGCAACGTTGAGCGCCGCATATGGGTGGAGTTGGCCGCCTGCCTGGATGTGGCGGAGATCAGCGGGTGCCCCCTGGCCGACCTTCTCACACGCTTTGCGGCGCAACTGGAGGCCGAAGAGGATGCCGAAGCAGCCCGTCAGACGGCGCTGGCCGGGCCCAAGGCCACGGTCCGGCTGCTGTCCTGGCTACCGGTTTTTGGCCTGGTACTTGGTATGGCCCTGGGCGTTGATCCACTCGGCATCCTGCTGGGCAACATCGTGGGCATGGGAACCCTGGCTGCTGGCCTGCTACTGACGGTGGCCGGCAGGGTGTGGTCGTCCCGGCTCGTGGCGTCCGCCGCGGGAGGCCCGTAATGGTCGGCTTCCTTATGGTGGGAATCCTCGTTGTGGCGGCACTGGTTGCGTTCCACGGCCGTGGCCGAAGCCGGGCAGAGGCGACCTCCCGGCTCGTGCTTCGTGCGGATCCCGACGGCTCGCTTTCACCAGGGGACATTCGGACCAGCGCTTCGGGGACCATGGACGAAGGACTCACCGACGTTGCCATGATGCTGGAGTTGGTCGCCTCCATGCTGGACGCAGGTGCAGGCATCGGGCGGGCACTTGAACTCATCGCGGCCAGCTCCACGCCCACCATCAGGGCGCCGTTGAAACCGGTGGTGGCAGCGTTGTCCATTGGCGCGGACTGGGAGACAGCGTGGCAGTTGCCGGTCCAGCCACCCCCGGATGTCGAACGGCTTCGCGACGCGCTGGCATTTGCTGCACTGACCGGCGCACCATCAGCGTCCATTCTCTATGCGCAGGCCGCCAGGGAACGGCGGGAACAATTCCGCGCCGCCGAGAAACGTGCTGCCGCCTTGGGGGTGAAACTGGTCGTCCCTTTGGGCCTGTGCTCCCTCCCGGCCTTTATTTGCTTGGGAATCGTTCCCGTACTCATCGCCATGCTCCCTTCGGGCTGACTTCAAGCACTTGTCCTCCACACCGTTCGTCGGCCCCGGGGTTATCCACTTGCGGCGATCGGATACTTCAATCGCGGTGGCGCAGCCGGAAGAGTCGAAGCCACCGGAGAAACCTCCGGCCCTCGTGAAAGGAAACATCGTGAACTCGCCAACCACAGCACTCACCGAGCACCGGGTCCAGCAGGATAACTCCCAGTCCCTGAGCGAACGGCCCGTCACAGGCGGTCCTGCCCTGGAACCTATGGGGGCCGGACCCGATCTGGCCCCCGGAGGCTTCCACGAAGACTTGCCGCGCCCCGTGTCCGCCCGGGTTAAGGCCGGCCCGGATGCGCTGCCTGGTGTCACCTCGCCATCGCGGGGGACCTCCACTGCCAGGATAACGACGGACCGCCAAGGCAAGCTGCGCCTGCGAAACCACCTGACCGGAGGCGAAACGGGCATGGCCACCGCAGAGTATGCCATTGCCACCCTCGCAGCCGTGGGACTGGCTGGCCTGCTGGTGGTCCTCCTTCGGAGCGACGAGGTCCGCGGCTTCCTCCTCAACCTGATCCGGACGGCGCTCTCCCTGCCATGAGTGATGAGCCACCCCAGGGAGCTGTAAGTGCCGGGCCGCCTCGCAGGAGGCAGGCCTGGGCGAATGGGGCGTCGGCCACGGGTGGCGCGGTGGGAGCTCGCGCCGGTTTCGGGAGGCAAGCCGGGGCGGTCACCGCCGAGTTCGCTGTGGCACTCCCTGCGGTGGTCCTGCTCTTGGCGTTCCTGCTGGCGGGCGGGGCAGCGGGGCTGACGCAGTTGCGCTTGGAGGAGGCAGCACGGGCCGGGGCCCGTGCCTTGGCCCGGGGCGAGTCCAACAGCACCGTGACAGGAATCGTGCAGCGCAGCGCGGGGGAGGGCGCCGCCACCGGGATCGCCAGCGATGGTGGTTGGGTACGCGTCGAAGCCTCGGCGCGGGTAGGCGGCGCCTTGGGGATACTGATCCCTTGGACCTTGAGCGCCAAGGCGGACACCCCGCAGGAGTCCTCGGGTACGGAGGTACCAGCGGATGGTTAAGCGCACCATAAGATGCAACGCACGCGATCCCGAAAGGGGTTCCGGGACGGTGCTGGCCCTCGGACTGGTAACCGTTGCGGTGGCACTGTTCGCGGGAATCCTGGCACTGTCCCAGGCTGCTGTCATGGCATCGAAAGCGGCAACAGCGGCGGATCTGGCCGCGCTCGCAGCAGCGGATGCCGCCCGGGGTCTGGTAGCCGGTGAGCCGTGCAGCGTCGCTGAAGGAGTAGCAGCCCGGAACGATGCGCGGATCACGTCGTGCCGGGTGCTTGCGGGCGACACGGTTGAGGTAGCCACGGAATTCTCGCAGCCCTTTGCCTTGGGGGTCGCCGCGGGCAGGGCCAGGGCGGGCCCTCCACCCTAAGTCCGGCCCAGCAGCGTCAGACGGCGTTTTTCAGCAGGACATCAAGGAGCGTGATGGCGGCTGCCTTGTCCAAGGGGTTGTTCTTGTTTCCGCATTTGGGTGACTGGACACAGGACGGGCAGCCGGCATCGCATTCGCAGGCATCAATGGCTTGTCGCGTGGCGGTGAGCCACACCTTGGCTTTCTCGAAACCTCGTTCCGCGAAGCCGGCGCCACCAGGGTGCCCGTCGTAGACAAAGATCGTTGGAACGCCCGTATCTGCGTGAAGCGCGGTGGACACCCCGCCAATGTCCCAGCGGTCGCTGGAGGCCACCAACGGCAGGAGCCCGATCGCGGCGTGCTCGGCAGCATGCAGTGCGCCCGGGAACTGTGCCTCTACCAATCCGGCACCATGCAGCGAACGGTTGTCCACCACAAACCACACCGCCTTGGTGAAGAGGTCCCTGGCTCCGAGGTCCAGGGGTTCTTCACCGAGGATTTCATTGGAAATCAAGGCCTTGCGCTGGAAGGAGACCACTTGGGTTGTTACTCTGACATCGCCAAAATGCACCGTGATGTCGCCCCATTGGACCGAGCGGGAGGTTTCCAGTACCTCGATCTGGGTGACGTCGCGCGCGGTGGTGTAGAAGTCCGGGTTCACGCGCCGGACCATAACGCAGTGGTCGCGCTCGTTGAGCTCCTCCACCAGGTAACTTTCACCCTGATGCACGTAGATGGCCCCCGTATGCGCTTGGTAATGCGTTTGGGGGGAGTCCATGGTGCCCAGGAGGGATCCCGTGTCCGCATCCACGATGCTGACGGGGCCACCGCCGTCTGCCCTGAGATTCACCATGCCGGCGGCACTTTCCGAATGGGTCCAGAACCATCCCGCCGGCCGTTTGCGGAGGTATCCCTGCGCCACGAGCCGGTCAAGGAGGCCTTCCGCGGTGCTGCCAAAGAGCTCAAGTTCGGCGGGGCCGATGGGCAACTCGGCGGCTGCGGCGCACAAATGCGGTCCCAGGACGTACGGGTTGCCGGGGTCGAAGACCGTCGCCTCGACAGATACGTCGAAGATCGCCTGTGGGTGGTTCACCAGATAGGTGTCCAACGGATCGTCGCTGGCCACGAAGGCAGCGATGGCGTCCTGCCCGGCACGGCCCGCCCGGCCGATCTGTTGGAACAGCGATGCCCGCGTTCCGGGCCAGCCGGCAACCAAAACGGCGTCCAGCCCGGAGATGTCGATGCCCAGTTCCAAAGCGGACGTACTCGAGACGCCCAGCAACTGTCCGGAGCGCAAGGCCTGTTCCAGGGCCCGCCGCTCCTCGGGCAGGTAACCCGAGCGGTAGGCGGCAACGCGGCCGGGCAGGGAGGGATCAACGTCGTCCAGCAACCGTTTGGTGATGGACGCGATGGATTCCGCGCCGCGCCGGGACTTGATGAAAGCGATGGTCCGGACCCTCGAGGACACCAGGTTGGCCAGGATGTCGGCGGTCTCGGCCACGGCCGTCCTGCGCTGCTTGGCACCGTTCTCGCCCTTGAGGTCGGTGAGGGCCGGTTCCCAGAACGCTACAGTCGTGGACCCGTGGGGCGAACAGTCTTCGGAAATCTCCCTGGCCGGAGCACCGATCAGCCGGCCGAACGATACTCCCGGATCGGAGGCCGTGGCGGACGCCGCGATGAAGACAGGCTCGGGGAAGGAGGAGCCGGCGCCGTAGTAGGCGCAGATCCGGCGCAGCCTGCGCATCAGGTTGGCAACATGGGAACCGAACACGCCGCGGTAGCTGTGGGCTTCGTCGACGATCACGTAGCGGAGCCGCCGGAAGAATTTGGCCCACCAAGCATGGTTGGGCAGGATCCCGAAGTGGAGCATGTCCGGGTTCGCCAGGATGAAATTGGCGTGGTCACGGATCCAGCGCCTGGCCGATATATCGGTGTCGCCGTCGTAGGTTTCGGCCCTAACGGTGGGCAGTTTCAGTGCGCGGATGGCGGCGAGCTGATCCGCGGCCAGGGCCTTGGTGGGGGACAGGTACAGGGTCACCGCGCCGTCGTCGTGGATCTTTCCGGGCTCGGACAGCACACGCAGTTCCGAGCGATGGATGGCGTCCAGGGCAGGCAACTGGTAAGCAAGGGATTTGCCGGAGGCCGTTCCCGTGGCGATCACCACGTGCTGGCCGTCATGGGCGAGGCCGGCCGCCTGGACCTGGTGCCGGTAGGGCTCCTGGATGCCCAGCCCCTGGTACGCCGCCACGATGTCCGGGTGCACCCAGTGAGGCCAAGGCTCGTTGACGGCTTTGCGCGCAGGAATGGTGTGGACGTGGCGCAGTTGTTCGGGGTCCGGGGTCCGGCCCAGCAAGGAAATCATCGAGTTTGGTGCAGCCACCAAATCATTCTGTCATTCCGGTGCAAACCGGACGTGGCGGCCCCCGGGAGGGGACCGCCGTCGTTCGCGCTACGGAAGGCGCGCTGTCAGGCTGCGGACAAGTCGGAACCGCCTGTGCTGCCGACGGACATCATGAGGACATGGCACACCACGTCCCAACCCAGGTGGGAGTACAGCTTTTGCCCGTCCAGTGAGGCGAGCAAGAGTCCGTTTTGGACGTCGTGGGCGAAGGCCTGGGCGGCCAGGGCCTTCATGATGAAGCTGCCGAGGCCCCTGCGCTGGAAAGCAGGCTCGGTAACGATCTTGTCGAATACCGCGGTTCCGTTGACCACGTAGACCCGGCCGCTGGCGGCAACCTGCTCACCGGAATGGACCACGGCGTAGTGCACGCCGTTGGACTCGGAGGTTGCCAATTCCAGATCGTCGTCAGGAAGCCAGGGATCCTCGGCATCCTGGGTTTCCATGTCCACGATCATCATGGTTTGGGAGGCCGAATTGACGGTGAGGCCGTGCTGTTCGGCGAGGTACTTGTACCGTTGGACGTCGTTGGTGAGGACCGTCAGGATACGGGTGTCGGCCTCGGACGTCTTGGCGGCAAGGGTGGCGAATTCTTCGTCGGAAGGATCGTGGGCGAAATACTCCCAGTCACCGGTCTTGTCGGCGCGGAGTGCGGCGGGGAAACGTCCCTCTTGACGCGATTCATAGCCCCGGCAACCGGACCAGCCGGCTACCCAGACTTCCAAGAGGTGCGCGATGTCTTCAACCAAGGCGTCTGGACTCATGTAGAGAGACTATGCCAGGGCTCCTGGAAGCAACAGAGCACGCAGGCCCCAGCATTCCGTGCTTATGAAATTGTGACGTCAGCGCGCGATTCTAGTGCACCAAGTACCCTTTAACGGTGGCTTTGAACCGAATTGTGCTTTTCTATGGCTTTACTCCGATCGCCGATCCTGACGCGGTGCGTCTCTGGCAGCGTGCCCTGTGCGAGAAGCTGGGCCTCACGGGCAGGATCCTCATCTCCAAGGATGGCATCAATGCCACGGTGGGCGGCGAGCTGAACAACATGAAGCAGTACGTCAAGACCACCCGGGAGTACAAGGGCTTCCACGGCATCGACGTCAAATGGTCGGAGGGCGGCGCCGACGATTTCCCGCGCCTCAGCGTCAAGGTCCGCGATGAGATTGTGTCCTTCGGTGCGCCCGGCGAGCTGAAGGTGGACGAGCACGGCGTGGTGGGCGGCGGCAAGCACCTGCAGCCCGAGGAACTGCACACCTTGCTGGACGCCAAGAAGGCCGACGGCGAGGACGTTGTGTTCTTCGACGGGCGCAACGCCTTCGAGGCCCAGATCGGAAAGTTCAAGGACGCAATCGTGCCGGACGTCGCCACCACGCACGACTTCATCAAGGAGTTGGACTCCGGCAAGTACGACGCCCTCAAAGACAAGCCGGTAGTCACGTACTGCACCGGTGGTATCCGCTGCGAAGTCCTTTCCAGCCTCATGGTCAACCGGGGCTTCAAGGAGGTCTACCAGTTGGATGGCGGCATTGTCCGCTACGGCGAGACGTTCAAGGACCAGGGCCTCTGGGAAGGCTCGCTGTATGTGTTCGACAAACGCATGCACGTGGAGTTCAGCGACGACGCCAAGACCATCGGGGAGTGCGTCCGGTGTGCCTCCCCAACCAACAAATTCGAGAACTGCTCCAACCCGAGTTGCCGGACGCTCACGCTTTACTGCGCGGAATGCGCCTCGGACCCGGCAACGCTGCGGTGCCCCGGGGGTTGCGAGGCGGCCTGAGCGCCGGAGTCAGAGCCGGCTGACCCGGTAGGCGAAGTTCGCATCGGACCTGGCGCCTACCGTGATGTCCAGGATGGCGTCCTTGTCCAGTTGGACCACGCTGACGCGGGCGTTGGTGCACCCCAGTGTCAGGTCCACCAGATCGGATTCGCCCATCCGGACGGTGAAGGTGACCCGCCTCGTGCCCCGGCATGCCAAGGTGACGGCATACGTGCCGCCGGGCAATTGGACGGTCTGTTCGGTCTTGGATTCGCCGGGACTCAGGTAGCCGCTGCTTGAGTAGAAGGACCTCCCTTGCGATTCCGGCAGCGCCGACTTGGCCCATTCCTCCAAGGCGTCACCGGTGACAGTCTGCTGCAGGGACGGATCGGGAGGGAGCACCACGTTGCTGCCCGCCGGCGCCGTGGGTGTGGCCTGCGGAGTACCTCGGTCGTCATAGGTGTACTCGCAGCCCGTCAGGGTGCCGCCCAGGCCAAACAACAGTACGACGGCGGCACTCGCCAGCCGTCGCGACGTCACCGAGCCAGCCAACGCGCCGCCCATGTTCTGACTTTACGCTTGCGGGCTAGGCCGCCATAGAGGGCGGATGCGGGATTTAGCCCGCTGCCGGAACCACTTGGTAAGCAAAGATCAAGGGTGCATCGACGCTGCTGGCCGAGATGCTGAGGTCCGCTGCGGCCGGGACCTTGATCTTGGCCACTTCGCGGCTTCCGTTGCAGGCGGCGCCCGCGTCTGCAATCTGCTTTCCGCCGGTGCTGACGGCGAAGAAAGCCTTGCCACCGCCATCGCACGCCATGGTGAGCGTATAGGTTCCGGCGGGCACGCTGGGCGAGTCCTTGACAATCGGATCACGGTTCAGGATCTTTCCGGAGTCCTCCAGGACCACGCCGGCAGCAGCAGGCAGCGCATCCTTCTTCCAGGCGGGAACGTCTGCGTGGGCGATGTCCACTGGCTGCTGGCATGCCGTGGGAGCCAACAGCGTTGCCGCAGCGACGGCAACAAGACCGGCAGGGCGCCGTGCGGAGGAGAAAATGAGCATGATTCAACGCTACCGGGTTCCGGGGCCCGGCTTTTCCACATAGGCCATCCTGTCCGGAGACCAGGCTGAAACAGCGCCAATAGACTTGCTGGGTGAACCAAACCCCAACAGCTTTTACTTCCGGTGCCACTGCCGACGCTCCCCGCAGCGACCGTCCCGGCCTTCTCGCGGCGTTGGCAGCCAACCTTCGCGCCATCCGGTACACAGTGGATGGCGTCGCGGATTTCCTTGGCGAATCCGCTTATGAGGCACTCGGCAGGGACCAACTCATTCCGGCACTCCTGGTCACTGAACGGCACACGGGGGCAGGGCAACCAGGAGCGTCGGCCTTGTCGGTGATCGTCCGGCTGTGGCTCCTCGCGGTTCCGCAGACGGCCAGAGACGTGGACGCTGCGCTGCCGGATGTGGGGGCGGCTGGTCTCGCCGAGCTCGGGCTGGTGACTCTTGAAGGTGAAGTCGTGTCTGCGAAGGCGGATCTGCGGCCTTATGGCTGGGACGCCAACGCGGATGGAACCGGGGGAGCGGAACTGTGGGTGGCCAGCGACCTCGCTGCCCACCAGCAGCCGGGTGTCCTGAGGCATGATCACGTTCTCGGGATAGGCCAGGCGTCCACCACGCTCGTTCAAACCACCATCCGCCACCACACCGCGCGGGCCCTGGATGTGGGCACCGGGTGTGGAATCCAGACTTTCCACCTGTTGCATCATTGTGAGCACGTGACTGCCACGGACATCTCCGAACGTGCCCTTGCTTTCACCAGGTTCAATCTTCTTCTCAATGCTTCCGAACTCGGGTTGGATCCAGGAAACCTGGAAGCCCGCGTGAGCCTCAGGCTGGGCTCTTTGCTGGAGCCGGTTGCAGGGGAAAAGTTTGGACTGGTGGTGTCGAACCCCCCGTTCGTGATCACTCCGCGGAGCAGCGGAGAGTCTGCTGCCGATCAGTTCACGTATCGAGACGGCGGACTCCCGGGCGACGACATAGTCTCCTCGCTGGTGACCTCATTGGCCACGGTTCTGGAACCGGGTGGAACGGCGCAGATGCTGGGAAACTGGGAGATTCCCTCGGGTTCGGAGTGGCAGGACCGGCCAACGTCCTGGCTCCAAGGCTCAGGCCTGGACGTGTGGTTCATCCAGCGTGAGCAGGTGGGTCCGGAGCAGTATGCCGAGACGTGGCTCCAGGACGCTTCGGAGGGCAGGGACCGCGCCCATTACCAGGATGCATATGCCGCCTACCTTGACGACTTCGCTTCCAGGGACGTTGAAGGCATTGGCTTCGGCATGATCTGGCTGCGGCGTCCTTCAGACGGCGCGGAAGTCCTCAGGAGGTTCGAGGAAATCACCTACCCCATCGAGCAGCCGATCGGTCCGCACCTCGGAGCTGCCGTGGATCGCGCCGACTGGGTTGCCGGCAACAACCTCGCGGAGGCCCACTTGCTTGTCGCCGACGATGTCACGGAGGAACGGCACCAGCGCCCGGGAGCCGAGCACCCTGGCGTGATCCTGCTCAGGCAGGGCGCAGGACTTCGCCGGACCAACTTGCTCAGTTCGGAACTGGCCGGCTTCGTGTCCACGTGCGATGGTGAACTGTCCGTGGGCCAGATCATCACCGCACTTGAGGTGCTCCTGGGCGGGGGAGCGGACTTTGATGCGGATGCGTTCCGTGAAGGGCTGTTCAACGACGTCCGGAACCTGGTCCGGGACGGATTCCTGCTCCCGGACGACCAGCTGCCCGGCCATGAGGTGCCTGGCCGCCAGCTGCCCGGCCATGAGGTGTCAGCATGACGGCGGCTTACACGCCGCGCGCCACCAGCACCAGCCCTCCAGCAAGTGACCCTGATTACACTGATGAAGTGAGTGTAAACAACGAGGCATCCGAGGCAGAAGGCGGAGTTCCGCGTCGCAAGAGGGCCGAAAAGACGGTGGAGATCACCGATCCCAAGGCCATCCGCGCCCTGGCCCACGCGGCCAGGCTTGAAGTCATCTCGGAACTCTACGCCACGCAGGTGAGCCACACCGCCACCGAGCTGGCCGCCAGGACGGGACTGACGCCCAGCGCCATGAGCTACCACCTCCGTGCCCTCCAGAAGTGGGGAATCGTGGCTCCCGCGGAGAATGCCGGCGACGCCAGGGAGCGTCGCTGGAAGGCCGCCGGTACGGACTTCACCATCTCGGGAGGCAGCGTGGCAAGCCCCGAGATCGCCGTCGTCGACCTGGAGCTGGATGCCTTCCGGCGCAGGGCTTCCGCGTTCGCCAAAGCACGGGGTGAACGGAGGCAGCGGGGAGACACCGCGGAGGAACCGGCGGCGGTGGTCCTGGCAAGCAACCTTCTGTACCTGACCAATCCGCAGCGCAAGGAGCTCTCCGACAGGATCCGGGAGGTCATCAGGGAGTACGAACTGGACGATCCCACCCGGATTCCGGACGGCGCGGAGCGCGTGGCCACGCTGTGGTCGATGATCCCGGACGACCGTCTGGCGCCCGGCCAGTAACCGTCCCAAACCGGCCGGGGTTCCCGGCCAAAAACGCAGAATTCTGCAATTTATGGTGAACTAGGCCAATATGGGCACCAGCCCAATGACACATTTTTTCTGTAGGAGCACCGTGCCCAGCAAGGCAAAAACCGGCAAGAAACTCGTGATCGTGGAGTCTCCGGCCAAGAGTAAGACCATCGCCAAATACCTGGGCGAGGGCTTCATCGTCGAGGCTTCGATCGGCCATATCCGGGACCTCCCGCAACCGTCGGACCTCCCTGCAGAACTGAAGAAGACGTCCCTCGGCAAGTTCGCCGTCGATGTCGAGAACGACTTCAAGCCTTACTACGTTGTCTCGCCGGACAAGAAGAAAAAGGTTGCCGAGCTCAAGGCCCAGCTGAAAGACGCTGACGCGCTGTACCTCGCAACCGATGGGGACCGCGAAGGCGAAGCCATCGCGTGGCACCTCCTTGAGGTCCTGAAGCCCAAAGTCCCCGTGTACCGCATGACCTTCGGTGAAATCACCAAGGAAGCCATCCACCGTGCCATGGACAACCTCCGCGACGTGGACACCGCCTTGGTGGATGCCCAGGAAACGCGCCGTATCCTGGACCGCCTGTACGGCTACGAAATTTCTCCGGTCCTGTGGCGGAAGGTGGCCCGCGGGCTTTCTGCGGGCCGCGTGCAGTCCGTGGTCACCCGCATGGTGGTTGATCGTGAACGGGAGCGCATGGCTTTCCGTGCAGCCTCCTACTGGGATCTGACGGGCCAGTTCGGCGCGGACTCGGGTTCCTTCAAAGCCAAGCTCGCCGCCGTGGACGGTTCCAAGGTGGCCACGGGGCGCGACTTCAATGACAACGGTGAGCTCACGTCGTCCAGCGTGGTGCACCTCAATGAGGAACTTGCCACGTCCTTGGCTGCCGGGCTGGAGAACGCCGATTTCCGCGTCCGCTCGGTGGACACCAAGCCGTACACCCGGCGTCCGGCCGCGCCGTTCACCACGTCCACGCTGCAGCAGGAAGCCGGCCGTAAGCTCCGGTTCTCCTCCAAGAGCACCATGCAGGTGGCACAGCGCTTGTACGAGAACGGTTACATCACCTATATGCGTACCGACTCGTCCGCATTGAGCGATGAGGCTGTTACGGCTGCCCGCCGCCAGGCCGCCGAACTTTACGGCCCCGAGTATGTTCCGCAGGGTCCGCGCGTCTACGCCAACAAGGCCGCCAACGCCCAGGAAGCCCACGAGGCCATTCGTCCCGCAGGAGACTCTTTCCGGACCCCTGCCCAGGTAGCGCAGCAGCTGAGCGGCGACGAGTTCCGCTTGTACGAGCTCATTTGGAAGCGCACGGTCGCCTCGCAGATGGCCGATGCCAAGGGTTCCACTGCCACTATCCGCCTGGGTGCCGTGGCAGCCGATGGCCGGGACGCTGAGTTCTCGGCATCCGGTACGGTCATCACCTTCCCCGGCTTCCTGGCTGCGTACGAGGAAGGCAAAGACGCCAGCCGCGAAGATGACGACTCGGACGAGGCCCGCCGCCTCCCCAACGTCGCCAAGGACGACTCCCTGACGGCTTCAGACATTGTTGCTGTTGGCCACGAAACTTCTCCGCCGCCGCGCTACACGGAAGCCTCGCTCACGGCTGAACTGGAAAAGAAGGGCATCGGCCGCCCGTCCACGTACGCGTCCACCATTTCCACCATCCAGGACCGTGGCTATGTGCGGAAGCAAGGCTCGGCCCTGGTCCCCAGCTGGATTGCATTTTCCGTGATCCGCCTGTTGGAGCAGCACTTCACGGACTACGTCGACTACGAGTTCACTGCTGACATGGAAGGCGACCTGGACAAGATCGCCAACGGCCAAGCCATTGGCGCCGCGTGGCTCAAGCACTTCTATTACGGTGAAGACGCTGATCCCGGGTTGTTGAGCATCGTGAACAACCTGGGTGAGATCGACGCCCGCGAGATCAACTCCGTGCCGATCGCCGACGGCATCATGCTGCGCGTGGGCAAGTTCGGTCCGTACCTGGAGAGCACCATTCCAACGGTGGACCAGAAAACCGGCGAGGTTGTTGAGTCTGCCCGCGCCAACGTTCCGGAGGAACTTGCTCCCGACGAGCTGACGGCTGCCAAGGCCATCGAGCTCATGGAAACTGCCGCGCCGGAGGAACGCGTCCTTGGCGCCGACCCGCACACCGGTCACACGGTGGTGGCCAAGAACGGCCGCTACGGAGCATACGTCACCGAGATCATCCCTGAGCTGACCGAGGAACAACTGGCCAACCTGCCGGTGGAGTACTACAAGAACGGCAAGCCCAAGCCACCGAAGAAGCCCGTGAAGGCAAAACCGCGCACGGGTTCGCTTTTCAAGTCCATGACGGTTGACACTGTCACCCTGGACGAGGCCCTGCAGCTCATGAGCCTTCCCCGTGTCCTGGGCGAGGACGCCGAGGGGAACCCCATCACGGTGCAGAACGGCCGCTTCGGTCCGTACTTGAAGAAGGGCACGGATTCGCGTTCCATCGGCTCCGAAGAGGAAATCTTCACCATCACGCTGGAACAGGCCTTGGAAATCTACTCCCAGCCCAAGCAGCGGGGCGCGCGTGCTGCCGTGCCGCCGCTGGCTGAGTTCGGTCCGGACCCGGTCTCCGAGAAGAACATCGTGGTGAAGGAAGGCCGCTTTGGCCCCTACATCACCGATGGCGTCACCAACATTACGGTGCCGCGGTCCACGTCCCTCGAAGAGCTCACCAGGGAACGGGCCATTGAGCTCCTGGCTGAAAAGCGCGCCAAGGGACCGGTTAAGCGGACCGCCACCCGGAAAGCTCCCGCGCGAAAGGCTGCGGCAAAGAAGTAACCCGGCTACATCTGCCTGCCGTGACGTACCGCGAATTGCGTCCCGGCAGGCATCATGGTCGAGTAGAAGCATGACTGAACAGACAGTTTCACCCGACAACGCCCCCTTGAACGACCTGGAAGCCAAGCTTGCCCTGGCCGAAAAGCCGGACGCGAACCCGGTGGACGTCATCCTGGCTTTCCTGAACAACGAGGTGTACCTCGTCAGCTCGGAATCCGTGGACGGCCCTGACTCGTCGGTGGAGCCGCTGGTCCTCTCCAACGCGGACGGACAGCCCGTCCTGGCGGTCTTCAGCCACCCCAGCCGCGTCGACGCACGCTTCCTGGAAGCGGCACCGCATGTCCTGGGCACCTTGGGTTCGGCCATCCTTGGCAACATCGGCGATGAGCTCGGCCTGGTCATCAACCCGGGAAGCGAGCACGGCTTCGAAATCGATCCCGAGGGAATCGCCAACATCCGCAGGGACTTCAAGCGCGCTGACGAAGTGGACGGTTCCGCGGACCAGCAGGCAACGGCACCATAGGACACCGCCGCGTCAGCGAAACGTCGCCGCGAAGTTGCTTCACGGGGTTCGAATCGGTGAATAATGGCAGAATGCGTCTTGGCGTTCTCGACATCGGTTCCAATACCGTCCACCTGCTGCTCGTGGATGCCCACCCTGGCGCGCGTCCGGTAGCTTTCGCGTCCCACAAGCGCCCGTTGAGCCTGGTCCAGTACCTCGACGAAGACGGCAACATCAATGATGCCGGACAGCATGAACTGGTGGAGTTCGTCCTTGAAGCGTGGGAGTTCGCCGCGCGCCACAAAGCGGAAGACCTGCTGGCGTTCTGTACGTCGGCCATCCGTGAGGCCACCAACGGGGCCGAGGTCCTGGCCAGGGTGAAGCACGAAACCACCGTTACCCTGCAGGAACTGACCGGCAGCGAAGAAGCATCCATGACGTTCTTCGCGGTCCGCCGTTGGTATGGGTGGGGCGCAGGTCCCATCCTGGACTTGGACATCGGCGGTGGCTCCTTCGAAATGGCCTACGGAACCGATGAATTGCCGGAATTCGCCACCTCGGTTCCTTTGGGAGCCAGCCGCCTCACCCGGGACTGGCTCCACGAGGATCCGCCGACGGCCAAGAGCGTCAAGGAACTGCGCCGCTACATCCGATCCACGCTCAAGCCGGTGGTCCGCGAATTCCATCAACTGGGCCGGGCCAACCTGGTGGCCGGCACGTCCAAGACCTTCAGGTCGCTGGCCCGCATTGCCGGCGCCGCTCCGAGCGCTGCGGGGCCCTACGTGAAGCGCGAGCTCCATGCCGCGGATCTTGGTTTGTGGGCCCAGCGGATTTCCGCGATGACCGTTGCTGACCGCCTCTACCTGCCTGGCGTTTCGGACGCGAGGGCACGCCAGCTCCTGGCCGGCGCCTTGGTGGCGGAGGCGGCCCTGGAACTGTTTGAGTTCCCCAAGATGGAGATTTGTCCTTGGGCCCTCCGTGAAGGCCTGATCCTGCGCCGCCTCGACCAACTGGTCTTTGAGGAGGCCTTGGACCCGGCGCCGCACGTTGGCAAGCGCAAGAAGGACAAGTCCAAGAAAAAGGCCAAGGAAGACGGGAAAGACCAACAGGACCACCCCATCAAGGATTTCCCGGTCCCGGTGAACGATCCCGCCCCAGCACCCATCCCAGCCCCCGCAGCAGCCGGGCTGGCCTCCTGAGATGAGTACCGACGTCGAACCTGTTGCCAACAACCGCCAGATACCGGTGGCGCTGTCCAGCGCATCGGTCTATCCACTGAGCGTCCATGACGCGTTCGCCGTCGCGCAGGACCTGGGCTACGAAGGCGTGGAGGTCATGGTGACCAATAACGCCGTCAGCCAGAACCCGGATGCCCTTGTCCAGTTGAGCCACCGGTACAAGCAGCCGATTGTCTCGATCCACGCGCCTACCTTGCTCCTGACGCAGCAGGTGTGGGGATCCGCGTGGAACAAGATCGAGCGGTCCTGCCAGATGGCCAAGGAGGTGGGCTGCGACACGGTGGTGGTCCACCCGCCGTTCCGTTGGCAGTCGAATTATGCAGAGAATTTCGCTGAGGGTGTCCGCGAGATCGCGGCCATGTACCAAGTACACATTGCCGTGGAGAACATGTATCCGTGGCGTGTGCGTGGACGTGAGGCCGTTGCTTACCTGCCGCATTGGGACCCGTTGGGACAGGATTACGACGACGTCACGTGGGATTTCTCGCATGCGGCAACTGCCGGGGCCAACAGTCTGGAAGCGGTCCAGGCCTTGGGCAGCAAGCTCCGGCACGTGCACCTGACGGATGGTTCGGGTTCGGGGAAGGACGAGCACCTGGTACCCGGAACCGGTACCCAGCAGTGCGCCGACGTCCTCCAGCACTTGGCATCCAACGGATTCGACGGCGTGGTGGTGGCCGAGATCTCCACCCGCAAGGCAAAAGTTGCCGGGGAGCGCGAGGAAATGCTTGCCGAAACATTGCGCTTCGCGCGGCAGCATCTGAGTGTTCCCCTGGTCCGGAGCCTGGACAGCTAGCTGAGCAAGAGCACGGAAAGCCCGGACCCGTTGGCCCGGGCTTTCCCACGCGCGCGTGCCGTGGCCTCCTGGCCCGGCCCCAAGGCCCGGCCGCCTGCCTTAAACTCGGCCCACCTGCCTTAAAAGCGAAAGCACCGGCGGCCGAATCGGGAAATGGGGGAAAACCCGCCCCGGCCACCGGTGCTGCTGGCGGACATCCCCATGCCCGCCTCATCACTCGCACCCTCAATGAGGTAACTACTAAGTTACGGACCAACCATGGGCGCCGCCTGCAATAACCTTGTGAACTAGCTGGGAATCCTGGACTGGTGCGGCCTGGACCCGCGCCGGCGTTCGACCCGCCCAAGGGCCAACTGCCATGATGGAGCCATGAGCAACCGAATCGCATTCCTTGGCTGTGGATCCATGAACGAGGCAATTCTTGGCGGTCTTCTCGCCGCGGGTGCCGACCCGTCCGATGTTGTCGCCACGGTGCGTCGCGCCGAGCGGGCGGAGGAGCTGGCCCAGCGCCACGGCGTCATGGCGATCGCCGGCGAAGAGGACCCGGACAACAACAAGCTGGCCACCAAGGGCGCCGGAATGGTGATCCTTGGCGTCAAGCCGGTTGGCATTACGGACCTGGCCCGGGAGATCAGTCCCGCACTGGGCAAGGACACCATCGTGGTCAGTGTGGCTGCCGCCGTTTCCCTTGCCCAACTCGAAGCAGCGCTGCCGGAAGGGCAGCCGGTGATCCGCACCATGCCCAACACGCCCGCCAAGCTGGGCCGCGGCGTGGTTTCCGTATCGCCCGGAACGCACTGCAGCCCTGAGCAGCTCCAGCGTGCCAAGACGGCGCTGGCAGGTGCCGGCACTGTTGTGGAGGTGCCCGAGGACCAAGTGGACGCCTTGTCCGCGATCAGCGGCTCCGGACCCGCCTATGCGTTCTACCTTGCGGAGGCCATGGCCGCTGCCGGCGTCGAACTCGGGTTGGATGAGGAGCTGTCGCTCATGCTGGCGCGCGAAACGGTGGCCGGTGCGGGCTTCATGCTCGCCGAGCCCGGCGCGAACCCCACAGACCTGCGCGTGGCGGTGACCAGCCCCAACGGCACCACCGAGCGCGCCATCGCGGCGTTCAACGACGGCGGGATCCCCAGGATCATCGCGGACGGCGCCCGCGCAGCGGCTGCGAGGGCGGCGGAGATCACCAAGCAACTGGGCTAGGCGCCAAGCAAGCCAAGCTACGGGCGGGCCGCGAAGCGTTCCAGCAGGTCCACGTGTCCGGACACGATCAGCATGTCGTGTCCGGACACTTTGGTTTCCGGACGCGCGTAGGTGAAGTCCTCACCCGGCGTCTTCACGCCCACAATGGTGACGCCGTACTTCGAACGGACCTTGGATTCCTCCAAGGTGAAGCCCACGGTTTCCTTGGGCGGGTACATCTTGACGATCGCGTAGTCGTCGTCGAATTCGATGAAGTCAAGCATGCGCCCGGACACGAGGTGCGCGGCACGGACACCGGCGTCGGCTTCGGGGTAGATGACGTGGTTGGCGCCGATCCTGCTGAGGATCTTGCCGTGGGACGGCGTGATCGCCTTGACCCAGAGGTGCTGGATGCCCAGGTCAACCAGGTTCACGGTAATCAGCACGGACGATTCGATCGAGGTGCCCACGCCCACGACGGCCGAGCTGAACTCCTGCGCACCGAGCTGGCGCAGGGCGTCGATGTTGGTGGCATCCGCTTCCACGACGTGGGTGAGCACCGGAGCCCATTTCTGGACCAGGCTGCGGTCGCGTTCGATCGCCAGGACCTCTCGGCCCTGCTTCACCAATTGCTCAGCCGTGGCCGAACCAAAGCGGCCAAGGCCGATCACCAGGACCGGTGCGTTGTGGGCGGGACGGTTGGCCGCCCCCTGGGTGCTAGCCAATGATTGGCCTCTCTTCCGGGTAGTGGAACAGCTGGCTGCGTTGGCGCAGGGCCAGGCCCGCAGCGAGGGTAACGGTGCCGACGCGGCCGGCGAACATGAGGGCCGTCAGGACATAAACGCCCGACGGCGGCAGCTCGGCACTGAGGTTGGTGCTCAGTCCTACAGTGGCGAAGGCGGAAATGGTTTCGAAGAGCACCCGGTCCAGCGAGGCTCCGCTGATGGACAGCAGCAGGAAGGCCGCGACGGACACCAGGGTGGCGCCGGCAACGATCACGGAAATGGCAACGCGCATGGTGCCTTGCGGGATGGTCCGGCCGTACACCTTGACGTCAGCGTCGCCGCGGGCTTCGGCGATGATTGCCAGGAACATGACGGCGATGGTGGTCACCTTGATGCCGCCGGCCGTTGATGCCGAGCCGCCACCGGCGAACATGAGCGCGTCGGTGAGCAGCATGGTGGTGGATTCCATGTGGTTCTGGTCCACCAGGTTGAAGCCGCCGGACCGGGTCATGACAGAGGCGAAGAGCGAATGGATGATCTTGTCGCCCAGGTCCATGTGCGCGATGGTGCGCACATTGTCCCACTCCATCAGTGCCCACAGCACGGTTCCGGCCAGCAGGAGGATGAAGGAGACCTGGATGGTGAGCTTGGTGTGGAGGTTCCACTTCTTCCAGTTCAGGCCATTCTGTTGGAGCACCATCACCACGGGGAAGCCGAGGCTGCCCAGGAACACCCCGAGCATCAGGGGGATGAGGATCCACAGATCGGTTTCGTACGGGACGATCCCGTCCGAGTGGGGCGTGAAGCCGGCGTTGTTGAAGGACGAGATCGAGTAGAACACGCCATGCCACACGGATTGCCAGAACGGCTCACCCAGAAGCATGAAGCGCGGAATCAAGGCCAGGGCCAAGGCGGCTTCGATCACCACGGAGGTGGTGATGACGATCCGGAGCAGCGTGCCCACTTCGCCGAGCCGGCCTGCGTTGTTCATGGCTTCCTGGGCAATGAGCTTTCCACGGACGCCAAGCCTCTTACTGACCATGAGCGCCAGCAAGGATGCCAGTGTCAACGTGCCCAAGCCACCGACGAAGATGCCCACCAGGATCACCAATTGTCCGAAGAAGGACCAGTGGGTTGCCGTGGAGACCACCGTCAGCCCGGTGACGCAGACGCTGGACACTGCCGTGAACATCGCTTGGTGGAGCGGAGTGGCTTCGCCCGAAGCCGAGGAGGCAGGCAGGGACAGGAGCCCGGTAAAGAGCAGGATGACCAGGCCGAACGCCACGAGTGCCAGACGGGCCGGGGAAGTATTGGCTATGTTGTCGATGAAGTCGCGGGCACGTGTGAAGATCCACAAGCCTTCACGTTCCGGCTGGCCTGGTTGCCAGTTGGCCGAGGCGGTGGACCGCGACTGGCTTTGAGACATGGCGCTCTTCCTCAAGTGAACATACTTTCCTGAGTAGTAAACCACTATTCGGCTGCCGTAACCGGGCGGGGAGGCGCTACGGCCTCAGGTAGCCTGTTCTGGATGAACTCCACGCTTGGAACGGCGGCTTCCAGCATCACGCGTTCCGCACTGCCAACGACGGTGGTGTGGGATCCTGCCATGACCGCCTACAACTTCGGGCCCGGCCATCCCATGGCACCCCAGCGCCTGGAACTGACGGCAAGACTGGCCGAATCCCTGGGTCTTTTCAACCACAACCATGTGGCCGTCGAGGCACCCACGGTGGCTACCGACGTCGAACTTTGCTCGGTCCACAGCCCCGACTACGTGGCGGCGGTCCGCCGGGTCAGTGCGGACCCCTACTGGCCTGACGAAGAGCGGGGGCTGGGCACCGAGGACGATCCCGCGTTTGCGGGCATGCACGAAGCCAGTGCCCGGCTGGCCGGGGGGTCATTGCTGGCGGCGGATTCGATCCTGGACGGCAAGGCCATCCGGGCGGTCAACTTCAGCGGTGGCATGCACCATGCTTCGCGCGAGCGCGCGAGCGGTTTTTGCGTGTACAACGATGTTGCCATGGCTATCCAGCGGTTGCTCGACGGCGGTGTGCAGCGGATCGTCTGCATCGACGTTGACGCCCATCATGGCGATGGGACGCAAGGCATCTTCTGGAACGATCCCCGGGTGATGACCATTTCCCTGCACGAATCCGGGCTGACGTTGTTTCCCGGTACGGGTTTCGCCAATGAAACGGGCGGTCCGGACGCTCCCGGCACGGCGGTGAACGTCGCGCTGCCGGCGTTCACGGGCGACGCCGCGTGGCTGCGGGCGTTCCATGCTGTTGTGCCGCAACTCGTCGGGGCTTTCCAGCCCGAGGTGATCGTCAGCCAGCACGGCTGTGACTCCCATCGCCTGGATCCGCTCACGCACCTCAACCTGAGCGTCGATGCCCAGCGTGAGGCCGCCAGCGCCGTCGGGAGCCTCGCAGCCCGCTACTGCGGCAACCGGTGGATTGCCACGGGCGGTGGCGGCTATGACGTCACGGGTGTGGTCCCGCGGGCCTGGAGCCACCTGATCGGGATGGTGACGCAGCGCGCGGTCCCCCTCGTAACCCCAGTGCCCGAAGAGTGGCGCACGTACGTCAAGGAGAAGTACGGAGTGTGGGCTCCTGAGTCCATGGGTGACGATGTGGACATCTGGTGGCGTTCCTGGGAGGTGGGTTACGACCCCGCGGACCAAGTGGACCGGACGGTCATCGCCACGCGCAAGGAGATCTTCCCCTTGTACGGCTTGGATCCCTGGTTCGACTGAGCGCTTGCCAGCAAGCTAAGCGTCCGTCTTCTCCGTTTGGAACACCACCCCCGCCGCTCCGACAAGCCAGCCCAGCAGCGACAACGCGAACGCGCCAATAAGGTCGGTGGATGCCTGTCCCTTGAACAACCACAGCACCAGGACCAGCATCCCCATGGTCATGTAGACCATGATGGCGAAGATCACCCGGCCCGAGAGCCGGGTGGCCACCTGGGCGGGATTGATCAGCGGGCCCTGCTCTCCGGCCGCGGCGTTGTCCCGCTTGACCTCGGAAATGGTGAAACCCAAGGCCGAGGCCGTGAGGGAACTCAGCGAAGTGGCCAGGACGCCGGCCGCGGTGACCAGGGCTCCGTTCAACTCGGGTGCTTGGGCTTCGCCGGTGGGAACCCACGTGCCAACGCGGAGCAGGACGGCGGCCCACACCAGGACGAACAGGGCCAGGAACACTGCGGCGATGATGTTGAACATGTGCCGCCTGAAGAAGTCAGTCATTGCCCTGCACCCCGTGGTGTTGGCGGCCGGGGCCTGGGAGCCCGGATGGACCGTGACAAAAGTTGTAGCACCGGCCCACCCGGCGGTCAACGATCCGCCGCTGCGGCGGACGGAAACGAGGGATGCCATTTGGCGTATATGTCGCTAGGGTGGGTGTCATGGTGACTGACGACGTATTTGCCGTCATTGCTGAGGCAACCAGGCGCGACATCCTGGTTTCCCTCCGCTCTGGGGATAAAGCAGTAGGGGAACTGGTAGAAGAGTTGGCCGCAAGCCAGCCCACCATCTCCAAGCATTTGAAGGTTTTACGCGAAGCTGACCTCGTCAGCATGCGTGCTCAGGGTCAGAAGCGCTTCTATACCCTGAATCCCAAGCCGCTCGCGGGCGTCGCCTCGTGGCTGGAAACGTTCGACGTCGGACCGGCGGCTGCCGCCGTCGTACCTTCCGCGGGGGAGCCCGCCGCGGAAGCCGCCACGGCCACCGTTGCGGAGGATGTTGCGCCGCGCACGGAGACCCTCAGCCAGGCCGTCACAGCGCACGCAACGGACGCGCCTGTGTCTGTAGACCTGCAGACGGACGATACTGTGCCGCAGCAGATCGGACGCACCGTGGGCCGGGCGGCCACCAAGGCCGCGGACCTCCTGGCGAACCTTCCCAACCTGCCGAAGTTCGGGCGCAAACGCTAGACCTAACGTGATACTCCTCACATTGTGAGGTTTTGTTAACCTTCGGTTTCCCGTCTTTCCGAGGCTTTTCTGCCCTTGTGTTAAGTCGCGCCCCGGCGGTCACATCCGGCTCGGATGGAGATCCTACCTTCTGTGATGCAACCATGAGCGGGACTTTGATTGTCTCGCCGCGGGCTCGTGGCAACTGAGGGATAGGAAGACGCATGGACTCAAGGCTCGAAGCCGTCCGGGACACCGTGTTGGCGCGGAACCCTGGAGAGAAGGAATTCCACCAGGCCGTAACCGAGGTTTTCGAAAGCCTGGGCCCGGTCCACGACCGTCATCCGGAGTTCCTCGAAGGCGCCGTCCTGGAACGCCTCTGCGAGCCGGAGCGCCAGATCATCTTCCGCGTCCCGTGGACCGACGACGCCGGACGCGTGCATGTGAACCGCGGCTTCCGTGTGGAGTTCAACTCGGCGCTGGGCCCCTACAAGGGGGGACTGCGTTTCCATCCCTCGGTTTACCTGGGCATCGTGAAGTTCCTCGGCTTCGAGCAGATCTTCAAGAACGCGCTGACGGGCATGCCCATTGGCGGCGGCAAGGGTGGCTCGGACTTCGATCCGCGCGGCCGTTCCGATGCGGAGATCATGCGCTTCTGCCAGTCCTTCATGACCGAGCTCTACCGCCACATTGGTGAATACACGGACGTTCCGGCCGGCGACATTGGAGTGGGCGGACGGGAGATCGGCTACCTGTTCGGCCAGTACAAGCGCATCACCAACCGCTACGAATCCGGCGTGCTGACCGGCAAGGGAATCTCCTGGGGTGGCTCGCTGGTGCGGCCCGAGGCAACCGGCTATGGAACGGTCATCTTCGCCCAGGAGATGCTGAAGACGCGTGGAACGTCCTTCGACGGCCAGCGCGTCGTCGTCTCGGGTTCCGGCAACGTGGCCATCCACGCGATCGCCAAGGCACAGGCGCTTGGCGCCACCGTGGTGGCGTGTTCCGACTCCGCCGGCTACATCGTGGATGAGGCGGGCATCGATGTTGCCCTGCTCAGCCAGGTCAAGGAAGTAGAACGCGCCCGCCTGACCGAATACGCTGCCCGCCGCCCGGGCGCCAGCCACGTCGAGGGCGGTTCGGTGTGGGATGTCAACGGTACCGTTGCGCTGCCTTGCGCCACCCAGAACGAGCTCGACGGCGACGCTGCCGCCAAGTTGGTCAGCAACGGCCTGATCGCCGTTGCCGAGGGGGCCAACATGCCCTCTACCCGGAAAGCCGTGTCCGTGTTCCAGGAGGCGGGCATCCTCTTCGGGCCGGGCAAGGCCGCCAATGCAGGTGGCGTTGCTACCTCTGCCTTGGAAATGCAGCAGAACGCCAGCCGCGACTCGTGGACGTTCGAGCACACTGAGGCCCGGCTTACGGAAATCATGGTGGGTATCCACGACCGCTGCGCCGAGACCGCCGAAGAGTATGGCGCGCCGGGCAACTACGTGGTGGGTGCCAACATCGGTGGCTTCGTGAAGGTAGCCGACGCCATGCTGGCCCAGGGCCTCATCTAGCCTCCTCGCCCAACTGGGTAGCAGTAGAGCGCGTTTTGAAGCTTCAAAACGCGCTCTACTGCTACCTACATGGGTTAGTGCTGCAGCAGGTGGACGTGGTCCGGGTTGAGGTCCGCCACCTTGCTGACTCCGAGCAGTGCCATGGTCCGGGTCATGTCCTTTTCCAGGATCTGGATGGTCCGGTCCACGCCGTCGCGGCCACCGGCCATGAGCCCGTACAGGTAGGCGCGGCCGATCAGGGCGAAGTCTGCGCCGAGGGCGAGGGCGGCAACGATGTCGGCGCCGCTCATGATGCCGGTATCCAGCATCACCGCGGCCTTGCTGTTGTCAGCCTTCAGCGCAGCTGAGACCTCAGGCAGCAGGTGGAACGGGATGGGTGCACGGTCCAGCTGGCGTCCGCCGTGGTTGGACAGGACAATGCCGTCAGCCCCATGGTCGACAACGCGCCGGGCATCCTCGACGGTCTGGATGCCCTTGACCACGAGCTTGCCCTTCCACGTCTCGCGCAGCCAGTCCAGGTCCTCGTAGGTCAAGGTGGGATCGAACATTGAGTTGATCAGGTCTGCCACCGTGCCCGTGTACCTGGACAGCGAGGCGAAGGTCAGGGGCTCGTGGGTCAGGAAGTTGAACCACCAAGCGGGCCGGTACGAGGCATCAAGGACGGTCTTCAGTGTCAACGCCGGGGGAATGGTCATGCCGTTCCGGACGTCGCGCAACCGGGCGCCGGCCACTGCCGTGTCCACGGTGACCATGAGGGTGTCGTTGCCAGCCTTCGCAGCCCGCTCGATCAACTCCAGCGAGCGGTCGCGGTCCGTCCACAGGTAGAGCTGGAACCAGTTGCGGCCATTCGGCGCTGCCGTGGCAACGTCCTCAATGGAGGCGGTACCCATGGTGGAGAGCGTGTAGGGGATGCCGGCGGCCTCGGCGGCCTGCGAGCCTGCGTATTCACCCTCGGACTGCATCATGCGGGTGAAGCCGGTGGGTGCGATGCCGAACGGAAGCTTGGATTCCTGGCCGAGGATATCCGTGCGGAGATCGATCTTCGAGACGTCGCGCAGGATGCCGGGACGGAATTCGATGTCCTGGAACGCCTGGCGGGCACGGCGCAGGGTGATTTCGGCTTCCGCGGCGCCGTCGGTGTAGTCGAAGGGCGCTTGCGGGGTGCGCCGCTTGGCGATGTCCCGCAGGTCCCAGATGGTGCTGGCCCGCTTGAGCCGCGCGGTTTTGCTGAACTCGGGCTTCTTGAACTGCATGAGCGGCGCCAGGTCGGAGACCTTGGGCACGCGCCGCTTCAGTGCTGCGGGGAGTATGACGGCGGGCCGCGGCTGAGGCGGGCGGCTCACGTTTTGGTCGCTGCCGGCATCGGCGGGCGCGGCAGTGAGCTTGGGATCGAGGGTGTCGGTCATGCGGTTCTCCCTTGAAGTGTGTGGTCTAACCACACTGTAAGGCATGTGGTTGGACCACATCAACTAGTATTCCGGTATGCGAACGCACGAACTTGTCCTGGGGTGGATCGAACAGCAGTTGTCCAGCGGCGAACTGGTCCTGGGGGGACGCCTGCCCGGTGAACGGACCATGGCCGAACAATTGCAGGTCTCCCGCACTTCGGTGCGCGAGGCCGTCCGGATCCTGGAAGCCATGGGCGTTGTCCGTGCTGGGGTAGGTTCCGGTAAGGATGCGGGGACCATCGTCATCGCCGAGCCGGGATCCGCCTTGGGGTCGACGCTCCGCCTCCATGTGGCAACGCGGCACCTGCCCGTGGCGGACATTGTGGAGACCCGCGTGCTCCTTGAGTCCTGGGCGGCGGCGCGCGCACAGCCAGGCGTGCCCGAGCTCTACGAAGCTGCGGAGCTGCTGGACCAAATGGACGCTGCCCCGGACGTTGACACGTTCCTGGGCCTCGACGCCCGCTTCCATGTCGCCTTGGCGCAAGCTGCGGGCAACGCCGTGGTGAGCGCCATGATGGCCTCGCTCCGTGGGGCGATCGAGAATTACGCCAGCGAACTCACCGGAAACCTGCCCGACTGGAACGCCACGTCGGGGCGGCTTCGGGCCGAACACCGCGCCATCCTTGCCGCCGTCAACGCGAACGACGGCGGCAAGGCGGCAGATCTCGTGGCGGCGCACATCCGTGGCTTCTACACGGAGGCCGGAGTGGGCTCGGCTTCCACCCAGGATTAAAAGCAACGCGGAGTCGCTTACGGCCCATGTTGGCCCCCGGAAGGGGCCGTGAGTGACTCCGCGTTGCGTTCCTAGGCGGGCTTGAAGGCTGGGGCAGCGGTGCTCTTGCGGATCTCCATGCGGGGAGCGAACTCGTCCTGCTGATGGACGGGTGGTTCGTCCGCCTGCTGGATCTGTTCCCGCATCCTGCGCCACGCCAGGCTGCCGAGCTCATTGATGGGCACGGCGGCGGTGGTGAGCGGGGGAGTGGTGTATTTGGCGAACGGAATATCGTCGAAACCGGTCACGGAGATGTCTTCCGGAACCTTGATGCCGCGCTCGTGCAGGCCGCTCAAGAGGCCCATGGCAACGAGGTCGTTGAAGGCCAGGATGCCCGTTGCTCCGCTGGCAATGATGGCCTCGGTGGAGTCGTGGCCCGAGTCGAAGTTGGAGCCGCCGTGCAGCATCTGGAGTTCGATGTCCGGGTGCTCCTTGCGGAATTCCGCCAAGCCGACCAGGCGCTGGCGGTTTGAGGCGCTGTGTTCCGGGCCGGAGAGGTAAACGAGCCGCTGGTGGCCCAGGGAAACCAAGTGCCGGGCGAGTTCCTGGATGCCCTGCCCGTAATCGACGCTGAGGCTCGGTGTGTTGGTGGTGATGGTGGTCCGGTTGATCAGGACCAGCGGGTGCAGGGTGGGGGCCAGTTCCTCCAGCTCTGCATCGGGCATGCGGGGTGCACAGAGCACCACGCCGTCGCAGCGTCGCCGCGCTTCACCTGCCAGGATGGCTTCCTCGCTGGTCACTTCGGAGGAATCCGCGATCAGTACGCGGTAGCCGTCCTGGGCGGCAGCAATGCTCAGGCCGCGGAGGATGGCCTGGAACGTGGGGTTGGCCAGGTCCGGGACCACGATCCCAATGGTGTCCGTCTTGCCCAAGGCCAAACTCCGGCCCACGGGGTTGGGCTGGTACTTCAGTTCAGCTGCGGCGGCACGTACGCGTGCGGCAATGCCGGGGTCCACTGCCGCGTTGCCGTTCATGACGCGCGACACTGTGGCGTGGGAAACGCCTGCCTTCTCCGCGACGTCGGCAATGCCAACGCGCCTGTTGGTATTCCTGCGTGCCATCTTGCCCCTTCCGATTGGCTTGCCCCGTGCTGCCCCGTCGTTGGGGCGATGGTTGACGCGACCGCCAGAGTCTTGATACAAAGCTTATAACGCTCTGAGAAAACGCTTTCTCATGATTCTTCCCAGAACAAGCCGGGCCGTCAAGCGGTTCACTCCTGCCTTTGGAAAGGGGCATTCTCCATGGTCAACGTCGACACCGCCGAGACCCATCCAGCCACCACCCCGTCCACATCGGGCACCGCCGGCCACCGCACAAGAATCGCCCTCATTGGCACTGGCGGCCGCTCCGAGATGTACATCCGCGCCATCTTCGGCCAGCACGCCGATGTTGCCGAGCTCGTGGCCCTGTCCGACGTCAACCCTGGCCGTGTGGAGTTCTACCAGGAGCTCATCAAGGAACTCGGCGGATCCGGACCGGTCGGGTCCTTCGAACCGGGCGAGCTCACCAGTTTCATCCAGGCACATGGCATCGAACGCGTCATCGTGACCACCCCGGACTACACGCATGCCGACTACATCGTCGAAGCGCTTGAGGCGGGCGCCGACGTCGTGGTTGAAAAGCCGCTGACCATCGATGTGGAGGGCTGCCGCCGAATCACCACTGCCGTGGCAGAAACGGGCCGCAACGTGGTGGTCACGTTCAACTACCGCTACTCGCCGCGCAACTCCGCCCTCAAGGAAGTCATCCAGAACGGCGTCATCGGCAAGGTGACCTCGATCGACTTCAGCTGGGTCCTGGACACCGTCCACGGAGCCGACTACTTCCGCCGCTGGCACCGCGACAAGAAGAACTCCGGCGGCCTGCTGATCCATAAGGCTTCCCACCATTTCGACCTCGTCAACTGGTGGATCAATGACGTTCCCGAGCGCGTCTTCGCTTCCGGCGGATTGCGCTTCTACGGTGACAAGAACGCCAGCGACCGCGGCCTGGGCGTCCGTCCGGAGCGCGGTACCGTGGACGGCCTCGAGCGCGATCCGTTCCGCTTGGACCTGCGCGACGACGAGCGGCTCAAGGCCCTGTACTACGACAACGAGAAGTTCGATGGCTACCGCCGTGACCAGGACGTCTTCACCGATGGGATCACCATCGAGGACAACTTGGCCCTCGTGGTGGACTACCAGGGCGGACCCACTCTGAGCTACTCCTTGAACGCGCACAGCCCGTGGGAGGGTTACCGCGTCACCGTCAACGGCACGGAAGGCCGAGCAGAACTCGAGGTGGTGGAACGTGCCGCCGTCGAGTTCAGCACGGACAAGAAGACCGTCGTGGACCCGAGTGCCACACCCATTGAGGAAGAGGACGCCGTCCGCCGCAACGGTGAGCGCCTGATCGTCCAGCGCCACTGGGAGGCAGCCTACGAGGTGCCGATCATCAATGGCGAAGGTGGCCATGGCGGTGGCGACAACCTGCTGCTTTCGGACCTCTTCAACGGCCCCGGAGTTGACCCGCTGGGACGTCCGTCCGGCTACATCGACGGGCTCCGGTCCGTCTCGGTGGGCATCGCCGGAAACCAGTCCCTCGACACCAACCTGCCTGTCCACATCAGCGAACTTGGCCTCGGCGCCGACCTCAGCCGCGACCAGGCCTGACCCCCAAGAGACGCAAGGAACTTCAGATGAGCAGGATTTTCGTCACCGGCGGCTCGGGCCGGCTCGGCCGCAGCGTGGTGGCCGGACTCGCAGGGGCGGGCCACGACGTGGTTTCCGTGGACCGCGACGCCATCCCCGCCGGGCAGTTGCCGGCAGGCGCCACGCAACTAACCGCAGACCTCCTGGCGCCCGGTGAGGCGGAGCGCCTCATCAGGGAAACACAACCCGACGCCGTCATTCACCTCGCTGCTATTGCGGTACCTTTCAGCGCACCCGAGGACGTCATTTTCAGCACGAACACCCGGCTCGCCTACGCGGTGGTGAGTGCCGCCACCGACGCAGGCGTTCCGAAGATCGTCACGGCAAGCAGCCCCACTGCCCTCGGTTACGGTTCGCCGGCAGGCTGGCTGCCGCCGTCGTTCCCTTTGAACGAAAAGACCCCACCCAAGCCGTGGAACGCCTATGCGTTGTCCAAGCTGATCGCCGAGCAGACGGTCCAAATGTTCGCTGCAGCGCAAGGGGAAAAGATCCGGTACGCGGCCTTCCGCCCCTGCTACGTCATCTCACCCGAGGAATGGGAGGGAGCGTTGACGCAGCAGGGCCATACGGTCAGGGAGCGGTTGGATGATCCCGCCTTGTCCGCCCCCGCCCTGTTCAACTACGTGGATGCGCGGGACGTCGCGGATTTCCTGGACGTGCTCTTGGCCAAGATGGACACCATCCCCAACGGGCAGGTCTTCTTTGTTGGTGCCAAGGATGCCCTGGCCACGGCCCCGCTGGCCGGGCTTTTCCCGCGGTTCCTGCCCGGCAGCGGTCCACTGACGGAGCACCTCACCGGTACCAGTCCCGCCTTCTCGGTGGATAAGGCCCGCGAGCTCCTCGGCTGGGAGCCGCGGCGCAGCTGGCGAACCGAACTCACCCCTGCCTACGAAGGCGCAGATACAGCACTACTCAATGACGAGAACCACCGCGGCCTGGTGCCTGCGGGAGCAACCAGCAAGGAGACAGCATGAAATTCGACGGCGTCCTTTTCTTCCCCGTCACGCCCTTCACCGAGGACGGAGCAGTGGATGTGGCCCTCCTGAAGGAACACATCGCCTCGCGCCTTCCGTTCGGTCCCGGCGGCGTGTTCCCGGCCTGCGGTACAGGTGAATTCCACGCCCTGTCCCTCGACGAAATCCGCACCGTGGTGACGGCCGCCGTCGAGGTTGTAGCCGGAGCTGTTCCGGTGGTGGCAGGTGCCGGTGGGCCGCTGGGCCACGCGATTGCCGCCGCCAAGGCAGCCGAAGAAGCCGGCGCCGACGCGCTGCTGGTTCTTCCCCCGTACCTGGTCACGGGTCCCACGGACGGTGTGGTTGCCTACGTCGAGGCCGTGGCGGACGCCAGCAGCCTCCCCGTCATTGTCTACCACCGTGGAACGGCAAAGTTCACCGCCGCCGCGATGACCCGTTTGACGGCGAACCCCAAGGTGGTGGGCTTCAAGGACGGGATTGGCGATGTTGGCCTCGCGCAGGAAATCGTCTCCGCCATCAACGCCAGCGGCCGTGAAGACTTCGCGCTGTTCAATGGCCTCCTGACGGCCGAACTCACGCAGGGCGCCTACCGCGGGCTCGGTATTCCGTTGTACTCCTCGGCAGCCTTCGCCATGGCCCCGGAGATCGCCAAGGCCTACTACGACGCCTACGTCTCCGGCGACGAAGAGCGCCGAAACGCGTTGCTGGAAGGCTTCTACGGACCGCTCGTCCGGCTTCGTGACCAGACACCGGGCTTCGGCGTCTCCCTGATCAAGGCAGGCCTGCGTTTGGCCGGCCTGCCCGTTGGTTCGGTCCGTCCGCCACTGGTGGATCCCACCGAGGAGCAGCTGTTGGAGCTCAAGGCAATCCTCGCCAAGGGCCACGAGCTGGCCGGCAACTGATGCCGGCCCGCATTACCGGGCTCTCCACCCGCCTGATCACTGTTCCGCTGCTGCGCAGCTGGGGCGTGGAGGCACCGGAGAACCACGTGATTGTCACCGAAGTGGCAACGGACGACGGCGGAACGGGCCACGGTTTCTCGTGGACGCCTACCATCGGCCCCCAGGCAGTGAAGGCCCTCCTGGACCACGACATCGCACCATTCATCGTTGGACTCGAAGCCAACGCGGAGATCGTGTGGGACGCGTTGTGGAAGCGGCTGCACGAAGCGGGCGGTGGAGGGCTCACCACCATTGCCATGGCCGGCGTGGACCTCGCGCTCTGGGACCTCGCAGCGCGGAATGCCGGCCAGTCCGTCACCGGACTCCTGGGGCAGCGGCAGGAATCCGTGGAAGTCTACGGTTCCGGCGTCAACCTGCACTACTCCCTGGACGAACTCGTGGAACAGGCCAAGCGCTGGGTGGCCGCTGGACACAACGCCGTCAAGATCAAGGTGGGCAAACCGGAGCTGCGCGAGGACGCCGAACGGGTGGCCGCTGTCCGGGAGGTCCTCGGACCGGACCGCTTGCTGATGATCGACGCCAACCAGCGCTGGGACCTGGCACATACCTTCCGTGCGTTGGATGTCCTGGCCGGCTATGGCCTGGAATGGCTGGAAGAACCGATCCGTGCGGACGATCTGTGGGCCTACCGGAGGTTGCGCAAGCACTCGCCGGTGCCCATTGCATTGGGGGAGAACGTCCACACCATCTACCGGTTCCGCGACTTCATCGAAGCGGAAGCGGTGGACATCATCCAGCCCAACATTGTTCGGGTTGGCGGTATCACCCCGTTCAGGCGGATCGTCGAGTTGGCGCGGGCCAACAGCATCCGGGTTGCCCCGCACCTGCTGCCCGAACTGTCCGGTCAGCTGGCCCTGACCCTGGCCGAGGCCGTCAGCGTGGAAGACGTGGAGGACGCCTCCTTCCAACAGTTGGGCATCCTCGACGGCCCGTCCCCTATCAGCATCCGCAACAGCAGGCTCAGTTCCGCAGGCCGGCCCGGACTCGGATTCGATTTCTCCCCACAGGCCTCCGCTACCGACGCTATCGAGAGCAAAGGAAACCACATTGAGTACAGCAACTCTTGACCTGACAGCAGTGACGGCCGCAGCGGCTGCCGCGGCGAAGGTGACCGCAGCAGCGTCCGACGCCGAGCGCGCGAAGTGGCTGACCGCCGTCGCCGACGCGTTGGACGCCAACGTGACGGAGCTCGTGGCCATCGCCGACTCCGAGACCAGCCTTGGTACGGTCAGGCTCACCGGAGAAGTGGCCCGGACCAGCGGCCAGCTGCGGTTGTTCGCGCAAGTCATCACCGAGGGTTCGTACCTCGAAGCCGTGATCGACCACGCCGACCCCGGATCAACTCCGCCCAAGCCCGACCTGCGCCGCATCCTCAGGCCGGTTGGCCCGGTAGCTGTGTTCTCGGCGTCGAACTTTCCGTTCGCGTTCTCCGTGGCCGGCGGCGATACTGCGTCTGCGCTCGCTGTTGGCTGCCCGGTGATCGTCAAGGCCCATTCAGGCCACCTGCGGCTGTCTGAGCGCACGGCGGAGATCGTCACGGAAGCCCTGGCCAACGCCGGCGCGCCCGAGGGCATCTTCGCGTTGGTGAGTGGCCGCGAAGCCGGAACCGCGTTGGTCCAGGATCCTGCCATCAAGGCTGTTGGTTTCACCGGTTCCATTCCGGGTGGCCGCGCCCTGTTCGATCTTGCGGTTTCACGTCCGGAGCCCATTCCGTTCTACGGCGAGCTGGGCAGCCTGAACCCGGTGGTCATCACGGCGGCTGCCCTTGTGGAACGGGGAGAGGAACTCGCCGCTGGCCTGGCAGCCTCGTTCACCATGGGCGCGGGCCAGTTCTGCACCAAGCCCGGCCTCATCTTCATCCCCGCAGGGACGGACTTTGCAGCGCACGTGGCTGAAGCCAGCAAGGACAAGCCAGCAGCGGCCATGCTCACTGAACGCATCGCCGAGGCGTACCCGTACGGCCTGCGCAGCGTCGCAGAGCAGCCTGGGGTGACGTTGGTCAGCGGCACCGCAGACCAGGACGCCTTGGCCGATGGCGCTGCACCGGTGGTCTTCTCCACCACGGCAGCCAACGTCCTGGCACGGCCCGGGGAACTTCTGGAGGAATGCTTCGGGCCCACCACGCTTTTGATCGAGTACGCCAATCAGGATGAGTTGTCCGAGGCCCTGGCCAAGGTTCCCGGCAGCCTCACGGCAACCCTCCACGCCCAGCCTGGCGAGGACATCGATGCGCTCGTGGAACAGCTCAGCGGGCTGGCCGGGCGCGTCCTGTTCGCCGGCTGGCCCACGGGCGTGGCAGTGAACTGGGCCCAGCAACACGGAGGTCCCTACCCGGCCACCACGTCCCTGTTCACGTCCGTGGGGGCAACGGCGGTCCGCAGGTTCCAGCGTCCGGTGGCGTACCAGGACGCGCCGGAGAGCATCCTGCACCCGGCCCTGCACGAGTCCAACCCGTTGGGCATCCCGCGCCGCGTGGACGGCGCACTGAACCTCAGCTAGCGCACCCAACTGGGTCGCAGTTAAGCGCGTTTTGAGCGGGGCGGAGTCAAGGGGTGGGAGCAACGCTGGGGGGTTAGGCCGCTTGTAGCAGCTGGTTAAGCCGGTTGGCTGGGGTTTCGAGGTTGAGGGTGGGT
>NZ_JBIVGX010000022.1:0-42866 GCF_044748905.1 Paenarthrobacter sp. NPDC089714
CGAACTCAACGACAGACCCCGCCAACGATTCGACTTCTGCACCCCAAATGAGATGATCAGAACCTTCCTGTTGCGATAACCGCTAGAAACCGCCCCCTCAAAACAACCACAAGTGCCAGTCAGTTGGGGAGGGTCACGCGGGCCGCTGCGAGCGCAACACCTCCAGGCGCTGCCGGAATTCGGTTTCGTCGATTTCCCCGCGCGCGTACCGCTCACGCAGCACGCCCTCCGCGCCCTGGGTCGCGACCCAGTTGTGGTTGCGGCGCCACGCCCGGCGGCCAACGAAGATGAACAGGAAAATCACGAGGATCCAGAACAACGGGAAGATCAGGAAGAACGGCCAGTAGGTGCCGTCACCCCACGGACCATGCGCGACGACGATGGCCGGCACGTCTGCCAGCGCTCCCCCGAGCGTGGTCTCCCCGACGAGTGAAGTCAATGCGGTGAACATGTCAGTGATCCAAACTCTCTGCGCCGGTGCCCGGCGCGAACCGTCTTTCGGCTCTGGTTCGAGTCTTCCGTTCAGCGGCCGGTGGGGCGTCCGCCGTCGGGAGTCACCTTGGTGGCCGGCCGTACTCCGCAGGGAGTCCGCTCAGTTGCTCCAACCGGGCTTTACAAGCCCGGACTCATACGCGAGGACCACCAATTGGGAACGGTCCCTGACCATGAGCTTGGTCATGATCCGGGAAACGTGCGTCTTGGCAGTCAATGGGGTGATGAACAGCCGCTCGGCGATCTCAGCGTTGTTCAGCCCCTCCCCCACCAGCGCCAGGACCTCGCGTTCCCGCTCCGTGACCTGGTCCAGCTTGAGCAACTCCCCCGCAGCCCGGCTGTGCGATGCCAACTGGGCCATGATCCGCCGCGTCACGGAGGGCGAGAGGAGGGCATCGCCGTCGTGCACCACGCGGACGGCGCGGATCAGTTCAGCGGGCTCCGTGTCCTTGACCAGGAAGCCGGCCGCACCGGCGCGGACAGCCTCGGCGATGTATTCGTCCAGTTCGAACGTGGTGAGGATGATGATCCGCGTGCCGGAGAGTGCCGGGTTGGCGAGGATGCGGCGGGTGGCGGTGAGGCCGTCGTCGTCCGGCATCCGGATGTCCATGAGGACCACGTCCGGCTTGTCCCTTGCCGCCAGCCGTGCGGCGTCCCTTCCTGTGCCGGCCTCGGCCACCACTTCCATGTCCGGTTCGGCGTCCAGGAGCGCACGGAATCCTGCCCTGATAAGGGTCTGGTCATCGGCCAGGAGGATGCGGATCACGCGTGGTCCCGTCCTGCGGGCAGGGGCAAGAGTGCGTGCACACGCAACCCGGGCGCCAGTTCGTCAAGGGTGACCGTCCCGCCCAGGGCCGCAGCCCTCTCCCGCATCCCCGTGAGGCCGTTGCCGGGGACCGAGAGGCCCATGCCGGCGCCGTCGTCGTCAATCTGCACGGTGAGCAGCCCGCCTTCGGTTCCGTTGCGCACCAGCAAACGCACGACGGCGGCCTGTGCACCTGAGTGCCTGCCGACGTTGGTCAGGGCCTCCTGGATGATCCGGTAGGCCGCTTCCTGCTGGGCGGGAGCGATGGCCGAATGGTCTGTCTCATCGTCCAGCCGCACCTGCAGGCCGCCCAACTCGGCCTGCTTGACCACCTCGGCAACGCGGTCCAGCGTGGGCGCCGCCGCGGGTTCGAACGGCACGTCCTCCCGCAGCACGCCCAGCAGTTGCCGGACCTCTGTCAGGGACTCCTTGCTGGCGGTCTTGATGGCTTCCAAGGCAGGCCTGAGCTTCGAGGGATCCTCCGTGCCCAGGTGCAGGGCCACCGAGGCCTGGACGTTGATCATGGAGAGGGAGTGCGCCACGACGTCGTGGATATCGCGGGCGAGGGTGAGGCGGTATCCGTCGCGTTCGGCCTTCGCTGCGGCCTCCCGCCGGCGCCGGTACTCGGCGAAGCGTTCGCTGCGCCGCCGGATGCCCTGCCCCAGGATCACCAGGATCGCGGCCCACGCCACGCCCGCCGAGGCGCGGAAAGGCCAGCCGTCGTCGCCGGCCATCACGGCTCCGGCCACCACGGCCGCGGCAGCAAGCGCGGCTCCCAACCATGCCTGCCAGCGCAGGCCCGCAGCGGCGGTCAGCACAATGGCAAGAGCCAGCGACAACACGATCGGACCCCACGCATACCCCCAGGCGAGATACATGCCTGTGGCCACGAGCGCCAGGGGCAGCATCAGCTCCGGGGAACGCTTCCGGAATGCCAAACCCGCCGGGCCCACCAGCAGGAGCAGGATGCCGAACACATCCAGCGGCCTGCCGGCCTCCTGGTGGCTCGCGGAAAACAGCGTGCCGACCACCTGGATGACGGCGACCGTGATGACGATGAAAGCAGTGGGTGGGCCGTTGAAGCGGCGGGGAGGTCCCTCGAAAAGTAAGGGGCCTTGATAGGGGCGCATACAACGAGAGTAGACGGAGGTAGGACAAAGGGCGTCCTCGTAACGGAGCAAGACGCCTACTCCCGGAGGAGTAGGCGTCTTGTTAGCGTTTTCTCAGGCGATACCGGCCTGGCGCTCGGCGCTCTCCACCACGTTGGCCAGGAGCATCGCGCGGGTCATCGGACCCACGCCGCCCGGGTTCGGGGACAGCCAGGCGGCGACGTCGGCCGCTGCCGGGTCCACGTCTCCGGTGACCACAGCCTTGCCGTTGCCGTCGTCCACGCGGCTGACGCCGACGTCGAGCACGATTGCGCCCGGCTTGAGGTCTTCGGCCTTGATCATGTGCGGTACGCCGGCAGCGGCGATCACGACGTCGGCCTGCCGGAGTTCGGCGGGCAGGTCAACCGTTCCCGTGTGCGCCAGGATTACCGTGGCGTTGACTTCCTTGCGGGTGAGCAGGAGGCCGATGGGCCGGCCGATGGTGACGCCGCGGCCAACCACCAGGACGCGCTTGCCCTTGAGCTCGATGCCGTGGCGGCGGAGCAGCTCCACACAGCCCTTGGGCGTGCAGGGAAGCGGCGACTTCATTTCGCCGTTCACGTTGGCCACCAGGCGGCCAAGGTTCATGGGGTGCAGGCCGTCGGCATCCTTTTCAGGGTCCATGGCCTCCAGGATGACGTCCTGGTCAATGTGCTTGGGCAACGGCAGCTGGACGATGTAACCCGTGCACTCGGGGTTTTCGTTGAGCTCCCGGACAACCTTCAGGAGGTCCTCCTGGCTGATGTCCTCCGGGAGGTCGCGCCGGATGGACTGGATGCCTACCTCGGCGCAGTCCTTGTGCTTGCCGCCGACGTACCAGGTGCTTCCAGGATCGGAGCCCACCAGGATGGTGCCCAGGCCCGGGACGATGCCCTTGCCTGCGAGGACGGAAACGCGTTCGGTCAGTTCTGCCTTGATGGCAGCGGCGGTGGCCTTGCCGTCAAGGATCTGTGCGGTGGACTGTGTCATTCCATCTGCTCTCTCTGGTGGGTGACCTGTGGTGGAGGCTCATGCCAACGGGACCCGCCGCCTCTGGGTGTGGCGGCGGATCCCGTTGGCTCCGGTTCAGTGCCCGGGTAATGCGTTTTCAGCGCTTGTTGTCGCGGGAACCGCTGTTTACCACTGCTCGTGCTGCGGGTACAGCGGGAAGTCGGCAGCAAGCTTGTCGACGCGGGCCTGGAGGGCTTCCACGTTGGTGGCGGAGCCGGACTTCAGCGCCGTTGCGATGATGTCCGCAACCTCGGAGAACTCAGCGGCACCAAATCCGCGCGTAGCCAGGGCAGGCGTACCGATGCGGAGGCCGGAGGTGACCATCGGCGGGCGGGGGTCGAACGGAACGGCGTTGCGGTTCACGGTGATGCCCACGGAGTGCAGGAGGTCTTCGGCCTGCTGGCCGTCCAGCTGCGAGTTGCGCAGGTCCACGAGGACCAGGTGGACGTCGGTGCCGCCGGTGAGGACGGACACGCCGGCCTCGGCAACGTCGGACTGGTTGAGGCGGTCAGCGATGATCTTGGCACCCTCGAGGACGCGCTCCTGGCGCTCCTTGAATTCGTCGCTGCCGGCGATCTTGAAGGCAACGGCCTTGGCGGCAATGACGTGCATGAGCGGGCCGCCCTGCTGGCCCGGGAAGACGTTGGAGTTGATCTTCTTGCCGTACTGTTCCTTGGCCAGGATCACGCCGGAACGCGGGCCAGCCAGGGTCTTGTGCACCGTAGAGGTCACGACGTCGGAGTGCGGCACCGGGCTCGGGTGCAGGCCCGCTGCGACGAGGCCGGCGAAGTGGGCCATATCCGTCCAGAGCAGCGCACCAACCTCGTCAGCGATGGAGCGGAAGGCTGCAAAGTCCAGGTGGCGCGGGTAGGCGGACCACCCGGCGATGATGACCTGCGGCTTCTCGGCGATGGCCTGCTCGCGGAGCTTGTCCATGTCCACGCGGAAGGAGTCTTCTTCAACCTGGTAGGCGGCAACCTGGTACAGCTTGCCGGAGAAGTTGAGCTTCATGCCGTGGGTCAGGTGCCCACCGTGCGCCAGGGAGAGGCCCAGGATCTTGTCGCCCGGGGTGATCATGGCGGACAACGCTGCGGCGTTGGCCTGTGCACCGGAGTGCGGCTGGACGTTGGCGTACTCGGCGCCGAAAAGTGCCTTGACCCGGTCGATGGCGAGCTGCTCAGCGACGTCCACGTATTCGCAGCCACCGTAGTAGCGCTTGCCCGGGTAGCCTTCGGCGTACTTGTTGGTCAGGACGGAGCCCTGGGCTTCCATGACTGCGCGGGGGGCGAAGTTCTCGGAGGCGATCATTTCCAGGGTGCCGCGCTGGCGGCCAAGCTCCTGGTCGAGGACTGCTGCGATCTCGGGATCGAGTTCGGCGAGCGACTGGTTGCTGACAGACGCTGAAGTGGTGGTAGTCACGGAGATCTCCTGGCTAGGGAATGGGTGGTGCTACAGGTCAGGCTACCGGCAGCGGCATTGCCTCGTCCCCTCCGTTACGGGAGGCATAGGTCACGTGCTGCAGCGGTAAGACATGACCCTCGGCCCAGGCGTACGATCCGTGGTCTTCGTGATTGCCGCTCCCTGGTGGTAGTCCACCCAACGCCAGTCGCGACCCGTTAACAGTACAACAACGCCGCACAGGTAGGCTTGGTCATGTGACTGACTCCGCATTTGTTGTGACCCTTTCCTGCCCTGACCGCCCCGGCATTGTCCATGCCGTCGCCGGAGCCCTTCTTGACGCAGGTTGCAACATCGCCGATTCGCAGCAGTACGGAAGCCCCAGCACAGGCAACTTCTTCATGCGGGTGGAGGCAACGACGTCGAGCCCTCAGGCGGAACTGGCCGCCGCGCTGCGGCCAGTCGCAGAATCCTTCGGCATGACCTGGCAGATCAACCCCGTAGGCGAAAAGGTCCGGACCATCATCATGTGTTCCAAGGACGCGCACTGCCTCAACGACCTCCTGTTCCAGCAGCGTGCCGGCACCCTGCCCATCGAGGTTCCGGCCATTGTGTCCAACCACCGGGACCTGGAGTCGTTGGCGGATTTCTACGGCATCCCCTTCCACCACATCCCGGTCACCGCTGAAACCAAGCCGCAGGCCGAGGCGGAGCTCCTGAAGCTGATCGCCGGGCACGATATTGAGCTGACAGTGCTGGCCCGCTACATGCAGGTGCTCTCCAACGATCTCTGCAGGGAACTGAACGGCCGGGCCATCAACATCCACCACTCGTTCCTTCCGTCCTTCAAGGGAGCCAAGCCGTACCACCAGGCACACGCACGCGGCGTGAAGCTGATCGGCGCCACGGCCCACTACGTCACTGCGGACCTGGACGAGGGACCCATCATCGAGCAGGAAGTCATCCGGGTGGACCACGCCCGGACGGCCGCCCAGTTCGTGCAGATGGGACGCGACGTGGAGGGGCGCACCCTGACCCAGGCCGTCCAGTGGCATGCCGAGCACCGGGTGCTCTTGGATGGCACGCGGACCGTGGTGTTCAACTAGGTTCCTACCCAACTAGGTCGCATTTGTGCGCGTTTTGAGCCCTCAAAACGCGCACAAATGCGACCCAGTTGGGAACTAAGCTGGGGTCATGGCTCCCTCTTACACTTTCGCCGGGGACACCCCGGCCATCCATGAAACGGCCTTCGTGGCGCCCACGGCTTCGATCATTGGCAAGGCCACGCTGGCCGAGGATTCCAGCGCCTTCTACGGCGTCTCCGTCCGGGCGGACACAGCGGCCATCAAGGTGGGCGAAGGTTCCAACCTCCAGGACAACGTGGTCCTGCACGCCGACCCCGGGTTCCCCTGCACTGTGGGCGAGCGCGTCTCCGTGGGCCACAGCGCCGTAGTGCACGGTTGCACTGTGGAGGACGACTGCCTCATCGGCATGAGCGCCACCATCCTCAACGGAGCCGTGATCGGCTCGGGTTCCCTCATCGCCGCCGGAGCCGTGGTCCTTGAGGGCACGGTGATTCCGCCGCGCTCCCTGGTTGCGGGTGTGCCGGCCAAGGTGCGGCGAGAGCTTACGGATGAGGAGTTTGAGGGCGTGAAGCACAACGCAGCCCACTACAAGGAACTCGCTGCCGCGCACCGGGAGATGCACGGCGCCTAGAAACGCAATGCGGGGCCCGCTCGGCGCGCTAAACGAGCGACTTAGCGTATAGAGCGGGCCCTGCAGCGTCTTTAGTCGAGCGAAATCGGGCCGAGCTCGCCGAGTAGCTCCCCCGGACCCGGGTTGCCGGCCGCGGAGCAACCGCCGAGGTGGTTCACCACGCCCCACACAGCGTTCAGTCCGGTGGTCACAGCACCCTCGGCCCAGCCGGCGGTGAAGGACACGTCGTCTCCGGCCAGGAAAATGCCGCGCTGGCTCTCCGGCAGTTTGTCCTGCTTGAAGTGCGTGAACAGCCGCTGCTGGTACCGGTAGTGTCCGGGCAGGTTGGCTTTGAAGGCACCCATGAAGTTGGGGTCCGCTTCCCAGGAAACCGTGATCGGCTGGCCCACGATGTGGCTGGCGATGTCCACGCCCGGGTAGATCTGTTCCAGGGAGTGCAGCATGAGCTTCACCCGTTCTTCGGCGCTGAGGGCGAGCCATTTCAGGGCGTCATCGTTCCATGTGTAGGACAGGAGGATGACCGCGGGCTTGTCCGGGCCGTCGTCGAGCAGGTACGTGGCGCGGTTGAGGCGGTCGGTGAGCGTCATGGACAACACTTCGCGGCCGGTTTCCGGATCGATGTCCTTCCAGAACGGACGGTCCACCATCACGAACGTCTTGGACGACTGCATGTAATGCGAGCGTTCGATTGCCGTCCACAGCTCCGACGGGAACAGTGCCTCTTCGGTGTGGATTCGCGTGGACAGCAGCCACGACTGGCACGTGGTCACTACGGCCGGATAGGTTGCTTCGCGGCCCCAGCTCTCCCGGACCACCAGGTCACCGTTATCCGCCCGGCGGATGTTGTCCACGGCACCACGCGGCGAACCCGAGTGCAGCGACGCCAGGGAGGTGCCTTCCGGCCAGTGCTTAATGCCCGACGGCGCGTGGTTCCACAGTGCCTCGGGGAGCCGTTGGGCTCCTCCCGCAACGAGGCGGTGCTGGTCATCTGCGTCCGTATAGACGACGCGGAGGATTTCGAGGATGGAGTTGGGGAAGTCGGTGTCCCAGCCGCCCGTGCCGAAACCGACCTGTCCAAACGCCTCACGATGTGCGAAGCCTGCGTCCTTGAAGGACTTGCTCGCCGCGATGAAGCCGTAGAAGGTCTGCTCGTCCAACTGGGGCAGGAGCTCGTTCCAGAGTTCCTTGATGCGCTTGGTATCGCGGGCCTTGATGGCGTCCTGCATCTCTGTGAAGGCGGCGCCGTCCCTAATGGCATCCTTCCAGGCATCTGCAACTTCGTGGAAGAAAGCCGGAAGGTCCTCGGGCGTCGTGGCGTAGTGCTTCTTCCCGGCCAACTCGATCACCGTGCTGGAGGTGACGGGAGCCAAGGGGTTGGGGAAGTCCTGGGTTTCCAGTCCCAGGAGGTCCACGTAGTGGTAGAAGGCCTTGCCGGAAACAGGGAACCGCATGCCGCCGAGGTCTGCCACCACGCCGGGCGCTGAGGGGAAACTCGCGGTCCGGAGGCGGCCACCGATCTGGTCGGCCTCGTAGATGACCGGCTTCAGGCCGAGCTTCATGAGTTCGTAGGCGGTGACCAGTCCGGAGAGTCCTGCGCCGATCACGGCCACCTCGGTTCCGAGGCGTTCTTCGGGGACCGAGCCCAGACCTTCGGGATGTGCCAGGTAATGGTCGTAGCTGAACGGGAAATCCGGGTTCAGCATGGTGATGGGAGCCTCCGCCGGGATGACGGCGGACGGGTCGGTGGGTAGTTCTGTGGCGATGGTCATGCGTTGTCTGCTTTCACAGGTTCCGGGCTCACGGCCCTGGTGGTCAGTTCACGGTAGTCCTGCTCGCTGAGAGCGGCTACCTTGGAGTTCCGGCGTCCATAGCCGAAGTAGATGGCGATGCCCACGAGCATCCACATGCCGAAGACCATCCAGGTATCGGCCCCGAGGTTGGCCATGAGGTAGGCGCACATGAGGGTGCCCAGCACCGGCGTGATCGGGTACAGCGGAACCCGGAAGCTTCGCTTCAAATCCGGACGGTTGCGGCGCAGATAGATGACGGCGACGTTGACCAGTGCGAAGGCAAACAGCGTGCCGATGCTGGTAGCGTCCGCCAGCGCACCCAGCGGAACCAGGCCGGCGGTCAGTGCGACGGCGGTACCCACGATCAGCGTCCCGGCCACCGGAGTGCCGGTGCGGCGGGAGACGCGGCCGAACACTTTGGGCACCATGCCGTCGCGTGACATCGAGAGCAGGATGCGCGTCTGGCCGTAGAGGACAGTCAACACGATGCTGGCGATGGCAAGCACTGCCCCAACGGAGAAGACCAGTGCAATCCAAGGCTGCCCGGTAATTTCGTGCAGGATCTGCACCAAGGCAGCCTCGGTGCCGTCGAACCAACCCCAGGGGCGTGCCCCGATGGCGGCGACGGCAACCAGCACGTAGATGCTGGTGACGATCACCATGGACAGCATGATGGCCCGGGGAAGGTCCCGCTTCGGGTTGCGTGCCTCTTCGCCGGCCGTAGAGGCAGCGTCGAAGCCGATATAGGAGAAGAAGACGCTGGATGCGGCGGCGGAGACACCGGCTGCGCCCATAGGGAGGAGGGGCTCGAAGTTTCCGGCATTGAAGGCCGTGAAGGCCACGGCGCAGAAGAACAACAGTATGCCCACCTTGATGATGACCACGGCCGTGTTGATCCAAGCGCTTTCGCGGGCTCCGCGAACAAGGAGGACCATAGCCAGCACCACGATCACCATCGCGGGAACGTTCACCACTCCCCCGTCACCCGGCGGCTGGCTCATGGCATCCGGCAGTACCTGCCCGAAGGCAGCGAGCGTCTCATTGACGTACTGGCCTGCGCCCACGGCAACTGCGGCCACGGACACGGCGTACTCAAGCACCAGGCACCAGCCGCAGATCCATGCCATCCCCTCGCCCATCGTGGCGTAGGAGTAGGAGTAACTGGAGCCCGCAACGGGAACCAACCCCGCCATCTCGGCGTAGGAGACTGCGGAGAACAACGCCGCCAGGCCAGCAATGACGAAGGAGATCCAGATGGCGGGGCCTGCCAGCGGCACGGATTCGCCCAGGATCACCAGGATGCCCGTGCCGAGCGTGGCACCGACGCTGATCATGGTCAGTTGCAGGACACCAAAGCTGCGGACCAGGGGCGTGCCACCTTCGCTGCTTCCGGCTTCGCTGACCATCTGGGTAATGGGCTTGCGGCGCAGCAACTGGGCTCCGAGGCCAGGCCGGGCCAGGCTCGCCGGAGTCGGGTCTTGGGTATTCACAGGCACAGTCACCGTTGACGTCCCTTCTGAGTAGTTGGTCGGTTTCCCCGCTTCAAGACTGTCATGTGAGCCACCTCTCAAGCTGGTGCAAAATGACCTATAGTGTTCATCCATGAGACGTAATGCACATCAATCATCGCCCACTCCGGCGGTCCTTTCCGGCCAGGTCACCGTCGATCTGTCTGCGATTTCAGACAACATCAAAGTCCTGAAAAAGCGCACTGAAGCGCCGTCGTTCATGGCCGTAGTCAAGGGCAATGCCTACGGCCACGGCCTCGTGGAGGTGGCCCGCACGGCGGTCAAAGCAGGAGCCAACTGGCTCGGCACGGCCCAGCTGTCCGAAGCCATTTCACTGCGCCAAGCAGGAATCACAGTCCCGATTCTTTCCTGGCTCTATCTGGCATCCCAGACCAGCGCCACCATCCTCGAAGCACTCGAAAACGACATCGATGTGTCCCTGGGAAGCGTCCATCAGCTGGAGGTGCTGGAAGGCATCGCCGGCCGCTTGGGCCGTCCCGCCGTCGTACATCTGGAACTCGACAGCGGCCTCAGCCGCGGCGGCGCGCGCAAGGAGGATTGGCCCGAACTGGTGGCCCGGGCACGTCAGGCAGAGCTCGATGGCACACTGCGGGTCCGTGGCATCTGGACCCATCTGGCCTGGGCGGATGTCCCCGCGCATCCGGCCAACGCGGCCGCCGTCGCGGAGTTCGAGGACGCCGCCCAGCAGGCACGGGACGCAGGGCTCTCCCCCGAACTGAGGCACGTATCGAGCTCGGCAAACATCCTGGACCGGCCCGAATTCCACTTCGATATGGTCCGTGCAGGCTTGGCGATCTACGGCTTGGCCCCCGCCGACCACCTGGATCCAGCGGATTTCGGACTGCGACCCGCCCTGAGTGCCACCGCGCCGTTGGTCATGGTCAAGAAAGTTCCTGCTGGCACGGGCGTCAGCTACGAACACCAGGCCATCACCTACGAGCCCCGTTACCTTGGCCTCATCCCGCTCGGCTACGCGGATGGCATCCCGAAAGGCATCACCGGGCGTTCCGTGGTGAACATCGCAGGGCGTCGTGTTCCGGTGATCGGCAAGGTCTGCATGGACCAGTTCATGGTGGACCTCGGCCCTGACGCCACGGGCATCGACGTCGGCGACACCGCTGTACTGTTCGGCGATCCGGCCAGCGGGGCCGCGAGTGCCGACGACTGGGGAGCCGCGATAGGCAGCCACGGCGACGAGATCATCAACCGGATCGCGCCCCGCCTCCCCCGCGCTTATCAGACGAGCGCCTTCGAATGCCCCGACTACCAGGAGCCGGCAGACGCCGGGCAGGGCCATGTTGCCTGAGCCCGCGAGCGCCCGCCTGAGTTTCGTCACGCTTGAGCAGTTCCTGGAGCAGCTGCCGCCGGAGTTGAAGACACTTCACGACGGCGGCAGCGGCGCCACCCTGCTGCGATGGGTGGAGCCGAGTGAGCTGGAGGATCCAACACCCTATCTGCCGGAGGGCGAATTCCTGCTCACCGCAGGGTTGCCCTTCCTGGGGAAGGGTGGCTCGGCGGCGAAGGTGGACGCCTACGTTCGGCGGCTGGTGGGAGCCAAGGTTGCTGCGCTGGGCTTTGGTATCAAGCCCTATTTCGACGCCGTTCCCGACGTCCTGCTTGACGCTTGCCGGACGCACAACCTCACGTTGTTCGAAGTCCCGGAGTCCCTGCCGTTCGCCGCGATCGGGCTGTCCTTTTCGCAGCTCCTTGAAACGGACAACGCCCGGGTCTTCCGGCAACTTGCCGACACCAACCGGCAACTCATGCGGGCCGTGCTCTCCCCCAGGCCGGAGCACGAACTGCTCGCGGCGTTGGTCCAGCGGGTTCCCGTGTGGGCGGTCCTTGTGGGTGCGGACGGGCGGGTCCGCGCCCGCGGCAACAGCGCCGGCGGCAGCACCGGCGTCGAACATTCCTTGCTGGCACCCATGCTGGAACGGTTACTGTCCGGCAGCGGGCCGCGGGTGGAAATGGATGGGTTTGAGGAAGCGGGGTCCGCGTTGGTGTTCGGCCATCCGCTGCGGAGTACGAAGGATGCGAACCTCGGCGCGCTGATCCTGGGTTCGGATGTGCCGCTGACGCCTGCGCAGAACAACGTGGTGCAGTCGGCGGTGGGATTGTTGGAGCTGTTGGTCCGGCAGCGGACCAACGGATCCTTGGCACCAAGCCAGTTGGCAACCGCCATGCTGCTCCATCCCGAGTCCCTGGCTTCGGGCGGGACCAAGCACGTGAACCGTTTGAAGGATCTACTGGCCCAAAGCCTCTCCTCCACGCGATCCGGCCAGATGCGGGTGGTCCAAGGCATCAAAGTCGATGGCTCCGTGGACGATGGGCCCGTGCGGGAAGTGCTGCAGTGGCGTCGGCTGTTCGACACCAAGCTCGTGGAAATCACGGACTACGGGTTCGCCGCCATCACCCGTCTGCGCGTGGACGACTCGCTGCTCGCCGATGTGGAGAAACTCGGCTGGCGCCTGGTGATCGGCGAACCTACCGAACTCAACGGACTGGCCGCAGCTTACCAACGAGTCAGCACGCTCCGCGCACGCGTGCTTTCAACGGGCGTCAGCGCACGCGTGGATGAGGTGACGTGGTCTGTGACAGGGCTGCTTGGCAGGGACGCCGGGACCATGCTGGCGTCACGCGTCCTGGCTCCCTTGCTTGCCTTGGAACCGGAACGTCGTGATCCCCTGCTGTCGGTGCTGCGCGGTTGGCTCACCGAGAACGGCAGCTGGGACGCCTCAGCCAAACTGCTCGGCCTGCACCGGAACAGCGTGCGGCGGCAGATCGGCGTCATCGGGGAACTGCTGGAGCTGGACCTCAACGCGGCGCAGGTCAGGGCGGAGCTGTGGATCGCGTTGCAGTATGTGGACTCGCTGGTTGACGCCTAAAGCTCCCACTCCGCGTACAGGTCCGGGCGGCGCTCCTTCAAGTACGGGACTTCATCCCGGGCTGCTTTGACGGTGTCGATGCCCACCTCGGCGAACAACAACGACGCCGACTCCCCCGCCGCGGCGAGCAGCGAACCGTCCGGCCCCGCAACGACGCTGCCGCCCAGGAAGTTGTAGACGTCCTCGTGCCCGCAGTGGTTGGCGTAGGCGACGTTGAGCTGGCTCTCCAGAGCTCGCGCACGGATGAGGACCTGCGGCACATTGTCGAATCCTGCGGACAGCGCCGTGGGTACGAGCAGCAGTTCAGCGCCTCGACTTGCTGCCGCGCGAACTGCCTCAGGGAACTCAACGTCGTAGCAGATCAGCATCGACGTGCGGATTCCGTTGAAAACCACGACGGCGGGAGGTGCTTGAGCGCCGACGAACGCCTTGAGTTCTTCCGGGCCGAACAGATGCACCTTGTTGTACGTGAGAAGTTCTGCGCCCGTGGCGTCCAGCAAAGTAGCCGAGATATGCCAGCGCTCTTCAACGCCAGTGGGCTGCGCGCCGTCGTCGTGCATTTCCCGGGCAGGTGCCGGGAGGCTGTAGACCAGGCCGATCCCGTGTGTCCGCGCAATATCCGCCAAGCGCTGCCGGACAGCGGGGAGGGTTTGGGGTTCCAGTTCGGCGTGGATCCGGAGCGGCGCGTAGCCCACGGGGAAAAGTTCGGGCGTCAGCAACAACGATGCACCGGCCCGGGCGGCCCGCTGGGCGGCGTCGTCGATGGTCCGAAGGTTGGCGTCCACGTCCAGGACGGAGGCGTTGGCCTGCAGGACTGAGAGCAGCATCATTACCACCTTGGTTTCCGGGGATCCCGGTGCTGGCGGTCCGGGAAGACTTTGTTCTTCCAGCCTAGGCACGGCTGACCCTGCACGGCTGGGACATTTGGACCCGGGCCTGTGGAATACAGGATGCATCGCACGCCGACGTCACGTTGTTGGGCCTGCTTTACGCCCCAAAGACCCTGCTGAGGGCGATTAGCGGGCCCCACAACGGGTACGTACAGCGTCAACTTGTGTTGGAGTATGTCAGTCAACCCCCACCGCTTGTGTTCACTTCTTGACTACAAGCCGTCACATGGGGCACTCTTCTTGTCATGCCCGCTACACAGCGCTCAACGAAGAGCCACCCGAGAAAACCTGGCTCACAGTCCGCCCTGCGCCATTTGAACCAGCAGCGGATCATCGAGTGCCTGTTAAGCGGGCCGTCAACGCAGGCGGAACTTTCGCGACAGACCGGCCTCTCCACGGCAACGGTCTCCAACATCGTGAAAATCATGCAGGACGCCGGCCTCGTCTCTACGGAACCGACCACCAGCTCCGGCCGCCGGGCCACCAACGTGAGGCTCAACAGCAACGGTGCGGTCGCCGTCGGAATCGACTTTGGCCGCCGCCACCTCCGGGTGGTCTTGGCATCACTGGGCTACCACGTGATTGCCGAGGAATTCATCGAGCTTCCACTGGGCCACCAGGCCGAAGAAGGCATCGCCGCCGCCGTGCGGCTGCTGACCAGGCTGCTCGAAGAAAACAGCATCGATCCCAGCGCCGTCGTGGGCGCCGGAGCAGGCATTCCGGGTCCGATCGACCGCAGGTCCGGCACCGTCGCGCAAGGTGCGATCCTCCCCGAGTGGGTGGGTATCGATATCCTTCACAGACTGGAGGAAGCCCTCAATTGCCCCGTCTTTGTTGACAATGACGCCAACCTTGGAGCCCTGTCCGAAGTGACATGGGGGCCACACAGCGGCGTCGCCAACTTGATGTTCCTCAAGGTTGGATCGGGTATTGGCGCCGGGCTGATCCTGAACGGGATTCCGTACTACGGCAACGTGGGAATCACAGGCGAAATCGGCCATGCCACCATCCACGAACACGGCTTGGTATGCAGGTGCGGGAATCGCGGATGCCTTGAAACCATCGCCTCCACCACCACCATGATCGAACTCCTGGGCCGCGGGCAGGACACCCTGCTGACGCCCCAGGACATTGTGCGGAATTGCCTCGCCGGAGACTCGGCCACCCAGCGCGTGGTGGACGATGCCGGCCTTGCCGTGGGCCGGGCCCTGGGGAACGTCGCGAACCTGATCAACCCTGAAGTGATCGTGGTTGGCGGGCCCTTGGCAGGCTTGGGAGACCTCCTGCTTGATCCCATCCGGCGAGGGCTGGTCAGGCATGCGGTGCCCGTCGTAGGCGAGACGACACACCTTGCCATGTCCTCCCTTGGCGCGCGCGCCGAAGCCCTTGGAGCAGCCGCCCTGGTGTTCCAACACGCGGGTATTACCGCGAAGTAACGAAATCGTTAGCTGGTTCTTGTGTTCAAGTCTTGACGACAAGACGGGTGATCCAGTTTACTTTTTCATCAGAAAGCTCCGCTGCCGCGGGGCCGACAACGAAGTCATGCATTGGAGGCGTAAGGGCTGATGACAACCCTCGACACGCAAGGTGATCCCATCCTTTTGGAGATGCGCTCGATCACGAAGGAATTCCCCGGCGTGAAGGCCTTGTCGAATGTGAGCCTGCGGGTAAAGGCAGGCGAAATCCACGCCATCTGTGGCGAAAACGGGGCGGGCAAATCCACCCTCATGAAGGTCCTGTCCGGCGTCTACGGCTACGGAAGCTACACCGGCGACATCGTGTACCAAGCCGAAACGCAGCAGTTCAAGGACATCCGCGCCAGCGAAGCCGCCGGCATCGTGATCATCCACCAGGAACTGGCGCTGATCCCGGAACTGTCCATCATGGAAAACATCTTCCTGGGCAACGAACCCACCAAGTGGGGCGTCATTGACTGGGCCGAAGCACGCCGCCGTTCCATCGAGCTGCTGGCCCGCGTGGGCCTGCGCGAGGACCCGGACACCCCCATCAAGGAAATCGGTGTAGGCAAGCAGCAGCTGGTGGAGATCGCCAAGGCGCTGAACAAGTCCGTGCGGCTGCTGATCCTGGACGAGCCCACCGCGGCGCTGAACGAATCCGATTCCCAGCACCTGCTGGACCTGATCCTTGGCCTCAAGGGCAAGGGCATCACGTCCATCATCATTTCCCACAAGCTCAACGAGATCGAGCAGATCGCGGATGAGATCACCATCATCCGTGATGGCAAGTCCATTGAGACGCTCAACGTCAAACGTGACGGCGTGGACGAGGACCGGATCATCAAGGGCATGGTGGGCCGGACGCTCGAGTCCCGTTTCCCGGACCATGAACCGAAGATCGGCGAGGTCTTCTTCGAGGTCAAGAACTGGACCGTGGGCCACCCGGCCATCCAGGACCGCTTGATCTGCAAGGGTTCCAACTTCTTCGTCCGCCGCGGCGAGATCGTGGGCTTCGCCGGGCTCATGGGTGCCGGCCGTACGGAGTTGGCACGGTCCCTGTTCGGCCACTCATATGGACGATTCATTTCGGGCGAGGTCTACAAGGACGGCAAACCCGTGCACTTGAAGACCGTCCGCCAGGCGATCGACGCCGGACTCGGTTACGTCACGGAGGACCGCAAGTCCCTGGGCCTGAACCTGCTGGATGACATCAAGACCACCACCGTAGCTGCGGCGTTGGACAAGATCAGCAACTACACGGTGGTGGATACCCGGAAGGAATTCCAGGTCGCCGAGGACTACCGCAAGTCGCTGCGGACCAAGACCCCGTCCGTCGAAGAAGGCGTTGCCAAGCTTTCAGGCGGCAACCAGCAAAAAGTAGTGCTGGCCAAATGGATGTTCACCGACCCGGACCTCCTGATCCTGGACGAACCGACCCGAGGGATCGACGTCGGCGCCAAGTATGAGATCTACGGCATCATCCAGCGGCTGGCCAACCAGGGCAAGGGAGTCATTGTGATCTCCTCGGAGCTCCCCGAGCTTCTGGGCCTCTCTGACCGCATCTACACCATCTTCGAAGGCTCCATCACCGGCGTGCTGAACAAGGACGAAGCCAGCCAGGAAAGCCTGATGAAGCTCATGACCTCCAACCGCAAGACAGCCTGACCCAGTGGCCCAGAAACGCCCTTTCCTGACCCAAGGACCAAAACAATGAACGCGCTCAAGAAGCTCTTTGGTGGCAATACCCGCCAGTTCGGCATGATTTTCGCCCTGGTGGCACTTATCGTCTTCTTCCAGATCTTCACGCAGGGCCGCACGCTCACCCCTGGCAACGTGATCAACCTGTTCAACGGCAACTCCTACATCCTGATCCTGGCCATCGGCATGGTCCTGGTGATCATCGCCGGACACATCGACCTGTCCGTGGGTTCCGTGGCCGCCTTCGTCGGTGTTTCCGTGGCCCTGGCCATCCGCGACTGGGGCATCCCCTGGTACATGGGCGTGCTTTTTGGCCTGGTGCTCGGCGGTGTGATCGGTGCCTGGCAAGGCTTCTGGACGGCGTATGTGGGCATCCCGGCCTTCATTGTCACGCTGGCCGGCATGCTCCTGTTCCGTGGTTTCAACCAGTTCGTCGGCAAGTCCAACACCATCCCGGTACCCAACGACTTCCAGTACCTCGGCTCCGGTTACCTCCCGGAAATCGGTCCCAACACGGGCTTCAACAACCTGACGCTCCTGATCGGCATTCTGGCAGCCGCCTTCGTGGTGGTCATGTCCTTGCGTGCCCGCGCCGCCAACAAGGCCTTGGGCGCGGACGTTCCCGAACTCTGGGTTGAAGTCACCAAGCTGGTCCTCATCTGCGGTGCCATCCTCTACGCCACGTACCTGTTCGCCACCGGCCGCCCCGGAACCTCGTTCCCCATCCCCGGCCTGATCCTCGCGGTCCTGGTGCTGATCTACGGTTTCATCGCTGACAAGACCGTCATCGGCCGCCACGTCTACGCCGTGGGTGGCAACCGCCATGCAGCCGAACTCTCCGGTGTGCAGTCCAAGAAGGTCAACTTCCTGGTGATGATGAACATGTCCGTCCTGGCAGGCCTGGCCGGCATGATCTTCGTCGGCCGCTCCACGGCATCGGGTCCGTTCGACGGCGTTGGTTGGGAACTGGACGCCATCGCGGCCGTGTTCATCGGTGGCGCAGCCGTCACCGGTGGCGTCGGTACCGTGATCGGCTCGATCGTAGGTGGCCTGGTCATGGCTGTCCTGAACAACGGCCTCCAACTGCTGGGTGTCGGCGCCGACCTTACCCAGATCATCAAGGGCTTGGTGCTCCTGGCAGCCGTCGCCTTCGATGTCTACAACAAGACCCAGGGCAAGCGGTCCATCACGGGCCTGCTGATGAAGAACTTCCAGCGCAACAACGAGATCAAACCGGACGAGACCACTTCCACCAAAGAGGTCATCTCCAAGGAAGCCTGACCCTACCCGGTCACAAACCCAGAGAACTCGCTCCACCCCACCCACACAGAAAGTGAACCAAGATATGCGAATGTTTGGTAAAGCAGGAAAGGCAGCAGCAGTAGCTGCCATCGCGGCACTGGCGCTGACGGCCTGCGGCCGCACTGACAGCGGCTCAAGCAGCAGCACAGCTGGCGGGGAAGCGTTCCCCAAGGACTCGCTGATCGGCGTCGCACTTCCGCAGAAGACCAGTGAGAACTGGGTCCTCGCGGAGAAGCTGTTCAACGACGGCCTCACCGGCGCCGGTTTCAAGGCCGACGTCCAGTTCGCCAACGGCGGTGTCTCCGAGCAGCAGAACCAGATCAGCGCCATGGTCACCAAGGGTGCCAAGGTGATCATCGTCGGTGCGATCGACGGCGCGCAGCTGGGTACGCAGCTCAAGCAGGCCAAGGACTCCGGCGCAACGGTCATCGCGTACGACCGCCTGCTCCTGAACACCGAGAACGTGGATTACTACGTGGCCTACGACAACTTCAAGGTCGGTGAACTGCAGGGCCAGGCCCTGCTGGACGGACTGAAGGCCAAGAAGCCGAGCGGCCCGTACAACATCGAACTGTTTGCTGGTTCCCCGGATGATGCCAACGCCAAGGTCTTCTTCGACGGCGCCATGAGCGTCCTGAAGCCGAAGATCGACGACGGTACCCTCAAGGTCCTGTCCGGCCAGACCGCATTCGAACAGGCCGTTACCCAGGGCTGGAAGGCTGAAAACGCCCAGCGCCGTGCTGACACGCTGCTCACCGGCAGCTACGGCAGCGCATCCCTGGACGGCGTCCTTTCCCCGAATGACACCCTGGCCCGTGCAGTCCTGACCTCCGTCAAGGCCGCCGGCAAGCCGCTCCCCGTCGTGACAGGCCAGGACTCCGAGGTTGAGTCCGTCAAGTCCATCATGGCCGGCGAGCAGTACTCCACCATCAACAAGGACACCCGCAAGCTGGTTGAGCACGCCATCACCATGGTGAAGGACCTGCAGGCAGGCAAGGAACTGGAGATCAACGACAAGGATTCGTACAAGAACGGCGTCAAGACCGTTCCGGCGTACCTCCTGCCCCCGCAGATCGTGACAGCAGCGAACGTCAAGACCGCTTACGTCGACGATCCGGTACTCGGCCCGATCACCAAGTAGTACCCCGCATCACCGGAGCCCCGGTCCGCCCACAAGGCGGGCCGGGGCTTTTTGCTGCGCCGGGGCTTTTTGCTGCGCGGTGGCTTTTTGCTGCGCGGTGGCTTTTTGCTGCGCGGTGGCTTTTGCTGCGCCGGGATTCTTCACAGCCCACGCATAGCTTCGGCTGGCTTCCTGCACAGCCGCCTTGAAGAAGGTTGGATCTGCGGCCGGCGTCCAGCGGGCCGGGGCCTCCCCCGGCCCGAGCAGCTCCAAAGGAGAAACGTGAGCGTCCTTGCCCGAAGCGTAGGCAATGCCTTCCGCAACAAAATCAGAACGGCGGCCGTGGTTGCCGTCCTGGCCGTCGCCATCGGTTTGGCCTTGGCCATGCTCGTGGCCAACCAGGCCGTGGGCGCCAAGGTCCAGGAGCTCAACGCTTCCGTGGGCACCACCCTCACGGTGAACCCGGCCGGCGGGCAGGGCTTCGAGGGCGGCGGCGAACCGCTCACCTCAGCCCAGGCGCAAACCGCAGCGGGCGTCGCGAACGTCACGTCCGTCGTCGGGACCAAGGCGCTGCGACTCCAGACGGCAACCACCGGCACCACTGCGACGACGCAACAAGGCGGCTTCGGCGGCCCCGGCGGCCAGCAAGGCACCACCGTCACCACCAACCTGACCGCCGCCGTCGATGCCGGAACGCTTGGAAACCGCAACAACGCGAGCGGAACAACCGGCAGCACTACCACGCAACCGGCCCGCGCCCTTCCCATCACAGCCACCGGCATCGGGGCCGAAGTCGACAGCACCGGCAAGGCACTGGACATTACCAGCGGCAGCGGCCTGGGCGACTACACCGCGGCCGAAGCCAAGGCAATCGTCGGAACCACCCTGGCCGAAAAGAACAACCTGACGGTTGGCTCCACCTTCACCATCCAGGACAAAACCTTCACCGTGGCAGGCTTGTTCGACGCCGGAACCACGTTCGGCAACAACGCCGTCTACGTGACGCTCCCGGAGGCCCAGACGCTGGCCGAAACGCCCGATGAACTCTCCACCATGATCGTCACGGTCAACAGCATGGAGAACGTGGACAGCACCAAGACCGCACTCCAGAGCGCACTCGGCGCGGACAAGGCCGACGTCACGCAGGGCCAGCGCAACCTCCAGACTGCCGTCAGCTCACTGGACAGCGTCAAGAACATCTCCTTGGTCGCGTTCATCGCCGCCCTCGCAACCGCCGGACTGATCATCCTGCTCATCATGGTGATGCTGGTCCGCGAGCGCCGCCGCGAAATCGGTGTCCTCAAGGCCATCGGTGCCCGAAACCGGACCATCGGCCTCCAGTTCGTGCTTGAGTCCCTGGTCCTGGTGGCGTTGGGCAGCGTGGTGGGTGCGGCGATCGCGTCGTTCGCGAGCGGCGGCATCGCCTCCGCGCTGATCAGTTCCAATTCAGGTACGACGGCGGCAACCACCAACCAGCGCGGCGGCGGCTTGGCCGGAGCAGCAGCCAACGGCGGCGTTCCCGGTGGTGGCGGCTTCGGCGGAGGCGGCCAAGGCGGTCCGTTTGGCGGAGCCAACCAGTTGCTGACCTCCGTCACGGCGAGCGTCTCCCCCGGCGTCCTCGCTGCCGGCATCGCCGCAGTGTTCGCCGTCGCCGTCATCGGAGCGTTGGTTCCCGCGCTGCTGACCGCCCGTATCCGTCCCATCGAAGTACTCCGAGGAGAATAGCCGTGATCGTAGTCAAGGACCTGGTCCGTCAGTTCAAGTCCGGAGACCGGACCATCAAGCCGGTCAACGGCGTCAGCTTCGAGCTGGAGAAGGGCTCGCTCGCCTCGATCGTGGGCAAGAGCGGCAGTGGCAAGAGCACCCTGTTGTCCCTCTTGGGCGCGCTGGACAAGCCCACGTCCGGCGACGTGGTGGTGGATGGCGTGAGCCTCGCCGGACTCCCGGACGGCAAGCTCACCGAGTACCGCCGCCAGGACATCGGCTTCGTATTCCAGCAGTTCAACCTGATTCCCAACCTCAGCGCGGTGGACAATGTGATGCTGCCCATGGAGTTCGCGGGTGTGCGGAAGTCGGCCCGGTTGCAGCGCGCCAAGGAACTCCTGGAGCAGGTCCAATTGGATCCGGAGAAACACTCCCGCCGCACCAACCGGCTCTCCGGCGGTGAGCAGCAGCGTGTGGCCATCGCAAGGGCTTTGGCCAACGAGCCCAAGCTGATCCTGGCCGATGAACCCACCGGTAACCTCGACGAGCAGACTGGTGAGCACATCATCCAGTTGCTGAGCTCATTGAGCCGTGACCACAACACCACCATCCTGGTGGTGACCCACGACCGGTCGCTGGCCCAGAAGACGGACCGGCGCTTCCGGCTTCAGCAGGGGCGCCTGACGGAGGAGCTCAAAACCGGATCGCGTCAATAACCTTCACGCGCACAGCGACGAGCGCGGGAATCGCTCCCGCGAGTGCGCCGACAAGGACGGCCGCCCCGAAACCGAGAAGGGCCGCCTCGATGGGGAACGCCGGGTGCTCGGACAGGCCCGGCGCCACCTTCGATTCGATCCAAGGGTTCTTCACCACCGCGATTGCCAGCATCACTCCGGCCAAGCCGGCAACTGCGGTGGCCACCACGGACTCCATCATGACCCCGAAGAAGATGCGTCCCGAGGTGGCACCGAAGCTGCGCCGGATTCCGATCTCCCGGACGCGGTAGCGCACGGTGACCATGGATATGTTCAGCATCCCCACAGCCCCAAGCAGCAGGACGAGTCCTGCGATACCACCGACGATCCACTGGGTGGGCCCCAGCGGATCGCCCCAGGCAGCGTAGTCAACGCGCTGCGCCTGGGCGTACATCCCCGGAAACTGCGACTGCAGGTCCGCGCTGATGGCAGCCGTCAGGGGTCCTGCCTGGGCCTCACCCACCCACATCTTGAACTCGGACATCTGCGGCCGCATGCCGATCAGTTTGGCCCCGTCCGTGAGGATGAAAGCCGAAGGCGGGGCCATCTCGTGGACGTTCGGAACCACTCCGATGATCACCGCAGTCGCCGGTTGGTCGCCCGGGATGGAAACCGTTGGCTGGGTTGTCAGGTTGGGCCTTCCGGCCCGGTCATAGAAGGCTTCGGAGACCACGACGGCGGGTGCGAGCCTTTGTCCGTCATCGGCGGAGAACCAGCTTCCTTGCAGGAGGGGTACGCGGTGAATGATGCCGTATCCGATATCCACCATGGTCATTTCCACGCTGGTGACGCCACGGGGAAATTGGAAGCCGGCCTGGGTCCGTCCCACGTGTGTGGAGGTGGTGATGCCGAAACGTTGTTTGATGCCTTCGTAGGCTTTGTCGAGCTGCTCAGCGCTTGGCGTCGACGGACCGTTCACACTCAGCGAGACGGTGGCTACCCTGCCTTGATCACGCTCGGACCGGGCTTTGATACCCTCCCTGGCGAGGTTACCCAGGCCCACTACCGACGTCAGGGCTGCTACGGAAAGCGCAACACCAAGGAGGGCCAACAGGATGCGCACTTTGTTGATGCGAAGTTCCTGCCACGCTTCCACCACCGTGGAGACAAAGCCGGTCATGCGGGTACTCCAGTTTCTGCCAGAGCCAGGGTGCTGAGGACGCCGGTGTCCAGGCGGTAGCAAGCACGGGCCAGGGCGGCCACGTTGACATCGTGGGTGATGGTGACGAGTGCAGCTGCGGATTCCGTGGCAACGGTGTCCAGCAAGGCCATGACTGACTGGCCCGTCTCAACGTCCAACGCTCCGGTGGGCTCGTCGGCGAGGATCAGGCGTGGCCCGCGAACCAGCGCACGGGCGATGGCCACGCGCTGTTGCTCACCTCCGGAAAGCATGTTGGGCATGGTGTTGGCCCTTGCGGCGAGGCCAACCCGGTCCAACATGTCCATGGCGAGTTCGCGGCGACGCCAGAAGTCCTTGCCCTTGGCATACAGCAGCGGCGTGATCACGTTATCCAAAGCGCTCCTGCCGGGCAGCAGGTTGAACTGCTGGAACACGAATCCCACAGTGGATCCGCGCAGCCTCGCCCGGGCGTTGCTGCCCAGGCGTTCCGCGGGCTGCCCCAGGAACTCGAGCTCCCCGGAGGTGGGCACATCCAGGAGGCCAAGGAGGTTGAGCAGTGTTGATTTGCCACAGCCGGACCTGCCGACAATCGCTGTATGGTCACCGCTGAGCACCTCAAGGTCGATGCCTCGCAGGATGTGCAACTGCTGCGCATCCGGCAAGGTCACCGAGCGGGTGACGGAGCGAAGCCTGACCAGTACTTCTTTTTCAGTTGTGGACTCCATGACTAACCCGCCGGTGCGTAGGCAACCTGGCCGGGGCCCATCATCATGGGATCCCCGGCTGCAGGGGCACCTGGAACGAACTCAAGGACCTGCTCGCCTTCAGTCAACCCGGACACAACCTCAACCACGGATCCGTCGTTCAGGCCGAGCTCTACCTTCCGCTGTTCAGGAGCTCCTCCGGCGGCACTGGATGTCCAGACGATGCCGTCCTTCACACTGCCCTTCACCGACGTCAAGGGCACGGTGACGACGTCGGTCGCCACGCCTGCACTGACGGTCATGGTGGCACCGAGGCCGGCGAAGACTTCCTGATCGGAGGGAACAGCGCAACTCAGGGTGCCCGTGGGCGTGCTGTCCTCCTGCGACTGGCCGCTGGCACCTGGACCAGCGATGGCTGCACCGACGCCCATGCCGGCACCCCCGCCCGAGCCGGACAAACCGCCGGAGCCTGTGCCGCCGTCGTTCGACGCGTTGTTCGTGAGCGTCACCTCGGCACACTGGAACGGCGCCGGGCCACCCACCAGGGCGATCTCCGCAGGGCCGGGCTTGCCCAGGAGACGGTACTGCTGGGAAGCGTTCACGGGCCCCGCGACGGTGTACGTGCCGGGATCGACCTTGCCGACGGTTTCGCCGACACTGACCTGCTGGTCGATCAGGGTTGTCAGCTGCTGCAGAGTTCCGCCGCTCGGGGCCAGGACGTTGAGATAGTCATAGACAGGCTTCGGGGGTGTTCCGTCTTTGGAGACCTGCGGATTTGTCACTGCTCGCTCCGCCTTGACCTGGAAGAGCGCGTCGCCCTTGGCCACGGTGGCGCCCTGCTCGACGAAAACCTTGATGACCTTGCCGGCGGCTGTGCTGCGCACGGATTCGGCAGCATCACTCTGGACTGTGCCCTTGATCTGGACCGTGTTGGTGACGGTGGCCCGCGTGGCCGGGACCATCGGAATATCCACTTCTGCCAGCGGGGCCGGCTGCGAAGTTGTGGACTTGAGTCCATCTATGAAGGCGATTTTGACCAAGGCCACGGCAATAATCGCGAAAACCAACAACCAGGCAACCGGCAAAATGACGCGCCGAAAAACACCCATCCCTGCTCCATTTCGGTAACTCCCCACAGAACCTCTGCGAGGGATGATTGCTCCAGCCTAGGCGAAGCCACTGACACCCCGGTCATTCGAAAGGATGAACAGGCTGCTTACCGTGTCGCTGGTTTGATCTGTCGCGGGGCCCGTGCAAGACTGAGCACGTACACGCCCCAGTGACCATTCGGCAGAAGTGCCGGACTCCTGGGGCAATTTTCTTTTAAGCAACTAAGAGGGGCCGTGGACGTAGGCGCAATTGGAACGCTTGAACAGCTGATCAGTGTCCCACGGTTCCAGACATACCTGGGACACTATCGCGGCAACCACCATCTGGCCGCCCGGTTGTACGCCTGGAACATTGAAGTGTCGTCTGCCTTTTGGGGTCCCCTGAGCATCTTGGAAGTTGCTCTCAGAAATGCCATGCACAACGCGTTATCGAAGGGTCGCCCGGACACGTGGTGGGACCTCCCGAGCACCCATCTCATGGACAACCACCGGGCAATTCTGGACGAGACCATCGCGAAACTCCAGCGCAAGATTGTGACGCCAAGTCCAGGCCAAATAGTTGCAGCCCTGCCGTTCGGCTTCTGGACCCGTTTCCTCGACAAAGGGATCCCCCGGCATCCGTTGCTCAGCTACGAAACGGCGTTCTGGCAACCGAGGCTAATGAACGCGTTTCCGGAAGGCGTTGCGCTCAAACGCAAGGTGCTTTTTGCCGACCTCACCCAAATCCGGGAGATGCGCAATCGCATCGCCCACCATGAGCCGATCTTCAAAATGCCGCTGGAAACAATTTGCGGAGATATCTCACGTATCGCTGGCTATATACACGTCGACGCCGCAGCGATCATGGGCGGCTGCAGTCGGGTCGCGAGGGTTCTTGACCGTAAGAAAGATGCAATCATGCACGGGCGCAATAGCTTCTGAGAGGATGGCTGGCATGACTCTTCCTATCGCGAAGCCGTGGCTCTTCTCCCAGACCAACCAGGATCCTCGGGCTTCAACGGGCCGGCGTTTGCGGTGGGGTGTGGTGTCCACGGGGAACATCGCCAACAGTGTGTCGCAGGACCTGTCCTTGCTCGAGGACGCGGAGTTGTACGCGGTGAGCTCACGCACGCAGGCGGCTGCGGACGCTTTTGCGCAGAACCTGGGGTTCGCCAAGGGTTACGGGGACGACAGCGGCGTGCCCGGCTACCAGCGCTTGGTCGAGGATCCCGACGTCGACGTCGTCTACGTTGCCACTCCCCATGCCCAGCACTTCATGATCGCCTCGGCCGCGCTGCGTGCAGGCAAGCACGTCCTGTGCGAAAAGGCCCTCACCATCAACGCCCGCGAGGCAACTGAGTTGGTTCGCTTGGCCCGGGAGAACAACGTGTTCTTCATGGAGGCGGTCTGGAGCCGTTTCCTGCCCAGCATGCAGAGTGCTTTCGAGATCGCGGCTTCCGGTGAGATCGGACAGATCCAATGGGTCAGCGCGGACCTGGGATTCCCGGCACCCTACGATCCCTCGGCCCGGATTTGGGCGTTGAACGATGGCGGCGGAGCACTCCTGGACATCACGGTGTACCCGCTGCTCTGGGCACTGGGAACACTGGGCTTCCCACAGTCGGTGACAGCCATCGGCTCACTCAACGAGGACGGCGTAGACACCCAGAACGCGCTGACCCTCGGCTACGACACCGGCGCCCAGGTCCAGCTCACGTCGTCCTTGCTGGCCCACGGACCCCGGACGGCAACGGTCGCCGGAGGCCTGGGCTACATCCAGACAGTGGGCTCGGTGAACAACCCCCGCGAGCTCGTCATCCGGGTGGGCTGGGATGAGCCGAGACACGAACAGTTTGACGTCGTGGGCATCGGCTACACGTATGAACTCCGCGAAGTGACGCGCTGCATCCAGCAAGGACTGACCGAGAGCCCCACCATGCCCCTGGAGGACTCCATCAACGTGATGCGCCTGTTCGACGGCGTGCGTTCCCAGTTGGGTATTCGATACCCGAACGACGCCCGCTGACGGGCCCTGGCACCGGAAGGCGAGTGCCGACGTCGTGATTTAACCCAGGCGCGCTAACGCTTGAGCGGTTGCCGCGCCAGCTTGCGGTCCAGAGACAAGGCTCCAGGTCCCAGGAAGATGAACGACACCGAGATCGCGAAGTACACGATCAGGAGCTCAGCCGTCACTCCGGATGCATCCGTGAGCAACGGCTTCCCTGCCTCCGTCACGAACCAGATGGACGCGAAAAGGATCGCCGCCAGGAAACCAGCCACGCGGGTGAGGGCGCCAAGGACCAACAAGGCCCCCAGTCCAAGTTCGCCGGCGATGACCAGCCAGGCGATGACGTCCGGCTTCTGGACGCCCATGGCTGCGACAGAAGCAGCAAAAGCTGCATGCCCGGCCATGAACTTTTGGAAGCCATGCACCATGAGCAGCACACCGAACACCACGCGAAGGATGGTGACGCCGCGGGAGGAGGACTTGGGAGACGGGTGAAGGAATTTCACGCATCCCAATCTTCCATGCCCACGGCCGCTCACCAAACCCCGACCAACCCAAGTAGGTCGCAGTTGTGCGCGTTTTGACCGCTGAAAACGCGCACTATTGCGACCTAGTTGGGAAAGGACAGCAGCGCCGGGATGTCCTTCACGCCGTCCAGGATGTGGTGGTGCGGGTGCGCGGCGAGGGCTTCGCGATCCAGCTTGCCCGTGAGGACACCCACCGCCACGACGCCGGCATTGTTGGCGGCGGCGAGGTCGTTCACGGTGTCGCCCGCCGCGATCACGGCCCGGACGTCCTGCACGCCGGTCCGCTCCATGGCGCGGTGGATCATGTGCGGCGCCGGCCGGCCGGCGGGTACTTCGTCTGAACATACGACGGCGTCCAGCACCTTGCCGGGGTCGCCCGCCTCGACGCCTGGAGCAGCAACGCTCCAGCCGAGGCTGGCCAGCAGGTGCTCCGCAACATCGCGGGAGAAGCCCGTGGTCAGCGCTACTTTGACGCCCTGGCCGCGAAGCGTGCGGAACGCCTCTTCCACTCCGTCCAAGGCGACCGGCGGGTTGGCGGCGTAGAACTCCACCAGGAGTTCCTTGAAGCGCGTGAAAGCAGCCGCCACGATCCCGGGAGAAGCAGCGCCCCCGCCCGCCTGGATCAGCGCGGTGATGGCTTCCACTTTGTCTGCACCCATCCACTCCTGGACGGCTTCGGGCGTGGTTTCGACGCCGATTTCCTCGACGCAGCGGGCCAGGGCAACGTAGACGTCGCCGTGTTCGTCGATGGTGGTGCCGGCCATATCGCAGGCAACGAGCTCGATCATGGGTAGCTCCTTCAGGTGGCTTGAGAGTCGGTGTGGATGCGGACCAAGGCAGCCCTGCGTTCCACGGTGTTGTCGATGGTGAAGTTGGTGAGCGCCGGGAGGTAGCGGTCCTCGGAGTACTCCAGGGGCTGGCCGTCGGCGGAACGGGTGATGCGGCGTTCGCGCAACAACGGAATGCCTTCGGACTGTTCCAGCAGTTCGGCGTCCTCGTCATTGGCAGCCACGGCGTCGATCGTGTGCCGCGCACTGTGCAGGTCCACGCCCTGTTCCTTGAGGAACGCGAAAATGGAGCCCGAGTCGGTGTCGAAGTCGAACAGCTTCCTGCCCACTTCCAGGATGAACGTGGTCCGTTCAATCATGGCCGGTACCTGATCGAGATAGCGGACACGCAGGACCTCCACCACGGTGGTTCCCGGCACCAGGTTCAGGGCCTCGGCGGCTTCAGGACTGGCCTCGCGGCGGGCAACTTCGAGTGTCCGCTGGCCCGGCGTCTTCCCGATACCGGACGCCCATTCCGTGAACGAGTTGAACGTGGAGAACGACTGGGACGGCACCAACGAGCGGACCATCGGCGGCCGCCCGCGCCCACCCGTCACAGCACCTTCGGCACGCAGGAAGGCGAGCGCTTGGCGGATCGGTCCGCGGGATGTTCCGAACTCGCGGCACAGCTCCGCCTCGCTGGGCAGCTGGAAGCCCGGGGGCCAATCCCCCTCCGTGATCCGACGCATGAATTCTTCGCTGAGGCGGACGTGGAGGGGTGCGTTCTGTTGTGCAGTCACGAGTTGATCATACAAGTTGACTCTGGCGGGATCGCCGATTTTGCGGTTCTTGGGATGAATTTGGGGTGAACTTGGGTGAACAGATATTAAATTCAGATTAACTTGTATATACAAGTGGCATTCTGGCTTGATTTACCCTTCGGCGGGCGGCCAGAGTCGTTGGTGTGAACAACCCAAGCTACTCTTCCTCACACACCGCCCAGCCCGCAGATGTCCTTGTTATCGGCGCCGGAATCATCGGGCTGGCCCACGCGGCACACGCCGTTGCCAACGGCCTCACCGTGACCATCATTGAACGGGACCACCACGCGGCAGGAGCGTCCGTCCGGAACTTTGGGCATTGCTGCATCACCGCGCAATCCGGCGAACTGTACGAACTCGCGCAGACCTCACGGAAGTACTGGCTCGAGTTCGCTGAGCGTGCCGGTTACTGGGCTGTCGAGTCCGGCGCTGTGGTGCTGGCCCGGACCGAGACCGAACTGGCGGTGCTCCGCGAGCTCTCCTCCGTTCGGGAACCCGGCCAGGTGGTCCTGCTCTCGCCGGAGGAGACCCGGGCTCGCTTGGGTGCCGGGCATGCGTCTGCGGAAGGAGCACACGACGGCGGCGCGCCCACCACCGATACCGCAAGCCCGCACGACGGCGGGTGGCCGGGTCTCGTCGGTGGCGCCTTCCTTCGGGACGACCTTCGCGTCGACCCCCGCACCACCGTTGCACGGTTGGCCGACTGGCTGAGCCGGCAACCCGGCGTCGAACTTCACTGGAACGCTTCCGCGCTTGGCTTCAGCCAGGAAGCCGAGGTAACCACGGTTCACACCTCACGCGGTGGGTTCAGGGCCAAGCAGGTGTTCGTCTGTGTGGGCCACGACGTCGACTATCTGTTCCCGGACCTTGCCGCCGAGCACCGGATCCAGCGGTGTGCCCTGCAGATGTCCCTGGCCGCCAAGCCGGCCGGGCTCGAACTCAGCCCGGCCGTCCTGACGGCAACCTCCATGCTCCGCTACCCCGCGTTCACGGACATGCCGGCCGCAGCAGCGCTCCGCGACGAGGTGCAGGCGGCCCAGCCCGAACTGCTGGACATCGGGGCCAACGTCATGTTCACCCAACGCCCGGACGGCACCGTGATCCTGGGCGACTCGCACCACTACCACCTCACCGCAGATCCTTTCCTGGACGAATCGGTGACCAATGCGCTCAACACCGACATCGAGGCCAGGATCGGCCAGTCGCTGGAGATCATCCAGCGCTGGCAGGGCGTCTATGCCTCCTCGGAGGTTGCTCCCCTGTTGGTCAGGGACATCCAACCCGGCGTCACGGTTGTATCGGTGACCTCGGGCGTGGGCATGACCCTGTCCTTCGGGCTCGCCCACCGCAACGTTTCCCGCTTGACCTAAATCCCTTCCCTTCGCATCCAAGGATTCCCATGAAAACCACGCTCTTCACCGGCTCCGCCCTGGCCCTTGCCGCCGCCCTCGCACTGACCGCGTGCGGCGGATCGGCCCAGTCAGCTTCATCCCAGTCAACGTCCGCCACGTGTCCCAACGGCGAGATCAAGTTCGGCATCGAGCCCTATGAGGACCCTGCCAAGCTCAAGCCCGCCTACGACGTCCTGGCCAACGCCTTGTCCAAGAAGCTCGAGTGTCATGTCTCCGTGCAGGTGGTTGAGGACTACGCCGCCGAGGTCTTGGCCATGCGCAACGGCAAGCTGGACCTCGGCCAGTTCGGACCGCTCGGCTACGTCTTCGCCGATTCCAAGGCGGGCGCCGAGCCCGTTGCATCCTTCGGCACCGCGGAGAAGGAACTCAGCACGTACACCGCGGGAATCTGGGTTCCGAAGGACAGCCCCATCCAGGCAATCGGTGATCTCAAGGGCAAGTCCCTGGCACTGGGCAGCGTGGGTTCCACGTCAGGTGACGTACTCCCCCGCTATGGTCTGCGCGAAGCAGGCATCGCGGACGCGGACCTGAAAATGGACTACACGGGAGGACATCCGGAGGCACTCCTGGCCCTGACCAACGGCAAGGTGGACGCGGCCGAGATCAACTCCCAGACCCTGGCCACCGCCATCGCAGCGGGAACGTTCAAAAAGGACGACTTCCGCCAGGTGTGGACCTCTGAGCCAATCCCGAACGATCCCATCACCGTCCGCGGAGACGCAGATCCGGCGTTCAAGAAGGCCGTCAAGGAAGCCTTCCTTTCACTCTCGCCGGAGGATGTTGCCAAGGTGGGCGAGTTCCTGGACGTCACCCCTCCGGGCCCGCTGCTTGAGGTCACCAAGGACAACTACACCCCGCTGTTCGACCTCGCCAAGACCATGAACCTCACCGAAAAGGATCTCTAGTGGCACCGCTCCTATCCGTTCAAGGCTTGCGCAAGTCCTTCAACGGCCGCACGGTGCTGGACGGAGTGGACTTCTTTGTCTCTCCTGGAGAACTCGTCGCTTTCCTGGGCGCCAACGGTTCCGGCAAGTCCACCACGCTGCGCTGCGTCATGGGTATCACCGAGCCGGACTCAGGAACCATCAGCATTGCCGGTTCGGCGGTGAATGGCTTGCAAGGACGCGAGCTCCAGCAGGCTCGCCAGCGGATGGCCATGATCTTCCAGAAGATCCACTTGGTCCCCCGCCGCACGGCGCTGGATAACGTCTGCGCGGGAGCGCTCTCCCGTATCCCGACCATCCGCTCGCTGACCCCCGCGCTGTTCCCGGCCGAGGTCCAGCAGGAAGCCCTCGACTGCCTGGACCGCGTAGGACTCGCTGACCGCGCGTTCGATCGCGTCGGCCGTCTTTCCGGCGGACAGCAGCAGCGCGTGGCCGTAGCCCGGGCACTGTGCCAGCGTGCCGACGTCGTGCTTGCTGACGAGCCCGTCTCCGCACTGGATCCGCATGCCGCCGAGCAGGTCATGGCGTTGCTTCGCGAACTCGCGCACTCGGAGGGCCTCGCTGTAGCGGCGGTCCTCCACCAGCCAGACCTGGCACTGCGCTACGCGGACCGCTCCATTGGGCTGCTGCAAGGTTCCATGACGTTCAATCTTCCCTCTTCCGAGGTGACGGCCCAACACCTCGATACGCTCTACGCCCCGGACCGGAACACCGCAGACAGGACTGTCGCCGCATGACTCCGCAGACACTGAACCCCGCCGTCAAGCGGCGGGCCGCTTCGAGCAAAAGCCGCGTGGCTCTGGTCCGCCCGAAGAAGCCGCTGCGGTGGATCACGACGGCGGCAGTGGCTGTCGCCGTCGTCGGACTTCACGCCGTGGCCCTTGAAGGGACGGACTTCAAACCCCAACTCCTGGTGGACGGCTGGAAGGGAATGGCCGCGTTCGTTGCCGACGCGTTCCCGCCGGACCTCAGCTGGGATCGCACGATTCGGCCGGGTCTGGAAGCCACGCTCGTGACCCTGTGGATCGGTTTGCTGGGAACCACCCTGTCTGTGCCGTTCGCCCTGATGCTCGCTGCCCTGGCCGCGGAGAACACGAGTCCGCACCGGCTGGTGTACCAGGCCGCGCGCTCCATCCTTTCGTTCTTCCGCGCCGTGCCGGACATTGTGTTCGCGCTGATCTTCGTGACGGCCGTTGGACTTGGGCCATTCGCCGGCGTGCTCGCGTTGATCTGCCACAACACGGGCGTCATGGGCAAGCTGTGGGCGGAGTCGATGGAGGAGATCGACGCCGGGCCGCAGGAAGCCCTGCGCACGGCCGGAGCTAACCGCGTCCAGCAGGTGGCCAATGCGACGCTGCCCATGGTGGTCCCGCAGTTCATTGGCCTGCTGCTCTACCGCTTCGACGTGAACGTGCGGTCTTCGCTGGTCCTTGGCCTGGTGGGTGCGGGTGGCATCGGGCTGCTGATCAACCAGTCCATCAAGTCCTTCCAGTTCGATTCGATGCTCACGCACATCCTGATCGTGCTGGTGCTGATCATCGTGGTGGACCAGTTCTCCGCGTGGGTCCGCCGCCGCCTCGCTGCCTGACCCCACCTGCCTGCCCGCCCGCCCCACCCACCTGCCCGCCCAACTGGGTCGCATTAGTGCGCGTTTTGACGGCTCAAAACGCGCACAACTGCGACCCAGTTGGGTGGGAGGGGGCAGAATGGGAGGTGGCTCTGGTTGGAGCCGCGGACTTTGTGGATGGAGCGGGTATGCAGGTTGACGTGGTGGTTGTTGGCGGCGGAGCGATGGGATCGGCGGCCGCGTGGCAGTTGTCCCGCAGCGGAAAATCCGTGGTGCTCCTGGAACGGTTCGAGGCCGGACACCACATCGGCGCTTCCCACGGTGCGACCCGCAACTTCAACACCGCCTACGCCGAGGCCGACTACCTGGACCTGCTGGATGAATCCAAAATCCTGTGGGACGAGCTCGCCGCGGAACACGGCGCTCCCCTGCTGGACCTCGTGGGCCTGGCCAACCACGGCAACACCCCCAAGTTGGAGGGGATCCGCGCCGCCCATGAGGAACGCGGTGTGGAGAGTTACTTCATCTCAGCTTCCGAGGCCGCCGACCGCTGGCAGGGCATGAATTTCGCCACCGACGTTCTCTTCGTCCCGGGATCCGGTCGGATCCGGGCCGCAGATGCGCTGGTTGCGCTCCGGACCTCCGCGGAGTCCCGCGGCGCTATCTTCAAATACTCGACGCCGGTCCGGGACATCCGCGTCGACGGTGCCGAGTCGGTGGTGGTGGTGACCGAAGAGACTGAATACACGGCCAAGCGCGTGGTGGTCACTGCAGGTGCCTGGACCACGAAGGTCCTGGACGGGCTCGCCAAGCTCCCGGCATTGGTGGTCACGCAGGAGCAACCGGCCCACTTCACCCCGACAGACAACACGCTGGTGTGGCCCAGCTTCAACCACAACCCGGACCCCGACCCCAACAACGAGCTCTACGAGTACTGGTTCAGCCCCGTCTACGGCATGCTCACCCCGGGCGAAGGCGTTAAGGCGGGCTGGCACGGCGTCGGACCCGTCATGGACCCGGACGAGCGCACCTTCCAGCCCATCCCCCAGCAGCTCGACGCCCTGGTGCGGTACGCCGAGGAGTGGCTTCCCGGCGTCGACCCTTCCACCGCGGTTCCCATCAGCTGCACCTACACCACCACGCCCAATGAGGACTTCGTCCTGGACAGCTTCGGGCCGCTGGTGGTGGGTGCCGGTTTCTCGGGGCACGGTTTCAAGTTCACTCCGGCTATTGGCCGGGTGCTGAAAGACATCGTCGACGGCGGCACGGCACCTGCGCGGTTCGCGGCGGACCGTTAAACGCAACTGACTCGCAGTTGTTGTTGTTCTGAGCACTCAAAACAACAACTGCGAGTCAGTTGGGACTTTACTTCAGCGTCGCGAGGACCTTGTTGAACGTGGCCGACGGGCGCATGATCTCAGCGGCCTTGGCGGCGTCCGGACGGTAGTAACCGCCCAGCTCGACGGCGGGACCCTGCACTGCGGCAAGCTCACCAACGATTGCCTCTTCGTTGGAGGTCAGCGCGTCGGCAATCGAAGCAAAGGCGGAAGCCAGCTCAGCGTCGGACGTCTGCTTGGCCAATTCCTGGGCCCAGTACATGGCCAGGTAGAAGTGGCTTCCGCGGTTGTCCAGCTCGCCAACGCTGCGGCGCGGGGACTTGTTCTCCAGGAGGAACGTACCCGTGGCGCGGTCCAGCGTGTCGGCGAGGACCTGGGCGCGGGCGTTGCCGGTGGTGGTGGCAAGGTGCTCGAAGCTGACGGCCAGGGCGAGGAACTCACCCAGGCTGTCCCAACGCAGGTGGTTTTCCTTGACCAACTGCTGGACGTGCTTCGGGGCAGATCCACCGGCGCCGGTCTCGAACAGGCCGCCACCGTTGATGAGCGGAACGATCGAGAGCATCTTGGCGCTGGTGCCGAGCTCGAGGATCGGGAACAGGTCCGTCAGGTAGTCGCGGAGCACGTTGCCGGTAACGGAGATGGTGTCCTGGCCCTTGCGGATGCGCTCCAGGGTGAAGGCCGTGGCCTCAACCGGGGAGAGGATCTCGATCTGCAGGCCCTCGGTGTCGTGGTCCTTCAGGTATTCGTTGACCTTGGCGATCAGGTTGGCGTCGTGGGCGCGGCCCTTGTCCAGCCAGAACACAGCCGGCGTCTGGGAAGCACGGGCACGGGTGACGGCCAGCTTGACCCAGTCGCGGATGGGAACATCCTTGGTCTGGCATGCGCGCCAGATGTCACCGGGGGAAACCTGGTGTTCGATCAGGACGGTGCCTGCGCGGTTCACGAGCTGGACCGTACCGGCAGCTTCGATCTCGAACGTCTTGTCGTGGCTGCCGTATTCTTCAGCTGCCTGTGCCATGAGGCCAACGTTCGGGACGGTGCCCATGGTGGTGGGATCGAACGCACCGTTGGCACGGCAATCATCGATGACAACCTGGTACACACCGGCGTAGGAGCTGTCCGGGAGGACTGCCAGGGTGTCGGCTTCCTTGCCGTCCGGGCCCCACATGTGGCCGGAGGTACGGATCATGGCGGGCATGGAGGCGTCCACGATGATGTCCGAGGGAACGTGCAGGCTGGTGATGCCCTTGTCCGAGTCAACCATGGCCAGCGCGGGACCGTCTTCGAGGCCCTTGGTGATGGCTGCCTTGACGCCTTCGCGGACGTCTTCCGGCAGGTCTTCCAGGCCGTTGAGGATGGCGGCGAGGCCGTTGTTCGGGCTGATGCCGGCTGCGGCGAGCTGCTTGCCGTAGGTGTCGAACAGTTCGGAGAAGTATGCCTTGACCACGTGGCCGAAGATGATGGGGTCGGAGACCTTCATCATGGTGGCCTTCAGGTGTGCGGAGAAGAGGATGCCCTCTTCCTTGGCGCGGGCAACCTGTGCTGCGAGGAACTCGTCCAGGGCAGCGGCGCGCAGGACGGTGCCGTCCACCACTTCGCCGGCCAGGACGGGGAAGTCCTTCTTGAGGACCTTGACCGTGCCGTCTTCGCGGACCAGCTGGATGGTCAGGGCGTCATCGGCGTCGATGACCACGGACTTCTCGTTGGAGCGGAAGTCGTTCTGGCCCATGGTGGCAACGTTGGTCTTGGAGTCAGCGGACCAGGCTCCCATGGAGTGCGGGTTCTGGCGGGCGTAGTTCTTCACCGACAGGGGTGCGCGGCGGTCCGAGTTGCCTTCACGCAGCACCGGGTTCACAGCGGAGCCCTTGATCTTGTCGTAGCGCGAGCGGATGTCCGTCTCAGTGTCCGAGGAGGGGTTGTCCGGGTAGTCCGGGAGGGCGTAGCCCTGGGCCTGGAGCTCGGCGATGGCGGCCTTGAGCTGCGGAACGGAGGCGCTGATGTTGGGCAGCTTGATGATGTTGGCTTCCGGCTGCTTTGCCAGTTCGCCGAGTTCAGCCAGGGCGTTGCCCGTGCGCTGGTCTTCAGTCAGGAAATCGCCGAACACGGCGATGATGCGGCCGGCCAGCGAAATGTCGCGGGTTTCGACCTCCACACCTGCGGTCGAGGCGTACGCTTCCACAACCGGCAGGAACGAGTAGGTTGCCAGCATGGGCGCTTCGTCTGTGTGGGTATAGATAATCTTGGCCATTGGCGGGGTTCTCCCTGAAAGTCTGCAGATTTCAACATCTCTAACTTACCCGAGCACGCCGATTTGAGGGCTCTTCGTGTCCGGGATCACGCCTTGCGTTACCGCTTTCACAGCCGCTTCGCACACGCTTCCCGGGCGCCCAAAAGCCCGACGGCGGCCTGGCCGCCGGGGGTGACGCACCGCCGTCGTACTCCTCTCCCGGGGCCCATCAAGAAACTGACAGCAAAATATCACAAAGTCTGAAACATCTCTTTACAAACTTGTCATACGGCAGGTAGCTTCGATTCCGTCAGTCGGCGGTCGCCATCACTGGCCGCCTCACTCCCTCGATTAGGTAGGAACAACGTGACAAAAACCAAGACCCTGGCCACAAGCCTGTTGAGTCTGTCCGCTGCCGCGATCCTTGCGCTGGTTGGCACCACCAGTGCAAACGCGGCCCCCGTCAAGGACATCGACTCAAGCGGTGCTGCGGTCAGCAGCCATGTGACGCAGGACGCCGGCGCCGCAGACTACTGGACCCCGGAACGCATGAAGAGCGCCAAGAACGGCGACGTCCTCGCCGCCAAGGCACTGCAGCGCACCGGTTTGCTCAACCTCGGCAAAGCCCCGGTCACCGAAGCCCCGGGCGCCGTCACCAGCATCGAAGGCCAGCAGGCCTCCACCGACTCCAAGGCCATCAACCTGAAGGTCAACCAGAGCGAATCGCCGGTCAAGCACATCGGCAAGATCTTCTTCACGCTCGGCGGCTCCAACTACGTCTGCTCCGGTAACTCCGTCACCGCAGCCAACAAGAGCACGGTGTCCACCGCAGGGCACTGCGTCAACGAAGGCCCGGGCGCGTACGCCACCAACTTCGTGTTCGTTCCGGCCTACCTCAACGGCTCCGCACCTTACGGGAAGTGGACGGCAAAGGCGCTGTACTCCCCCACCCAGTGGGCCTCGAGCGGCAACATGCAGTACGACACCGCATTCGCCGTGGTCAACACCCTCAACGGCCAGAAGCTCGCTGATGTTGTTGGCTCCTCAGGCGTCCAGTTCAACGCTGCCCGCGGCCTGAGCTACAAGTCCTTCGGCTACCCGGCCGCTCCTCCGTTCAACGGCGAATCGCTCAAGAGCTGCTCCGGCACGGCCACCAACGATCCCTACAACCCGCAGTTCAACACCCAGGGCATCCCCTGCAACATGACCGGCGGTTCCTCGGGTGGTCCGTGGTTCATCGGCAACAGCTCCAGCGGTTACCAGAACTCGGTGAACTCCTACGGTTACGGCAGCAACTCCACCACCATGTACGGCCCGTACTGGGGTTCCGTGATCCAGTCCACCTACACCACCGCTGCGGCTTCGTAACGGCTTCTTTGTAGCAAGTCCCTGTTAAATACGACGGCGGCCGTCCCCTTCGAGGGACGGCCGCCGTTGCGTTGGGGTGCTACGCGCCTGGGCGCGGCGTTCTTAGTGGAAGAAGTGGCGTGCGCCCGTGAAGTACATCGTGATGCCTGCGGCGTTGGCAGCGGCAATGACTTCCTCATCGCGGACCGAGCCACCGGGCTGGACCACGGCGCGGACACCGGCGTCGATCAGGATCTGCAGGCCGTCGGCGAACGGGAAGAACGCGTCCGATGCTGCCACGGCACCGCGTGCGCGCTCAGGCGCGTTGGCACCGCTGGCGTTGGAGGCACCGCCGGCGCCATCGACGTCGGACTCCACCTGGACGCCCAGCGTGTTGGCGCGCTCGACGGCCAGCTTGCAGGAGTCGAGGCGGTTGACCTGGCCCATGCCGATGCCGACTGCGGCACCGTTGTCGGCGAGGAGGATGGCGTTGGACTTGGCTGCGCGGCAGGCGGTCCAGGCGAAGGCGAGGTCCGCCAGCGTCTTCTCGTCGGCGGCTTCGCCGGCTGCGAGGGTCCAGTTGGAGGGGTTGTCGCCGTCGGCGTCCACCTTGTCGCTCATCTGGACCAGGACGCCACCGGACACCTGGCGCATCTCGGATGCGTAGCGGCCGTAACCCTCCGGCAGGGCGAGCAGGCGGATGTTCTTCTTCTTGGAGAGGATCTCCACAGCTTCCGGCTCGAAGTCCGGAGCGATGACAACCTCGGTGAAGATGTCGGCAACCGTGCGGGCCATGCCGGCGGTGACGGTGCGGTTGGCAGCGATGACGCCACCGAACGCGGAGACGGGATCGCAGGCGTGGGCCTTGGCGTGGGCGTCGGCGATCGGGTCGGCGGCATCAGCGGAACCAACGGCAACGCCGCACGGGTTGGCGTGCTTGATGATCGCGACAGCGGGCTCGGCGAAGTCGAACGCGGCGCGGAGGGCAGCGTCGGCGTCGACGAAGTTGTTGTAGCTCATGGCCTTGCCGTGCAGCTGGTCAGCCTGGGCGATGCCTGCCGGAGCAGCCTTATCCACGTAGAGGGCAGCCTGCTGGTGCGGGTTTTCGCCGTAGCGGAGAACCTCGGAACGCTCCAGGGCCAGGCCGGCGTAGGCAGGCCAGTCGATGACGCCGTCGCCGTCTTCGTCCAGGAACTGGCTGGCAGTCCAGGAGGCAACAGCGTTGTCATAGCTGGCCGTGTGCGCGAAGGCCTTGGCGGCCAGGCGGCGGCGGGTGTTCAGGTCGAAACCGCCGTGAGCTGCGGCGTCCACAACGGCGCCGTAGAAGTTGGGGTCCGTAACGATGGCGACGGCGGCGTGGTTCTTCGCGGCCGAACGCACCATGGCGGGGCCTCCGATGTCGATCTGCTCAACAACGTCGTCCTGCGCGGCGCCGGACTTCACGGTCTCGACGAAGGGGTACAGGTTCACCACCACGAGGTCGAACGTTTCGATCTCCATGCCGGCCAGGGTTTCCATGTGTGCTTCCACGCGGCGGTCGGCGAGGATGCCGCCGTGCACTCGCGGGTGCAGGGTCTTGACGCGGCCGTCGAGCATTTCCGGGGAGCCGGTGACTTCCTCGACTTCCTTGACCGGGATGCCTGCGGCGGCGATCTTCTTGGCGGTGGAGCCGGTGGAAACAATGGCGACGCCGGCTGCGTGCAGGCCCTTCGCGAGCTCCTCCAGTCCCGTCTTGTCGTAAACCGAGATCAGTGCACGGCGGATGGGAACACGGTCAAGCTGCGTCAAGCTCACAAAAGTCTCCGTCTTAGTTCGCGTAGATATCGCGGGTCGGTGGGGATATGGGCAGTTTATCGTGTTTCGCTGCATGGCTGGTTTTGCGTCCTCCAACATAGGGTTGAGCCATGGATGCCACAGACGTCGTTCTCGTTGCCGATGTTGGGAAGAGCCGTTGCCGGGTGGAATTGCGGGCCGGCGATGAGTTGCTCGGCGCTGCGGACCAGCACGGCTTCCCGGGCGTCCACATCGACAACGGGCCCACCTTGGCTTTCGACCTTCTGGTCGAGACCATCGCGATGCTCCCGCCCGGCCTGCCTGTGAGCACGTTGACGGGCGTCGGGGCAGCAGTTGCCGGAGTCGAGGCATCGGCGGAGAAGTCGCGGGAGCTCGCGACCATGTTGGCCCAGCACTTCAGCGTCCCCGCGGCGGTCCTATCCGACGCGACCGCCGCCCATCTCGGCGCACTCCAGGGAGCACCAGGCATCAGCCTGATTGTGGGGACGGGTGCGGTCGCCTTCCGTTTCGACGAAACCGGCGTCCTGCACCGTGCCGACGGCTGGGGTCCCTATCTTGGCGATCACGGCAGCGGCCGCTGGATCGGCCAGCAGGGTCTTCAAGCAGTTCTGCAAGCGCACGACGGCGGCACCGCCACGTCGCTCTCCGCTGCAGCGGGCGCTCTGGTCGAGTCGCCTGAGCACCTCCCGGGTTGGCTCGCCGAACAAGAGAACCCCTACCGGGCGATGGCCCGGTTCGCGCCGCTGGTTCTGCACGCCGCGGAGGCGGGTGACGCCGTCGCACGTCACATCGTTGACGACGCCTGCGCGATCCTGACCAGCACCGTCAAACTGGCCGCGTCCGGCGACGCAAGCGGCAAACCGCGGGTGGCCGTCCTGGGCGGAGTGGCCGCTTCTGGGTTCTTCTCGGGACTCTTGCAGAAGTCCCTCGCTTCGGCTGGGATTGAGATGGCGGCCCCGCTCGGCGACGGCCTGGACGGCGCCGCCCTCGCTGCGACGCGCCGCGGGCTCCTCCAGGAAAGGTACATCCACCGTGACGGAACAAACTGGCCCGACTGACGCTGACAAACTCGCCGATCTCCGCACGGAACTCGCCGGCCTGCAGACCGAAGCCGCCGCCGAGAACCTCAAGGACCTGGACATCCTGGGTACCGACGAACTCGTGGAAGCCATGCTCTCCCACAGCGCAGGCGTGCATGCCGCCGTCGCGAAGGCCAGTGCGGCGATTGTCCAAACGGTCGACGCCGTTGCGGAGCGACTGCAGCGCGGCGGTCGGCTTTTGTATGTGGGAGCCGGGACGGCCGGGCGGCTGGGTGTGCTTGACGCGAGCGAGTGCCCGCCGACGTTCGGCACTCCGCCGGGACTCGTCGTCGGGCTGATCGCGGGCGGCACCCAAGCCATCCAGAAACCGGTGGAGTATGCCGAGGACAACGCGACCGCGGGCGCGCGGGACCTGCACGATATCAACGTGACCGAAGCGGACGCCGTCGTGGGTATCACCGCGTCCGGGAGGACGCCGTACGTGATCGGCGCGCTGGAGGAGGCCCGGAAGAAGGGTGCGTTCACGGCGTCGCTGGCGTGCAACAAGGGCTCGGCCGTGAGTCATCTGGCGAACGTGGCGATCGAGGTGGTGGTTGGTCCGGAGTTCATCGCCGGTTCCACGCGGCTCAATTCGGGCACCGCGCAGAAACTTGTCCTCAACATGATCAGCACGCTGGTGATGGTGAAGCTCGGCAAGACCTACGGGAACCTGATGGTGGACCTGCGCGCCACGAACGAGAAGCTTCAGGCGCGGTCGCAGCGAACGGTGCAACACGCAACGGGTGTTTCGGCTCACGAGGCGGCCGCGGCGCTGGACTCGGTTGGTGGTTCGGTGAAAGCGGCCATCCTGGTGGTGCTGACCGGGCTCGATCCGGCGGCAGCGAAGGGTGCGCTGGACAAGGCTGGTGGCTTCCTGCGGAGGGCCATCGAAAGCCAGCAGTAATAGTGTCTGGCCGAGCGCCTAGAGTTGCAGGTAGGAGGCCTTGATGAATACATACACAACCGTGCCCAGCGGCGAACAAGTGGTGCAGGAACTGCCGTGGCGGTGGAAGGTCCAAGGCAAGATCTTCCTGATCGGTGGCCTCGGCTTCATGTTCGACGCGTGGGATGTGACGCTCAACGGCATCCTCATTCCGCTGCTCTCCAAGCATTGGTCGCTGCAGCCAGCCGACGCAGCCTGGATCGGCACCGCCAACCTGATCGGCATGGCCGTGGGTGCCTTCGCGTGGGGCACCATCGCGGACACGATCGGCCGCAAGAAGGCCTTCACCGCGACACTCCTGATCTTCAGCATCTTCACTGTGCTGGGTGCGCTGGCTCCGGACATCGTGTGGTTCTGCATCTTCCGGTTCATGGCGGGGTTCGGCCTGGGCGGCTGCATCCCCGTGGACTACGCCTTGGTGGGTGAATTTACGCCCCGCAAGCAACGCGGCAAGGTGCTCACAGCCATGGACGGTTGGTGGCCCGTGGGCGCGGCCCTGTGCGGCTTTGTCTCGGCCGGGCTGGTTGCTTTGTACGGGGATTGGCGCCTGACGATGCTTGTCATGGTGATTCCCGCGTTCCTGGTGTTCTGGGTCCGCCGTTCGGTCCCGGAGTCGCCGTTGTTCCTGATTCGCAAGGGCCGGCGCGTGGAGGCGGCCGCTGTCATTGACGGATTGGTTGAAGCAACCGGAGCTCCTGCCCGCGCTTACAGCCTGCCCGAACCGCAGGACGCTCCGCGGCTCTCGGCTGGCAGCGCGTGGGGTCAGCTCCGCCGGATCTGGACGTTCAACTGGAAGATCACCACGGCAGCGTGGGCCTTGTTCTTCTCCGTTCTCTTGGTCTACTACCTGTCCCTCACGTGGATGCCACGCATTCTCATCGGTGCCGGGTTCGAGGAGTACAAGGCCTTTGTCACCACAGCCGGCATGGCCGCCGTCGGGCTTTTGGGGGTTATTGTCGCCGCCCTGTTGGTGGAGCGCGTGGGCCGCAAATGGATCCTGGCCATCACTGGTCCGTTGTCTGCGGTGACGCTCGTGATCGTGGCGTTCGTGGTGGACATTCCCTCGGCCGCAGTGATCTGGCTGCTCGTGTTCGGCTTTGTGGTCCAGGTGGCCATCCCGGTCCTCTACGCCTACGTGTCCGAGCTCTACCCCACCGAGCTCCGCGGGTCCGGATTTGGCTGGGCGTCAACGTTCTCCCGCATCGGCGCTGGCTTCGGGCCGCTGGTGTTTGCCTCGTTCTTCTGGCCGGAATTCGGGTTGGCTACGTCCTTCGCCCTGGCGGGTGGGCTGGTGCTGCTCTCCGTGCTGTGGATGGCGTTCTTTGCCCCGGAAACAAAGCAGCGCGTCCTCTCGTAAGCACCCACCCCGGTACCCAACTGGGTCGCATTTGTGCGCGTTTTGAGCCCGGCGGAGTCAAGGGGTGGGAGCAACGCTGGGGGGTTAGGCCGCTTGTAGCAGCTGGTTAAGCCGGTTGGCTGGGGTTTCGAGGTTGAGGGTGGGT
>NZ_JBIVGX010000023.1:0-31757 GCF_044748905.1 Paenarthrobacter sp. NPDC089714
CGCGGCGGACAGATCAATGTCAAGACAAACCCCTCACAGGGCGTCAACCACACTTAGAGCCACGCCGCGACACAACCAATTCCATCATTACTGTCCACACTTCCTTTTTGCCCGTTCCACTCTCGCGGCGTACTGCCGAGAAGGCGTCACACAACCGATTTCTACCGCAGAGCGCTCTGCTTCTGGGACCGAGCACCGCCTCTCAGGACGAGGGTTTGACTCTTCCAAGGCCCCGCCTCCGGGAGTCCGTGACTCACCCGACGCTGCGATGGATTGCCAAAGCCGGAAGCTCAACAGCCGAAGCAGCCAGCCGTACCTCGGACTGAGGACGACGTGCCTGCGGAGATTCCACTCGACGGAACTACGACGACGCCAAGCTTCGGAAGCGGCTCCGCTACGAATCGTAGCTATTGGCCTGGTGATACAGATGGGGCCACAACGAACCTTGTCCATTTGAACGTTCCACAAAGCCATAGCCCAGCCGAAGAGGCCGCCAAAACTGTCGATGGCCGCTGAGGGCTGGCTGGCCGCAATCCCAACCGCGCTCTGGTAACAATCTGCAGGGAGTTCGGAACGGGGCCAGCGGTTATGCTCCCCAGAGTGCGGGCAGTAGGTAGCTACCATGCGGAGTGGGTGAACATGTGCTCAGGTACCAGGGGTCGGTGTATGGCCGGTTCTGCCCGCCTCCGTACTTCGAGAAGCTGCCTGGCACCGCCGGAACGCCTCCGTACCACCTCTTCGCGACCGGTATAGTGACCCCGGCGCCCTCGGTGCCGAGGTAATCGCCTATGGCCGCCATCACTTTGAAGTCACCGGCCTTCCCACCCTTGAAGCCGGCACTCCCAACGTTTGCTACCTCTATGCCGCCGTCCTTTTCAAGGCAGGAGGCGCCTACACGGATAAAGATCCCAGCGGCCCATAGCTCGGCGCGCTCGATGACTATTCTGTCAGGTGTGGCCATCTGAATACGAAGAATAATGTCTCGCGAAGCACGCCTAACCGTTAGCGTCTGGGCCTCAAATTCAACATCCCACGTCGTCGTGGAGTGTCGTAGTTCGCCCCGCCGGATTATAAGGACGGGATGGTTATCGTGGTCCCGGATTGTGAGGTCTAGGGAGATAAAGCCATCCTCCTCGAAGCGAATCCGGAAAATAGGTTCGCCGTCCACTTCGATGATCGTGCACTCTGGCGCATCAGTGGACCCGACGAAAGTAAACGAACCTAGCTGGACATCGAGCGTTGGCCCATCGAAGTAAAGCGGGTGCGAAGATCCCAGGGTCTTGGTGCGATTATAAGGACTCTTGTTTGCCTTGCGCACAGCGGTTATTGGCAGCCGGTTAAGCGTCTTCTCGTCATGGTGAAACGAGCAGAGCAGAGTCATAGCTTTTGCGTCATGTCCGGTAACGCCATAACCCTCGATGTGATCGTACTGAAATGCGGGAGACCCGCAGAATACGCATCCGAAGCCGCAACGCTGCCGAACGATTCTTTTGATCTCCGCCGGAAGGTGATCCCTTTTTTGCGCCAAGACCAGACCCCTAGTTCTTGGTCCGCATTTGCTGGCGCGCCCAGCCTTCTGGGATCAGAGTATCGGAGCTGGCGCGGCCCTCGCCGTACGAAGGGGCGATAACGACGATGACCTCTGCCTCTATTGAGCGGGGCAAACCGATAACTTTCACAGCCTAAGCCTAGCGCTCCAGCTCCGCCGGAGGGCTGCGTTCCAGATGTGTCGGCAGATCAGTTGTCTGTACGCCGATATCAAGCCAGACCATATGATCCTCAAGGCTCTCTTTGGCATGCGGGACCCCTGACAGGAGCCGTGCTCCGCGCATCGCAGGCTTCACGCACTCCTTTGGCCGGCCCTCGAGCCAGCTCCCATAAACACTCTGAAAGCACTACTGGGCGAAATCGGCACTCAAGGCATCGCCAAATACGAAAGCTGCACTGACCCAGAAGCCGGACGACGAGATTCTCCCTGATTGGCTCTGGTTCGTTTTCGCCGCCCCGGCGCCCACGGCACGAGACATTGTTGGGCAGTCGCTGATCAAAGGCGAACTGGTGTTGGTACAAAGTCCGCATGACACAGATTTGCGTCTCAGCAAACCGCCTCAGCAAGCAAACTCCGCAACGTCAATGACGGTGCAAGTTTTCGAAGACTGCCCGCAGAAAACTCCTTTTAGAGCCTTTGACCTGACGGCTTCTGGACGCCCGGGACTCAAAGCTGCAGGACACAGCCCGTACGCGTCAGGCAAGATCCCGTTTCTCCCGTAAGGAAGCGCCTACTCCGTGGAAACAGCAGGGTCTGAACGTCATGCCGTTGGTCCGCGCCCCGAGTTGACGTCACCGCAGGGCCTTTCGTGGCCACGTTCTAAACGGCCATGCTCGTCACGGTCCAACACCATCCTTGAATCGGGCCGGCTTCCCGGCCCATAGTCTCCCCCTGTGCGTCCCGGCTGTTGAGAGGCGTCAGTCGAGCGTCAACGCGTCGAGGCTGGTGTGGGGGCGGATCAGGCAGGACCGGCTTTGCGTGATGACGCCGCCGCGGACCATCGTCACGTCCACGGCGCAGGCCGAATCGCGGTCCGAATTGGTAGCTTCTAAGTCGATGGCGTGAAGTCCACGCCGGAGATCGCTTCCATGCCACCCACGTGTGAGGATCAACTCCTTATCATTATCAGTTTGATCGCTCCTGAGATGGCCACAGGGAATTCGCTCCCACAAGTGCCCCGTCTGGCTGGATTCCGAGATCAAGCGAAGGAGGCGACGGCCGGCGAAAACATGATTGCGATCCGTTCACGAGACACAGCGCATCGCTGCCTTGCACGCCAAACCGAACACTTAAGGAAGAGCACAGATTGACCAGGTGCAAATGAAGGAGGTCCCCTCCTTTCCGGAATGGGACCTCCTTCAACTGCGAGAGTCAGCCGTACATTACGCGGCCCGAGCGACCCGAAGGTCCTTGCTTAGCGGCCGCAGCTCTCTTCTCGGCTTTGAGCTGAGCGGCTGCCCTTTCTCGAGCAACTTCACGCGCCTGGCGGTAGTACTCCCGTGGGTTCTTCTGAATCTCCCCGTTGCGCTCACCCTTGAAAACCATTTTTCCCATGATCACCCTTCCACCGGTGTACGACCATTCTGCACCACAGGCCCGTCAATATCGTGCACGTTTAACAAAGATTCAATCTCGTTTTCCCATCGCTATGGCATCCGCGATTGCCACCACAGTTGCAATCAGCCGCACCAGCACTGCGTCCGCTTCCGTCAGGCTTCCGGCTTCAGGGGAATCCACTGTGAGCATCCCGACCACTTCAGAACCATCAGAGGCTGAAGCGGAAATGAACGTTTCATATGAGCGGGGTCGGGTGTTATCGAACCCCGGAGGCGGGTCGTTGATGCAATCAGCTGTAAAAACGTAGGAGCCTGTGGCCAGCATATCAAGCAACGCGTCGGACTCCGTGCCGGGACGGGAGAGGTCGAATCGTTGCCGCGGAGGCGTGGCGGTGCTACCCGCTTGCGCCAGGTATGGTTGGTCAGAACTGGAGTATTTCAGCCTGTAGAAGTTGGCTCTCAACCTGGGGATTGAGGGATCGATCACTTCTTTCAGCGCATTCAACGCGAGGGTGCGAATCTCAACCTCCAATTCCTTCCGAGCACGGGATTGAGGTTTCGTGCGGGACAGCCGACCGAGGTTCCGCAGCAAAGGGAGTAGCACGAAGTCGACGATGAGCAAGAAGTCTTCGCGTCCCTCGACCTTCGCCTGATCTACCTTCTCGCGGCCTTCTTCTTCCGCACGAGAAACGTCAGACTCCAGAGTGGAAATTCGCGCGTTCAAAGCGCGTGTCTCCCTCACGGGCAGGACCGCTGCCATTGTCACCCCAACTATGCCTACGCCGAAACCCACAAACTGCCACGGAATTTCGAAGATCCAGATCTTCCACGGCGTCTCGTCATCGCCACTGTATGAACCCCAGTACGCCCCCACAAAAGCCATGACTGTTCCCACAATTGCGAACAGAGTGTGCCACCAGCGCGCCCACCACGCGGACAGCTTCAGGAATCGTTTCACCGAGAAAGAATACCTGCGACGACCGCGATCAACGGTATCTTACGAGAGGCGACTCTGTAGGAACCGGCCGTTTGAGCAGCTGAGATCCTTGGAAGGTATCGTCCGATACATGGACCCCGAAACAGCCTTCACTATGGCCCTCGTCGCGGCGATCATCTCCGGGCTATCCCTGTTGGTTGGTAGTGCAAGCCTGCTCTGGAATGTCTCTTCTTGGCGACGCAGCGGTCGCCAGATCGAGCTGGATATCAAGGTGCGAGCGACTGACGGGCATCAGATTATCGACTACTCCCCCGACCAGATTAGCCTGTCCCTTTCAACCGAAACGTTTCTGCAATTCATGAGGAGCCAAGGTTTCGGCGAAGTCGCGATCCTGTTCACCGTCCGAAACGTTGGGCGCCTTCCGGCCACCGTCGACGACTGCCTGCTGGCAACTCCGGCAGGACAGCACGTTTCGATCAAGGGATCCTGGAAAGGGAATACCTTGCCAACAAGGGTCGAGGCCGGGGACTACAAGGAGTTCATATATCCCCTTGAGCACTTCGCCAAGAACGTGCGAGAGCATCGCACACAGGTGATGACAATTACACCTTCCGTGACGCTGGGTACGGGCCGACGGGTGGCATCTCGTCAGAAGCTCAAAAATTATGCAGTCATCGGATCGAAGGCTCCCCAACTCAAAATCCGCGGCCGTCATCACGACCATGGCGGCTCGGAGAACCAACAGGATCACCAGACGGATTCAACTACCGAATAGGCTGCCACACGAGAGGAGCGGAAGTGCTCGGTATCGCAAACTCCAACGCCCACATCGCCCTCACAGCGGCTAGCGCGGGCTCTTCCCGAACATTCACACAGACCCTGAAATCGACGACAGCGAGTATCCACCGATAACGGCGCATATGTCCGAATCCGCCCCACTCCGATCACGGCTGTCCGGTAGGGCTCGAGGGCAGAGCAAGCGCGTTCGCTAGCAATCCAGTGGGCACTTTCGTGCGAGCGACCGCATCGAGGTGATGACCGTGATGACTGCGCCGGGCTCCCATGGTTTCGCTGCGTCCTCTACGTTGGCACGTCAATCGCCTCGCGCGCTCGATACCAGAGTCGACGCAACCCGGTCATGGTGAAGGATAGGTCTAGCGTCCATGGATGGCTGGAGCCTCATCAGAACAGGCCCCGTCAACACCGGCCAAGGACGCACGAGGAGACAGGACAATGAACGCGCTCACCATCAAGGACCCCGCTGACTTGCTCAGTTTCATCGGCCATACGCTCGGGTTCTGGCCCCAAGAAAGCCTGGTCTGCATCACCCTCAACAACGACAAAGTCGGCGCCACCCTCCGCATCGACCTCCCCACACACCCCGGCCACGAAACCCACTTTGCCCAAACCGTCGCCGCCTACCTAACCACCGACGAACGAGCCAACGGCATCGTCTTCGCCCTCTACACCACCAAAACACCAGAACCAGGCGAAGCCAGACCACACCGAACCACCATCGCAGCCCTCACCGGAGTCCTCGCCCATGAAGGCATCACCATCCGCGACGGCATCTACGTCACCAACACCACCTACTCCCCCTACGACGCGATGCCGGGCAGCGACATCTCCATCCCCCTCAGCAACACCGAATACTCCCAAGTCAACGCAGAATTCATCTACCGCGGCAGCACCATCGAACCCACCAACCAGATATCCCTCCCCGCCGCGACCCAACAGCGTGAGCACGCGACCGCCGTCGAACACCACATGGAAACCATCCTCAACGGACCACCAGCGACAGCCACCCAAGACGCCCACCAGCTCTGGACCACCATGCTCGAGACCAAGGACTACCCCACCGACACGGACGTCCTAAAGCTCATCGCCTACTACCAGTTCCCGCACATCCGGGACCGGCTCATGGCCGACATCCCCGGCATCAACGAACCACCCGAATACATCCTCTTCGCCCAAACCACCACAGCACCGAACTGGTCACGGATCGAACGGGCCAAACAACTCCTCACCCACACCTACACGCTCACAGCCCCAGAACACGCAGCACCCATCCTCACCACCATCGGCTACATCAACTGGTGGGAAGGCAGAGGATCCAAAGCCCACCAATACCTCCAACTCGCCCTCGACACCGACCCCGGCTACCGCTTCGCACGCCTCACCGACCACATGCTCGGAGCCGGCATCATCGCCGGCTGGAACACCAACAAAAACACCGCCTACAGAAACAACCTCGACATGCCTTGATCGCGGCCTTGTCTCCAGCTTGACGAAAGGTCGGGACTGTCCGATAAACGGTGTGTGGGCTCCGGCGGTTTTCATTGTTTGATGGTTCTTTCGAACCGTCCGGCGAACGTTATGGCGAACGCGTTGAGCGCGTATTTCCACCTCATGGTCCAGCGTGCTCTTCCTCCACCGGTTGGATCAAGGGATCTGGTGACCAGATACAGGCATATCAGGGCAGCATTCTCATTCGGGAAGTGCCCCCTGGCTTTCACGGCCCCGCGGTAGCGGGCGTTGATCGATTCGATCGCGTTCGTCGTGCAGATCACCCTTGGGATCTCGACGTCGTGTTACAGGAACGGCACGAACTCCGCCCAGGAGCACTCCCAAAGCCGCACGATTGCCGGATACCGTTGTCCCCACTCTGCCGTGAATTCAGCGAACCGGTCTTTGGGTGCCTGCTCGGACGGGGCGGTGTAAACGGGTTTGAGTGCCTTCACGATGCCGTCGCGGTGTTGGCGGCGGCGTAGTGGAAGCTGTTTCGGATCAGGTGAACGATGCATTGCCGCACGATCGTGCGTTCCCATGTGGTCGTGGTCGCTTCCGGCAGGCCCTTGAGCCCGTCGCAGACAGCGATCAACACATCTTCCACACCCCCGGTTCTTCAACTCGGAGAAGACCTGCAGCCAAAACCGGGCACCCTCGCCACCGTCACCGGCCCAGATACCCAGGATGTCCCGTTCCCCGTTCGCGGTTACTCCCATGACGACATAGAACGGGGTATTGCGTACCTGCACGTCACGGACCTTGACCACGATCGCGTCAACGAAGAGCACCGGATCCAGCGGCCGGGAGGACCATTCAGCCAGTTCGGCTGCGACTTTCTCCGTGATGCGGCTGATGGTGTCTTTAAAACCCTGGCTCGTTAGCCTCCTCGAAATGCGCGGCGATTTCCCCGGTAGTCAGCCCACGTGCCGAGAGCGAGAGCACGACCTCGTCGATCCCGTCCAAACGCCGTCTCCGTTTCGGCACGATCATCGGCTCAAATGACCCGTCCCGGTCCCGGGGCACCTCGATCTCAACCGGGCCGATCTCGGTCAGCACGGTTTTTGATCTCGTGCCGTTACGCACGTTCGCGGCGACCGGTTTCTGGCCCTGCTCATGGCCTAGGTGCTCGGTCAGTTCCGCGTCCAGTGCCGCTTCCAGGACGTTCTTCGTGAGCTGGTTCAGTAGTCCGCCAGGGCCCACCAGGCTCACGCCCTGTTCCTTGGCCTGCGCGAGCAACCGCTCTGCAAGCTCCTTCTGGTCAATGATTTCTCCCGTCACAGGATCGATCATCATCCCTGTCATCTCGGTCGCGGATTCTGACACGGCCGTCTCCCTCGGATAAGGCCGAACCCCACACACCGTTATTCAGACAGTCCCAACTTCCAGCCTGTTGAAACGCGCGGTTATCGGCGTTGCGAACGAGTCGCGACTGGTCGAGAGAATCGGGCATCTGGTTGATCCCATAGTGGGCACGAACAGCGCTGCGGGCCGGCGGTTGGGATACTCTCCGCGGGGTCATGGAGAATGGCCGTTATGGGCGTGCTCTTTGACTATTTCTCGGCTGGATCCGACGAGGAAGCCGCGGCGGTGATTGATCGGCCAGGCGGCCCGGGTTACCCGGCGGCAATCGTCCCGTCGGTTGAACCGAGACGTGGCTTTTTCGGTCTGAGACGGCGATCAACGGAACGTCTGACCCCCAGTGCACTCGGACCTCTCGTTTATGAGACGGTTTCAGTGAAGGGCATAGATCCTGTGGTGCAGCTCGGCGCGCTCGAAGAGCTTTTAACCGGCAGGGCTTACGACGACGTCGTTGATGACCCTCGAAGCGGCCACACCTTGGCGACGCGAGACGGAGATGAGCTCCTGGTGGTGACTCTCACTGACTTTTTGTCCCAGGCCCTGACCTGTATCGATGACGACGTTATTGAGCAGGTGGCGGTTCCGTGGTCAGAGTCTGAAGAGTTCTTTGACGCGGCGGATCCCCGAGATCTCGCCGACTTCCTGAAGGACCTGTCGGCCCTGGCGCGTCGGGCGGCGGCTGCAGGACATCGTCTTTACTGCTGGGCTTCCTTGTAGCTCAGGCCGGGATTTTCTCCCCATAATGAGGCCGGTGGTGGTGTCCAACCCGCTGGAATCGAAGCAGGAGTGGCGCTTCCGTCTCACGTCGAACCGTTCGCTGTTGTTGGTTACTGGGAGTCTCGACGACGGTTTCGGGTGCGCGTGGGTAGCCAGTGGAGGTCTATCTGGACGGGCTTCTTGTCGTCCTTCGGCTCCGGTATGCCACCATCGCGCCGCCGGGCCCGGGCATCCCAGTCGCACCGCGCCCACAAAAGGAGAAGCCATGCAAATAGGCCAATCACGACCGGCAGGATTATTCTGGCCCATTCCCCGTCCGAAACCGATGACACAAAGGACGTGATCAACGCCACGAGGCCCAACCCTACAATCACGGCGGCGAATGTTGTCATGAACCATAACGGTGCGACCACAGGCACGTACTTCCCGGTAAGGGAACCAATCCGTGGGACGCCTTCCCTTGATGGAACAGGCCCTGACAGTCAGTTTCGTGCCACGGAAACCGAGGGTTTCTTGAGCCGCTACCGAGGCCGAAGAACTCTAGCGATGCGCTCATTCTCAACGTCGGCAGATGACCGGCTCCTCAGCGTGCCGAAGGCTCGACTATTAATTCGGTCGGCTAGCAAACGGACAATGTCACCGTGGCGACTTGAAGCCTTGACTCAGGATGGAAATCCATCGTCATACCGGAGTCGGGATGTAGGGGCTCGGGCCTCCCTCAGTCGAGCGATTGCGCGACTGCGCCCATTTCGCGGCCAGCGGCTTCGAAGGCGGTAAGGCCTGCGGGAGTCAGCATGTTTGATATCTCGGTGCGGAGGTGGTGAGCCATATCGATAGTGGGGTCGAGGAGCCATTGTGTTTGCAGGCCGTCCATGAGTGCCGTTAGTCGCACGGCTGCATCTTCCGCATCTACATCGGCCCCGATGTTCTCGGCCCGTATAGCTGCGCGAATTGCGCGTGCTGTGCCTGAGCGGATGCGTTGATAGCGCTCAGTCATGTACCGGTGGGCGGGGTGGTCTGGGAAGCGGGACTCGGCGGTCAGATTGACGAAAAGTTCGATGAGACCAGGGACGAGACGGTTGTGTTCGGCTAGGTCGACCATTCCTCTCAGAACACCAACGCCTCCGCGGATCTGTATGTACGGTTCGAAGCGCTTTTGGTCTGCGGCGTCGCGATCCTCCAGCACCGCTTCCAGCAGCGCTTCCTTGTCGGCGAAGTAGTGGAGCAAGCCCGCGCGGGTGATTCCGCACGCGTTGGCGATATCCAAGATCGTCGCGGCAGTGAACCCCCGCTCCGCGAAGTGATCGCTAGCGGCGTGCACGATCTCGGCCCGCCGGGCGCGGCCTTTTGCGTAGCCCCCACGCCGGGCCGGGTTCGCTTCGGTTGTTTGTGCAGTCACGCTGACCACCATACGACGAAAACTAACTTTCGTGTAGGTATTGACAAAACCTACACACGCGTAGATATTTGTTTTCGGACGCATCGCGGCCCTCCCACCCGAACAAAGGAGTTCCCCAATGAATTTCCCCCAACCGTCTCGCCGCAAGGTGATGCTGTCAGGCGCAGCCCTCGTGGCGTCTGCTGCTCTCGTCTTGACCGGTTGCGGCCGCGGCGACAACGCCAGTACCGGCGCAAAGTCCGTAAAGATCAGCGATGGGCCAGCTAAGGGCGTCGTCGAGGTCTGGGCGCAGGGCGGCGATGGCGCGAAGCTGCCGGAGATGTTTGATCGGTTCAAGAAAGAGAACCCGGACGTTGAGATGCGAATAACCGAGGTCCCCGGCGACCAGTTCGCTGCGAAGATGACCGCGGCCATTACCGCCGGCAAAGTTCCTGACCTCATCTATTCCTGGAGCAATATTTACAGCGAGCTGATCGCCACCGGCGGCTTCGATGCGGTGCCCGATGGGCTCGCCGACCGGAAGGATTACGTTGAGGCTGTCTGGGACGCCTCGGTCGTCGACAACGTCGCCTATGCGGTTCCCTGGTACACCTGGGCGGGTTTTATGCTGTACCGCTCCGATCTCACCACTGCGGCCGGTGCCAAGGCGCCGACAAACTGGGACGAAATGCGCGAATTCGCCAAGAAGCTGAAGAGCTCCGGGGTCAAGGACCCGCTGGCGCTCAGGGTGGACTGGGACTCGAACACCGCTTTCCAGGTGTCCCAGTTCGCTCAGCAGAATGGCGGATCGTTCCTCAGCAAGGACGGCAAGAGCTGGACGATCAACACTCCGGAGAATGTCGAGGCGTTGAAGTACTGGGCAGGCCTGATCGCCGACGGGTACGCTTCGCCGGACGGTCCGACCGTGTTGGATGTCGTGCCGTGGATGTCGAACGGCACGACCGCCGCGATGTGGAATGGCGGACCTTGGTACAGCGGATGGTTCGATGACGCCAACGGGGCGGGCTGGTCCGACAAGCACATCGGCTACGCGCTGAACCCGGCAGGACCCTCGGGGCACAGTATCGCGACCGTGGCCGGCGGCGGATGGATGGTTCCCTCCAATGCGGGCAATAAGGACGCTGCTTGGAAGTTCGCAAAGTTCATGTCAGCGCCGGAGCAGCAGGTTTACTGGTACAAGATCTTCAAGAACCTGCCCGCTGTCAAGGCAGCGTGGGAGGACCCCGCACTCCAGAGTCCGATGCTTGAGGTAATCCGCGAGGCGCTCAAGGACGGCGTCGCTCCCCCGTCGGTCCCGACGTGGCAGCAGGTGGGCAACGCGATCGGCCAGCAAATCGAACAGGTCGTCCGTGGCGGCAAGTCCGCCCAGCAGGCCCTCGACGAGGCGCAGAAGCAGGCCGAGCAGATTGGAATGGGCAAGTAGTGTGAGCACCTCCACCGAAGCAGCCGTCATCCCGGAGACACCCAAGCGGCGCCTCCGGGGCGGCGGCCGCCCTCCGCGCGAGGGCACCCCCGCCGAAGCAGTGGCCGGCTGGCTGTTCGTCCTGCCGTTCCTGCTGATCTTCGCTGTCTTCACCGCGATCCCCGCCCTCCTCGCCGTCGGCGCGAGCCTGACGGACATGACCGCCCGCGATATCCGTAACCCATCTTCGGTGAACTTCGTCGGCTTTGACACCTTCCTTGGGGTGCTCGGGAACCCAACGTTCCAGCAAGCGTTCTTCACCACGATCCTTTTCGTCGTGCTGTGCGTTCCGCTCAGCATGGGCTTGGGTCTGGCTTTGGCCCTCATGCTTAACACAGGCATCCGTCGGCTGAGGAGTACGTTCCGGGCCGCCGCCTACATCCCGGTGATCACGAATATCGTGGCGGCGGCAGTCATCTGGCAATACGCTTTCTCGATCACAGGACCGGTGAACGCGACACTCGAGTCAGTTGGCTTGCCGCACCCGAATTGGTTCGGGGAGTCGGGCTGGGCGATCACCACCGTCGTCATGATGGGTGTTTGGCGCACCGCCGGGTACGCCATGATCCTCTTCCTCGCCGGCCTCCAAGCTATCCCCGAGGAAGTGCTCGAGGCCGCCTCAACCGACGGCGCCTCGCCAGCACGGCGGCTGTGGTCTATCACTATGCCGCTGCTTCGTCCGACGACGCTGCTCATTACTGTCCTCGAGACGGTGATGTTCTTGAATATCTTCGAGGAGCCATTCCTGCTGACAAGAGGAGGCCCGCTCGGATCCACCAACTCGATGGCGCTGTGGGTATACCAGCAGTTCGGCTTCGGCAATATTGCCGCGTCGATGGCGGGATCTGTCCTGCTGCTGCTGCTGGTGGGCCTAGTCGCGATCGTCCAGTTCAGATTGCTGAGGCCGAAACATTGAATACCTCGAGTACCGGTCGCCAGGCCGTTAATTACACCGTACTGACCCTCATAGCGGTATTTATGCTCCTGCCGTTTGTCTGGCTGTTCTTCGGTTCCTTCAAGACGCAGGCGGAGTTCCTTTCAAACCCGGCGGCCCTGTTCCCGAAGTCTTTCCAGTTCAACAACTACGTGCAGCTGTTCGCCGAGGGTGGCTTCGGCAAATACATGGTCAACAGCTTGATTGTCTCGGCGGTGGCGGTGGTGGGAAACATCCTCTTCAGCGCGATGGCCGGATATGCGCTGGCCAAGCTCCGGTTCCGCGGCCGTGGCCTGGTGTTTCCGCTGGTGATCATGTCCATGATCGTGCCTTACGTCGCGCTTTTCGTGCCGCAGTTCGTGATCGTGGTGCAGATGGGGTTGGTCGACTCCCTCATCGGCATCATCCTTCCGGCTTTGATCATGCCACTGTCCGTGTTCATCATGCGGCAGTTCGCGTACTCGGTGCCGTTCGAGCTTATGGAAGCGGCACGGATCGACGGAGCTAGTGAGGGACGGATCTTTTTCCGCATCTTCCTTCCGCTGTCCGGCCCCGCAGTGGCGACCGTCGGCATCCTTTCGTTCCTGGCATCGTGGAACAATTTCCTCTGGCCGTTGGTCGTCGCCCAGTCCCAGGACACATACACCGCGCCGATCGGACTGGCGGTCGCTTCGCAGGCATCGAATACAACCGCATTCGGACTGCTGCTGGCCGCGGCCATGGTGGTCCTCCTGCCGATCCTCTTACTATTCCTCTTCCTGCAGAGGTACTTCATCCAAGGTGTGTCCACCGCCGGACTGAAGTAACAGACCGCTAACCAGAACCCAGTATTAGAAAGAAGGCCTCGGTTGTGACTGACACCCCCCAGTACCCGTATCAAAACGCCTCCCTCGACGTGGAGACTCGGGTAGAGGATCTGCTGTCCCGAATGACGCTCGAGGACAAGACGGGCTTGATGTTCCATCCCGTTTCAGCGTTCGGAGAGATCGATGGCCCGGGGGTGTTCGGGTCGCCGTCGACCCGAAGGCTGTTCGAAAAGCGGATTAACCACTTTAATGTTCTGCAAGCCCCGACCGCGCGCGGCCTGGCTGAGTGGGCCAACTCCGTGCAGAAGGAGTGGCGGAAGCACCCCTTGGGTATTCCGGTGACGATCAGTACCGATCCGCGTCATTCGTTCGGGAACAATCCGGGTACCGCGATCCTGGCGGGACCGTTCTCGCAGTGGCCGGAGACCCTGGGGTTCGGGGCGCTGGACGACCCAGATCTCACCGAACGATTCGCGGACACGATCCGTCGCGAGTACCTCGCCGTCGGTATCCGGCTCGCGTTGCACCCGCAGCTCGACCTCGCGACCGAACCGCGGTGGGCACGGGCGTCCAGCACGTTCGGGCAGGACGCCGGCATTGCCGGCCGCCTGGGCGCGGCATACGTACGCGGCCTGCAGGGCAAGCAGCTAGGTGGCGAGTCGGTGACAGCGATGGTCAAGCACTTCCCCGGCGGTGGGCCCCAGAAGGACGGTGAAGACCCCCACTTCTCCTACGGCCGGGAGCAGGTCTACCCGGGCGGGATGTTCGAGTACCACCTGGAACCATTCAAGGAGGTCTTCGCCGCCGGCGCTTCCCAGGTGATGCCGTACTACGGCATGCCGATGGGAATCGGTTACGAGGAGGTCGGCTTCGCATTCAGTAGGGCGATCGTCACCGATCTACTCCGCGATCAGCTCGGCTTCGACGGCATAGTTTGTTCCGACTGGGGCATCCTCTCCGGCACGTTCTGGGGCGTAGAACACCTCACGTACGAAGAGCGCATGCTCAAAGCCCTCGACGCAGGTATTGACCAGTTCGGTGGCGAGTTCAGGCCTGAGATCCTCGCGAAACTCGTTCGCAACGGCCAGCTGCCGGAAAGCCGTCTGGACCTGTCGGTCCGTCGACTGCTGCGTGAGAAGTTCGTGCTCGGGCTGTTCGACAACCCGTTCGTCGACGTCGAACGTGCCGACGTCACCGTTGGGACAGCCGAAGCCCGCGAAGACGGGCTGAAGACGCAGGCGGCCGCACACACCTTGCTGATCAACAACGAAGGCGCGAACCACCTGCCGCTGCAGAAGAACATCAACGTCTATATCGAAGGTGTCGAAGCCGCCGCATTCGCCGGCCGAGCCAATGTCGTGGCCAGCCCGGCAGAAGCGGACGTTGCGATCCTGCGGCTGGTCGCACCCTGGGAACAGCGCGGAAAACCAGGCAGCATCGAGTTCTTCATGCACGCCGGTTCGCTCGACTTCCCCGACGAAAGGATCACCCGCATCCGCGCGATCGCCGCCCAAGTGCCCACCGTGCTCGACATTTACCTCGACCGCCCCGCCATTCTCACCCCATTCACGACCATGAACGCTTCCCTTGTCGTGAACTTCGGCGCCACCGACGAAGCCTTCACGCGCGTGGTGTTCGGCGAGGCAGAACCAAAGGGCAAGCTACCGCTCCAGATCCCGTCCTCAATGGAAGAGGTACTGAAGAACCTGCCCGACGTCCCTGGCGACACCGCCAACCCGGCATTCGAGTACGGCTTCGGGCTGCGATACGACAACTGGACCGCAGCGCCCGCCCCCACGGACGAGGATCGTGCGCTCACGACCGTTCAACAGGCCAATCGGTTCGACTTCTCCACCGCGACGTTCGCTGACGTCATGGACGACCCCACCGCAGGCCCCATTCTTGTCGAAGTGATCCCCGGCCTGGAGAAATTGCCGATGCTCGACATGATGCGGAACATGGCATTCACCCACGTGCTCGACATAGCAGCCGGAGACCTGGGCGCTGAGACCATCACCAAGCTCAAGGACCGGTTAACAGACTCCTGACACTTCCAGCGCCGCTCCACCTGTGTGGGGCGCGCTCGACGACTATCCCACACCCAATCACCACGAGAGGACCGAATAATGACGCTCACCCTGCAGGACTACGAAGATCACCGGCAAATGTTCGCCCGGATGCAGTACAACATGGACTTCGGCCATGCAGAAGCTTATGCCGCGGATTTCGCCGAGGATGGCATTTTTGAGGTGACTGGGCTTCCAGAGGAAGCCAAGCACTCTGGCCGTCACGAGGGCCGCGACGCGGTCATTGCCCTCGTCGAGCAGATCTACAGCAGAAACCTTGGCCACGCCCGACACTGGCTTGGCAACCACGTGTACACCGAGAAAGGCGAGAACCACGCACGTGTCACATCGTTCATATTGATTATCCGCCCGGGTGAGGCCCCCCAAGCGGGAGTGACGCTGACCGGCATTTACAACGACCTCCTTGAGAAGGTCGACGGTTCCTGGGTGGTAAAGCACCGCAGCGTAACTGCAGACCCTCAGCCACAACACTCTGCCCTGCAACCCACCGATGTGCTCGTTGTGCGTCGCGACGACTATGTGGCCGGTCGCTCGTGAAGGCCGCTGTCACCGCTGACCTCAGGTCAGGATTTCACGACGATGATGTCGACACGGACAAAAGTCCATCACCCAGGCTTCCCTCTTCCGTTTCGCCCCATATCAAGGAGCTTCACCAATGATTGAACCCTCAAGTCCGCCACGTGCGGGGACAGCCACAGCCGGACCTGAAAACACTGCGGGCACACCGCAGAAATTCCGGCTGGTTGTCGCCATGGCGCTTGTCCTCGCCCAGCTTGGGGTGTTCATAACGCTCATGACACCTGCCGTTCTCACGCTTGCGTTGCGCGTCGCTGAAGTGTTTCCGGACACGAAGAACGCTTCGCTGGCGGTCGTGCTCGCCTGCGGTGCCCTGTGCGCAACGGTCTCGGGGCCTTTGTTTGGATCTTTGTCCGACCGCACGACATCAAAATTGGGACGCCGCCGACCGTATCTGATCGCAGCTGTTGTCGGAGGTCTGCCCGGCTTGTTGCTGATGGGCCTGGGCAATGACCTCTGGGTCATCGTGGCCGGTTGGTGCATCGTCCAGCTGATGATGAATGCCTCAACAACGGTGATCCAGACTGGCGTCTTCGACTTCATACCGACCTCGCACCGTGCCAGGGTTTCGGCGTTCATGGGAATGACCGGCACGCTCTCAACGATGATCGGCACGTGGATGATTCAGCCGGTGGCATGGTCAACGATCCTCATGTTCATGGTGCCCTTCGTGCCTGCACTAGTATTCCTGCTTTGGCTCATTCGGGTCATGCCCGACCGGCCAGCGCCGGCTGATCCCAACCGTCCCAAGTTGACGCTTCTCTCGTTTCTGAGTGGATTATGGGTCAACCCCTTCAAATACCACGATTTCGGATGGGCAACGTTGAATCGCTTCCTGGTAAACATGGGCTTTGCGACGTTCGTGGGATACCAGACCTACGCGGCCATGGACCGGTTCGGGTTGGCCGCCGACGAGGCCGCCCGACTGGTGGCGGTAACTTCGACCGTCATCGCAGTGTCGGTCCTGGTGGCGGCAGTGCCCACCGGGTGGCTTTCGGATTACTTCGGCAGGCGTAAGATCTTCGTCGCCGGCGCTGGCGTGATCATGGGAATCGGACTGATCATCGTGGGTCTGTCCACTTCGATTCCGGTGTTCCTCATCGGAGCAAGCGTTGCCGGTATCGGTTTCGGTCTCTACCTGGCAATCGACCTCGCCCTAATCACCAGCACGCTGCCCAGCGCCGAGAAAGCAGCCACAGCGATGGGATTCTCCGCCGCGATGGCTGTCGTACCTCAATCCCTCGCCCCGGCCCTCGCACCTGCTCTCCTGGCCATCGGCGGCGGACAGAACTACACCGTCCTCTTCATGACAGCGGCCGCGCTGACAGTCATGGGGTGCCTTGCCGTCTTCAAAGTTCGTTCAGTCCGGTGAGCAAACAGGGATCCAGGAAGGGAGCGATCGCGCCGGCGGGCCTTGTCGGGCTGGACGCCACCACGATTCAGGGCATTCTCACGGCGGGGAAGATTAGCTCAGTGGAGTTGGTCGGAGCCTACTTGGCACGCATCAGGGCGTTCGACCAGCCGTACGGCAACGAGCCTGGGCTCACGGCCGTGGTTGCCGTGAACGAGGCGGCCATCGCGGATGCCCAGACCATGGATGCTGAACGTGCCGGAGGCAAAGTTCGCGGCCCGCTGCATGGCGTACCGATCCTGGTGAAAGAAGTGTTCGATATTCAGGGGCACCCCATCACGAAGGGAGCTTACAGCGAACTCGCGGCAGACATCTTGGCTCCCGACGATGCCTTCACGGTTGCGAAGCTGCGCGACGCCGGGGCGATCATCCTCGCGCGCACCGCTGCGGGACACAGCAACGTCGCCAATCCGTACGATCAGGAGCGTCACCCGGGTGGCAGCAGCTCCGGAAACGGTGCGGGTCTGGCAGCCGGATACGCGCCCCTTGCGCTCGGGGAGGACACTGGCGGCTCCACCCGCGTCCCCGGTTCCTACACCGCCACCGTCGGCTTCCGCCCGACAACGGGACTGGTCAGCATGGACGGGGTTGTCCCGTTTTCGATTTGGGCGGATACCCCCGGGCCCCAGTCGCTGACCGTTCGTGACGCCGCGGTGATGATGGATGTCATCGCAGGCTTCGATCCTTCTTGGCCGGGCAACAAGGAGATTCCCATCCCTGACACGTACACCGAACATCTGTTGGAGGACTTCCTGCACGGGAAGACCATCGGAATCTTCCAACCGAACGTCTTTTCGTCGGACCAAGTCGTTATTGAGCACTTCGATGAAGCGGTGAAGGGGTTTGAGAAGGCAGGCGCAACCCTCGTCATCATCGACGCGAACCTGACCGCCGACAGGTCCTCCTATGCTCCCGGCACGGAACTGCTGTGGGAGAGCGCCAGCGACTGGAATGTCGCCGGGATGGTCTTCGGAACGAGCGACTACTCAGACGGCGCACAGGCCGAGGACCTCTGGCTCTCCAAACTCGGCGCGGACAACTCGAAACTGGCAAAGACCGCTGAACCTTTCGACAGACTCACCAGAGTCGACCGGCTAACCGCCAACGGGGAAGACACCTCAGACCCCGGCAACGAGGCAGGCCGGCAGAAGCACGAACTGCAGCGCAGTCAACTACGAGGATGGTTCGCAAGCCACGTTGCAAAATCTGGTGCCGACTTCGTCGTCTATCCGTCCACCCGTACCCTCCCGCCAAAAGGCAAATCCATCATGAGATCCGGGAACACGATGATCGCACCGTTGCTCGGGTACCCCGCGCTGTCGGTCCCCGCCGGATACGTCAACGGACTACCGACCGGCATGGAGATCATGGGCACTTCCCCAGGCACCGACGCGGAGGTCCTCGGTGCAGGTTACGCCTACGAACAGGCCACCAAATGCCGAATGGCGCCCGCTTCAACACCGTCACTCGCGGGCGAAGCCGAACTCACAGAGTAAGTCCTTCCGGGGACCGGCACGGGGGCTACCCCCGTGCCGGTCCCCCGTGGTCCACACGGAGGCAAGAGTTCGTCGCCGTGGAGCAACCATGGATACGATCGCGGCCACTGACGGAAGGCTTTGATACCTTCACCGCGACTTTGCAATCCGCCGTTTCTGCCCAAGGAACCCTTCAACGCAGAACCCGCCGTCTTCAGATGATGGGGGCTGCGTTCGCACCGGCACGCTTCTGCCCTCTCTGCCCTCACCTTTCCTATCGAATGGCTTTTCATATGCACAGCTTGACCTCCCGTCGATGGCTCTGGGCGGTTCTGACCGCCATGGGAGCAATGGCATTCGGGTCCGTGTTCTGGGTGAACCAGACCTACCTTCCTGCTGATATGCCGCTTTGGGGATCAGCCCTTCGGGCGCTCCCCGCAGGGCTGGTGCTTCTGCTTATCGTTCGCCGCCTACCCCGCGGCGTGCAGTGGGCGCGAGCCCTGCTACTGGGCAGCATCAACATGGGCGGGTTCTTCTTCTTGGTCTTCATCGCCGCGCAGTTGCTGCCTTCAAGCATCGCCGCCGCTCTGGGCGCAGCAAGCCCGCTGACGATCGCCTTCTTCGCGTGGGTCGTTTTAAGGGAGAGAACCCGGCCGTGGGTGCTGCTGATGGCCGTACTGGGTCTGGGGGGCGTCCTGCTCATAGTCGGGACAAACCCGGACGGGATGGACTGGCGAGGAGTGGCGGCATCTGTAGGGATGCTCATCCTGATGTCACTTGGGGCGGCGCTGAACAAACAGTGGAGTGGGGGCGTGCCACCCCTCACGTGGACCGCGTGGCAACTCCTAGTGGGCGGACTTGAGCTACTGATCGTTGCAGCTCTTATGGAGGGACCCCCACCCGTGCTGGACGGGCCCGCCCTCTGGGCGGTCGCATACCTGACGTTCGTTGCCACCGGTTTCGCATACTTCTGCTGGTTCTCCGGCTTCGAACACCTGCCTGCTGCCACCGTGGGCGTGATTAGCCTGCTCATTGTTATCACCGGGGTCATCATCGGCGTCGTTATCGGAGGAGAGCCGTTCACCACCATTCAGCTCATCGGAATTCTGCTGGTCGTGGCCAGCGTGCTGGGATCACAACAATGGCGGTCCCCAGGCACCCCTTCCACAAGCACGCCAACCCCGGCAAATCCTAGTTCGCCGCTTCCTCATGCCGAACACATGCGTCAGAGGTGAAGTCCGGTGAGGAAATCTGCCCCCGACAGCCCGGCCGATAGCACCGCAACCACCCTCAGAATGCAGCCCAGCAGCATCGGGCCTGGCGCAACTTCCACAGACGCTCACTCAACCATGTCAAGAAAGAACACCATGGAAACCACAACAGCCGCGAAACTCACAGAGACAGCCACGGATCAGCGCCTCCTAGGGCTCCTTGACAAACTCACTCTTGAAGAGAAGGTCCACTTGTTGACGGGTCGCGACGTCTGGACGACCTGGCCGATGGAGAAGATTGGGCTGCGCCGGATCCTGGTTTCGGATGGTCCCACGGGTGTACGCGGAGAAGTTTGGGACGAGCGCCAGCCCTCGATGAGCTTTCCCTCAGCCACGGCCATCAGCTCCAGCTGGGACCCCGGCATCGCCGACCGGTTGGGTGCCGCATCAGCGGTGGAAGCACGACGTAAAGGTGTAGATGTTGTCCTCGGACCAACGATTAACCTGCACCGTTCACCCCTGGGCGGACGGCACTTCGAAGCATTCAGCGAAGACCCGGTGCTGACGGCGGAATTGGCCGCTGCCTACGTCAACGGAGTCCAACGCAACGGAGTCGCTGCCACACCGAAACACTATGTAGCCAACGATTCCGAAACGGATCGTCTTACTCTCGACGCACGGATCGACGAGCGCCCCATGCGTGAGCTGTACCTTTTGGCGTTCGAAAAGGCCATCGTCGAGTCCGGGGCTTGGGCGGTAATGAGTGCCTACAATTCGGTCAACGGCGTAACTGCGAGCGAAAACGAACTGTTGGAAACTCCTCTGAACAGCGAGTGGGGTTTCGACGGTGTTGTTGTCAGTGACTGGACAGCCGTGCGCAGTATCAATTCTGCCCACGCCGCACAGGACCTGGTCATGCCCGGACCCCACGGCCCTTGGGGTGCTGCACTCGTTTCAGCCGTCCGGGCCGGGGACGTCCCGGAGTCAAGTATTAATCGGAAGGTCCTGCGCATCCTCCAGCTGGCTGCCCGGGTCGGTGCGCTGGAGGGCTTCGAGCCAGTGCAGGCGGCGCCGGTCGACCTCGAGGATCTGGTGGCCTTCGTAAGGGAGGCCGCCGCTGCCGGCACCGTCATGGTCAAGAACGACGGCGTTCTGCCGCTCGACAGCCCCCACGTGGGCAAAGTCGCTGTGATCGGACACAACGCCAAGTACGCCCGCACACAGGGCGGCGGCTCTGCGACCGTTGTTCCAGACAAGGTTGTCTCACCACTGGATGGGTTGCGCACGGTGTTCGGTTCCGAGAACGTCTCCTACAACCTCGGCGCTATTGTGCAAGAAGGCGTCGCCGAATTGCCACTGGAACAGTTAACCAATCCCGTGACCCAAGCGCCTGGCCTTCGGGCAACCTTCCTGGACGCTGCCGGAACGGAGCTGCTCACGGAAGACCGGAGTACAACAGCGTTGGTGTGGTTGGGCGGCAACGCGCCGATCCGCGAGTCCGCAACCCTGCGCCTCCACACCATCTACACCCCCGATACCACCGGAACCATCCGGCTCGGGGCCGCTACGGCGGGGCATGCACGGATCTATGTCAACAACGAACTGGTTCATGAAGCCATGATCGAGGTGAATTCTGACGACTTCGCCGAGTCTTTCCTGGCACCTCCCTCCTCAACTGTCGAATTGGCGGTGACCGCCGGGATCCCAATTGATGTCCGGGTCGAACTCCACACCGGCAACCGTACCGGATCGCTTGAGAACGCGTTGAGCGTCACTCTCGGCACTGAACCAACCACGGTGGATCCTGAAACCCTGATCATCGAAGCGGCGGCCGCTGCCCGCCAAGCAGACATCGCCGTCGTTGTAGTCGGAACCAATTCCCGAGTCGAGTCCGAGGGTTACGACCGTACGTCACTGGACCTACCAGGCATGCAGGACCGCCTGGTACACGCAGTAGCCGCGGCAAACCCCCGAACGATCGTCATCGTCAACGCGGGCGCACCCGTCGTCATGCCCTGGCGCCACGAAGTCGCCGCGATCCTGATCGGCTACTTTGGCGGGCAAGAGTTCGGCACCGCTTTGGCCGACATTCTCACCGGCGATGCAGAACCAGGAGGCCGGCTGCCGACCACTTGGCCCGCCACCCAAGGAAGCGTGCCCGTGCTGAACACCACACCGGATGTTGACGGCAAACTCAGCTATGACGAGGGGATTCATATCGGATACAGGGCGTGGCTCAAATCCGGGGCGACGCCGGCCTACGATTTCGGCTTTGGCCTTGGATACACCACCTGGTCCATCACAAGCATCGACGCAGCAGCGACTCTTGCCGAAGCAGGCAGTGCCGTGCCCGTTACAGTTTCGCTCACCAATACCGGTCCACGCCCCGGCAAACAAGTCGTGCAGCTCTACGCCGAAAAGAACGACTCCGCCGTAGACCGGCCTGTCCGTTGGCTTGTTGCTTCAGCCCCCGTCTGGGCCGAGCCGGGACAAACAGTGTCAGCGGTCTTGAGACTACCCACACGGCTGCTCGCATACTGGGAAGACAAATGGACGTACGAACCGGGCGAGTACAGAATCCACGCCGGTTTCTCTGTTACCGACCTGCCAGTTTGCACGTCAGTGGTGATCCCGGCATGACCGAGTCCGCTCCCCCATACAACTCACCTGGTGCAGTGGAGGTCAACGTCACCATGCAATCAGAGGTCGACCAGGCCCTTGAGGACGCCATTCTAAGAGTCCAGAAAGCCGCTATCCGGCACCGGACAGGCATCATGGTCACGCGCACCGGTCCCGGAAGCTACATCGTTCGGGCGCACCCCGCCGTACCGTATGGGTTGATCCGCCAACAACACAATTAGCCCGCGGGGCCTGATGCCGATCTACGGTATCAGGCCCGATTGCGCATATCAGGCGCATGGCGTCGTGAACACGAGCAGACATAACAGTGTCCGCCCAAGAGAGAACCATTGGAGAGAAGGGACGGGAGTCATTCCCCGATTGCCCCAATCCCTGCGGGGCCGGAGGTTGTGGTGAGCGAACTTGCTGCCCACTCCGACAGGGTAGTTCAAACGCTCACCGCCTGCCCGGACCTGAGCCATGCTCTCGTTTGCCGCCAGACGCGAGGATAGAAGGGCCGGCTGCCATTCCGCGATTGGTGACGTCGTCGCGGAATTCAGTCCCCAGTCACAAGATCCACTTCCCTCCCGACACCCGAAGCAGGCCGAGAGGCTGCGTGAGGTATTCCGCAGGCCTCAGTCGTAACATCGCATCCGCCCGTACCGTGAATGCCGTTCAGAAGTTTGCGCGTAATTCGGCTGTTTCTGTTGTCCTCCCCCGATGTCGGAGTATTCACTTTCGGAGTACCCCTCGACCATCATTATGTCCATGCCGCCGGGTTCCGGCTGTGCCTTGGCGGCCCAGCAATGCGGCGCTGGCCGAAGGCAGGAGGCGCCGGCATGTCGAGGACCTTGCAATGGTTACCGAAAGATCTTGCGAGGCAGGATGAAATACCCGGCGTCAGCCTGGCTTTTGATAATCCGGTCGACGATCCTGTTCCGGGCCCGCCAGTCTCGTCTTCAAATCCCTCCCCATCCGTCGGCAACGCTGGGCTCCACGGAAACACAAGACACTAGAGCACTCGTTCGATGAGCCGAATTGTGCCCGCGATGTCTATATCTCTGTCGAGTAGCCATTGGATCTGAAGCCCATCGAACGCTGCCATGATCAGGGACGCTACTTGGTCGAGATCTGCCTCTGGATGGCGCCCGGAGGCGGCGAGTTCTGCGCGTAGCCGACCCGACAGGTCAGCGCGCACGCTCTTGAATCTTTCTGCGAAAAACGCCCGCGCGCTTTCGTTTCCTGCCTCAACCGCTGTTGCCAGCAGCGTTGTATAGAGCGCTACCATCGCCGGATCCTTAGCGTTGTTGTTCGCCCCGCTTTCCAGCCACGGGAATACCTGATCGATTCCACTCAATGCCGCCTGGGCAATCGTGTCCCGCTCGCGAAGGACCTCGAGCAGAAGAGCCTCGCGTGATTCAAAATAGTGCAACAGCGTTCCGTGAGAAATACCGATCGCCTCACCGATTGCCCTGAGCGAGGTGGCCTCGATACCCCGATGCGCTACGACATCAAGGGTTCGGTCCAGGATCTCCTGTCGCCGCTGGACTCCTTTCACATAGGGCCCGCGCGCACCAGTCTGTCCTTTACTCATCACAGCAGCGTACCGTGCGCGACGGGTTCATTGGCGAGCAGCGCCATGCGGGTGACTCCTGCTGGCAATCGGGGGTATTCTGAGAGTTCAAAATAAATCCCACCACACGGTGGTTTTCGTGCTATCTTCTATTCAACCCGTCATCTGCGGCTTCTAACCGGGCAACTTTCTGCCCCTGTGACTCGAGGAGGAGTCATGTCTATGCAGTCCAAACGCGATCCCGAAAAGGGCATAACGGCGACAGCACCCGGCGCATTGATCGAAGAAGACACCAGCCGGCCACTCATCCCCCAGCGCGTCAGCGGTGGATACATCTGGGCGCTCGGGTTGGCACAGTTCGGTCTCTTCTTCGCGCTGCTCTCGCCGATCTTTGTGAGCATGTCTCTCAAAGCAACGGAATTAAACCCGTCAAGCCCGGAAACGGTTGTCGGTTCAGTTCTTCCCCTTGGCGCCCTCGGTGCTTTGATCGGTAATCCGCTCTTCGGCGCACTGTCCGACCGCACCCGCACCCGCTGGGGCCGCCGCCGTCCATGGATCCTCGGGGGCATCCTCGTCTTCGTAGGGTCGCTCGCGTGGATTGCGTCCTCCGGCGACGTGCTGCAATTGGCTCTGGGATGGCTGTTGGCGCAGCTGTCTGCCAACGCGGTATTCGCCGCCATCACAGCGAGCTTCGCCGACAACGTTCCGGAGTTCCAGCGCGGCAAGGCTTCCAGCGCCATAGCCTTGGCACAGAACATCGCCATCCTTGCCGGTATCTACTTGGCCGTCTACCTCGTGGGTAACCTCCCCATGCTCTTCATCGCCCCGGGCATCTTCGCCATCATCGCCGTGCTGGTGTACTGCTTTGTCGCGAAAGACGAGCTTCCTGCCGAACCGCTGAAGCGCTTCACCTGGACAAATCTCGTCTCATCGTTTTGGACCAACCCGATTAAGAATCCCGACTTTGGCTGGGCGTGGTGGGGACGCTTCCTGATGACCTTCGGCACCTTCATGTTCACTACCTACCGTGTGCTGTACATGGAAGACCACATCGGGCTTGCCCAAGCGGACGCTGTCGCCGCCGTCGCGTTCGGCGTCCTCCTCTACACGATCGCACTATTGGTCAGCGCAGCGATCTCGGGGTGGGCCTCGGACCGGTTCGGCCGCCGCAAGGTGTTCGTGTGGACCTCCACCGCACTCACGGCGGCCGGTCTCGTCCTTCTCGCCCACGCAGGCACTGTAGAGATGTTCTACCTCGCCGAAATCATCCTTGGCTTCGCCTACGGCGTCTACGTCGCCATCGACACGGCACTTATCGTCGATGTCCTTCCCAATCCTGACCGCCCCGGCAAGGACCTTGGCGTGATCAACATCGCCAACGCCCTCCCGCAATCCCTTGCTCCCGTGGTGGGTCTGTGGCTCCTGCATGCCGGGAGCACCTCCGGGGGCAACTACACCCTCATGCTCTGGGGTGCTGGCTTCGCGGTGCTGCTCGGAGCTTTGGTCATCTTCCCCATCAAATCGGTCCGATAAACAGGACCCGAACTCACATCGCCGGGGGGACGGAGCGGTAGGAACAAAACGCATCCACCTTCCAAATAGTCACCACGCGCTCTGTAATAACACTAGAAAGGTCCATCGTGACTCCAGCTATTTCCCTGCAGCTCTATACGGTAAACGCCGCCCTGCAGACCAACCTTGACGCCGGCATCGCCCGGCTCGCCGAGATCGGCTTTACCACGGTCGAAGCCTTTGCCTTCGTCGACCGCGCACCTGCACTCAAGGCAGCTCTCGATGCCCATGGCATCACCGCCCGCACGGGACACGCCTTCCTCGTCCAGGACGAGATCGACAGCCCCGACGGCATCAAAGGCAAAGTCCCTTCACACGAAGATACTTTCCGAGCTGCAAAAGAACTCGGACTTGAAGTCGTCATTGATCCATTCGTCCCCGCCGAACTTTGGCAGACCCGCGCCGACGTCGAAGGCGTCGCGGCCCGTTTGAATGCAGCTGCCAGGACCGCAGCAACCTACGGCCTGTCGGTCGGGTACCACAACCACGACCACGAGTTCCGGGCTCAGATCGAGGGCCGCTCGGCGTACGAGTTGTTCATCGACCTGCTCGAACCGGAGGTAAAGCTCGAGCTGGACCTCTACTGGGCGAACGCCGCCGGCGTTGATGTCCACGAGTTGCTCCCCCGACTCGGAAACCGCCTCATCGCCGTGCATATCAAGGACGGTCCGTGGCGCGAAGGGATTTCGACGGCGGAACTTCCGAAGGACCAGCTGCCCGCCGGTCAAGGCGATGTGCCACTGGCCGCCGGGATCGCCACGGCTACCGCCCTCGAATACGCCGTCATCGAGTTCGACCATTACGAGGGCGACATTTTCGACGGGGTAACCCAGAGTTTCACCTGGCTGCAGAACACCCTCGCCAACGAAGACCGGAAGGTGTCAGCATGACCCGCACAGGCCGAGTCGGCATCGGATTCATCGGTGTCGGAATGATCAGCGACCAATACCTCGAAAACCTGACGAAATTCCCGGACATCGAGGTCGTCCGCCTCGGTGACATTGACACCGGGCGCGCCCAGTCACAGGCAGAAAAATGGTGTGTCGGGCGGTGGGGCACGGCGGACGAAGTCCTGACCGATGAGGATGTTGAGATCGTCATCAACCTGACACTTCCTGCCACGCACGTCGCCGTTTCCTCGGCTGCACTGCGGGCCGGCAAGCACGTCTGGAGCGAGAAGCCCATCGGCGTCGATCGCGAAACCGCAGCTGGCCTCGTCGCCCTGGCAAACGAGCTGGGCCTGAAACTCGGAATCGCTCCCGACACCGTCCTTGGGCAGGGTTGGCAGACCGCAAAACGAGCCATCGAAGCCGGACTCATCGGTACTCCGCTCAGTGCGGTGACAAGCATGCAGTATGAGGGACCGGATATCTTCCACCCCAACGCAGGGTTCCTCTTCGCAAAGGGCGGGGGCCCGTTGTTCGATATCGGCCCTTACTACTTCACCGCGCTTGTGCACCTTCTCGGGCCGATTGCCTCGGTGGTGGCCACCGGGTCGAAATCCCGCGAAACCCGGCGGCTCGTCGTCGGCCCGAACGCTGGCACCGAGTTCCCGGTCGAGGTTCCAACCCACCTCAGCGTACTGGCAACTTTTGAACAAGGGGGCAACGCCCAGTCGTTGCTGTCCTTCGACACCCCGTTGTTCCGTCAGGGGGTTTTCGAAGTCAATGGCACCGAAGGCTCCATTATTCTGCCCGACCCTAACACCTTCGGTGGCGGCCACCCGATCCGTGTGGCCCGGCTGCTTGGTGAGAATGCGACATTCCCGATCGAACAGCCGTTCGAGACCCTCCTCGATGAGGAACCGGCGGCGGGACGCGGGCTGGGTGTGCTGGATATGGCGCGCGCCATCCGCAGCGGGAGTTCGCACATCGCCACCGGCGAAGTGGGATATCACGTCCTTGACACTATGGTCTCCGTCGAGGAGTCGATCGAACGACAGGAATTCGTTGCCGTAGCCTCGACCGTCGTGCCGCCCGCGTCGCTACCTGAAGGGTTTGATCCGTTCGCAGCGACCCTCGGATCCGTCATTCCCGTCTAAATAACCTGCACTCTTGGCCCCCGCCTGTCCACGGCACGCGGGGGCCAAGAGTGCCAAGCGCCTCCATCCTGTCAGCCCTCTCAAGGGTTACTGATTCTTTCCCCCCAACGAAGGGCCTACACATGCTCATCCTGACCTCACGTCGATGGTTCTGGGCAGCTTTGACTGCGCTTGGATCGATTGCGTTTGGATCGGTGTTCTGGGTGACGCACACATATCTGCCCGCCGACCAGCCCCTGTGGGGGTCAGCTCTGCGGGCTCTGCCCGCTGGGCTGGTGCTGCTGCTGGTCATCCGTCGTGTCCCTCACGGGAAGCAATGGGGACGGGCCATAGTGCTTGGAACCGTCAATATGGGCGCATTCTTCCTGCTCGTATATATTGCAGCCCAACTATTGCCCTCAAGTATCGCGGCCTCACTTGGCGCCGCCAGCCCGCTGGCCATCGCCTTCTTTGCTTGGATCATCCTGGGCGAACGAACCAGGCCTTGGTTGCTCCTAATGGCTGTCATGGGAATCGGAGGCGTGCTTCTGATAGTTGGCACCAGCACAAAGGAGGTCAACCTGATGGGAGTAGCCGCCGCCGTCGGGCTGCTTGTTTTGATGTCTCTCGGCGCAGCGCTAACCAAATTGTGGAATGATGGCGCATCCGCCTTGACATGGACCACATGGCAGCTCGTCGTGGGCGGCATTGAACTCTTTGTCGTTGCGATCTTCGCCGAGGGCGCCCCGCCCGAACTCGACGGAGCGGGTTACCTGGCTGTCTCGTACCTGACATTCGTAGCCACGGGTTTCGCCTACTTCTGCTGGTTCTCGGGCTTCGAACACCTCCCCGCGGCCACCGTCGGAGTGCTCAGTCTGCTCAACGTCGTCGCAGGCGTCCTGATCGGTGTTCTTATCGGCAGTGAACCATTCACCGGCATCCAGATCTTGGGAACTTTCGTCGTAGTCCTCAGCGTAATAGGAGCGCAGAGACGGCCGGCGGCCCCTGCCAAGGTGGAATCCACGAACGCTACGATCAGGTCCTCCCTGAGCTCCCCAGCCCTGACCGCCGGCAACGACAATCAAAGATAACCGGGAAGCCGCCACAAACAAAGGGCGGAACCGGTCCCGTTTCCTCTGCTATCGGACCGCGCTCCCGGCACAACATGAATCGTGCTCCAAGTGACCACGTACTTTACGCAGGGAAGAATATTCGCGATGCAGTACACGACAGCACGCCGTGAACGATTGACTGCCTTGTTCATACGATTCCCCTGACGCCAGACGACTTCGAAGGGCCGTCTTCCGGACTTGCCGTGAGGGTAAAGGAGCCTCCCGCGTGGTCAAGGGAAACCGAACGAAGACTGACGTCTTCTGGCCGCGCTACGACGCTTTGTACCGCATCGTAACGCGCGGTAATTGCTCGGCCAGGTGGCTCTGGCCGGCCACCCGATTGCGTCTTAAAGGACCTCGGCTGGCCAACTCCCGTGCCACCGCTTCCGCCGCGCGGGCCGGCCGGGCCCTCCCCCTCACGAAGAAGCCAGACCGACTCCCTCCCCTATGCAGCGGGCGCCTTCACACAGAGCCAGCCCGGCTTGGGTTCGACCACGATGCCCGCATTGGGAGGATCGGCGAATAAGAAACGGGGCCAGGAGGCATCCCGTTTCCCGTAGGTCAAAAGCAGCGGCCAGATGGCCATCGTGTAGACAATGGCCATCTGGCTGCTAGCAAGGGACCCCGGTTCCCGGGTTGAGGCTGTTTAGCCTTCCACCTTGTCCCGGAGTGTGGGGACGTCTCCTGAGAAATCGACCCAGGGGTTGGTGTTCAGGAGCTCGTTGTACGGTGCGGTCGGTTCGTCGAAGCGGATGACGAACTCTTCCGGGCCGTGGGCGTAGGCGACGATGAGGCCTTTCTCGGGGTCCATGTAGCCTGCGTGCGGGCCCATGCCCGGGTAGCTCAGCCGGATCGCGGGGCCTTCGAGGCCTACGTGCTGGACGGTCAAGCGGGCGATGACACCGTCTGGCAGCACGTAGCACCAAGTGAAGGCTCCGCCGGAAACCACGGTCATGACTTCGTCGATGCCGGATCCGTTATCGGAGGAGTTCACGTGAAGGCGACCGTAGCGGTTCAGGGCCCAGACGCGCATCTCGGGTGTCATGGCCTGCATGTCGTAGACCTTGGGGTACGCGGGATTGCCGCCCTCGGCGGTCGCGAGGTGGCCGCCGCGGTGTACCTCGGGAGTGCGTCCGGCCAGCTTGACCTGCTCGAGCAGATCGGCGCGGTCCATGCTGAAGATGTTGACGAGTTCGAGCTGTTCGGCCTCGGTGATGGCGCGGTGTTGAGCGGCTTCGAGGATGGGGCGGGCGTCGACCGGGATGTCTACTGTGCTGGTACGAACGCCAACGCTGCGCAGGACATGGTTGACGTTATCGATTCCTTCGACGTCGCTGCGGCCATCACTGAACTGAAGCTTTACGTGATTCATGGTGGTTCTCCTCTATCTATTGTGTGGATTGTTGGGTCTTTGTGAAGACCCACGGTGGTATTCTCGGTTGGTCTTGTTCAGCTATGCTGCCCGTGGTGGGTTGTCCATTACAGCCAGCCGGAAGTGCTCAGCTCATGACCATAAGGGTGGCAAGGGCTGGTCCCACGGCTCCGCCCAAGAGGTAGCTCAGTGAGAACAGTCCGACAGCGGAGGCGCGTTCGTCGGTGGGAACGGCCGCGATGGCTTCCATGGACTGCGTAGCGTTGCCTGCCGTGGCGCACATGACAGCCAATCCTGCGGCGATCAGAAGGGCTGGTCCTGCATCGGCGAAGAGTGCCGTCGCCGCTGCCGCGGCTCCTAAGGACAACAAGATCCAGCGGATGCCCTTTCTGCCGATTTTGGCGGCACCGGCGGCCAGTGCCATAGTCAGGATGGAACCGAGTACAAGGGCCACCAGTTGGCCAGTGGCCACAGCATCAGCAGACCAGCCGGCGCGGTGCCTGATGAGTTGGGGCACGGCGAACAACAGGGTGAAGTAGCTGACTGACAGGACCAGAGCCACGGCAACGGAGCTTTGGAAGATCTTGACGCGAAGCACTGACAAGGGGATGAATCCCCCAGGCCGACGCCGGATGTGGAAGACCAGCGGGACTAACGCGGTGAGTATGATGCCTGCACCGGCCAGCGGAGCGATCGGAACGGTGACGATACCGGAGGTCAGAGCCGTGAGGAAGATAGCTCCCCGAGCATCAAAGGGGCCTTCGGCGGCTGCCCTGGAAGTGTAGCGGCTGACGGCCGGGACCGCGATGAGCACAACGACGGACAGCACAAGAGCCACGCGCCAAGATGCGGCGTCAGAAACGACCCGTCCCAGGAGCGGTCCGGCCGCGCCGATGATTCCGGCTCCTGCACCGATGACGCCCATTCGTCGGGCGCTACCGGCCAGGCTCATAGCCAACGTCATCATGCCGGCGCCACCTGCAGCCTGGGCGACGCGTCCGACAAGTATCGCCGGTAGCCAGGGGGCGGCCAGAACCACGATAGATCCTCCAACGATCAATGCAGCGCTCCACCACAGCACAGTGCTTGTGCCCCGCCGGCGCTGGAGGGTTGCCATCAATGGGGTGGCAGCGGCCAAGGCCCACGCAAAGGCAGTGACCAACAGCCCGCCGACGACGGCGGTGACTCCCAGTGACCGGGCGATATCACCCATGATCAGCACTGGGGCATTGTTGGCGGCGGCGATGGGGCTGGAGAGCAGCGCCAGCCAAAGGACGGGAACGGCGCCCTCCCTTCGGGATGGTCGTACGCGGCTGTTCACGGTCAGGTGCATGGATCTCATCTACTCGGTGCTTACGAGGCATGAGCTCCATTGCGTCAATGTCTCTATCTTGATTTTCTTAACATAAAGATAAAACCAAAGAGTGGACTCCAATGTCAAATACCTTGACATTGAGATACATCACGTTGAGGAGTCTTTTCACCGCGAGTACCCCAAGTTTCAAGGAGCGTAGACGCTCGAGGCACCGGGGACAAGGTGGCCCCAATCACGCAACAAGCCATCGGCGTCCCACTTATGCGGGTGGGGTGACCTCTCCCGCACAAGTGGGTGAGTTCTCTTTAGCCGTTTAGGTGGTGGCGGGGGCGCGGTCGTGGGTGGTGTGGTTGATGGCGCCGGCGAGGGTGCTGAGGGTGGTGGTGAGGTTCAGGAGGGTCTCGTC
>NZ_JBIVGX010000024.1:0-30143 GCF_044748905.1 Paenarthrobacter sp. NPDC089714
CCACCAACCAGCCACCACAGCACCCAACCCAACACCCGCCCTCGAACCCCAGATAGACACCGAAACAAGGGGCCAGCGAGAAAGCGACACCCAAACCAGGCGGTTCAATGAGAGAGCATCCCGGGGAAAGGGCGGTTCGGTGAGAGAGCGACACCCAAAACGGGCGGTTCGGTGAGAGAGCGACACCCAAAACGGGCGGTTCGGTGAGAGAGCGTCCCAAAGGGGAACGGCAGGTACGCGAAAGGCCGGCACCCACACGGGGTGCCGGCCTTTGCCAAGCCCGGAACTCAGGAGAGCCCGGAGCTCAGGAGAATCCCGGACTCACATCAACACAGATGCTCAGTGACCTCCGTGGCCAGCACCTTCCGTCCGGCGCATCATGGCGCCGAGCACAACGGCTACCACGGCAATGATCGTCGCGGCGAAGAACGCTGCCTGCATGCCGGCAACCAGCCCGGACGACGCCGAAACCACGGCGAAGATGGAGACCAGCAGCGCGGTACCTGCTGCACCGGATACCTGCTGGGCCGTGCTCATGATCGCCGAGCCGTGCGAGTACAGGTGCGGAGGCAGGGGGTTCAGGCCGGTGGTAAACGCCGGGGTGAACAGCAATGCCAGGCCCAGGCTAAGCACAACGTGCAGGGCAATGACCCAGCCGAGGGCGCTGTGATCGTCCAAACGGGAGAACTGCCACAGTGTCAGGACCATGAGAATCGAGCCGGACACCGTGAGCGGCAGCGGACCCACCTTGTCGAAGATCCGGCCAATCACGGGACCCAGCAGGCCCATCGCCAAACCACCCGGGAGGAGAGCCAACCCGGTCTCCATGGGCTGCAGGTGCAGCGTGTTCTGCAGGTACAGGGGCAGCAGGATCACTCCGCCGAACAGGGCCATCATGGCCACGACCATGAGCAGCGTGGACACCGTGAACATGCGGTAGTTGAAGGCCCGGAGGTCCAGCAACGGAGCGTCGGACTTCTGGAGCGTGAGCTGCCGGAAAACGAATAGCGCCAGGCACACGACGCCCACAACCAAGGCGATAACCGGCACGATTCCCGCGTTGGCTCCCCCGATCTGGCTCAGGCCGTACACCAGGCCGCCGAACGCGGGGACTGTCAGAACGACGGAACCAAGGTCAAGGGTGGTCTTGCCGCGTTCCCCAACGTTGGTGAGGAACTTCGCGCCGATGGCCAACGCGGCCAGAGCCACGGGCAGCACGAACACGAACATGAAGCGCCAGGAGAAGTGGTCCAGGATGATGCCGGAGACCGTGGGTCCCATGGCGGGGGCAACCGAGATGGCGATGCTGACATTGCCCATCACGGCTCCTCGGCGGGACATGGGCACCAGCGTGAGGATGGTGGTCATGAGCAGCGGCAGCATAATGGCCGTTCCGCCGGCCTGGACAATGCGGGCCAGCAGAAGCACGGTGAATCCCGGAGCAAGGGCGGCCAGCAACGTACCGCCGCTGAACAAGCCCATGGCCAGCATGAACGAGGCCCGGGTGCTCAACCGCTGCAGGATGAAGCCGGTGGTGGGGATGACCACGGCCATGGTCAACATGAACCCGGTGGCCAGCCATTGGACTGTGGGCGCATCCACCCGGAGGTCCGTCATGAGCCGCTGGAGCGCGACGTTCATGATGGTCTCGTTGAGGATCACCACGAACGTGGCAACCAGCAGCGTGACGATGACCGTGACGGACTCGCGGGACATCTTGCCGGACACCTGCGGGCCCGGCGTCTGCTCAGGAGCAGCTGCGCCGGAAACAGCACCGGTAGCGCCGGAAACGGGATCGCCGGAGGCGCCGGACGTGACGTCGGTAGACATGGGAATTCCCTTGGCTTGAGATTTGGTTTCCGGCGTTCAGCGCCGGTGAAGACAGGAACAGTCTAAACTCCTCCACCATTCCCGTCAGCAGAAAATCCAAACGTCAGGAATCCAGTGGTGCGTTGTCAATCAAACGCACAGGACCGACCTTCGCCGCGATGATCGCCAGGCCTTCGCCACGGAAAGGAGTCTCCTTGCAGTTTTCGGCAAGCGGCTCAAGGGTGATGGGGTCCACCACGTCGAAGTAGTCCAGTTCCACCAGTGGCTGGGACTGCACGAGTTCGACGGCGGAGTCCAGGTCCAGGGGTTGGTGCGCGTTCGCGCGGGACTCGATCAGGCGCAACGCCCGCGACAACACGAGCGCCGCTTCGCGCTCCTTGTCGGAGAGGAAGCGGTTGCGGCTGGACAGTGCAAGTCCGTCTTCGCTGCGGACGATCGGCACAGGCACAATGTCCACGGGGAAATTCAGGTCAGCCACCATCCTCGTCACCAGGGCCAACTGTTGCGCATCCTTCTGCCCGAAATAGGCGCGGTAGGCCGCCGTCGTGCCGTCCGCTGCCGCTCCTCCCGGCAGGCCGTAGTGCAGCAGTTTCGCAACCACGGTCAGGGCACCATCGAAGTGGCCGGGGCGGGAAGCGCCCTCCCATTTTTCGCCGAGCGGACCCGAAGTGACCCGCACCAGCGGCTGCCCCCCGGGGTAGACCTCCTCCACAGTGGGCGCGAACACCAGGTCAACACCCTCCGCCTCCAAGAGGGCGAGGTCCGCTTCGAGCGTGCGGGGGTAGCGGTCGAGGTCCACGGCGTCGCCGAACTGCAGCGGGTTCACGAAGATCGTGGCAACAACAACGTCGTTTTCGGCCACGGCTGTCCGTGCCAAGGCCGCATGCCCGGAATGCAAGGCCCCCATGGTAGGCACCAGGCCCTGCGACGATCCACCCTTTTCAGCGAGGAGCCGCGCGCTCTCTGAGCGCAGTTCCGCCGCCGTGGTGACGAGTTTGATGGCCATGCTGTTCAGTTTCCTTCCGGCGACGAGTTCCCGTTGAAGGGTTCTGTCCCATTGTCCAGGGCCTCGTTGATCTCCTGCAGTTGATCCGGCCGCAGCAGCCCGCGGTTCTCCGCCCGCCGCGCAGTGGCCTTCGCCATGGCTTGGTAGGCAGCGAGGACGTCGCCGCCGGCACCGCCGTCGTACTCCATCAGCGCCTGTGCGTGCGCCGAAACGGTACCCACATCGCCTCTGGCCACGGGCCCGGTCAGGGCTGATTCGCCGGACGCGAGGGCGTTCTCCAGTGTGGCCCGCAGCAACGGACCGAGCATCGACTCGGGTGCTTCTACCCCGATTTCGCGCAACAGCTGCGAGGCCTGGGCAACCAGCGTGACCATGTGGTTGGAGCTGTGGGCCAGGGCTGCGTGGTAGAGCGTACGGTCGGCCTCCGCAACAACCACCGGCTCCGCGCCCATTTCCACCACCAAGGCCTGCGCAATCGGCAGCATGGCCGCGTCCGCGGTGACGCCGAAGGTGCAATCCATGAGCCTGGTCAGGTCCAGGCTCATGCCGGTGAAGGTCATGGCCGGGTGCATCGCCAGCGGGATCGCGCCCGCCGCACGCACGGGTTGAAGGATTCCGACGCCGAACCGTCCTGAGGTATGCGCCACCAGTTGGCCTGGCTGCCAGGCTCCGAGTTTCGCCAACCCCTCAACAAGGTCGCCGAGGGCGTCGTCCGGGACAGCGAGCAACACCAACTCGGACCGCTCCACGATGTCCTGGATCTCCAGGACCGGGACCCCTGGCAGCAGGCTTTCGGCCCGCTCCCGGCTCGCCTCCGAGACGGCGGAAACCCCGACGACGGCATGCTCGGCCGCGCGCAAAGCCGCACCCAGGACGGCGCCCACTTTGCCGGCGCCGATGATCCCGACTCCGAGTCGTCCTGGCCTAGCCATGATGGGGATCCTCCTGTTGGGTGGTGTTGGGTTCGACGGCGGGTGGCTGGGTTGGGGTGTGCGGCTGGAAGGACACCTGGGCGAGCCACTGCTCGGAGGTTTGCCGCTTCCTGGCTTCCCTGGCACGCGCGGCCTGCTGGTCGAAGAGCTGCACAGCCTGCGCCACATCAGCTTGGTAAAGGCGTGGCGCCACGGGTCCGGCCGTGGTGTGCAGGACCAAGTCGGTCACCCCGAACCGGCGCGCCAACGGTCCTTGCTGCAGCGCCATGGACTGGGTGCGTTGGTGCGGAACGAGCACCAAGGCGTGCCACCAGCGGCCGGAACGTAGCAGCAGCGCAGTGCGTGTTGCCAGGAATCCGTTGCGGCGCCAGCCAAGGGGGGCCAAGAGACGTGCTCGCCGGGGGGTCGTCGTGAAGCCATCGTTGCCGCCGGACACCGGCGCCAAGCCTTCCAGTCCGGCAGTGAAGACACCCTGGGGATCGTCAACGCCCGGATCCGGGAGGACGAGCGAGAGCATCACCATGACATCGGACTTCAATCCAACCGGCAGCAGCGTGGTCCGCGCAGCATTCTCGTTGCCGGGCGTACCTCCATACCCTGCAACGTTGACGTGCATCCGGTACCACCCGAAGAGCCGCCACAAGGGAGACTGCGTGATCTTGAGCGCCTGGATCCGGCCGGGCGGGACGGTTTGGGCCTGCGTGTCCAGGAGGCCATTGCGCAGCCGGATGCCGTCCGGGGAAATGGCCGCAGTGAAGTTGTACCCCTTGTTGAAGGAACTCCAGTAGGCCGCGCCGATACCCAGAATGGCGGGGATCAGGGCAAAGAAGATCGCGTTGTTCTCGGTGTACACGGAGATGGCAACCGAAGCAGCTGCGGCCAGCAGGATGCCCACGGTCTGTTCGCTCAAGAGCAACGATCCAATCAACCGCGACTGCGGAACGGACAGGACGCGCTGCTCGGGCGCCTCCGGGATCTCCTCGATGGTCTCCTGTCCGGTGACCACACCGGCGGCACGCGCAAGGATCGCCGCCCGCAGTTGCTTGGCCTGCGCCAAGGGAAGGTAAGCCAGGCGCACCGCCGATTCACCGGCGTCGGCCACTTCGAACTTGAGCTCGGCGAGGCCGAAGATCCGCGCCAAAAGCGGCTGCACAATGTCGATCGCCTGGACGCGGTCCAGCCGCGCCTGGCGCTGCTGCTTGAACAGCCAGCCCGTATTCACGCGGACATAGCCCTCGGCCACCTGGTACCGGGTGAAGTACCAACTGAGGATGAAACCGCCGACCGCAAGAAGCAGCAGCACCCCGCCGCCCACCAACAACCAGAAGACCCGTCCGTTGAGGTGTGGATCAAGGAAATCGCGGCCCTGGAGTACGCGCTCGAAAGCGTCGCGACCGAAGAAGTAAAGCACCGCGGCCAGCGCTACCCACCCCCGCACGAACGGCGAGGCAGGATGCACGCGCCGCCAATCGCCGTCGACCGCTTTTCCCGGAAGGCTCACTTCCGGGCTCACAGCCCGGCCAGCCTGGCTTCTCCACGGGCGGAAAGCTGCTCGCGCAACCGCGCGCCCTCAGCGGCCGGCAGTCCAGGCAGGTGGGCGTTGGTTCCCGCGGAGGCGGTGTGGAGTTTCAGGGTGCACAGCCCCAGGCTGCGTTCCACGGGCCCCACCGCGACGTCCACGTACTGCATGCGGCCATACGGCACCACCATGGTGCGCTGGAAGAAGATGCCACGACGGATCAGCAGGTCATCGTCGCGTTCCGCATAACCGATCGCCCGGACCTGGCGGGGAATGAGCACCAGCCGCCATAAGGCAAGAATCAGCATAAAGGCGGGCACCGCGATCGCGAGCCACAGCGGGGGCCAACGCCACCAGCCCAACTGCACGAATACCAGGGGAAGGCTCAGGATCGCCACCATCACCAGGTTGCCCACGGCCCACTCCACCAGCCGCACGGTGACGTACTTCGGCGAAACGCGCAGCCACTGGACGCCCGGCGGATCAATCGCCTCGGTATGCATATTCGCCTTCACCTTTTGTTTCGCCGCGCCGCTTCTCCGGTCCCCCGGCGGTACCGCCCTCGAAGTCCTCCGGCGGGATGCGGCAGAACCGCTCCACCACCAGCCCGACGATGATCATCACCACTCCGCCGCCGCCCATCAGGAGGGCGTTCCAGAGGATGCCCTCACCGCTTCGCAGGGTGCCGATCCGCAGGAGGTCAAGGGAAATCCCGGCGTGCCAGCCAAGGAGCAACGTCCCCGCGTACGCGCAGGCCTGTGCAAGGACGAGTGTCCGGGCCGCCATGATGGGGTCCAGCATGGTCTTCTTCTTGCCGTTGCGCCACCGCAGCACGCGGATGCCCATCACCAGGGTCAGCAAGGCAATCACGCCCATGGTGACCAGCGCCGAGACGGGCAGAACCGGTGTGGGCATGCTGACACGGTTGGTCACCGTCGTGGCCAACCAACCGATCAAGGCGGATACGACGGCGATAATCACCAGGACCCACGGACGCATGGCTTTCATGGGCTACTCAACAGCTCCCGTGGCAGGCACACCGGCAACGTCGCCATAGCCGTCAAAGCGGCGGATGTCCGGCATGTCGGCGGCGACGGCGGCCAGCTCGGCCACGCTCTTGCCGCCCAGCTGTGCGTTCGGTTCCAGGAGCGACCACGGGTACAGGACGAAGGCCCGCTCGGCGGCCCGGGGGTGCGGGATGGTGAGGACGGGATCGTCGCTCTGCACGTTTCCATACACAATGATGTCCACGTCCAGCGTCCTGGGACCCCAGCGGACTTCGCGGGTCCGGAGATGCTTTTGCTCCACCGCATGGCAGTGCTCCAGGAGCTCCGACGGCGCAAGGGTGGTTTCGATGGCCATGACCATGTTCAGGAAGTCAGGCTGGCCCTCCGGACCGCCAACAGCCTTGGTCTGCACCACAGGGGAAACCCCGAGGAGGCGCACCTCCGCCGGATCCACCAAATCCGCGACGGCGGTGGTCAGGGTGTCGTTGCGCTCCCCCAGGTTGCTGCCGAGGGCCAGGATTACCTTGGTGTACCCGGCGCTCATGTCCGCTCCCGGTGCACACTGACCGTCACGTCGCCGAAGGGAACCTCGATGGGAGCCTTCGGCTTGTGGACCGTAACGTCGACGGCGGCAAGGGTCCGGTAATTGGCCAGGATGCCCTCGGCGATCCTCACGGAGAGGGCTTCGATCAGGTTCAGGGGCTCACCCTCGATGTACGAGGTGATCAGTTCAGCGACTTCGCCGTAATGCGCCGTGTACTGCAGGTCATCTGTCTCGGCGGCCTTCGTGAAATCCGTGTGCAGCACGGCATCCACGACGAACGGCTGGCCATCGCGGCGCTCGAAATCGAACACCCCGTGATAGCCGACGGCGGTGATGCCGGTCAGCGTGATCCTGTCCACAGCGCCTCCGATCAGCGGGCGATCCGGGCGGCGACCTTGACGGCGTCAAGGCTGGGGCCGACGTCGTGAACGCGGACAGCCCAAGCACCCTTCGCGGCACTCAAGGCGGTAATGGCGGCAGTGGCGGCGTCCCGCTCCTGCGGGGCCGCGGCCTTGCCGGAAACAGTCAGGAGGGAGCCAAGGAAGCGCTTGCGGGAAGCGGCAACCATCACCTTGTGGCCAAGCTCAAACAAACTGTCGAGGTTCTTGAGGATCTCCCAGTTCTGGTCCTCGTTCTTGGAGAAGCCCACGCCCGGGTCAACAATGATCTGCTCCGGGGCAACGCCGGCCGCGTACAGCTTGTCGCGGACGCCCTTCAGCTCAGCCACGACTTCTTCGGTGACGTCCTCATAGTCAGCGAGGCTGTCCATCGTTTGGGCATCGCCGCGCCGGTGGGTCAGGATGTACGGAACCTTGGTGCGTGCCACCAGTTCCGGCATGCCGTCCTCGATGGTGAGGCCTGAAACATCGTTGATGATCGCGGCTCCGGCTTCGACGGCAGCTGCTGCCGTGGAGGTGTGCATGGTGTCGATGCTGACCAGCGCACCCGCCTTGACCAAAGCCTGGATGACGGGGAGCACGCGGCGCTGTTCCTCTTCGGGGTCCACCGGCTCTGCGCCGGACCGCGTCGATTCGCCACCGACGTCGATGATGTCGGCGCCAGCGTAAAACATCCGCAAGCCCAGGGCGATCGCCGTGTCAGGCGTACGGTGCGTGCCGCCGTCGCTGAAGGAATCCGGGGTGACGTTGAGGATTCCCATAACGAGGGTCCGGTCCGTTGGCAGGTCCTGGAACCTGGCCGCGGGTCGCGGCTTGCGAAGAACCGGCAGGGGGCTTGTGGCCGGGCCGGTTCCGGGTGCTGCAGCGAGGGAATCCATATATAGCTTTACCTTCCGAGTATGAGGCTCATGGCCTCGGCGCGGGTGGCCGGGTCATGGAGTTGACCGCGCACCGCACTGGTGACGGTCTTGGCGCCTGGTTTGCGGATGCCGCGCATGGACATGCACATGTGTTCGCATTCCACCACGGCAATCGCCCCGCGGGGGTTGAGGTGCTTCACGAGCGCCTCGACGATCTGCGTGGTGAGTCGCTCCTGCACCTGGGGGCGGCGCGCATAGATGTCCACGAGCCGCGCAAGCTTGCTGAGGCCGGTCACTTTGCCGTCATGTGACGGAATGTAACCAACATGCGCGACGCCGTGGAACGGAACCAGGTGGTGTTCGCAGGTCGAATAGAAGGGGATGTCCTTCACCAGGACAAGCTCTTCATGGTCGAGGTCGAACGTGGTGGACAGGACATCCACAGGGTTCTGGTGGAGGCCGGCAAAAACCTCGGCATACGCCTTGGCCACGCGCTTGGGCGTATCCTGCAGGCCTCCGCGATCGGGGTCTTCACCGATGGCCAGCAGGATTTCACGAACCGCTGCTTCGATGCGGGGGCGGTCCACTTTGTGGCTTCCCTTGGAGTCGCCGGCTGAGCCGTGGGCGGCGGCGAGGTCGTCGTCGTCGAAATGAGTCACAGCAGAAAGCTTAGCCGTGAAGCGGGGAGTCGTTGCCGCCGTCGGGTCCCGGTGCCTGGAAGTTGTCCTGGCTGCTGACGCCTTGGGCGTGCGGGGCGACGGAGTCCAGCGGCTCGTCCAGGCGGGCCTTCTTGGCTTCCTCCTGGGCTTCGCGTTCGGCCTTTTCCGCGCGGCTTTCCACCGGTGGAATGGTCTGCACCGGACGGGATTCCTTGGACAGCCAGATCTCGCGGAAGTCGCGCTTGCGGACATCACGGAAGATGTCAGCAATTTCGGCTTGGTTCAGGGTTTCACGCTCGAGCAGTTCCAGCGCCAGCCGGTCCAGGATGTCGCGGTTTTCGGTGAGGATGGCGTAGGCCTCGTCATGTGCCTGGTCGATGAGCCTGCGCACTTCCTCATCCACCACGTAGGCGATCTGGTCGGAGAAGTTGCGCTCCTGTGCGGCGTCACGGCCCAGGAACGGCTCGCCGCCACCCTGGCCCAGCTTCACGGCACCCACTCGTTCGCTCATGCCGTACTGGGTAACCATCTTGCGGGCGGTCCCGGTGGCCTTCTCGATGTCATTCGAGGCGCCCGTCGAGGGATCGTGGAACACAATTTCCTCGGCAACGCGGCCACCCATGGCGTACGCCATCTGGTCCAGCAGTTCGTTGCGGGTCACCGAGTACTTGTCATCCTCGGGCACCACCATGGTGTACCCGAGGGCGCGGCCACGCGGGAGGATGGTGATCTTGGTGACCGGGGCCGAGTTGCGCAGTGCTGCGGCAACCAGGGCGTGCCCACCTTCGTGGTAGGCAGTGATCTTCCGCTCGAGTTCCTTCATGACACGGCTGCGCTTCTGCGGTCCTGCCATGACGCGGTCGATGGCCTCATCCAATGCCCGGTCATCAATCAGGTTGGCGTTGGAGCGTGCCGTCAGCAGTGCGGCTTCGTTGAGGACGTTGGCCAGGTCCGCACCCGTGTAACCGGGGGTCTTCTTGGCAACAGCCTTCAGGTCAATGCCCTGGGCCATTGGCTTGCCCTTGGCGTGGACGTTCAGGATCTGCTCGCGGCCAACAAGGTCCGGAGCTTCCACGGTGACCTGGCGGTCGAAACGGCCCGGGCGAAGCAGTGCGGGGTCCAGGACGTCCGGACGGTTGGTCGCGGCGATCAGGATGACGTTGGTCTTGACGTCAAAGCCATCCATCTCCACCAGGAGCTGGTTCAGCGTCTGCTCACGTTCGTCATTGCCGCCGCCGATGCCGGCACCACGGTGACGGCCAACGGCGTCGATCTCGTCCACGAAGATGATGGCCGGGGAGCTGGCCTTGGCCTGCTCGAACAAGTCACGGACACGGGAAGCACCAACACCGACGAACATTTCAACGAAGTCCGAGCCGGAGATGGAGAAGAAGGGGACGCCGGCCTCGCCAGCCACAGCGCGGGCCAGGAGGGTCTTACCGGTACCTGGAGGGCCGTAAAGCAGCACGCCCTTGGGGATCTTGGCGCCAACTGCCTGGAACTTGGCCGGCTCCTGGAGGAACTCCTTGATTTCCTGGAGCTCTTCCACGGCCTCGTCTGCACCTGCAACGTCAGCGAAAGTCACCTGCGGCATGTCCTTGTTGACCAGCTTGGCCTTGGACTTGCCGAACTGCATCACCTTGGAGCCGCCACCCTGCATGCGGGAAAGGAGGAACCAGAAAAGCACACCGAGCAGCAGCACCGGAATCAGCAACGAGAACAGGCCGGAGAACCAGTTGTTCTCAACAGGCTGGTCAGTGAAGCCCTTTTCCGGGTTGGCGTTGGTTACGGCCTTGACTACGTCCGGGCCACGGTCCGTGACGTAGAAGAACTGGACGTTCTTGCCCTTGTCCTGGCCATCAATGTTCAGGTTGTCCTTGAGCACCAGATCAACGCGGTTCTCCGCATCGAAGATCTTTGCCTGTTCCACCTTGCCGCTCTGGGAAAGGAGATCCAGGCCTTCTTTGGTGTCGATCCTCGTAGAGCCACCGGGAGCCAACGTTGCGAACGCCACCAGGAGCAAGCCGACGACGACAACAATCCAGATGCCCGGGCCCTTGAAGAAATTCTTAGCTTTCATCTGATCGGGGTTGCGCCCCGTCCCTCCTGGTAGTGCTGCAAGGCGCAACTTCTGCGCGCGAGTGGTGCTGCTTCAGTTTCTAGCTATACACCGTACCCAGTAATTCACGCACTGGAATGCGCAAAAGTTCCCTCTGGGCGTACAGGGGCGCAGGCCGCTACTGGCCCGCCGAGCACCTGTTCACGCCCGGCGCACCCACCACCCACACCCACAAACCCTCGCGCACCCGTTCACGCCCCGCGCACCCACCACCCACACCCACAAACCCTCGCGCACCCGTTCACGCCCCACGCACCCACCACCCACACCCACAAACCCTCGCGCACCCGTTCACGCCCCACGCACCCACCACCCACACCCACAAAACCCTCGCGCACCCGTTCACGCCCCACGCACCCACCACCCACACCCACAAAACACTCGCGCACCCGTTCACGCCCGGCGCACCCGAGAGCTCGGGTGCGTGAAGCGGAAATGGATGCGCCAACCCTGCAGAAGGGGTGCGTGGGGCGCAGGCGGGTGCGACTTTCAATGTCTCCTGCGGCACACCCTTGTCCACATACGACCGAAAGCACCTGTTCCAAGTTCGGCACAGGTCCGCATCGTTGATGTCATGCCTTTCTCCACCTTGATCATGAGCTCCGACGCCGCCCGGATCGGGCAAGACCCGCGCCTTCTTGCCAAGCGGGCCCAGCGGGGAGAGCTCGTCCGTGTGCGTCGGGGAGCCTACGTGCCGGCTCAGCTCTGGTCCGCCCTAAGCGAACCTCAAAAGCACGGTCTCCTCGCTGCAGCTTTGGTCCAGAGCAGCCAGAAAAGACCCGTCTTCGCAATGAAATCGGCCGCTTTGCTGTGGGGATTGGGTGTGGTCGGAGTTCCAGACAAATTGCAGACGGTCACGAACGATCCTCGTGGTGGGCGGTCCAAGCACGGAGTTCAACGAATCCTCGGAACCGTCGATCACGGTGTGTGCGAACTCGGCGGATTTCAGGTTACGGATAAGGCCCGGACCACCATCGAACTGGCAGGGACCCTGAGGTTTGCCGAAGCACTGGCTGTGGTTGACTCCAGCCGTCGCGAGCCGCCCAAGGTTTCCACGGGCAAAGCTTCGGATTGGGACAAGGACGTCCCGTGGGGCATCACGCTTGAGGAGAGGATCCTGCAAGACGCTGCATCCTCCCTTGGCTCGTCGTCCAGACAACAGCGTGCGGCCAAAATAATCGAATTCTCCGATCCTCAGTCGGAATCCGTTGGCGAGTCAATGAGCCGGGCAAAGATGATCCTGCAGAGATTTCCCTTGCCGCGGCTGCAAGCGTCCTTCGCGCTAAAGAGTGGAAAGACCGCACGAACGGATTTTTGGTGGCCCGAACTCGATCTCGTGGGTGAATTCGATGGCCAGGGAAAGTACTTGCGAAACCGACTTCGGGGCGGCAAGACCATTCAACAAGTGGTCATGGAAGAGAAAGCACGGGAGAACGCCCTGCGTGCACTCGGATTAACCGTCATTCGCTGGGATTGGGCCGAGATGATGAACCCTGCCGCATTCGCCAAGATCCTGACCGACGGAGGCCTGGTCCCAGTTCGCCCCGGACGATGAGCTACCCGGGGCACCTTCGACACACACGCCGCACCCACACGCGCCCAGCGCACCCGTTAAGCACACCCGCCGCACCCTTTCGCGCCAAGCGCACCCGGTGGGACGGGTGCCTCGGGCGGAAATGGGTGCGTCGCAGAATCAGGCGTACCACCCGACGAGGGCTCACCGAAAAACAAGGCGCCACGTCGTAAAAGGATGCGTGCCGGAATCACGCGGATTGCCGCACCCACACGCGCCCAGCACACCCGCCGCACCCTTTCGCGCCGAACGCACCCGTAAAACACACTCGCCGCGCCCACACACGCCGAACGCACCCGTAAAACACACTCGCCGCGCCCACACACGCCGAACGCACCCGTCAAACACACCCGCCTCGCACCCTTTCGCGCCGAACGCACCCGTTAAGCACACCCGCCGCACCCTTTCGCGCCAAGCGCACCCGGTGTTACGGGTGCGCTGAGCGGAAACGGGTGCGGCGGGGCAGCGTGCTGCTGCGGAAGTTCGACCTATCCGTAAACGTGCGGGGCCAGGGTGCCCACGAAGTCCAGGTTCCGGTACTTCTCGGCGTAGTCCAGGCCGTAGCCCACCACGAACTCGTTGGGGATGTCATACCCGACGTACTTGACGTCGATTTCCACCTTGGCAGCGGTCGGCTTGCGGAAGGCGGTGCAGATCTCCACGCTGGCGGTCCCGCGGGATTCCAGGTTGGACTTGAGCCAGGAGAGTGTAAGGCCGGAGTCGATGATGTCCTCGACAATCAGGACGTCCTTGCCCATGAGGTCGGTGTCCAGGTCCTTGAGGATACGGACCACGCCCGAGGACTGGGTGCCCGAACCGTAGGACGACACAGCCATCCAGTCCATGCTGACGTGGCTGTGCAGTGCACGGGCGAGGTCCGCCATGACCATCACGGCACCCTTGAGGACACCGACGATCAGCAGTTCGCGGCCCTCGTAGTCCTTGTCGATCTGCGCTGCCAGTTCGGCGATGCGCGTCTGGATTTGCTCTTTGGTGTAAAGAACGTGCTTGAGGTCTGCCTGGACGTCGTTTGAATCCACCAATGGCTCCTGTTTGATGCTCGGGGTGCGGCTACTGTTGGGCCGATTTCTGATGCCGGAATACTAGCTTCCCACAGCGCGCGGCCTCGCGGGGACCGGTCGGTGCCGGATCACCTGGCGCAGCGCCCCGATCCTGCTCCAAATCGCTCAGTGAAAGGCGGTAGACGCTGACATGGCCGGGCAGCTCCACCGGACCTGCCGAACCACGCCGCCGGAGCAGCGCTTCCGCGGCCTGGAGGCGCCCGTAACCGGGTTGTTGACCGCCGACGTCGGCCGCCGCCTTGGCAATGACGCGGAACCTCAGCGCCGGGGCAAGATCCCGGACGGCGTCCTCAGGCAACCAAGCTCCGTCCGGCGTCCGGTTCACGAGAGAGAGGTAGGTCTGCTGGGCCAGGTCCTCCAGGAAGTCGGCATCCTGCTGGAGGATGGCCGCGGTCCGGGCCAGGGATTCGGCGACCCCGGGTCCGAGCTTCTCTTCCAGCACCGGCATGACCTCAACCCGGGTCCGGGACCTGGCGAAAGACGGATCGGCATTGCTGGGATCGTGCCACGGAGAAAGCTCTTCCACGTCGCAGATTTCCAGGGTCTCGGAACGCCGCAAGCCAAGGAACGGGCGGAGCAAACGCTTCCGCGCCGGCCGCATACCGGCCAGGGACCGGGTGCCGGAGCCACGGGCCAGGCCCAGCAGGACTTGCTCGGCCTGGTCATCCAGCGTGTGGCCCAAGAGGATCGCTTCGGAGCCAAGGTCATCGGCCGCGGCATCGAGTGCTGCGTGCCGGGCATCCCGGGCCGCAGCTTCCGGGCCGAAGCCAGTGGAAGCCACGGTCACCGTCCGCACCTCCACGGGTGATAGGCCGAGCTCGCGGAGAACTGAGGCTGCCTCAGCAGCTACTTCGGCCGAGCCGGGCTGCAGCTGATGGTCCACCACCACGCCCGCGACGGAAATCGGACGCCCATCCACGTGGCCCCGGCGGGCAAAGTACGCGGCAACGGCAGCCAACGCCAAGGAATCCGGTCCGCCACTGCAAGCCACCAGCACCCGTGATGGGTAGCCGGCAGCGGCCAAGGCGTTCTGCAAGTGTTTCCGTGCTTTGCCAACGACCGGCGCCAAACGGCCAGGCCGGCGTCGGCCTTTTCCGGAGGCCGTATCCACCGAGGCGCCACCTGCCGCGGCGGCAGGGCCGGGCGAACCGCCAGGTCCCGAGGCGCCACCTGCCGCGGCGGCAGGGCCATGCGAACCGCCAGATCCCGAAGCGGCACTCGCACCGGCAGGGCCGTGCGAACCGCCAGATCCCGAAGCGGCACCTGCCGCGGCACCGGAGCCCGAGGCGTCAGGGAGCGAACCGCTCAAAGCCCCATCCGCTCGAGCCAGAGCTTGGGATCGTGGATCTCTTCTTCCGTGGGCAGGTTCCCGGCCGAATCCCACACCTTGTTGAAGCCATCCATACCGGCCACCGCCACCACGCCGCGGACGAACTTGGCGCCATCGGTGTACTGGCGCATCTTGGCGTCGAGCCCGAGGATGTTGCGGATGAACTTCTCCACGATCCCGCGGTCCTTGCCGCGATCATTGAAGCGCTGGCGAATGGTCCTGACCGAGGGCACGATGCTCGAATCCACGGCGTCCATCACCACGTTCGCGTGGCCTTCGAGCAGGCTCATGACGGCGGTGATGTGGGAAAGGGCGGCTTTCTCCTCTGGGTCTTGGAGGAGGTCGAGAATGGCTCCGCGGCCGGGGACATTGCCCGATGCGGTTCGGTCCTTCAGGGACTTGGCCACGGCACTGGCACGTTCAACCAGGGAATCCATGTTGCCGAGCAAGTGGCCGCTGAGGTTCTCGATCTGGTCCAGCATGTGGTGCCGGAGCCAGGGTGCCGCGGCGAACTGAACCCGGTGCGTTTGCTCGTGCAGGCAGACCCAGAGCCGGAAGTCGTCCGGGTGGACGTTCAGCTCACGTTCCACGGAGATGATGTTGGGTGCAACCAGCAGGAGCCGGCCGCCCGGCGGAACGTTCGAGCCCGGAGCGAGCGCGGCGAAGGGATCGTATTGGCCCAGGACCTTGCTGGACAGGAAAGCAAGGATTGCTCCGAGCTGGCTTCCCGTAATGGCACCGCTGGCGCTGGCTGCCGCCGGAGACATGGAAATTCCGCTGCGGCTCTCAAGGAGCTTCTGCAGCGCCGGTTGCAGCATGACGGAGAAGCTTTGGGTGTTGGCCTTGGACCACGAGGCCCGGTCAACCACCAGGACGTGCGAATCGCGGAGGTCCTTGGCGGCCTCGAGCCCGGTGATGTCATGGACATGCGGGACGGAGATGTCCGCGTTGAAACGCAGGTTCTCCACGGCTTTGCCGATCTCCGCAGCACTGAGCGCCGGGCCGGGAGGAGCCAGCCGGGCAGCAGTGGCCGCGGCAAGGTCCCAATTGATCAGGGACGAAGCCCCTGCTGACGAATCTCGGGCGGATGTCACCATACGGTCCATCACATCACACGTAACTGACAGTGCGCCCTTAAGTTCGCTCCGCGCTGAGCTTCAGCCGCGGCATCCGCAGGCAGCGAGGACCGAAGCCGAACGGTCCATGGCTACCTTGTTTCCCGCCGCGCCCGGCTCCAGGCCGTTGCCAATGAAGGAGAACACCAGGAGCCGTCCATCCGCATCCACCACATAGCCACTCAGGGCGATCACGGTGTTGAGCGTCCCGGTCTTGGCCCGGACCAGCCCTGCGCCCTGGGCGGTACTCGGATCCACGTACCTGTCATCGAGGGTGCCGGTGAGTCCGGCGACGGGGAAACCATCCAACGCCGCCCGCAGCGAAAGATCGGGCCCGCTGGTGATGGCGCGGACCACCTCAGCAAACTGTCGTGCGCTGACCTGGTTCTCCAGCGCGAGGCCGGAAACATCGGCCAACTCCATGGAATCCGTGGCGATTCCCAACTCCCCCAGCCTCTGCCGCACGGCCGCTGTGGCGCCGTCGTACGTCGCTTTCTGGCCCGAAGCGGCAGCCGTGAGCCGTCCCAGCGCTTCCGCAAGGAAGTTGTCCGAGGTTTGGAGCATGTGGTCCACCTGCTCGCTGACCGTTGCGGATTCGGCGCTGGCCAGCAGTTTGGCGGGGAGGCCCTTGCCGCGTTCGACGCCGGAACCCACCTCGACGCCGGCAGCGGCCAATTGCTCGGCAAAGGCTTGGGCGGTGGTCACCGCGGAATCCTGCGGACGGGGTCCAGTAGTGGTGGTCGGCGAATAGCGGCCGGAGTTCAGGGCCAGGGAGTACAGGGGGGCAGTCTCCCCGGCGGCGACGTCGCCAAGGCTCCAGGCCGGGTTCAAGGGGGCGCCGGAGAACAAGGAATCGTCCACCTGCACGGTCACGGGACCTTTGATACCGGCGCTTTTCAGGGAGGCAGCGGTGTCCGTCGCCAAAGTAGCCAGCCCGGCGTGGCCCAGCACAGCGGAGGGATCGGAAGCACCGCCGCCCAGGAGCACATCCCCTCCCCCGGTGAGGACCACTGTGTGGGGATCGTCCGTACCGAGCACGCGGGTAGCGAAACGGGTTTCCGGACCCAGGGCTTTCAACGCGGCGACGGCGGTGAGCAGCTTCATGTTCGACGCGGGGATCCGGTTGGTGGCAGCGTTCCGGTCGAAAAGTACCTTGCCCGTGGCGGCATCGAGCACAACACCGGTGATGGAACCGGAACCTGACGGCTTGAGTGTCTCTTCCAGGAGTTTTGCAACGTCGGCCTGTACGGGCATGGGCGCGTTGGCGTCGAGGGGCTGGACCGCGCTGGAACCGGACAAGGCGCTTGGCGACTGTTGCCAGGAAGGAAGGGACGGCGAAGGCTTGGGGGCCAGCAGCCCGGGGACCATCCCGGCCACCACTACGGCTACGGCGCAGAGCAAAACGGCGGCCAAGAGCAACGGCCATTTCAGGCGCCCCCAGGCCGCGGACAGCCCAGCGCGGGCATCCCCGTTTTTAATGCCCATCATGGAAGTTGCTTGGTCCTGTCAGTCCTGAAATGTCCCCGCCGGTTCAAGAAACCCGGGTGTCTCGCTATATCCTCAATAGTAGTCGGCGGCGTCGGCTGTACTTTCGCCTGCCGCCAGCCCTGGGCTAAGCAGACTGCCTGTGGAACCGCCAGCTCTGGCGGCCTCCGTTTCCGGGCGGAGCCTAGCCCCACCCAGACCCCGTTCAAGGAGCATTCCATGAAGCACGACGTGACCATCGAGATCCCCAAGGGATCGCGCGTCAAGTACGAAGTTGACCACGAAACCGGCCGTGTCCGCCTGGACCGCGTCCTGTTCACTTCCATGCAGTACCCCACGCACTACGGCTTCTTCGAGAACACCCTGGGCGAAGACGGCGACCCGCTGGACGCATTGGTGCTCCTGCAGGACTTCGACCTCCACCCGGGCGTCATTGTTGAGTCCCGCCCCATCGGCGTCTTCAACATGACCGACGACGGCGGCGGAGACGCCAAGGTCCTCTGCGTTCCCGTGGACGCACGCTTCGACCACATCCAGGAAGTCAGCGACGTCAGCGAATTCCTGATCAAGGAAATCGAGCACTTCTTCACCCGCTACAAGGACCTGGAACCGGGCAAGTGGGTCAAGGCCGAGGGCTGGGGCGACCGCGCAGCTGCCGAAGCCGAGCTGGAAGCTTCCATCAAGCGTTTCACGGCCGAAGGCCACTGATCCTCCCCCAACTAAGTCGCAGCTGAGCGCGTTTTGAAGGCTGAAAACGCGCACTAATGCGACTCAGTTGGGTGACGACGGCGGGTGGTGCGATCCCCTGGGAACCGCACCACCCGCCGTCGTGCTTTAAGCAACGCGGGTCACTTGAGGCCCCTTCGGAACCTCGACACGGGCCTCAAGTGACCCCGCGTTGCTTTGATGGGCACCGCTCCCCATCGCGGTGGTGTCCCGGTGCGCCTAGGCTTGGACGAGGTTTTTCGACTCACACACCACTCATGCAAAAGGGGTTGCACATGGCTGGGTTCTACGGTGCGGACATCGCACAGCTTCGCAGTCTGGCCGGGGTGATGGGCAAGGCTGCGGACGCGATCACCTCGCAAAGCGCACAACTGTCCAACGCCATCAATTCGGCCAACGCCTGGCAAGGCCGCGATGCCACCGTGTTCAAGAACGACTGGAACAGCCAGCACCGGCAGAGCCTGGTCAAGGCGGCCAGCATGCTGCGGGACAACGCAAGCCTGTTGAAGAAGAACGCCAACCAGCAGGAGTTCGCGAGCCACAACGACGGCTCCCGCAGCTCAGTGGGTGTCATCAAGGACGTTTACGACACCGGAATGGGCGTCAAGGACCTCGGCTCCCAGCTCTGGGCGGCCTACAAGCTGGGCAAGCTCGGCTGGCAGGACTTCGCCAAGACGCGGGAAGTCCTCACCAACTGGCGGGCCGGCGGAACAGCGGTGAAGGACGCCCTGACCGCGCTGCGCAATGGCGAGAAGATCACCGACGTCATCACTGACCTCAAAGCCAACATTCCCTACAGCCAGGCCTTCCAGGACGCGAGCAAGTTCTCCAAGGGCCTCCGGGTGGCCGGTGCGTTGGCTGCGCCGCTGAACATCGTGGGCGGCATCAGCGACATGATCAACCCCGAACACGACGGCTGGCGGGGTACGGGCGACCGGGTGGCAGGTGGTTTGTCCGTGGTGGGCGGCGTGGGCAGCATCATGCTCATGACCGCAGGTGGCGCGGCGATGCTGGGCCCGATCGGCGCCCCGATCGTGATCGGCGCAGGGATCGTGGCCGGGGCCTGGGCACTCGGCAACCTCGTGGCGGACAACTGGGATTCCATCACCAACTTTGCACGCAATCCGGGCAGCTACATCGCCGACGGTGCCAGGGAAGTGGGCAACTTCGCCAAGGACGTAGGCAGTAAGGTGGCTGACGGGGTCAGTAATGCCGCCAAGTCAGTTGGAAACTTTGTCGGAGGGATATTCGGATGACCACCAACACCATGAAATGGACTGCGCGGGACATTGAAGCCGCAGCCAAAGTCCTGGGTTCGGCCAGCGCCGCCGGCGCCGCGCTGCCCACGCTGACCGACGAAGAAGTGGTAGCCCTGGACGGCGTGCAGCACGAGCAGATCGTGGCGCTTCCGTGGCTTTCCTCGCAGGATGCCAGCAAGGAACTCCTGTGCGCAGTGGCCCTTCGCGGGCTGCTGGCCAAGGAACTGGTCTACCCCGTGATTTTCGAGGGTGAGGCGGAACCCACGCGCCTGCACGCAACGGAAGAAATCACCGGCGCACTCACCCTGCGCCGCAGTGGCAACAGCCTGGTCTCGGTGGAGCGAACGGTGTCCACGGGCAAGCGCTGGCTGTACGGCTATGTGCATGACGACGGCGTCCTGATCGAGGAAGTGGACGAGGGAGGCCTGCACGGCTTCACGGTGGTCTCCAGCGACCAGTTGGTTCCCCGGCTGGCAGAGTTCGTGGATCCCAAGGGCGCTGCGCAACGCGACTCAGAGCCCGGGTCCTACACCGAACCAGCATTTGAGGAGTATGCCTCCAAGGCTTTGTCCGACACCGAGGCTGCCAGCAACGTGGTGGCCTTCAACACGGACACCAACGAATTCCCTACCGTCACCGTGTACACGGGTCCGTCCGGCGTGCATGTCCTGACCCCGCGCGTAGAAGGCGAAACGGTCTCGCTGGAGGTCAAGGAAACGTCCGCGGCTACCTTGGCCGGTATCCTGGCTGGTCTCGCAGGTCTCGCCTGACCCACCCCAGCCGACCCACCGCCGTCGAACTGAAAGCCCCACATGAGCAAGCCAAAGCCTGAAACCGCCACCGGACTGGTGGATGCCGCCAATGGAAGGCCCGTCCGGCGCCACACCGAGACAGGCGCCTACTACGTCAAGGCGTCCGGAAGCGCGCACTTCTGGGGCCGGGTGCTGGATGCCCTGGTATTCCTGGCGGGCTACAGCGTCCTGGCCGTCATCGCTGCGGTGGCCCGCAACGCCATGATGAACAGCGGCTCGCTCCTGGCCTTCAACGACGGTTTTTGGCTGGCGCTCTACGTGATCCTCTGGTTCGTCGGATTGCTCGTGTACGGCATGATCTGGGGAGCCGTAGGGAGCGTTGGGGACGCAGCCGCGGGCTTGCGCTCCGTGCGGATCAAGGACGGCACGACGGCGGGAGCCTGGTTGGGCGGCTGGCGCGCCATCTGCTGGTCCTTCTTTCCGTTCTTCGTGGTCATGGTGATCGCTGCTGCGTTCAGCGGCGGTTCCGGGGAAACGTGGGACCCCAAATTTGCCGCCGTGGACCGCCGCTCCGGCCTGGCCCTGGGCCGGCAGCCCATCCCGGACCCGAAAGCTCCGGCGGTCGCCCAGGCTTCTGCCGCGGAGCGGGAGGATCTTCCCAACCTCTACGGCCAGCGCCCGGATGCGCGGCCGTAACTGGCTGGTCCGACGCGCTGAAACCCGCCTGGGTAACGAACTGGGCGGGCTCCGGTTTGTGGCCTTGTCCCGGCGCATCTTCTGGAAAGTGCTGCCGTGGTGCTTGGTGGTGGGGTTCGTCTTCGGGACCATCGGCGAGTTCATCAGTCCCATCCGCTCCACCCGCGAGGCAGGCCACTTTAACGATCCCGTCCTGTTCGTGCTGACGAGCATCCTCACCGGCCTGGTGTTGTGGGCCATGACGTTCCTGGGCAGCTTCCGGAAGCTCCTGGTGTTCGAGCGTGGTCTGGCGGCCAAGTACTCGCAGCGGCACACTACGGTGGTCCTTCGATGGGAGGACGTGGCACCCGAATCCCTCAAGGCCGTCACCACCTCCGACGGCACTGATCCGGACCGGCGCTTGCTGGCTTCCCGCAAACTCTCCCTGGGTGCAGGCGGGCGTAACGCAGTGGTATTTAAGGCACAGGACTCGTTCTGGGTTTTTTCCAGTGACGAGGACCCGGCGCCGTTGGTCCACTCCATCCGCGGGGCCATGTCAGAGGCAGGAATACCCGCTGCGTCCCGTAGGACGGACGGTGCGCTGCCCGCCGTCGTGCTTTCCGGACGCACGGCACTGGACTGAGTAATACGGAATCAAGCCCTTGCAGAGCCGCTACCAGCCGGTAGCATGTGATCCACTATGTTCACGCTGACCATCAACCAACGCGACAGCCGCCGCGACGGAGATTTGGTGCCCAAGCTCCTGAAGGACCTCCGGCACATCCCCGCCCGGCTCGACTTTGACCGCTCGGTTGAGGACGAGGTCCAAGGCATCGTCGACTCGGGCCACCATGCTGTTGAGTCGGCGTTGATCGCGCTCCGCAGCGGGCACTGGTACGTAGGGATCGGTGTGGGTCCCATCAACGAACCCCTGCCGAACCTGGTGAAGGATGCCTCGGGGCACGGCCTGGTGTACGCGCGGCGGGCCGTCGACCGGCTGCGCAACAGCAAGGAGCGCGTGCCGGTGGCTGTGGACGGGCCGTTCGCGGCCCAGGCGGCCGAGGCGGAAGCGGTGCTGCGTCTCCTGGGGCACATTGTGCAGCACAGGAGCGCCGCGGAGTGGCGCGTGCTGGACCTGCTCACGCCGGGTGTCCGTGGCCAGCAGAAAACGGTGGCCCAGGAACTGGGGATCACCACGCAGGCTGTCAGCAAGGCATTGGCCCGGGCCCAGTGGGTGGAAGAACACGCCGCCCGTCCCGCGGCCGCACGGTTACTGCAACTGATCCTGGACGTCCGTTAGCCACCCAACTGAGTCGCAGTTGTGCGCGTTCTGAGCCCTCAAAACGCGCACTAATGCGACTCAGTTGGGTGGGCGGACAGGCTACTGGTTGCCCAGGTTGTCCTTTGCCGTGGCGGCGCGGTCCTGGACATCGGCGGCAGCCGCCTGGCCTTCGTCCTTCACGTGCGTGGCAGCGTCAGTCGCGGTTTCCTTCACGTTCTGGACTGCCTGGGTGGCTGGATCCTTAAGGTGCTCGGCCATTTCCTTGGCGGCGTGGCTCAGCTCTTCCGTCAACGGCTGTGCAGCCTCCTTCACTGCCTGGGCCGCTTCGCGTTCCTTCTCCGATGGCGGGATCAGGGCCGAAACCAGCAGGCCGGCACCGAAGGCGATCAACCCTGCGGCAACGGGGCTGCCCTGGGTCTTGCGCGTGATCAGCTGCGGAGTCTCGCCGATACTGGAAGCGACATCGGCGGCAGCGTCATGCGCCTGGTGGGCAGCGTTGCCGGCAGCATTCTGCACGTCGTCGCTGGCTCCGAAGACCGCATTCTTGATGCGGTCCACCCGGCGATGAACGATGTGCGAAGGAGTGACCTTGTCCGCGACGGCATCAACATTGGTGCTGAGCCGCCGGCGGGTTGCTTCGATATCGGCGCGCAGGGCGTCCGGGTTCTGCGTCATCGTGTCTCCTCGGTGTTCGGTTTAAAGGTTGGAGGAATTTCCTTGACTGTCTCGGCTGTACGCGGCATGCCCTTGATGGTCTTGAGTTCCTTGCGTCCCATGCTGGCGAGCACTGCCGCGACAATGCCCCAGATGACGGCCACAATGACGGCAGACCAGCCAAGGCCAACCAGTTGACCGAGGGCCCACCACAGGGCGAGCGACAGGAAAACGACCGCCAAGTGGCCTGCCCAAGCGGCACCGCCAAGCATGCCGGCGCCCTTTCCGGCCTTCGTGGCCGATTCCTTGACCTCGGCCTTTGCCAGCTCCACTTCCTGGCGCATCAACGTGGAGACATCGCGCGTCAGGTCACTGAGCAGCTCGCCCAAAGGCTGGGATTCCGCTTTGATGTGCGCCTGTGTTGGAGGCAAATCGGCGGGACTGCTCATCGGGGACCTCCGTATTCCGGGCTGTCCGGGTCATCCAGGGGGTCTGCGAGCGGGTCGCCCTGCGCCTTGGTCCCACCGTCCGTCTCCGGGTAGGCAGCCGTGGAGCCTTCGAACCCGCCGGTTGTTCCGGCGTCGTAACCCTCGGGGTTGTAGCCAGCCGTACCCGCGGCCGGGTCGTAGCCAGCCGTGCCGGCGTCGTCACCGATGGTTCCCGTGCCGTAAGCCGCCGCTCCCGCAGCACCGCCAGCCGCCGTGACTCCACCTGCCGGGGGTGTCCCATACGCCGACGGTTGTTCGGTGCCATATCCGGCGCTTGGCCTGGTGGTGTAGCTGGCAGTGGTTGCGTCCGGCCCGGGAAGGTCGACGGCGGGCGGCGGCACGGCGCCACCGGAACTGGGGTAGTACTCCGCGCGTGGCGAAGTTCCCGCACCCGTGCTGGAACCATCCGCCGAAGCATTGCCTGCCATGCCGCGGCCCAAGCGTCCGGCAAGTACGCCGGCACCTGCGGCGAGCAGGAGGAAGGCGCCGGGCTTGCGGCGGGCAAAGCTCTTGACCTCGTCCAGGAGGGATCCCGGATCGCGATTCTCCAGCCAGTGGGCAACGGAGGACGAGCGCTCGGCTGCCTGGTGGACCAGGTCCGTGGCTACCCCGCCGTCGGTGGAGGCGTTGGCCATGGTGGACAGTTCGTCCGAGATGGACCGAAGTCCTTCCGCGACGCGCTGCTGTTGGGTTGCCGCCTGTTCAGTCAGCTCGCCTTTGGTCTGGTTCAGCAACTGGCGGGCGTTCAGCTTGACCTCATGGGCCACGTTGGCGGCCTCGTCCTTGGCGGTATCAACCACATCCCCAGCTGCCGCGCGGGCAGTGTCAGCCACATCCGCGGCCTCGTGCTTGACATCCTCCGTGCTGGGCGTCCCCTTGCCGGACGCGGCCCTGTGTCCTGCTCCGGCGGCGTCGTACGGATCCTGGCCCTGCTGGTCCGTGCTTGTGGCCGCGGAGGTACCAGCAGCATAGTCAGCCGTCGAATCCAGGTAGCTTCCGGAGTATGGTTCGGTCCCTGCGGGGACCCCATTCCGTGGCGCCGCGAAGCTTCCGTCCTGCGGCGATTGGCTCTCAGTCATTGTCGCTCTCTTTCCACAGTTGGCAGGCTGCGGACAGCAGCCGGGATAGTAAGTATCGTTACTATCAATGGGTGTGTACCCCCGAATTGCGGATTCAATCGCACCAGTTTCGCGGAATTTCCAGCACGGGAACTCCCCCTCGACAGGCATGGTTTCACCTGCCTACCTTGGTGCCATGAGCCACATGCCCCGCAGGCAGCGGCTGATCTCCGCGCTTCGAAAGACCGTTACCCGCCACCGTCTGCTGTTCGCCGCCAAGACTGCCTTGGCGGCCGGACTCGCCTGGTACGTGGCGCCGCTCATGCCCGGACCGGCAGCCGCCTACCCGTACTACGCCCCGCTCGGGGCGCTCGTCAGCATGCATCCAACCGTGGCCGCGAGCGCCAAGCACGGCCTCCAGAGCCTGCTGGGATTGGCCCTGGGCATCGGCATGGCGTTCGCCATCACCACGTTCGCCGCCCCCACGGCCTTCTCGGTGGCACTCGTGGTGGGCCTGGGCGTGCTCATCGGTGGTCTCCCGAGGCTCGGGTCTGCATCCGAGTGGATCCCCATGGCTGCCCTGTTCGTCCTGGTCCTTGGGGATTCGAATGCCGAGAGCTTCTCCTTCGGGTATGTCCTCCAGATGGCCATGGGCGTAGCCGTTGGCTTCGCCGTGAATTGGATGGTGTTCCCGCCGCTCCACCTCGAAGGAATCGACCCCGCACTTGCCGGACACCGGAGTGCCCTGTCTCGGCAGCTCACGGACATGGCACGCGCCATGGAGGAATCCTGGCCCCCGGACCACGAAGCCTGGGCAAGCCGCAGCGGTGAACTCTCTGCTACCACCTCAGCCGTCCGGACTGCGGTGCTCGAAGCGGAACTAAGCACCAAAGCGAATCCCAGGTCCCGCCGTCGTGCCCGTCGCCTTCCCGACGACCTCGCAGGACTCCGGACGGTGGAAAGGCTGACCTTCCATGTCCAGGACATCACGGACGTGCTGGCCAGCGTGATCTGGGAGGAGGGCGCGGACACGGTGCTGCCGGAGGGCGTCCTCAGCCATCTGGCCGAGGCGCTGGAATCCGTGGCGGCCGTGATCGATAAATGGCGCAACGACCAGGCCCGGGAACTCGAGGACCAGCTCACGGACGCACGGGACCGGGTGCAAGCCCTGGGCGACGCCATCAACGAGGCGGCGGCCGGTCAGGCCTCGGTGAACGCCGCCGCGTCCGTGGCCATGAGCCTGCGGCGGATGATCACTGTTTTGTCCTCCGAATAGCCGCGTGTTCAGCGCGGCGTCAGCGGTGGCGAGGCTTCCCTCCCGTGGCCGGCGCCCAGCCCTTCCAGGATTTCAGTCAAGGCCTCCAGCGAGGACTTGTGCGGCATCCAGCCGAGCAGGCTCCGCGCCCTGCCCGTGTCCATGATGGGAGCTCCCGCGGCCATGTCCACCCAGCCCGCATCGGTCACCTGGATGCGCATACGCCAGGAAACATCGACGACGGCGCGCAGCACCGCGAGCGGCAGCGGCAAATGGCGCTTGGCTTTGAGGATCCATGCGAGCGCGTTGGGGTCCAGCACGGGTTCCGCGGCGGTGGTCTCCGCGGAGGGGCTCAAGTGCTGAAGCGTGGAGGCGCTTTGGTCCGGTTTCACGGTGCTGTTCCGTCCTCAAGCCAGGCTGGGCCTCCGTCCAGCAGTTGCGCCTGCAGAGCCACCAGGACCTTGGAGAGCTTTCGCGAGACCTGCATCTGGGACATCCCCAGTGCCTCAGCGATGGTGGATTGGGTCTCCTCGCGGTAGTAGCGCCTGTACAGGAGGTGGCGGTCCTCGGCGCTCAGCGTCCTGATGGCATTCCGAAGCGCCAGGACATCGTCGAGTTTGTCGGTGGGGCAACCGATGCTTGAGAGCGTTCCCTGCAGCCCGTCCCGTCCTTCGGCAGCGGGCGCATCCAAGGAGTCAGGCCTCTTGCTGGTTCCAGCCATGAGGGATTCCCGCACCAGGCACGGCTCCATGCGCAGGTCCTCTGCCACCTCCTCCGGTGTCGGCGTGCGCTGCAGGACCTGCGTCATTTCTTCGCTGCGTGCCAGGACTTGCCGCCGCAGATCCTGGATGGGCCGTGGCGGACGGACCACCCAGCAATGGTCGCGAAGGTACCTTTTGACCTCCCCTGCGATGGTTGGCGCAGCGTAGGCGGGAAAGCTGAAGCCTTTGGCTTCGTCGTAGCCGCGGGCAGCCTTGATGAGGCCCATGTAGGCGACCTGGCGGACGTCGTCGATGTCGCGGGCGTGGGCGGAATACCTGGCAGCAATGGATTTCGCGAGGTTGAGGTGATCCAGCACCAGTCCATCGCAAAAGCTTCGCCGAATGGTGCTTTCCGCAGAGTGTGCACGGACGGATGCATGAGGTGGTCGGGCTTGTCGCATGGGCTTCAAATCCTTGGACCGGGCGGGGGAGCCCATGGCAAGACTCTGATTAAAAGCCAAGCATACTTATCATATTAAGCCAAGGATACTTACTATTGGATAGGGTGGTTCCTGGGGGCCAAGCCCGGAGAGCAGCCCCGAACCCCGTGATCGGAGGTAGTCATGGATCGACAGCAAACCGCTGAAACCCAGCCCGTCGCCGCAGAGATCCAAGATCTTCTGCTGGACAATCCGGATGTGGAGGCGTTCCTTACCGAGCTGGCACGGCATTCCGCAGCCATGTTCAGCGTGAACAACACTGCAGTCCACTGCGGGGTCACCCTGTTGCGTCGCCGGACTGCGGCCACGGTCGCCAGCAGCAGCGAACGTGCGCTGCAGCTGGACGAACTCCAGTACCAATTCGCCGAGGGTCCGTGCCTCACAGCTGCCCGGGATGGGGTCCAGGTCCACATCCCCGATCTGTCAAAGGACAACACCTGGCCTGAGTACACCGACGCAGCCAGGGAGCAAGGCATAGGGTCGATCCTGGCGCTCCCCTTCCCACTCCTGGACCAATCCACCAAGGCCGGGCTGAACCTTTACTCAGAAAACTCCCAGGGGTTCAACCAAGCCGCAGTGCAAAGGGCCACCGACTACGCACTCCAGGCCTCCAAGGGTTTGCGCCTGGCCATCCTCCTGGCCCAACACAGCCAAACCGCCACGGACCTCAAGGCCGCCATGGCCTCCCGGACGGTCATCGATATCGCCACGGGGATCATCATTGCCCAGAACCGTTGCAGCCAGGCAGAGGCCGTAGAGCTCATCAAGCGCGCCTCCAGCAACCGAAACGTCAAGCTGCGGGACGTAGCGCAGGCAATAGTCGACAGGGCAGGCGGCGGCCCCATCGAAACACACTTCAAGCAAACCCCGCGCAACGGCAGTGCCCGAGGGTGGGCCGGCTAGGCCTGCATCGCCCCCAGGATGGCCCCCATCGCGGTAAATGTCACCACGTTGTAGCTGCCGTTGATGGCGAACAACACCGGACTCCGACGCTCGAACAGGTAGTTCACCCCGAGGGCGGTCGCTACCCACCCCACGCCTGCAGCCAAGCCGGCCAGCGTGCCGAAGCCCGCGCCGGCACGCCCGATGAACGCCGCCAGGAAAACGGCCATCACGACGGCAAGGACAAACGAACCCAGGAACACGCGGGCTGTTCCGGACTTCAACTGCTCATCGCTCACGCCCGCTGCCTTCTGCCACGGTTTCGCGAACAGCAACGAATACCAAAGCCCGCCCACCACGAACGTCGCCAGTGCGGCCAACAGGACGCCGAGCCAATTGATGGTCATGTGAGTCCTTTCATCTGCGGATACTGAGAGGACCCTACGACGCAACCGGCGGGCGGGTCTTGTACAAATGCCGCATCCACTACGCCAGGCTGGAAACCTGCTCCAAGGGCACGAACGTGGCGTACTCGGCACCGTAACTCTGCACCACGCGCAGATATTCGGTGGGTGTGAATCCGCTGAATCTCCGGAACGCACGGATAAGGTGCGGCTGGTCATAGTAATCGGCCAAGGCCAGGAGATCCCGTCCGGGGACCGACCCTTCAGGCATGGCTGCGGCAGCGTTGACGAACCGGAAGAACCTGCAGACGTCCGAGTAGGCCTTTGCCGTGAACCCACAATCACGCATCATGATGCGTTCCAGCGTGGACGTGCTGATGTTGAGGCCGGCAGCGAGGCGTCCGATCTCCACGTCCTCCCTGGCCAGCGTCTCCACGGCCCTGGCGGTACGTGGATCCAACCTACGTTCCGGGCGCAGCGACCGTTCCAGGAACCCGCCCAGCACCGCGAACGCCTCCTGCGGATCCGCCTGCAGCAAGCGTGGCCGGAGGTCGGCCAGCCCGGGCAGGACGCCTTGGGCGTCCACCACTTTGCCCTGGAATTCCGACGGCGGCCGGCTGGTGAACGCTGACAGGCCAAACGGAGTCAGCCGCGCGCCTACGTTGAAGATCCGGTCCGGGTTCTCGCTGACCAGGTAGCTCCGCTGGAGCCCGGAGTAGAAACCAGTGGAGACCTCCGTCGCCGTATACCCATTCCCATCCCCGGAGGGCGTGATGAGCCGGTACGGATTGGACAGGTTCAGGATCAAGTGGGCGGATGGACCCGGCAGGATCTTCTCGTACCTGGCCCTCGGAACAGTTTGGACGAACCACAACTGAGTGGCAAAGGGCCTCAGCCCGGGCGGCGCCGGGCACTCCTGATACAGCACAGCGCCAGTCTAGGAGGCCTCGGCGCGGAAGCGCCCCCGCGCGGCAGCGGACCAAGCCGCGCCGCACCTACAGAAGGTCGCGCAGGACCAAGGCGGCGCCGTCGTCGAGCACTGACGCGGTGACCTCATCGGCCACTGCCAGTACTTCCTCCGGTGCTTGGCCCATGGCGACCCCGCGGCCGGCCCAGGTGAGCATCTCGATGTCATTGCGGCCGTCGCCGATAGCGAGTGTGTTGTCAGGATCAGTGCCAAGCTGCAGGCGCAGGGCTTCCAAAGCGCTGGCCTTGGTGACGCCCTCGGCCGCGATGTCCAGCCAGGCCGTCCAGCCCACCGAGTAGGTCACGCCGGAGAGTCCAATGTGGTGGATGGCTGCGTTGAATTCTTCGGAGGTGTTCTCGCTGCTGAACACCACCACGCGCACAGCCACGGAATCCAACATGGTCTGGAAGTCCACGCCGATCGATTCGACACCGAAGCTGGCGTCCTGGAAACGCTCGGTGGAGAGGAAGTTGCCCGCCTCGTCCTCCAGTGCGTACTTGGCATTGGGCAGCCGCTCCCGAAGTGCTTTGAGGGCAGGGGCGGGATCGAAGGTGGCCTTGTGGATGATTTCGTAGCCTTCATCCAGCGACGGGTCCAGGCGTAGGGTAACGCCGCCGTTGCAGCACACCGCATAGCCGCGTTCCAGGCCGATCTGCTCGATGATCGGGAGGGTCGCATTGAGTGAACGCCCGGTGGCAATCATGACGTCGTGGCCGTTGGCTACGACGGCCTGCGCGGCCTCCCGGACAGCCGGCGACATGTGGCCATCGTGATCCACGAGCGTGCCGTCCACGTCCAAGGCAATCATCAGTTTGTTGTTGTTCATTGGCTGGTCATCGATGCCAGCAACTGGAGTATCAGTCAAAATAGTCATGGTTCCAGTAGAACAGACACCCCTGACAGCTCATAGGACCGGGGCCACAGCAGCGCCTTAACGGTCAGTGAACTCTCGCCCCCAACTGACTCGCAGTCGTGGTTGTTCTGAGCGCTTCGAATCATGCGGTGATCGCAACACCTGATTATTGAAGGGTGTCGATTGCCGTGGTGAAGTTCTCGAATCGTTTGGTTGCTGAGGTTGTTC
>NZ_JBIVGX010000025.1:0-28813 GCF_044748905.1 Paenarthrobacter sp. NPDC089714
CGAACTCAACGACAGACCCCGCCAACGATTCGACTTCTGCACCCCAAATGAGATGATCAGAACCTTCCTGTTGCGATAACCGCTAGAAACCGCCCTTTCATAACGGCATCTACTGCGACCCAGTTGGGGGCTAAAGTCTTGACATTCATTTTGTTAGCGCTAACAATTGCATCAGCAGCTTGATCCGCCCCTTCACCCGACCCCGGCAATGAGGCCCTGGCCAGCCGGATGGAGACCACACATGAACACCTCAGAGACCCGTCCCCTGGACCAGCAATTCGTCATTGGCGTGGACTACGGCACTTTGTCCGGCCGCGCCGTCGTCGTACGCGTTTCGGACGGCAAGGAACTCGGCAGCGGAGTCTTCGAGTACCCGCACGCGGTCGTCTCGGAAAGCCTCCCCGGCACCGGACAACGGCTGCCCGCGGACTGGGCCCTGCAGGTGCCCAACGACTACCGCGACGTGCTGCGCCATGCGGTGCCGACCGCCGTCGTCAACGCCGGAATCGATCCCGCGCAGGTGGTGGGCATCGCGACCGACTTCACCGCGTGCACCATGGTTCCGACGACGGCGGACGGCACGCCGCTGAACGAACTGGACCGCTTCGCAGACCGCCCGCACGCGTTCGTCAAGCTGTGGCGGCACCACGCGGCACAGCCGCAGGCGGACCGTATCAATGAACTGGCCGAAGAACGCGGCGAGTCGTGGCTTCCCCGCTACGGTGGTCTGATCTCGTCGGAATGGGAGTTCGCCAAGGGTCTGCAACTTCTGGAGGAAGACCCTGAGGTCTACGCCGCGATGGACCACTGGGTTGAGGCAGCCGACTGGATCGTCTGGCAACTCTGCGGCACGTACGTCCGCAACGCCTGCACCGCCGGCTACAAGGGCATCTATCAGGACGGAAGCTACCCGTCCGAGGATTTCCTGGCAGCGCTGAACCCTGACTTTAAAGACTTTGTCAGCAGCAAACTCGAGCACACGATTGGCGCCCTCGGCGAAGCTGCTGGATACCTCACCGAGGAAGCCGCTGAATGGACGGGGCTCCCAGTTGGCATCGCCGTGGCCGTGGGCAACGTGGACGCACATGTCACGGCGCCCGCTGCGAATGCCGTCCGGCCCGGGCAACTCGTGGCGATCATGGGCACCTCCACCTGCCACGTCATGAACGGCGACGTGCTCCGGGAAGTCCCGGGCATGTGCGGTGTAGTGGACGGCGGCATCGTGGACGGGCTGTGGGGTTACGAAGCCGGTCAGTCAGGCGTAGGCGACATCTTCGGTTGGTTCACCAAGAACGGAGTTCCTCCGGAATATCACCAGGCCGCCGCGGCCAGCAGTCAAGGGATCCACGAATACCTGACGGAGCTCGCCTCACAGCAGGAAATTGGTGAGCACGGCCTGATCGCCCTCGATTGGCATTCGGGCAACCGGTCCGTACTGGTGGACCACGAACTTTCCGGAGTTGTTGTGGGCCAGACCTTGGCCACCAAACCGGAGGACATTTACCGCGCACTGTTTGAAGCCACGGCCTTCGGCACCCGGACCATCGTGGACGCGTTCCGCGATTCGGGAGTTCCGGTGAAGGAGTTCATCGTGGCCGGCGGCCTGCTGAAGAACAAGCTCATGATGCAGATCTACGCCGACGCGACCGGGCTGCAGCTTTCCACTATCGGCTCCGAACAGGGTCCGGCCCTGGGCTCCGCGATCCACGCTGCAGTCGCCGCCGGAGTATATAAGGACATTCGGGAAGCCGCCGCCGCAATGGCTGCCGCACCCGGCGCCGTCTACACACCCATTCCCGAAAACGTCGCAGCCTATGAGGCGCTCTTCCAGGAATACAAGACCCTGCACGACTACTTCGGCCGCGGTGCCAACGATGTCATGCACCGCCTCAAGGCCATCCAGCGGACGGCCAGAGACAAGCAGCAGGCGGCGGCAGCAACGCCGTCGGACGCTGGCTCCCAAGCCTCAGACGCCGCGGCGACCCACACCCTGGAAGGAGCCACCGCATGAGCGCCCTGCTGGAAACCATCGCGAAAGTTCGCAAGGATGTCTGCGAACTGCACGCTGAACTGACCCGCTACGGGCTGGTGGTGTGGACGGCCGGTAACGTTTCGGGGCGTATCCCCGGCCATGAGTTGATGGTGATCAAACCCTCCGGTGTCTCCTATGACGACCTGACCCCGGACCTCATGGTGGTGACAGACCTCTACGGAGTCCCCGTCAGCAGCGTCACCACGGAAGTCGGCGAAACAGTCCAGTGGGGCAACCCCAACCTCTCCCCGTCCTCGGACACTGCGGCGCACGCATATGTGTACCGGAACATGCCCGAGGTGGGCGGGGTGGTCCACACGCACTCCACGTATGCCACTGCCTGGGCGGCCCGCGGCGAGGAGATTCCGTGCGTGCTGACCATGATGGGAGACGAGTTTGGCGGCCCCATTCCGGTGGGACCCTTCGCGCTGATCGGCGACGACTCGATCGGCCATGGCATCGTGGAGACGCTCAAGAACTCCCACTCCCCTGCGGTCCTCATGCAGAACCACGGTCCGTTCACCATCGGCAAGGACGCCCGCGCCGCGGTCAAAGCCGCAGTGATGTGCGAAGAAGTGGCCAAAACAGTCCACGTGTCCCGCCAACTTGGCGAGCCACAGGCAATCGACCAAGCCAAGATCGCCTCTCTCTATGACCGCTACCAGAACGTCTACGGCCGCTGACGCGACGCCGCAAACCCGGCCACACCCCAAACTCCAGGAGCCAACATGCCTTCCGCCAATACCACGTCCCTTGACCACTACGAGGTCTGGTTTCTCACCGGCAGCCAGCACCTCTACGGGGAGGATGTCCTCAAGCAGGTGGCCGCCCAGTCCCGCGAGATCGCGGAAACCCTCAATTCCACAGTCCCGGTCAAGCTTGTCTGGAAGCCGGTCCTCACCGACTCGGACGCCATCCGCCGCACCGCCTTGGAAGCCAACTCGAACGACTCCGTGATCGGCGTGACCGCGTGGATGCACACGTTCAGCCCGGCGAAGATGTGGATCCAGGGTTTGGACGCGCTCCGCAAGCCACTCCTGCACCTGCACACGCAGGCCAACCGGGACCTGCCGTGGGCGGACATCGACTTCGACTTCATGAACCTCAACCAGGCAGCCCACGGCGACCGCGAGTTCGGGTACATCCAGTCCCGTCTCGGGGTGCCGCGGAAGACCGTCGTCGGGCATGTCTCCAACCCGGAGGTCGCCCGCCAGGTGGCCGCTTGGCAGCGCGCCTCGGCGGGTTGGGCCGCGGTCCGGACGCTGAAGCTGACGCGCTTCGGCGACAACATGCGCAACGTTGCGGTCACCGAGGGTGACAAGACCGAGGCCGAGCTGCGCTTCGGCGTCTCGGTGAACACCTGGTCCGTCAACGAACTCGCCGATGCGGTCCACACCGCTGCAGAGTCCGACGTCGACGCCTTGGTGGCCGAGTACGAACGCCTTTACGAGGTGGTTGACGAGCTGAAAGCAGGCGGCACCCGCCACGAATCGCTCCGTTACAGCGCAAGGATTGAACTCGGTCTCCGTAGCTTCCTGGAGGCGAACGGCTCTGCAGCGTTCACCACCTCCTTCGAGGACCTGGGCGAACTCCGCCAACTGCCCGGCATGGCCGTCCAGCGTCTCATGGCCGACGGCTACGGCTTCGGCGCAGAGGGCGACTGGAAGACCGCCATCCTGGTTCGCGCCGCGAAGGTCATGGGTGCGGGCCTGGTCGGCGGGGCGTCACTCATGGAGGACTACACGTACCATCTGGAACCGGGATCGGAGAAGATCCTCGGCGCGCACATGCTCGAGGTCTGCCCGTCCCTGACCGCCCGGAAGCCGCGCGTCGAAATCCACCCGCTGGGCATCGGCGGCAAGGAAGATCCCGTCCGCATGGTGTTCGATACCGACGCCGGCCCGGGAGTCGTCGTCGCGCTGTCCGACATGCAGGACCGGTTCCGCTTGGTCGCGAACGTCGTGGACGTCGTCGACCTCGACCAGCCCCTCCCCAACCTGCCCGTAGCCCGCGCGCTCTGGGAACCCAAGCCCGACTTCGCGACCTCCGCCGCAGCGTGGCTCACCGCCGGTGCGGCCCACCACACGGTATTGTCCACGCAGGTGGGCCTGGACGTGTTCGAGGACTTCGCCGAAATTGCCCGCACCGAACTGCTCACCATCGACGAAAGCACCACCATCAAAGCGTTCAAGAAAGAACTCGCCTGGAACGCCGCGTACTACAAACTGGCAGGCGGCCTGTGAGCCCTGAATTCACGCTGACGGCGGGTGGGTACGTGGCTGTTGTCACCGCCCACGCCGCCGCGCTGCGCGTTCTGCAGTTCGAGGGCCGCGATCTTGTGGTGCCGTTCGCCGAAGGCGGCCCGATCCCGGACTATCGGGGAATCATCGCGGCACCGTGGCCCAACCGGATAGCGGACGGGAAGTACACGTTCGACGGCGTTACGCACCAACTCGCCGTCAACGAACCGGAGCGCGGCACGGCGCTGCACGGCCTCGCCTTTCCACTCGATTGGACGCTGAAAGAGCACGACGCCGGTTCGGTCACCTTGACACGCACGGTGGGGCCAACGGAGGGCTACCCGTTCGTGCTGGAAGTCTCGGCTCGATACGTGCTGGATGAGGCCGGGCTGCATACTTTCGTCACGGCTGTGAACGCCGCCGACGTCCCCGCGCCCTACGGTGTGTGCCCGCACCCTTACTTGGTTGCCGGACCTTCGCCCCTGGATGAGTGGACCCTCGAAGCGCCGGTGGGGACGTTCCTCGAAGTCACTCCGGACCGGCTTCTTCCCGTTCGCTTGGCGCCTGTCGAAGGACACGAGTTCGACTTCCGCTCACCGCGCGCGATCGGCGCCACCGAAATCGACCACGCCTTCACGGACGTGGCGTTCGACGGCGGGCTGGCGCAGCTGTCGCTTCGGGACCCGGCGGGCACCGGCGTCGGAATGTCCTGGGACGAAAGCTGCACCTGGCTGCAGATCCATACGGCAGACAAGCCGGCACCCATCCCCAGCCGGATCGGTCTGGCCGTGGAACCTATGACCTGCCCACCGGACGCCTTCAACAGCGGAACGGACCTGATCCGCTTGGAACCCGGCGCGTCGCACGTGGCGTCGTGGAGCATCTACGCCCTCTAACGCCCCGCGCACCCAACTGGGTCGCAGCAGAGCGCGTTTTGAGGCTTCAAAACGCGCTCTGCTGCTACTTACTTGGGTGGGGTTAGCCGATCAGGCGGGCATCACCGGTGTTGATCGCGGAGGCCGGGAAGCCGTTCTTCACCACGATCTTCTCAAGGCCGCCGTCCTTGCGCAGTCCGTCCACGTACTCGTTGAGGGCCTTGAGCAGCCCAGCATTGTCCTTCGTGACTGGGAAGCAGGTCTGCGGCGGCTCAAGAGAAGCCTTGATCGCAGAATCCGGGTCAAGGACCTCCACCTTCAGGCCGTTGCTGTTGTTATGCGCTTCGCCGAAGCCATCAATGCCGACGTCGAGCCGGCCCGACTTCAGGTCCTGGAACAGGTCCACGGGAGCCTTGTACAGCTGAAGGTCGCCCCCGAGGTAGCTCTTGGCGTCGTCCACCCACACGTTGCCGTTGACCGTACCGACCTTTTTGCCTTTCAGGTCGGTCACTTTGTTAAGGCCGTCCTTGGAGATCAGCACCATCTGGTCGGTGTAGATCGGATCCGTCAATGACAGGATGTCGGCACGGGCCTTCGAGCGCCACCAACCGCCCGTGGCAACATCGGCCCGACCACCTTGGACGGTGGGGATCACGGCCGCCGCGGCCGCGGACACGGCGTTGATGGTGAGGCACTGCTTCTCGGCAAAGCCCATGAGGATGTCGCCGTCGACGCCCCCAAGTTCATTGCCCTTGAAGGTGACGTAGGGCGGTGCTTCATAGACGGCGACCGTCAGTGAGCCCTTTTTCAAGGTGTCGAACTGGGATGCCGGTTTGCAGTCCGCGGACGTCTTGGATCCGGCGGCGTCGGTGCTGCCGCCGCAACCCGTGAGCCCAGCGGCCAACGTCAGGGCAGCCACAGCCGATGCGATGACTCGTAGTTTCATGATGGTTCCTCTTGATGGGGGTGCCGGCGTGTCAGCGGTGACGCGCCAGTCGATGCTCGACGAAGTTGCTGAGGGAACTCGCGGGAATGGTGATCAATGCGTACATCAAGCCTGCGAGGGTAAGGATGCTCAGGTAGCGGAAGGTGATGGAGCCGATGGAGTAGGCCTGGCTCATCAGTTCCGGCATGGCAATGGTGTAGGCCAGGGAGGTCGCCTGGAACACCATGATCGCGAATCCCATGAGCGGCGGGATGGCGATTCTGATCCCTTGCGGGATCACAACAAAACGGAGGATGTCGCCGCGGGCCATGCCCAGCGCGTGTGCGGCTTCCACCTCTCCAGAGGGCACGGCCTGCAAACCACCGCGGAGGATTTCGCTCGTGTATGCGGCGGTGGTGAAGGCCAAAGCCAAGGATGCTGCCACGAAGGACGTCAGCGTCATGCCGGCGCTGGGCAGTCCAAAGTAGAACAGCTGCAGGACCACCAGGGCAGGGGTTCCACGGCCGACTTCGATCACGCCGATCGAAACTACCCGCAAGGCACGGTTCTTGGAACCGGCCCCCAACGCCAACAGCAGCCCAGCCGGCAAACCCATCAGAAGCGTCACGAGAGTCAGTTGGAGGCTGACGCCCAGCCCGCCCAGCAGGTCCGGGAAGTAGTCCACCCAGTCGTTGAAGAACGTCATCGCGCAACCCTCTTTCGGAGCTTGCTGTCCAGCAAACGCGTTGCCCAGGCACAGGGAATGGTCATGGCCACGTAAAGGCCGGCCGCCCATAGGAAGGGCACAATCGCATCACCCGTGACCGTGGATTCGTGGCCAGCCCAGTAGATGGTGTCCTGCACGCCGATCACGGAGGCAACGGATGAGTCCTTCAACAGGCCGATGGCAAACGTGGCCGCTGCCGGAATCGAGACCCGAAGCACCTGCGGACCGATGATGCTGGCCAGGGTCGCAGCCCGCGAGAGCCCCAAGGCGTCGCTGGCTTCCCACTGGCCGTCGTGGATGGCGGTCAAGCCACCCCGATAGATCTCGGCCATGTACGCAGACGAGACCAGGCCAAAACCGATGACTGCGGCCGCAAACGAGCTGAGTTCGATCACGCCGCTTCCCACACCGAAGTAGATGATGAACAGCCACGCCAGCGGAGGAATGCCCCGGAGCAACTCAATGAAGGTCCTGGCAATGAAACGGACCAGGACAAACCGCGAGCGGCGCGCCAACACCAGCGGGATGCCGCCGATTGCACCGAACAAAAGCGAGGAGAGTGTCAGCAACAGCGTCATGGAGACGCCTTGTGCCACCACGCTGAGGTGTTCCATGTCAGCGCTCCAATACGGCTCGCAGGAACCGGCGAGTGCGGTCCATGCTGGGAGAGGTGAAGACGTCGGCAGGGTCGCCTTGTTCAAGGATGGCGCCCTCCGCCATCACCACCACCCGGTCGGAGACATCCCGCGCAAACTGCATCTCGTGCGTGACCACCACCATGGTCATGCCTTCGGAGGCCAGTTCCTTCATGACGGCGAGGACTTCCAGGCCCACCTCCGGATCAAGCGCAGACGTTGGCTCGTCGAACAGCATCACCTGCGGATCCAAGGCCAGGGCCCGGGCAATGGCGATGCGTTGCTGCTGGCCGCCGGAGCATCGGCTGGGATACTGGTTGGCTTTGTCCGCCAGTCCCACGCGCTCCAGGAGCTTTTTGGAACGGGCATCGGCCTCGGCACGAGTCCGGCCGAGCACGCGTTCCTGCGGGAGGGAGATATTCCGCAGCACGGTCATATGTGGGAACAGGTTGAAGGACTGGAACACCATGCCCACGTTGCGGCGGAGGCGGACCAGGTCCTTGTGGCTGATTTCCGTTCCGGCGTCCACCTGGTTTCCCTCAACCGTGATGCGCCCGCTGTCCGGGACTTCCAGCAGGTTGATGCAACGGAGCAGTGTGCTCTTGCCGGCGCCGCTGGGGCCGATGATCGCCACGACTTCGCCTTCGCGGACGGATAAGGACACGTTGTCGATCACCGTATGGTTCCCGAACCTCTTCACCACTGATTCCAGCGATATGGCGGTCCGATCCTGTGCGGCATCTTCTTGCATGGCTAACTCGTTCCTGGCTTGTGTCATTGGACTGACGCGGCTTGTGCGCCGGCGGCCGAAGTCCCGTCAGCGGCCGGCCCCTCGGCGGCGTCAGCACCGGCGTCGAACCCTGCACCGAGCGCGTTGAGCGCGAAGGACGCGACGTCGAGGATCGGCACGGTGGTGTATTTGCGGATTTCCTGGCGGAACTCTGGCAGCAGCGTGCATTCCAAGACCAGCACGCCGATGTCCTCAAACCGGCCGCCGGGCCCAAACTCGCGCTTTACCACGGAGGCAACGCCTTCTTTGAGCATTGGCTGGTCCCAGCCGTTGCCCAGGGCGTGGTCGTTGGTGAGCATGGTGGCCCAACCGGGCTCGCCTTCCATTCCCGCGATGACAATCCTGGAAGACAACACGTGATCGTCGAGGAGCTTGCTGGCGAGCTTTTCCGAGACCGTCAGGACGCCGATGTCCTTGCTGGTCAGCACCGAGGCGATGGGCAGGAGGTCCAGGCCGCTCGTGATCACGTTGGCTGTCTGGCGCATGTCCTTCCGGGCGTAGAAGAAGAAGCCGCAATCGGTGATCACCAGGGGGCAGTGTGCCAGCTTTTCACTGGCCGCCCAGAAGGCTTCGACCGCTTCAGGTTCGCCGTTGACCAGAGGTTCAACACGGGCGCCGCGGGCAACTGCATAGGCTACGGGCAGCCCATGCCAGCTCGCCGGGTTTTCGAAGAAACCCACAGGATTGTCGCTGATGCCGGGTGAGTCCGGAGTGAGGCACTCCACGTAGTCGACGGGGTAGGAGTCGAGGTCGCAGAGGATGACTCCAAGCTGGGGCTTGATGCTAGTCATTACGCCCACCCGGGTTGGCATCATCAAGCGCTTCCGGCCTGCCGCCGTCGAACGCCTCAACACGGGTGGCGGCGCTCCCAACAATAGCGACGGCGTTCACCTCAACCCGGATCCCCGGGAGGTTGAGCTCCTCGCCGATCAGGATGCCTGTGGCGGTGGGACCGGGGGCGGGGAAGTAGCTGAAGCGGATGTCGTAGGTGCGCTGCCACTCTTCGTAGCTGAGTTCGCCGGCGTAGAAGGTGTTGAACTGGACAACGTCACCCATGGTGCCGCCCAGTTCTTCGATGACCCGCTTGAGCGATTCCATGACGGACTTGCACTGCGCCACGATGTCGCCGGGGTTGCGGACGTTGCCCTGTTCGTCGAGGTCCTCCTGGCCACCGACGTAGATCATGTCCCCCACGCGGATGCCGTGGCTGTGGTTGATCTTGAAGTGGCCCGGCACCTGCCAGTGGCCGGGAAGCTCTGCGAAACGTCGTTCGAGGGTGGTCATTTCTTCGTTCTCCTTTGTGGTGATCGTCACTGATCACTTCAAGCATGGAACGGGAAATCAGGGTTTAACCCGGCAACAGAACGAGGTTTGCTGGCGCTGCCGCAAGACTTTCTTTGGCTGCGGTTTGGGTCGCCAGTCAAAGCACGACGGCGGCACCCGCCTTAGGCTGCGGCGCACCAAGGCTGGCTCATGCTCATCGGCAGGAATGTTGCACTATCTGCCAAAAGGTGACTAAAAATAGTAACCTTTTGGCATGACAAAGGTGAGTCAGCTCCGGGAAATTGGAATGGACCACGGAGGGTTCGTGGACACAGATGCGGCCGTCGCAGTTGGCATGGACCCGAAAGCCTTGTCCCGCATGGCTCATCGCGGACGCCTTACGCACGAGCTCCACGGGATCTACAGGTTTCCCGAGATCCCGGTGGACGAGACCACCGAGTACCGACTGGCTTTGCTTTGGGCCGGACCGGATTCTGCATTGGACTCAGAGAGCGTATTGCTGCTCCTCGATCTCTGTGACGTTAACCCACGTGAAATCCATGTGGCCGTGCCGCCCGGGACACGGATTCGCCGCAAAGGCAAGGACCACTACTGCCTCCACAAGGGAAAGTTTGACGTCGAGTTCCACCAGGGACTTCCGATGCTTCCCGTCCACCAGGCCGTCGCCCGGGCGCTCGATGAAGGCATGCGTCGCGGGTTGGCCTCACAGGCTATCCGGACGGCGACCAGGAGGGAACTCATAGAGGAGTCCGAAGCGCAGGACCTTATTCATCGATACCAGCTTGGAGAGGAGGCCAGGTGAAGTACGGAGATCTGCCAGCCAGGGTCAAGCCCGCGAAGACCGCTTCGTCGCTGTTGGCCGCAATTCGCAACACGGAGACGGGCGAGCCGGACCAAGTAACCACCTGGACCATTGCCGCAAGCGTCCTCATGGCAGCCCTTCAACGGCCAAAAGGCAGTGATGGCAAGCCCTTCCTTAGGCTGAAAGGCGGAGCCTATCTGGAATGGTCCCTGCACCCGGTCGCCCGCGCCACGCAGGACGTCGACACATTTTCACGGCGGAGGCCGACCGTTTTGACTCCTTCTTGCGGGAAGCAGTAACCGGGCCACTCGGCGATTTCACATTCGTCGTCAAAGCCCGAACCGGAGACATCGAAGTTGCCCTCGCTGCGACTAATCCCCGCCGACACGAGATCCAGATTTTCTTCGCGAGGAAATTGTTCCGCAAGGTGGTCCTTGAGGTGTCCTTCCTGGAAGGTGCCATGGACACGTCCAATGACAGCGTGCCCGCCCCTCGCCTTGAGCCCTTCGGTATACCCACACCCGCAGTGACACTGGCCTCCATCTCACCGGAGTACCAAGTTGCCCAAAAGCTGCACGCCTGCACTGGTCCCGGCCACGAGGAACGGGAACGCGACGTACTGGACATCCTGCTGCTGAAACGGAATGTCTTTGACCCAGGATTGGGAACCGAGCCCCTGTTGCAAGCGTGCGAAGACATCTTCCGCACCAGAGCCCGGATCGGGAGCATGAATGGTGTCCAGGCGAAGGTTTGGCCTACCGCAATTGTCATCCACGAAAATTGGGGTCCGGAGTTCGCGACGCTGGCCGGAAGGCTGGGCATGGACATCGATCTTGCGGCCGCCGTTGAGGAACTCAATGACTGGGCGGCCAGGTTCCAGCCCTGAGACAAGGTCATATCCGAGAACGACATCAGCGGCAGTAGGCAACTCAAGCGGCAGCGGCGCCCAGCAGCCCGTGGACCTCATCGAGGACGGCTTTAATGATGGGCCGGCGGGCATCGCTGCTTCGCGTTACGGTGAGCACCCGGCGATGAATGCGAGGCTTGTCGAAAGCATGGATCCCGACGGGCGCAACGGTATCGTCCACGGACAGGGGCGGAAGCAAGGAGATGCCCCTGCCCCGGGAAATGGCCTCGACCAGCAGAAGAAGATCATCCACCACCCAGCGGCTGTTCGGCTCGAATCCCTCATTCCGGCACGCGAAGCGTACGGCTTGCCCGCACGCCCCGGCCTCGGGCGTCAGCACCCAGTCGGCATTCTTGAGGTCAGTCAGCTTCAGCCGCGGGGGCACCACATAGTCCGGCGGCGTGACCAGGACCAGCGGCTCATTCATGACCTCGCGGGTGACGAGGTAGTCCGGGAAGGCGACGGGGACGTTGTCGTAAAGATCGACAATCGCGATATCCAGGGCGCCGTTCAGCAATTGCTCAATGCTGTCCACGGGCTCGACGACGTTGACGGTAAGTTCGACGTCGGGCGCGGTCACCTCAAGCTTGTCAGCGACCGGAAGAAGCACGTTCCGCGCAAGGGAGGGAATGGATCCGATCCGTACCCTGCCAGCCAGTTCCCCGCCAAGCTGGTCCATTTCGGCCCGGGTGGCTTCGAGGAGCCTGACCACCGCACGGGCATGTTCCACCAGGATTTCGCCGGCTCCGGTCAAGCCCACACCTCGGGAAGACCTGTCCAGGAGTTGCACGCCCGTTTCCTTCTCCAGGATGCTGATTTGCTGCGACACGGCCGAGGACGTAATGCCCAGGACCCTCGCGGCTCCAGCCAGGGATCCCTGCCGCGCTACCTCGTTGAGCAGGCGCAGCCGTGGCACGTCCGGAAGTGGCTTTTCGGTCATGGAACATTCTTGCACGATTAGCTGTTCTTAACACAGATCCAGATGTATCTTAAGTTAAACAACGCGCCAACGAGTCGACGACGACGTTCACTCACTGGCCCTCTTCACTTCCCCTTCTCGAAAGGACGCCACGTGGATACCGTGGAAACGCACCCGTCCAAATTGGCCCTCACCGGCATACTTGGCGCCTCCGAATCCATCGCCCGGAACATTACGAGCACCATCGAAGACCTCACGACGGATCTCCGGGAACTCAGCCACGGCATCCATGGCATCGCGGAGGTGGGCTTCGAAGAACGCCTGTCCGTTGCCTTCGCCGCCGAGTTCCTCAGGTACCGGGGTTTTCCCGTCCAGGTTGGGCGCTACGGCCTGCGTACCTCACTGCGCGCAGAGGCGGGCTCGGGCTCACCAAAGGTTGCCGTGCTCGCCGAGTACGACGCCCTTCCGGGAGTCGGCCACGGCTGCGGCCACAACGTCATCTGCGCAGCGGCGGTCGGCGCATTCCTGGGCGTGGCCGCGCAGATCGAAAAACTCGGCGGATCAGTGGTGCTCATCGGAACCCCGGCGGAAGAAAACGGCAACGGCAAGGAGTTGCTGGCACGGGCGGGTGCCTTTGACGACATCGACGCCGTGGTCATGCTGCACCCCTTCACCGGTGAATCCGAAGCGGCATCGTTTGCGTCCTTGGCCGTCCGCGACGTTGAGGTCACCTTCCATGGCGTAGCCGCGCACGCTTCTTCGGCACCGCACATGGGCCGCAACGCCCTGGACGCCGTCGTTGCCGCGTACCAAGGAATTGCGGCACTTCGCCAGCACATTCCGGCAACAGACCGCTTGCACTGCCTGATCGTCGAGGGTGGTTCTGCGGTGAACGTCGTACCCCACCTGGCGAGCGCCGTCGTCGAAATCCGCTCGCTTGACCCCGACGGCCTGGTTGACCTTTCGCAAAGAGTGCAGAACGTCCTGGAGGGCGCAGCGCTCATGACGGGCACCCGGCTCGAAACCACCTGGGATCCGTTCCCGGCGTATCTTCCGGTACGCAGCAACCATTCCCTCGCCGCCCGCTACCACGGGCATATGTCTTCCCGCGGCCGCGCCATCACCCTGGAGACCGAGCTTGTGGGCGGCGGCTGGTCCACGGACCTGGGAAACCTCAGCCTGCGGCTCCCCTCCATCCATCCGACCGTCAGCATCTCCCGCGAAACAACGCCCATGCACACGGTGGAGTTCGGGCAGCACGCCATCAGCCCCGCCGGAGACAAAGCAGTGGTGGACGGTGCCATCGGCCTCGCTTTGACCATTGCAGACTACTTGGCGGACGAGCGGCTCCGAGAGCAGACGCAACTGGACTTCGAAGCCGCTGGTGGAGCAGTGAACGTGGAGCAACTCCTCACCCCACCAACCGAGAAATAGCAGCATCATGTTAAATCCAGTCCATCTCCGCACCCTCTCCGTGGTCCTTCGCACAGGATCCTTTGCTGACGCCGCCCGGGAAATCGGCTACACCGGCTCGGCCGTTTCACAGCAGGTGGCAGCGCTCGAGCGTGCCGTGCAGGCTCCCCTCGTGGAACGCGACGCCCAGAGCATCCGCCCCACGGAGGCAGCAAAGTTCCTGGCCACCAGGGCGCGCGACATCATCAACGCCCTCAGCACCCTCGAAGACGAGATGAAGGGCTTCAGCAAAGGCAATTACGGGCTCATGCGGCTGGGCAGCTTCAGCACGGCGAGCCAACGACTCCTGCCCGCCGGGCTGGCGTCATACCTGCGCAGGCATCCCACCTCCACGGTTGAACTGGAGGAAGGCTGCCCCACGGACTTGGCGGCCATGGTCAGGGATTCAGTGCTGGATGTTGCTGTGGCTTTCCACTACGACCTTGTCCCGCAGCAATGGCCTTCCAATGTGGTCGCGGTCCCGCTGCTGGCCGAGGAACTCCTGTTGCTGCTCCCCGAAAAGCACAGGCTTGCCGGTGCCGGGCAGATCACGCTCCATGACCTTGCCCGGGAGAACTGGGTATCCACCAAGGAAGACTCGTCCGGCGACGCGTGCCTCAGGCATTTGTGCGCCAGCGGAGGTTTCAAGCCGCGAATCACGGTGAGGAGCGACAACTACGATGCTCTCCGCGGCATGGTCCGGTCAGGCGTGGGCATCGCACTGGTGCCTGCATTGGACCACGTACCAGCCGAGGACATCGTGGCCACGGCTATCTGCGGATGCACGGCCCGGCGGCATATCTCCGCCCTTCGGCGCAAGGCAGAGGCCGGCGTTTCAGTCACCAGCTTCCTGCAATGCCTGGGACGCTCGGCCGACCGTCTGGCCAGCTCGGCGCCCGGCATTACCCGTCAGACGAAGCAGCCCGACGCCCTGGTGCCGGTGGAATACCTGGCCAGCCTCCGCGCGTCGTAATTCCGCCCAAGTAAGTCGCATTAGTGCGCGTTTTGACGTCTCAAAACGCGCACAACTGCGACTCAGTTGGGTGAGCCGGACGTGCTTTGGCGGACCACCAGTTCGGGCGTGAAGACGACGGCACGGTGCTTGGTTCCGCCGCTGTCCTGTTCCTCGGCAAGGAGTTCGATGGCGGTCCGGCCCAGGGCTTCGGTGGGCTGGCGGATGGAGGAGAGGGGCACGACGGCGGAGATCGCAAAGTCGATGTCGTCGTAACCGATCAGGGCAATATCCTCCGGGATGCGCACGGTCCTGAGCATGGTGAGCGACTGCATCACGCCAAGCGCCAGGAGGTCGTTGGAGCAGAAGACAGCTTCCGGACGGTCCACCGGCGAACGCTCCACCAACGTGTTGCCCACCTGGCGGCCGGCAAGGACGGTTTGGCCCGCGGAGTCCAGGACCTCGATGGTGGCTCCGTCCACTTCGGAAACGGCACGCTGCGCGCCCTTGAGTCGATGCGCCACCTGGCGGATCGACGGGGTGCCAACAAAAGCCAGACGACGGCGGCCCGTCTCCAGCAGGTGCCGGGCAGCGAGGTAGCCGCCTTCTTCATCATCCACGGAAACCGAGCTGCAGCGATCAGTGTCGGCCAGCTGATCCACCAGGACTGTGGGGACTCCGCGTTCGCGCAGGGTGTCGATCCGCTCGGCGACATCACCCACGGGTGAGATAAGGATGCCCTGGACCCGCTGTTCCTGGAACAGGTCCATGTAGTGCACTTCGCGGGAGGCATCCTGGCCGCTGTCCCCCACCAGCACCACGCTACCCAGCGCCGTAGCGGCGTCCTCTGCTGCCCGGGCTACGGAGGAAAAGAAAGGGTTGCCGACGTCCAGCACGATCAAGCCGATGGTGCGGCTCTGGCCGGCGCGCAATTGGCGGGCGGCGTCATTCCGCACAAATCCAAGTTCAGCGATGGATTTAAGCACTCGCTCCTTGGTGCGCTGCGAGACTCGGTCCGGGTAGTTGAGCACGTTGGAAACAGTGCCCACGGCAACCTTGGCGTGGGTGGCAACGTCTTTGATGCTCGCTGTTTGGGACATGCTTTCCAATCTCCGCTGTCTTCTCGTCTTACCTGCAGGAAACGCCTTGACACCCTCCTTTATCCGAGGGTAATTTGAATCGTAACAAATGAAACGATTCAAAGACGAGTAACCCCGGAGAACCGCAGATGAGGGTATGTTTCCGCTCCTCCGTCCACCCCGAGCTGATGGACGAGTACAAGCGCCGCCACGCAGCCGTTTGGCCCGAAATGCTCCGTGCCCTCAAGGACGCGGGGTGGAACAACTACTCACTGTTTCTCGCGTCAGACGGGCAGCTCATTGGCTACTTGGAATGTGATGACTATGCGCAAGCGCAAGCCCGCATGGCCGTCACCGAGGTCAACGCCCGCTGGCAAGCGGAAATGGCCACCCTCTTCGCCAACAGCGATGTCCCTCCGGACGAGGGCTTCGAGATCGTCGAAGAAGTTTTCAACCTGGAAGACCAACTGGCTTCAGCAAGCAAGGCCGGCAACGCCACCACCCATGAGAAGGAACAAGCATGAACACCACAGAATCGGCCCTGGGCCGCTTGGGAGAACTGGCCATTGAAGTGCCCTCCTGGGCCTATGGGAATTCGGGGACGCGGTTCAAGGTCTTCGGCACTCCGGGTACCCCGCGCACTGTGCAGGAAAAGATCGCAGACGCTGCGAAGGTCCACGAGCTCACGGGCCTGGCACCGACGGTTGCGCTGCATATCCCGTGGGACAAGGTGGACAACTACACCGCGCTGCGTGAATATGCGGAGGGTCTGGGCGTTGGGCTGGGCACCATCAACTCGAACACCTTCCAGGACGACGAGTACAAGTTCGGTTCCCTGACCTCGTCCAACGAATCGGTGCGTCGCCGGGCGATCGAGCACCACCTTGACTGCATCGGGATCATGCACGCTACCGGGTCCAAGGATTTGAAAATCTGGCTCGCTGATGGCACCAACTACCCCGGTCAGGACGATATGCGTGGCCGTCAGGACCGCCTGGCCGAGTCGCTGCAGGAAATCTACGCGGCCCTGGGTGATGAGCAGCGCCTGGTGTTGGAGTACAAATTCTTCGAGCCGGCTTTCTACCACACCGATGTTCCGGACTGGGGCACCTCGTACGCGCAGACCCTGGCCCTCGGCGAGAAGGCGTTCGTGTGCCTGGACACCGGCCACCACGCCCCGGGCACCAACATCGAGTTCATCGTGATGCAGCTCCTGCGCCTCGGCAAGCTCGGTTCCTTCGACTTCAACTCCCGCTTCTACGCCGACGACGACCTCATTGTGGGCGCGGCCGATCCGTTCCAGCTGTTCCGGATCATGCACGAAGTCATCCGCGGCGGCGGCTTCGGCAAGGACTCCGGCGTCGCGTTGATGCTGGACCAGTGCCACAACCTGGAAGAGAAGATCCCAGGCCAGATCCGCTCGGTCCTGAACGTCCAGGAAATGACGGCCCGCGCCCTGCTCGTGGACACCGCAGCGTTGAACGAGGCGCAGCGTGCCGGGGATGTCCTGGCCGCGAACGGCATCTTCAACGATGCCTTCTACACCGACGTCCGCCCGGCCCTTGCCCAGTGGCGTGAATCCCGCGGCCTGCCCGCCGACCCGATCGCTGCCTACAAGGCCAGCGGCTACCAGAAGAAGATCAACGAGGACCGCGCAGGCGGCCAGCAAGCCGGATGGGGCGCATAAGTAGCTATGAATAAGACTGTTGAAGAGCTGATTTCCCGTTCCAACCGCCTCGGCGCGGACAAGCGGAACACCAACTTCGCCGGCGGGAACACCTCCGCCAAAGGCACGGAGAAGGACCCGGTCACGGGCCAGGACGTCGAGCTGCTCTGGGTGAAGGGTTCCGGTGGCGACCTTGGCACACTCAAGGCTGAGAACCTGGCCGTGCTCCGTTTGGACCGGCTCCAGGCACTCAAGTCCGCTTACCCCGGCGTCGAGCGCGAAGACGAAATGGTTGCCGCGTTCGATTACTGCCTGCACGGCAAGGGCGGCGCGGCACCCTCGATCGACACCGCCATGCACGGCCTCGTGGACGCCGCGCATGTGGACCACCTGCACCCGGATTCGGGCATCGCGATCGCTACGGCCGTGGACGGAGAAGCCCTCACGTCGAAGATCTTCGGCGACAAGGTGGTCTGGGTTCCCTGGCGCCGCCCTGGGTTCCAGCTCGGCCTGGACATCGCCTCGATCAAGGAAGCCAACCCCCAAGCCATCGGCACCATCCTGGGCGGCCACGGCATCACCGCCTGGGGCGCCACCAGCGAAGAAGCCGAAGCGAACTCCCTCTGGATCATCGATACCGCTGAGGCCTATATCAAGGAGAACGGCAAAGCCGAGCCCTTCGGCCCCGCCCTGCCCGGCTACTCCGCGCTCCCCGAGGCAGAACGGCGCGCCAAGGCAGCAGCCCTGGCCCCGGTGATCCGCGGCCTGGCTTCCACGGACAAACCGCAACTGGGGCACTTCAGTGATGACGCCGTCGTGCTTGAGTTCCTTGAGTCGGCAGAGCACCCTCGGCTCGGCGCACTCGGCACGTCCTGCCCGGACCATTTCCTCCGCACCAAGGTCAAGCCGCTGATCCTGGACTTGCCCGCAGACGCTTCCATCGAAGAGTCCGTGAACCGGCTGAAGGAACTGCACGCCGAATACCGGCAGGATTACCAGGCGTACTACGACCGCCACGCCGACGCCGATTCGCCGGCCCTGCGCGGCGCTGACCCGGCGATCGTGCTCATCCCCGGGGTGGGCATGTTCTCCTACGGCAAGGACAAGCAGACCGCCCGCGTGGCCGGTGAGTTCTACCTCAACGCGATCAACGTGATGCGCGGCGCCGAAGCGATCTCCACTTACGCCCCGATTGAGGAATCCGAGAAGTTCCGCATCGAGTACTGGGCGCTGGAAGAAGCCAAGCTCGCCCGAATGCCGAAGCCCAAGTCCCACGCGACCCGCATCGCCCTGGTGACCGGTGCGGCGTCGGGCATCGGCAAGGCGATCGCCACCCGCTTGGCATCCGACGGCGCGTGCGTCGTCATTGCCGACCTGAACCTTGATAACGCCCAAGCCGTCGCCGAGGAACTGGGCGGCGCGGATGTCGCCATCGGTGTCCAGGCCGACGTGACCAACGAAGCCCAAATCGCCGCCGCGATCCAGGAAGCTGTCCTCGCCTTTGGTGGCCTGGACCTGGTGGTCAACAACGCCGGCCTGTCCATCTCCAAGCCGCTGCTCGAAACCACCGAGAAGGACTGGGACCTGCAGCACAACGTCATGGCCAAGGGCTCGTTCCTGGTCTCCAAAGCAGCGGCGAAGGTCATGATCGACCAGGGCCTGGGCGGAGACATCATCTACATCTCCTCCAAGAACTCCGTGTTCGCCGGCCCCAACAACATCGCCTACTCCGCCACCAAAGCAGACCAGGCCCACCAGGTCCGCCTGCTCGCCGCGGAACTGGGCGATCACGGCATCCGCGTCAACGGCATCAACCCCGACGGTGTGGTCCGCGGCTCCGGCATCTTCGCCGGCGGCTGGGGCGCCAAACGTGCCGCGGTCTACGGCGTTGACGAGGAAAAACTGGGCGAGTACTACGCCCAGCGCACCCTCCTCAAACGCGAAGTCCTCCCCGAACACGTGGCCAACGCCGCCGCCGTGCTCACCAGCAACGAACTCTCCCACACCACCGGCCTCCACATCCCCGTGGACGCCGGCGTGGCAGCAGCGTTCCTCCGATAGGTCACATCGTGAAGATTTCTGCAACGACAGGCACCGCCCCGGCCAACGCCGGGGCGGTGCCCGCGCCCCAGGTCTTCGCCGCCGTCGACATTGGCGCATCCTCAGGCCGCGTCATGCTCGGCCGCGTCTCCCCCTCCACAGGGGCGACGCTGGAAACCGTGCACCGGTTCTCCAACGGCGTTGTGGAGTACGACGGCGGCCTCCACTGGGACTTCGACGCCCTTTTAGCTGAGGTACTCAAGGGCTTGGCGGCTGCCGCTTCGGTGACCGCCGGGAACGATGAACGGATTACCAGCATCGGCATCGACACCTGGGCTGTGGACTATGGGCTGGTTGATGCTTCCGGGGAACTCGTCTCGGTTCCCTACAGCTACAGGGACGATCGAAGCCGCTCCACCGTTGCGCGCGTGCACGCCGTCATCCCACCGGAGAAGCTCTACGCCACCACGGGCTTGCAGTTCCTGCAGTTCAACACCATCTATCAGCTCGCTGCCGAACCGACCCTGGACGGTTTGCAAGCACTGCTCATCCCGGACCTGATCGCCTTCCTCCTCACGGGCCAGCGCCGCACGGAGGCAACCAATGCCTCCACTACGGGGCTCTTCGATGCCGTGGCCGGTGACTGGGCGGTTGATTTCCTGGACGCGCTCGGCCTTCCGCGGAACATCTTCCCGCCGTTGATCCAACCCGGTGAAACCGTGGGCACGCTGCTGCCCTCGGTGGCCGAACGAACGGGACTCGCTGCCGATACCCGGGTGGTGGCCGTGGGTTCCCACGACACCGCCGCGGCCGTTGCCGCAGTCCCGGCATCGGCCGCGAGCGGGGATTTCGCCTACATCTCCTCCGGCACCTGGTCCTTAGTGGGTGTCGAACTGGACAAACCCGTCCTCTCCGAAGCCAGCCGCACGGCCAACTTCACCAACGAACGCGGCGTCGATGGAACCATCCGCTATCTCCGCAACGTCGGCGGCCTCTGGCTGCTCAGCGAATGCCAGCGCACGTGGGCAGCCCAAGGCTTCAACCAATCACTCCCGGCGTTGCTCGACGCAGCCGCGGCACTCCCTCACGGGGGCCCGCACATCAACGCCGACGACCCCGCCTTCACCGCCCCGGACAATATGCCCGAGCGCATCCGTGCAGCCGTGCGGCACAACGGCGAGGTGCTCGCGGACCGGCCTGCCGCCGTCGTGCGTTGCATTCTGGACAGCCTCGCAGCCGGTTACGCCCGCACCCTGGCCGACGCCGAACGCCTCACCGGCCGCGCCACGTCCGTGGTGCACGTGGTGGGCGGCGGCTCGCAAAACCGGCTCCTGTGCCAACTCACCGCCGACGCAACAGGCAAAGCAGTGATCGCGGGGCCGGTCGAGGCGACGGCGCTGGGTAACGTCCTTGTCCAGGCACGCGCGGCTGGTGCAGTGCAGGGCGGGCTGGCGGAGCTAAGGCAACTCGTGGCGGCGGGAACCGACCTGACGCGCTACGACTGACGCTTCGCTGGTTTCGCGGGAAACGCGCCGGGGCGCTGGAACTTTGCGCGGGTCTTGGCATGTTTCCCGCGTCCTCGCGGTGCCATGGCCAGCCCCGGAGCTCAGCCCATGAGCCAGGCCGCCCCCAGCAGCAACGGCACTGCCAGGATGGACGTGGTCACTGCAGTTGATTGGGCGATCTTCTGGCCCACGCCGTACCGGAGCGCGTAGAGCACCACGTTCTGACCGGTCGGCAGGATGGCACAGGCCGTGACCACGAACGTGCTGAAGGAATCCAACCGGAACACGAAGACCGCCAGCACCCAGGCCAAGGCGGGCTGGACCACTGACTTCAGCACCACAGCAAGCGTGGTGGGCGCCCGGTCTCCGATCCCCTGCCCGGCCGAAAGTCCGTGGAGTGACATGCCGAAGATGATCAACATGAGCGGCACTGCGAGCTGTGCCACGAGCTTCATGGGGTCCAGTGTCCAGTCAGGCAATTGGACGCCGGCCGCACTCACGATGACGCCAAGGATCGCCGCCACGGTGACGGGATTCCGGAAAGGCGTGGACAGGACGCGCCACACGGACACCTTGGTAGCGGCCGGGTTGGTGAGGTCCAGGATGGTCAGGGCAATGGGAGTCACCAGAGCCAATTGGAACAACATGATGGGCACGACGTACGTGGTGCTCCCCAGGATGTATTGGGACAGCGGGACGCCGAGGTTGGTGGAGTTCACGATTCCCGTGGCCAAAGCGCCGATGGTGGTCCGCCGGACACCCCAGCGGAAGATGGTGCCGGACAGGGCGAACACGAGCATCACCGCCGAGGCTGTGACCACCGAGATCAAGCCCGTCGGACTCAGGACGTCACTGATGTGGCGGGAGGCAATGGTGGAGAACATGAGGCTCGGCAAGCCCACCATGAACGTCAGGGTGGAAAGGACTTTGCTCCCCTGCGGTCCCAGCGCGTTGGTCTTTCCCAGGATGTAGCCCACCAGCAGGACGATGCCCACCACAAAGAAGCCCTTCAGTACTCCGTCCAAGCTTCGTGTCCTTCGGTTCGGCAGATGATGGCCCCCAGCGATGGTAACCGCTTTCACGCCACCCGGGCAGCGAACGTCTGCTACGTCACAGCGCCCGTGAAGGGTCCCGCGCTAAACTGGTGGCACTATGATCCGCACAATGTTCAAGTCGAAGATCCACCGTGCCACGGTGACCCACGCCGACCTCCACTACGTCGGCTCAGTCACGGTTGACCTGGACCTCCTGGACGCTGCCGACATTCTGCCGGGTGAGCTCGTGTCCATCGTGGACATCACCAACGGAGCCCGCCTGGAGACCTACACCATCGCCGGCGAGCGCGGTTCGGGCGTCATCGGCATCAACGGCGCCGCTGCCCACCAGGTCCATGTTGGCGATCTCGTCATCCTGATCACCTACGCCCAGATGACCACCGAAGAGGCCAGGTCATACCAGCCCAAAGTGGTCCACGTCGGCCAGGAAAACCAAATCCTGCAGCTTGGCAACGACCCCGCCGAGGCACACACCCCGGGCCTGCTGCGCCCGCCGCACGCCTTGAGCAACGCGGCGCACCTCAGCTGACCCAGCCACACGCAAACGTACGACGGCGGCACTCACCAGAGTGCCGCCGTCGAGCGCGTTTCCGGGCTGTCCGGATGACGGACCATGGGTCCGAAAACGCTTACCGGTCGAATAAATCTGATTAGGCTGGAGGCGTGACCCACCTCCTCCCCGCCAGCACAGCGTCATGATCGGCGTCCTCTCCGGGTTCTTCGTGGTGTGGGCCATCATCCTGGTGGGCATGTTCGTTGGGCGGCGCGGGTTGCTCGGTGAGAACGCCCGTTCGGTGCTGAGTTCGCTGACGTTCTTCGTGGCGAGCCCGGCTTTGTTGTTCGAAACCCTGAGCAAGGCCAAGCTCCATGATGTGTTTGCGGCGCCCCTGCTGGTTACCGCCGTTGGGGCGATGATCACGGGCCTGCTGTTCTTCCTGATTGTGAAGTTCTGGCTCAAGCGGAGCCTGCCGGAGTCCCTCATGTCCTCCATGAGTTCGTCGCTGGCCAACTCGGCAAACCTCGGCATCCCCATCGCGGTGTTCGTCCTGGGCGACGCCAGCTATGTGGCTCCACTCCTGATTTTCCAGCTCGCCTTCTTCACCCCGATGTACCTCATGGCCCTGGATGCCAGCACCAGCACGCACCGCACCACTCCCCTGCGCTTCCTGCTGATGATCGTGAAGAATCCGATGATCGTGGGCTCGGCACTGGGGTTGATCGTGGCCGGAACGGGGATCCAGGTTCCCGAGCTCATCCTGGAGCCGGTCCACTTGATCGGCGGGGCCGCGATTCCGGCCATGCTCATGTCCTTCGGCATGAGCCTGAACGGATCCAGGCCACTGCAGAAAGCTTCGGGGCGCCGGCTGGACACCTTGTTGGCCAGCGGGTTCAAGCTGTTCGTGCACCCGTTCATTGCCTACTTGTTTGCCCGCTTTGCCTTGGGCATGGACGGGCACGCCCTGTTCGCGGTGGTGGTGACGTCTGCCTTGCCAACCGCACAAAACGTGTTTGTCGCTGCCAACCGCTACCAGGCGGGAATCACGGTGGCCAAGGACACTGTGTTGATCACGACGGTTGTTGCCGTCCCCGCGATGATCGCCGTGGCCCTGCTGCTCACCTGACCCAAGTAGGTCGCAATAGTGCGCGTTTTGAGCCCTCAAAACGCGCACAACTGCGACTCAGTTGGGGTTATTCGACGTCCGCGTGGGCCAGGTAGTGGTCCAGGAGTTGGGCGCAGCGGATGAAGCCCAGGTGCGAGTAAGCCTGCGGATGGTTGCCCAGATGGGTCTCCGTGGCGGGATCGTATTCCTCAGGCAACAAACCCGTGGGCCCAAACAAGGCCACCAGTTGGTTGAACAGTTCCAACGCATCGTCCAAACGGCCAACAGCAAGGTATGCCTCGATCAACCACGTGGTGCAGATGTGGAAGCCGCCTTCCAAGCCCGGCAGTCCGTCGTCGTACCTGTACCGGAAGACCGTGGGACCAACACGCAATTCGCGCTCAACTGCTGTCACGGTGTCCAGGAAGCGCTGGTCCTGGACATCAATGAGCCCGGACAAGCCAATGTGAAGCACGGCAGCATCGAGGTCGGGACTGTCGTAGGCAACCGTGTAGGAGGCCGCGGAGTTGTCCCACCCTTCGCGGAGGACTTCCTCCCGGATGGTGTCTGCTGTGGAGGACCAGTCGGCATGCGCAGTGCGGCCATGCAAAGCAGCCGCCTTGAGCGCCCTGTCCAGCGTCACCCAGCACATCACCTTGCTGTAGACGTGGTGCCGGGGTGGCCGGCGGGCTTCCCAGATGCCATGGTCCGGCTCGTGCCAGCGCGCAATAACGGCGTGGGCCATCTGCTCCATGAGGAACCAATGCTCATCCGGGAGGTAGCCGCGGCGTTCACCGAGGTCATGGATCAGCTCGGCAATGGGACCGAAGACGTCCAATTGGACCTGGTGGTCCGCTGCGTTGCCGATCCGGACGGGACGCGATCCGGCATAACCCGGCAGGCTCTCCACGATGGCTTCGGTGGAAAGCGGAGCACCGGTCACCGAATACAGCGGGTGCAGCCATTCCGGCCCAGGTGCGTTGTCCAGGATCCGGCCCAGCCAACGCAGGAAGCCATCGGCCTCCTCTGTGGACCCGAGCCCCACCAGCGCGTTCACGGTCATCGACCCGTCCCGCAGCCAGCAGTAGCGGTAGTCCCAGTTGCGGGTGCCGCCGATCCCCTCCGGCAGTGACGTGGTGGGCGCGGCCAGGACGGCCCCCGTGGGCTCGTGGACCAGCGACTTCAGGACCAGCGCCGAACGCCGTACCAAGGACGTATTGACGGTGGGTAGCTGCAGTGACTTGACCCAGTCCCGCGAAGACTGCCCGACGGCGGCCCTCCGCTCAGGCTCACCCGCGAGGTCCGCGGGCAACGACTCGGTATCCCCGCAGCGCAGGTTCAGCACGATCGGGCCGTACTGCAGCGGCACCTCGGCGGTAGCCGTGGCATGCCGGGCGTCGTTGGTGATGGTGAAGTCCACGCCCGGGGCGATGAGGATGATTGGATCGGACGTTCCCACCACATGCACTTCGTGGCCGCGGATCTCCATGTTGAAGGGAGCATTGGCGTAGTCCGGCCGGGGCGCGAACACCACCCTTGCCGTGCCGGTGCCGGAAAGCACGCGGACCAAACTGGTGATGCCTTCCGGAGCAGGCTCGAGGTAATCCGTCACCGTGACATCCGCCCAGCGGGTTTCCACGATCATGGTGTTGTCCACGTAGCGCTGGGCCAGCACCGGCGAGGGCTTAACGGGTTCGATGCTGAAGTGCCCCGCCGGATCGCCGCCCAGGATGTGGGCGAACAACGACCCCGAATCCGGCAGCGGGTGGCTCATCCAGCAGACTTTCGCATCCGGGGTCAGCAGGGCGGTGGAGGTTCCATTGCCGATCATTGAATGCCGTTCCAGCCCCACGGCGTCCTCGCCGAAGAGCCAGGAACGCCGAAGTTCGAACAGCAAAGCCAGCACCCGCGCAAAGGCTTCCGGGTCCGGAAGCGTGTAGGCCGCCGTCGTCTGTCCCGGCCCGACGTGCAGGCCCAGGTCCGGACCACGCAGGGTGGCGAGTGCCTTCTCGTCGCTCGCCGCATCGCCGGCAAAGAGCGCGGCGCTGACGCCAAGCCGCTGCCGGAGCGTCTCAAGCGCTTTGCCTTTCGCGGGCTCGTCCACTGTCAAATCCAGCACGGTGCCGTCGACAATGAAATAGACCCCGAACTCGATGGCGATCTGCTGGGATTTGAAGATGACGCGCTCCACCACTTCGGGTGCCGCGGGCCGCGTGTGGACTGCCACGCCAGCGGGTTTGCGCACGATGCTGACGCCCTTCTCATAGGCGACAGCTTCCGTCAGGGCCGTGGCTACCTGCTGGAGCAGCGTTTCGGTGGCGAGGGTCAGGTTGTAGGCAAACCCCATGTCGAACTCAACGCCGTGCGAGCCCACCAAGTGGACTTCCGCGGGCAGCCTGGACACCGCGGCGAGGTCCCGCAGCGAACGTCCCGAGATGATGGCAGTGTGCGTGTTGGGCAAGGCCGCGAGCGCGCGCAGGGCCACGGCCGCACTGTCCAGGGGCAGGGTTTCGGTGGAGACGCCCTCGGCCGAATGCAGCGTGCCGCCGTAGTTGCACGCCACCAGCAGTCCCGGCTCCCGCGAGAGGATCTTCAGGTCCGCCATGAGTTCCTCGGTGATCCCTTGGTCCTCGTGGGGACGGACGAACGAGCGCAGCAGGCCAAGCGGCAGCGAGTTCATCAACAGCGCGGAATCGGCGACTGTTTGGTTCAACGGCGTAGGCATGGCGAATCCTTCCGAAGCGGATACGTATAGTTTCCGCCCGAAATGTTTCTCTCGTATACCGCGTAATTGCAGAAGCGTTAAATTTTTTTCCGGCAGGCCGCCCGGATCCACCCTGGCGGCCTGCCGGTGGGCGCTGCTGCCTAAGCCGAAACGAGCCCGGCCACCTGGGCCACCAGCTCCACCGAGCGAAGGCGTTCCTCGGTACCGGTACTCTGGTGCGCCACGATCAGCTCGTCCGCGTCTGCATGCTTGGCGAACTCTTCGAGGTACTCGCCGACAACCTCGGGGGTGCCCACGGCGGAATACTTGACCATTTGGGCAATGTGCTGGCCCTGTGGCGAGTCCAGGATGAGGTCCGCCTCATCGTCGGTGAACTGCCGGCCGCCGCCAAAGAAGAGCGATACACGGGCGCGCTTCACAGCTTGGAAGATCGCCTGTGCTTCGGCGTTGCTGTCCGCCGCGGTGACGTTCACTCCGGCGATGACGTGTGGTTCGGACAACTGCTCAGATGGTTTGAAGTCTCGGCGGTAGATGGCCACGGCATCACGCAGGGCAGCCGGCGCGAAGTGCGAGGCAAAGGCGTACGGAAGGCCCAACTGCGCTGCAAGCTGCGCACCAAACAGCGAGGATCCGAGGATGTACAGAGGAACATTGGTGCCCTTTCCCGGCGTCGCCTCCACGCCTTGGATGCGCGTGGGACCGGTGAGGTATCCCTGCAACTCGAGGACATCCTGCGGGAAGCTGTCCGACGAGGTGTGGTCGCGGCGCAGAGCACGCATGGTGTTCTGATCGCTGCCGGGAGCACGTCCCAGCCCAAGATCGATGCGTCCGGGGTGCAGTGTCTCCAGCGTGCCGAACTGCTCGGCAATGGTCAGGGGCGAGTGGTTGGGCAGCATGATGCCGCCCGCACCCAGCCGGATGCTGGTGGTGTGGGCAGCAACGTGGGCGATCAGGACGCTCGTTGCCGAGGACGCGATGGCGGACATGTTGTGGTGCTCCGCGTACCAAACCCGGCGGTACCCCAGCTCTTCGGCCTTCTGTGCCATGGCAACGCTGCCGGCGAGGCTTTCCGCTACCGTCTGGTCCTTTCCGATGGTCGCGAGGTCCAGGATGGAAAGAGGAACAGTCACGGAGATGCCTTTCGGTACGTTTCACGGTTGCGGCCGGAAGGGTGGCGGCGCTTTTAATCGACAACGACGGCGGTACCCGGCTTATTTCTGTGAGTTGCGTCGCGGGCCCTGCCGCAGCCAGTTAAGGCCCCCCATTGTGACCCCGTTCGACGCCCGATTAACCGCTGTGAACGCCTGTATCCCAGCGTGTCAACGTGCTTTGACCACGCTGAACGCCCTGCCGGATAGTTGCAGCCACAAGTACGCATCAGACTTCAATCAAGGGGTATCCATGGCACGTTTCGCAGCCAAAACCGGCGTCACCGCGGCGCTGGCCGCCACTGCTCTTCTGGGCCTCGCGGCCTGCTCGGATCCGGGCGCGACGGCGGCAACCGGGGCGAGTGCTCCGGCGTCGAACGCTTCTTCCAGCGCAACCACCAAAGAATTCAACCTGACGCCAGAACAAAACCGCATCAAGGTCGAGGTCGACTCCGCGGCCGCCGCGCAGGTGCCGGACGCCATCAAGGCCGACGGCAAGCTCACGGTGGTAACCACGGGCGGCGCGGCGCCGTTGAGCCTCTTCGCCTCCGACAACAAAACCCTCATCGGCAGCGAAGTGGACATCGCCTACGCCGTGGGCGAGACCCTCGGCTTGCAGGTCGAAGTCCTTCCGGTCGCCTGGGCGGACTGGCCGCTCGGCGTCGAATCCGGGAAGTATGAGGCCGTCCTTTCCAATGTGACAGTCACCGAGGCCCGCAAGGAAAAGTTCGACTTCGCCACCTACCGCAATGACCTCCTGGGCTTCTACGCCAAGAGCGACTCGGACATAGGCGAGGTCAAGGAAGCCAAGGATGTTGCCGGCAAACGCATCATTGTGGGCTCCGGAACCAACCAGGAAGCCATCCTGGTTCGGTGGGACGAGGAGAACAAGAAGAACGGCCTGAAGCCGGTTGACTTCCAGTACTACGACGACGACTCCGCCTCCCAGCTGGCCCTCCAGTCCGGACGTGCGGACCTCACGTTCGGACCAAACGCCTCCGCGGCCTACAAGGCCGCCAAGGATGGCAAGACCAAGCAGGTGGGAACGCTTGAGGGCGGCTGGCCGTTGAAGGCAGAGATCGCTTTCACCACCAAGAAGGGCAACGGCCTGGCTCTCGCAGCCCAGACTGCCCTGAACAAACTCATCAAGGACGGCAACTACGGCAAGATCCTGGACCGTTGGGGCCTCTCCTCCGAGGCGATCCCTGCCTCGGAACTGAACCCGGCAGGCCTGCCCAAGAAGTAGGAACCGCTCTCGGCAGGCAGACCTGCCGACGCCGAATCCCCGCCGGACACCAACCGGCGGGGATTCTTGCGTTGCGCTCCCCCAACTGGGTCGCATTTGTGCGCGTTTTCAGAGGGCGGAGTCATAGGGTCGTTGCAACGCTCTGATTGATGGAGCGTGTTGTGGTCAGGAATTTTTCGTTGGACGCCCGGCGGGAGTTTGTTGATTT
>NZ_JBIVGX010000026.1:0-22923 GCF_044748905.1 Paenarthrobacter sp. NPDC089714
GCAACCAAACGATTCGAGAACTTCACCACGGCAATCGACACCCTTCAATAATCAGGTGTTGCGATCACCGCATGATTCGAAGCGCTCAGAACAACAACTACTGCCAGTCAGTTTGGGTTAAACGGCTTCCGTGTGCGACGCGGCCGCGCGCCGCTCAGCGAGACGGATCTCCAGCACGGCGTCCATGGCCTGCTGCACCCGGTCCGAAGCGCCGGCGGCACTGAAATCGTGCTGGGCTTCTTCCAGGAAATGCAGGGCTTCGGACGTTTCGCCGGCAGCCTTCAGGGACTTGCCGAGCAGCAACGACACCTCACCGGCGGTGTGACGGGCAAGGGCCTTGCGGTCCTGGTAGATTTCGCGGAGCTTTTCGACGGCGCCAGGAATGTCCCCGGTCAGGTACAGCCAGCGGGCGCGAATGAAAGCGACTTCCAGCTGGTCTGTCTTGTTGCCGCCCACAATCGACAATGCCAACTCTGCCCGCTCGATCGCAGACAGCGTTTCCGGTTCAACAATGCCCGACGACAAGCGGACTGCCGCGGAGGCCTTGTTGAAACGGGCCCACAGTTCAATGTCGTTGGCAGGGGAGAGGAGCTTGGCCGCGCGTTCGTGGTGCTTGATGCCCTCTGCGTAGTCGTGGCGCATGAAGGCCACGTTTCCCACCACCCATGCCACCTCGCCGGCCAGCTGCGACATGGAGTGCTCGTCCATGTGCTCGATCATGGCCAAACAGTATTCCCACGCTTCATCCAGCTTGCCACTCTCGGCCAGGGCGCCGATCAGTGCGCGGTGCGCGCCGATGATCAGCGTGGAGCCCTTGGGCAGCTGCTCGCACAGCTTCACGGCTTGCTTTGCATGCTCGACGGCGGTTGCCAGCTGGCCTTGTCCGTGACACACCGCGGCAAGCATCTGCCAGGCGCGAACTCCCAGGCCTGCGGATTCGGTGGCCATGGGGTGCTCCAGCAGGTGTTCCACGATCTGCTGGCATTCCTTGAGCAGGCCTTGCTTCATCACGCATTCGGCCTGCATGTACGTCATGTTCCACCAAGCACTGTTGTTCTTGGCTTCCAAGGCAATCTGCGCTGCGGTGGCCGCGTGCGTCGCGGCGAGCGGATAATCACGCAAGTCCCACGCTTGCCGGGCGTAGAGGCCAGCCAAGACATACTCAGCGTCGCTGACGGAAACAGGTTGGCTCCAGGCTTCCAAGGCCTTGGGGGCCAGTTCGAGTCGGCGTGCGAGTTCTTCGATGACCTCGGCCGTGGGCTCACGCCTACCGGTCTCCAGAAGGGAGATGTAGCTCGGGGAGTACAGGTTTTTGCCCAGCTCAGCCTGGGTCAACCCGCGTTCGAGCCGTTCGGCACGCAACTTCTCGCCGAATCCGTTTCCCACGGGTCCCTCCTCCTGAACATGTCTCTGCGACAGATACCCTTGACAGTCTCTGTGGAAAACATTTTACAATGTATGTCAACAGGGACCGTGCAATTTCCGTAACGAATCCGACTCGCATTGGGGAACACTATGTTCAAGAAAATCGCCGCTTCGGTGGCATTGGCAGGCGCTCTTGCGTTCACGGTTGCGGCTCCCGCAGTCGTCTCCGCGGCATCGTCCGTGGATTCCAACTCTTCCGTAAGTGCCATTGGCAACTGGCCGGATCCGATGCGCGCCAGCGTGTCGGCACCGACGAAGTCAACGGACACCACCTACACCACGTCATCGATCGGCAACTGGCCCGACCCGATGTAAGCAACACCTTCTAAGGAACCCCGGAGCAAACGAGCTGCTCCGGGGTTTCTTTTGTCTGCGGCACGGTCTGATGTGCTGTGCTTAGGCTTCAGGCTTGTTGATCGGGTTCACCAAGGACAGGCTGATGGTCTGGCCGGGGGTGAGCTCGCCGTTTGGGAGATCGACGTACGAAAACCACGAGCCACCCGTGCCGCTTGATGGCCTGTTGGCCGCCCTGAGGTCCGTGATGGCGAATCGGAATGACACCTGGCTTTCGGTGTCGCCAGGGGCGGTGGTGTAGGTCAACGGAACTTCGTTGGAGTCAGCAGTGAATTCACCCTGTGCCTTCTCGATCTTCAGCGTGCCTGGAATGAGGCGCACTTTGGTGCCGGTTGGAAGGGGGTTGTTTGCTGAAAGAGCGGGGTTGTAGAGCAGTATCTGTTCCGTCGTGGAACGGAATTGGTACCCGAGGCTGTCAAAAGAATCTCCTTCGACAGTGGTGTAGAAGATCGCCTGGCCAAAGGAATTGTTCACGGTGGCTCCCCGTCCGGCCTTTGCGTCCACCGGGTTCTTCCGCAGTTGGATTGTGTGTCCTTCGCGGATGAAGTACGTGTTCCCCTGCTCGCTGACATAGGGAACCTTGTTGGCTTCCGCTAATTCGTCGGCACTCAATCCGAAGCGAAGGAGAATCCCGTCCAGGGTGTCACCCGCCTCGGTTGTGTAGGTTCGTGGTACCCCGGTGGAATCCAGGACTACGTTCCCTTGTGCGGCGGTCATGGAAGCCCCCGCTGTTGGGACCGTCGCTTGCTTGGTGGTCGGCGCCGGCGTCGTTGGCTGGGCGGATGACTCATCGCTGGTTTGCGGTTTGGCGGACAGGACGTCTGCTGACTGGTCTCCGAAAGTGCAAGCGGCCAGAGTCAGTGAAAGCAAAGTGGCCACCGCAGCGATTTTCCAAGCCGGAGCTTCGTTGACGCGGCATGAACGAATGCTGGATTTGTTTATGATGTGAGCCCCCCAAAGCCCTGAATATGCTTACTGCGCAAACTCCTCGCAGACTTTGTTGAGCCTACTGGATAAACAAAAATGGCGCCGATTTCTCGACGCCATTTTCGTTATTGGTCGGGATGACAGGATTTGAACCTGCGACCTCTTCGTCCCGAACGAAGCGCGCTACCAAGCTGCGCTACATCCCGATCCGCTGCGAAAGCAACTGTTCAAGGATAGCTGAATCGGTGCCGGATGCGAAATCGGGGGAGCGGTGTCCCTCGTCACAACAGAACCGCCAGCCCCAGCGACGGACAGCTACACCAGCGAGTCCTTCCAAGCCCCATGCAGCCGTGCGAACCGGCCGCCACCCGAGATGAGTTCGGCAGGCGTTCCGTCCTCCACAATGCGGCCGTCGTGGACCACCAGCACGCGGTCGGCGGTCTCTACCGTAGACAATCGGTGCGCGATGATGATCGCGGTCCGAGCACTGTTGGAGCCGGCAACTCCCTCCAGGAGGTTCGCGAGCCCTTGCTGCACCATTCGTTCCGAGGGAATGTCCAGGGATGAAGTGGCCTCGTCCAGGATCAGCACCGCCGGCGCGGCAAGGAAGGCACGGGCGAAACCGATGAGCTGCCGCTGTCCCGAGGAAACCCGCCCGCCGCGCTTATTCACGTCGGTGTCGTACCCGTCGGGAAGTCCCATAATGAACTCGTGTGCACCCACAGCCGCAGCTGCTGCCTCTATCTCGGCCCGTGAGGCTTCAGAACGGCCAAGGGCGATGTTGTCGGCCACAGAACCGCTGAACAGGAAGGCTTCCTGGGTTACCATCACCACGGCGCGGCGCAGGTCGGTGGTGGAGAGATCGCGCAGATCCACGCCGTCCAGGGTGATGGATCCGGACGTGACGTCGTAGAAGCGGGCAACCAGCTTCGCCAGGGTGGATTTGCCGGCACCCGTCTGACCGACCAACGCGACGGTCTGGCCAGCCGGGATATGCAGGTCCAGGGTCGGGACAACAACTGAGCTGTCGTTGTAACCGAACTCCACGCCGTTGAAGTCGATCTCCCCGCGTGGCTGCTTCAACGCCACGGCGTTTTTCGGCGGGCGAACCGTGGGAACTTCTTCCAACAGGCCAGACACCTTCTCCAACGCTGCCTGTGCGCTCTGGAACGAGTTGTAGAACATGGCCATCTGGTCCACCGGCTGGAAGAAGCGCTTCGTGGACAGAATGAGCGCGAGCAGCACACCCACGGCCAACTCGCCACTGAGGACCCGGAACCCGCCGAACAACAACACAACGGCCACGCACACGTTGCCGATCAGCACCAGGCCGGGCTGCAATACACCGTTCAGGAAGATGGAGCGAACGGTGTTCCTGCGGTAGGCCTCCGCCACCTCGCCGTACTGTTCAGCGTTCTCGCGTTCCTTGCGGAAGGCCTTGACGGCACGGATACCGGTCATGGTCTCCACGAAATGCACGATCAAACGGGCGGAAACAACGCGGGACTCACGGAAGGCGATCTGCGAGTGCTTCTGGTACCAGCGGGCAAGGAAGAACATCGGCACGCCGGCCGCGAGCATGATCAAGCCACTTCGCCAGTCCAGGGCGAACACCGTGACCGCCGTGAAGAGCATGAACAGGATGCCGGAAGCCAAGGAACTGACACCGGAGTCCAGGAGTTCACGAAGGGCTTCCAAGTCAGACGTCTGCCGGGCGATGATCCGGCCTGAGGTGTACTTCTCGTGGAACTCAAGGCTGAGGCGCTGCGTGTGCCGGAATACCCGGACCCGCAGATCCAGCAGCATGGCCTGGCTCAGCTTCGCGGTTGAGGTCACGTACAAAGCGGTCATGCCAGCGGTGGCAATCGCGGCCGCGATGTACAAAACACCTACAAGCACCAGTGGTCCGTTGTCCCCGGATTGCAGAGCGGGCAGCGCGTGGTCAATGCCGAAAGCAATCAGCGCCGGCCCCGCCACCCTGGTGAGCTGCGAAACGATGACCATCCCCAGCGTCAGCCAGAAACGCAACCGTACCGGGCGGATCAGCGAGGCAAGCAAGGCGAGCGACCGGCGTCGTACGGCTTTGCTGTCTGCTTTCGAGAGGAGGGTGATGTCCTCGTTCGCGGTTCCAAACGTTGTGGCGCTCATCGGGTGGCCTCCTCAGCGTCTTCGAGATCCTGCAATTCGCTGTCCAGGTCCTTGGGACCGGTATCCAGGCTCGCAATCACGTAGCGGTAGTGGGCGTTGTCGGCCAACAGTTCCGTATGGGTCCCGACGGCGGTGATGGTTCCGTTTTCGAGCAGGGCCACCCGGTCCGCCAAGGCCACGGTGGAAGGCCTGTGCGCAACGATGAGCGTGGTGGTGTCATGCAGGACGTCGCGCAGCCGTGCTTCGACGCGCTCTTCCGTGTTGACGTCCAACGCGGACAGCGGATCGTCCAGCACCAGGACCTTGGGCTTGGCCGCGATGGCACGCGCCAGGGCAATACGTTGCCTCTGACCGCCGGAGAGGCTGAGCCCTTCTTCGCCGATGAGCGTGTCCACGCCCTCAGGCAGGGAATAGGCGAACTGGGCTTGGGCAACATCGAGTGCTTCGTCCAACGCCGCGTCAGTGGGGTCCGGCGCACCGAGCAGCACGTTGTCCCGCACCGAGCTGGAGAACAGCGTGGTGTCCTCGAAAGCCACGGCAACGATCCGGCGGAGTTCCTCAAGATCGAAGTCGCGAACATCAACGCCGTCGATGGTTACGGATCCCTCGGTCGCATCGTAGAGCCGGGGGACCAGCTGCAGCAGCGCACTCTTGCCGCTTCCCGTGATGCCCACGAGGGCCATCGTCTCGCCGGGCCGGATGTCCAGGTTCAGGTCGCGCAGGAGAGTCCCGCCGTCGTCGAACCCGAAACCCGCCTGTTCAAAGCGCAAGGCGCCTTTCACAACGGTCGGTACCGCGGCTTCTTCGGGCGAGGTGATGGTGTTCTTCGTGTCCATGACCTCGAAGTGGCGGTCCAACGCAGTCTTCGCCGTCAATGCCATGGCCAGGAGCATGCCCGAGAATTCCACCGGAGTGGCCACCACAGCGGCGGTCGCGAAGAATGCCACCAGCGAGCCGATGCTCAGCTGGCCGCTCGCCGCGAGCATGATGCCCACCACCAGCCCCACGCCCAGCGCGAGCTCGGGCAGCAGCGTCACCACCAACGTAAAGCCGGCCTGCTGCTTGGCCTTGGCGATCTCGGTCTGCCGGAGTTCCTCGGCTTGCCCGTTGAAGTTCTCCAAGGCCTCCCGGCTGCGTCCAAAGGCTTTCAAGACGCGGATCCCATGGACGGATTCCTCAACCGTGGTGGCGAGGTCACCGGCCTGGTCCTGGCTGAGGCGCGTGACCAAACTGAAGCGGCGACGGAACCGGAACGAATTGATCATGATCGGCACCGCGGCAGCAAGGAAGATCAGCGCCAACTGCCAGCTCATGGTGAACATGACGCCGACGCCGATGATCACGGTCAGCGTCGTGACCACCAGCATGATCGCCCCGAACGCCATCCAGCGGCGCAGGAAGCTGAGGTCCGTCATGGCTCGGGACAGCAGCTGCCCCGAGCCCCATCGGTCGTGGAAGGACACTGTGAGTTGCTGCAGGTGCCCGTACAGGGAGACGCGCATCTTCGTCTCCACCGTGGTGGCCGGGTTGATCACGAACTGCCGGCGCAACGCCACCAATCCGGCTTCCCCCACACCCAGCGCAAGAATCACGACGGCGGCAATCCAGACTGCGCCCGGGTCGCCGCCAGGTTCCAACGAGTTGTTGACCAGGACCCTGAGCACTTGTGGGATGGCCAGCGCAACAATGCTGGCCAGGAGGGCGCAGAGGAGGCCCATGAACAGCCGGGGCAGGATGGGCCGAACATGGGGGTAGAGGCGGCCGACGGAGGTAAAAAATGACGTTTGCTTGGACATGCCCGCTTCTCAACAGCTGGATCTTCAGATGGTGCGGAGGTAGTTTCCCGTAGCAACTACCCTATGCCATGCCGTGATTCGTTTCACAGGTCCGCGCAACCTCGGTGAAATGTTTGACCCAGTTATTGGGGATCGTAATGGTGGGGCGCGTTCAGTTGCGGGCCGTAAGCGTCAGCAGGACAGCTTCCGGGCGGCAGGCTATGCGGACGGGAGCGAAGCGCGAAGTGCCGATGCCGCCCGAAACGTTCACCGGCGTCACGAATCCATCGCTTTCCCAATCGTGCAGACCTTTGGCTCGCCACGTAGGGAGGTCGCAGTTAGAGACGAGGGCGCCGTAGCCGGGGATGCAGATCTGGCCCCCGTGAGTGTGTCCGGCGAGGATCAGGTCAGCTTCGGCCTCGGTGAAGTGGTCGAGGACGCGCTGGTACGGTGCATGGATGACCGCGACCTTCAGGTGCGGCCGGGCGTCCTGGTTCCTGGTGCCGCGGGGCCAGCCAGCGTAGCGTTCGCGCTTCAGGTGCGGATCATCAACGCCGGAGAAGTCGAAGCGGAGCCCGTTCAGCACCACGGACTGGGCGCGGTTCGTCAGTTCGATCCAGCCGCCCATTCCGAACGCACTACGGAGCTTGGGCCAGTCGAGCTTGATGGGATCCGTCTTCGGCTTTGAGGGACCGCGGAAGTAGCCGGCCGGATTCTTGATTCGAGGAGCGTAGTAGTCGTTGGACCCGGGCACGAAAACACCCGGGAACTCCATGAGCGGGCGGAGGGCTTCGACCAACGGATCAATGGCCTTCACATGGCTCAGGTTGTCGCCCGTGTTGACCACGAGGTCCGGTTTGACTTCGGCCAACGAGCGAAGCCAGGCAGTCTTCTTCTCTTGGCCGGGCACGAAGTGGATGTCACTGAGGTGGAGGACCCGGAAGGGCTCGAATCCGTCCGGAAGGATCGGCAAAGTCTCGTGCCTGATCCCGAACTGGTCCTTCTCCCACCAGCCGTAGGCAGCGGCCGCTGCGCCTGCCGTGGCACCGATTGCGGTAGTGACGGCGAAACCGCGCCCGACGGTGCGGACGCGGTTTGCCAAGGAATCACGGAAAGTCACTTTTAGTCCTTGCCGGGACCGTCGTTGTTGCCATTCCCGTTACCGTTATTGCCATTGTTACCGGTCCCCGTAGAGGGGGCAGTGGACGGCGTGTTGTTGGACGGGGTGGAGCGCTGGGTCGGAGCCGGAGCCGTTCCGAGGAGGTTAGACGGTGGCTGCTGGAACGGATTGGTGCCATAGGCCGGAGCCACGGACAGCATGTAGTTGGTGAACTGCGGACCGGCGATCATGTAACCGTCAATCGAGGTGTAGAACTTGCCGTTCACCGTCAGGTTCCGGCCGGGGCGCGACTGGTCACCCAGCGGGTCGCCGAACCAGGAAGCAGTGGCCAGGCCCGTGGTGTAACCGACGACCCAGGTGGACCCGTTGGTGTCGTTGGTACCCGTCTTGGCGGCAACCGGGAAATTGCCCTTGGTGGAGAGGGACGGACGGATCAACGAGCCCGAACCGGCGTTCAGCACTTCTTGCATTGCGTAGGCCACACCTCTTGCAACTTCAGGTTTGACCGCGTCCTTGCAGTTCGAAGACTGTGCTGGGAGGTCAGCACCGGACTGGTCCTTCACCGAGGTGATGGCAATCGGCTCGCAGTACTTGCCGTCAGCGGCGAACGTTGCGAACGCGCTGGCCATTGTCAGCGGTGCCGTCTGGGTGGAACCGATCAGGTTGGCAAGCGTGGTCATAGTGACCTTTGGGTTCGGATCGGTGATCTTGCCGGTGTCATCCCGTGCGGGAAGCCCGCCGTGGATGCCGGTTGCGTCGACAATCTTTTGGATTCCACAGAGATCTACCTGAGCAGCCGACGCAAAGGTAGCCGTGTTAATTGAGTTCATGAGGCCGTAGAGGACTGTCATGTTCCGGTAGTAGCCCGTATCCGAGTTCTGCAAGTCGAAGGTTCCGTTGGTGGCGTCATACCAGCCGACAGTCGGCGTATCGCAGGTGTTCTTCCACGGGAAGTTTTGGGGGTACCGCCGGACCGAGGCATTGATGTTCGTATTCATCGACTTGCCCTCGTTCAGCCATTCGGCGAACGTAAAGGGTTTCATCGTCGAACCGGGTTGGAAGCCACCGATGCCGTTAAGGTCGTTGCCCTTGGCATCCATGACATCGACGTTGAAGTTCTGGGTTTGATCGAACTTGCCCTCTTGCGGGAGCCACACGGTGTTCTGGGCCATGCTGACGATCTGGCCCGTACCCGGCTGGACGGAGGTGATCGAAGCGCCCCACTTGTCCGGGTTAGCGCCGGCGGTGCCGTCTACCTGCTGCTGCGCAACGGCCTGGGCTGTGGGATCGAGGGTGGTGCGGATGGTCAGGCCGCCGCGCTGGATTCGCTTGATGCGGTCTTCCTGGGTATCACCATAGGCAGGGTTGTTGAAGAGCAAGTGCAGCACGTAGTCACAGAAGTACGGAGCCATGGTGGCGTAAGCGCAACCCTGGCGGGCCGGCGTGACCTTAGTGGTGACCGGCGTGGCCACAGCTTCGTCGTGCTCAGCCTGGGTGATCTTCTTCTGGGCGAGCATCGCGTTGAGCACCAGGTCGCGCCGCATCTTGGAACTGTCCGGGTTGGTGATCGGATCGAACGCGGAAGGGCTGTTCACAAGGCCGGCCAACAGAGCAGCCTGTGGAAGTGTCAGGTCCTTGGCCGTGGTGCTGAAGAAGAACTTGGAAGCAGCCTCGATACCGTACGCGTCACGGTTGAAGAAGACAATGTTGAGGTAACCCTCAAGGATCTGCTCCTTGGAGAACTTTTTCTCCAGCGCGATCGCGAGCTTCATTTCACGGAGCTTGTCTCCGACGCCTTTATTAAGGCCATTGAGCTTGACGTCTTCGCTGTTGCCTGATGCCACGAGTGACTCGTTGATGACGTTGTTGACGTACTGCTGGGTGATGGTGGACGCACCCTGCTTGTTACCGCGGACCGTGCTCACCAAGGCTCGCATAATGCCGGTGGTGTCGATGCCGCCGTGCTCATAGAACCGGCTGTCCTCAATAGCGATGACAGCGTTCTTGATGTACGGGCTCATCTGGTCCAGCGGAACCTTGGTACGGTTCTCCGCGTAGATGGACGCAATGGGCGATCCGTCCTTGGCCAGAATCGTGGTGTTCTGGCTGGGCGGGTCCACTTGGAGTTCCGCCGGGAGCGTGTCAAAGAACTGGATGGAACCACTGGCGGCACTGCCCGAGACGGCGGCGGCCGGGACCAGGAGTCCAGCCACCAGGACGCCACAAATCGCGCTCACGCCAAGGAAACCAAGAATCTTTCCGAGGGTGGTGGCAGTGTCGAATATGGGGTTCTTGCGAGTCACCATGTTTTCCACTTTACCGGCAAGGGCTAGGCTTTCTGTCATGACCAAATGGGAGTACGCCACGATTCCGCTCATCATCCATGCCACAAAGCAGATCCTGGACCAGTGGGGCGAGGACGGCTGGGAGCTTGTACAGGTCGTCGGTGGACCCGATGGCAAAGGCCTTGTCGCATACCTTAAAAGGGAGAAGCAGTAACCATGACCACCCCCGCAGAAACCACGTCTGCCGCGGAATCCGGCGCTCCGACGTCCGCCGTTGAACAGCGCCTCGCCGAGCTCGGACTGACCCTCCCCGAAGTGGCCGCTCCGGTTGCCGCTTACGTTCCGGCCGTCGTCTCCGGCAACTACGTTTACACCTCCGGACAGCTGCCCTTTATTAACGGCAAACTCGAAGCTACGGGCAAGGTCTCCACCGGCGAACTCGGCCACTCCGACGAGCCCACTGTGGACCCCGAGGACGCCAAGCGCTACGCCGCCGTCTGCGCCATCAACGCCCTCGCCGCGGTCAAGAGTGTCATTGGCGACCTCGACCGCGTCACCCGGATCGTCAAAGTTGTTGGATTCGTCTCGTCGGACCCGACGTTCACTGGCCAGCCAGGCGTCATCAACGGTGCGTCTGAGCTCCTGGGCCAGGTCTTCGGTGACGCAGGCAAGCACGCACGTTCCGCCGTCGGCGTTTCCGTCCTGCCGCTCGACTCGCCTGTCGAGGTCGAGCTCATTGCTGAATTCAGCTAAGGAACCGGTTCACCCAATTGCCGCAACTTGCTCGTCGCCTGTTTGTCCTACCTCCGGAACTCGAAGGTGCGGCACAGAACTGGCTTGAACTTGGTGAGCGGACCCCCAGGGCCGCCCGCTACGCATCATCTGTTGTCCTTTTGCGCGATTCGCCCACCGGCTTGGAAACGTGGCTGGGTTACCGGCCCGGCTCCTCGCCTTTGGGCGTTCTCGCCTTCCCTGGCGGGTCTTTGGACCCGTCCGACGACGACCCGGTCGGTTGGATTGGTCCCTCGCCCCAGCATTGGGCTGAGCAAATGGGAACGGACGACGTCGGACTCGCCCGCCGCCACGTGGTGGGCGCCATTCGGGAACTCTTTGAAGAAACCGGCGTCCTGCTCGCTGGCCCGGACGCTTCCTCAACGGTTGAGGCCAACTCCACCGTTGAATGGATGAAGGCCCGTGAGGCCGTAGCGGCCCAGGAAAAGTCCTTCACAGAGGTACTGGCCAAGCGCGGCCTGTCGCTGCGGACCGACCTCTTGAAGCCGCTGGTTAACTGGCTCAGCCCGGATTTTGCACACTTCCGTTTCAACACCCGCTACTTCGCTGCCACAGTGCCCATCAACCAGCAGCCCAGCATCCTGGGCAGCAAGGGCGTATGGGGCCGCTGGGTGAATGCCGCAGAGGCCATCTCCCTCCGGGAAACCAGTGCCTTGGGTGACGAGGTGGCCCAGGCGAACACGGTTGGACTCACCCTCGGGCAGCTTCTGGTTCCGGGTTCGGAAATCATGCTGGAGAAGATGGCCCACGCCAACGGCTGCATCGCGTACCTGAGCTACAAGCGCAAGGCCCATGTGTACCAGCCACAGTTGGTGGATCAGGCCGGGGAGCTCATGCTCGAGGTCGAAGCCGCCCGAACGGTAGCCGGCGAACCCCAGCGAGAACGCTAACCCCACCCCGGACGCTCTCTCATAACACCCCGGCTTGGGACGGACGCTCTCTCACGACACCCCGGCTTGGGACGGACGCTCTCTCACCGCCCGCCAAACGCACAAAAAAGCCGCCCCGGTTCAAACGAACCGGGGCGGCTTTCTCGTTGTAAGTCCTAGCGGGAGCGCTGGCGCAGACGCTGCATATCCAGAATCACCACGGCGCGTGCTTCCAGGCGCAGCCAACCGCGCTGGACGAATTCGGCCAGTGCCTTGTTGACTGTTTCGCGGGAAGCGCCCACCAACTGGGCCAGTTCCTCCTGCGTGAGTTCGTGGGCGACCAGCACGCCGTCGGTAGCGGGGCGGCCGAAGCGGTCTGCAAGGTCCAGGAGGGCCTTGGCAACACGGCCGGGAACGTCCGAGAAAACGAGGTCGGACAGGGAGTCGTTGGTGCGGCGCAGGCGTCGGGCCAGTGCCTGCAGCAACTGGGCGGAAACCTCCGGACGGGTGCGGAGGAGGGAGTTCAGGCTTTCGTTCTTCAGGCCTGCCAGGCGCGTTTCGGAAACTGCCGTGGCGGTTGCCGTGCGGGGGCTCGGATCGAAGAGTGCCATTTCGCCGAACAGTTCGCCCGGGCCGAGGATGGCCAGCAGCGACTCGCGGCCGTCAGGTGACGTACGGCCGAGCTTCACCTTGCCGGAAACAATGAAGTAAAGCTGGTCACCCTGGTCACCTTCGCGGAACACCGATGCTCCACGTGAAAGGTCCACCTCGGTGAGTTCGTCCGTCAGCAAGCGGAATGCGTCGTCGTCAAGGGTGGCGAAGAGGGGTGCGCGGCGCAATACCTCGATGTCCATGAAGTCTCCTGAGAATAAGTTTCGGTCGTGGCGCTTCAGCCATTGTTTCAGAATTTTTAGAGTTCTGTGACGTACTTGGCACGCGAAACGCTGAAAACACGCGGATTTCGTCCTCCCTTGCCTGAGTTGGCGCGCAACAGGAGGCCATGAACTGCACCCTATCGTGACCGGACTAACGGAATCTTGTCAGGGTGCCACTCTAGAATTGGCGCTACCCGGCTATGAGGAGCATTGGTGTTTGGCTTGACCATTTTGGATTTGGCATTGATTTTGATGCTGTTGTCCTACCTGATCTATGGCCTGCGCAATGGCTTCCTGGTGACGCTCGGCGGTATAGCCGGATTCATTGCGGGCGCCATCGCGGCGTTTATCGCAGTGCCGCTGGTCAGCGGCTGGGTGAGCGACAGTGGCTGGAGGCTTACCGCAACGGTGGGTGCCGCCGTCGTGCTTATCGCCTTGGGTCACGGGCTGGGAACCATGATCGGCCGCCGCATTCGACACGTAGTGCGGCTCAAACCGCTGCACGCCGTGGATCGCCTGGTGGGTGGCGTGGTCAGCGTGGTTGTTGCTGCCTTGGTGATGTCCATGCTGGCGTTCAGCATCAGTTCCTTGGGCGTGCCGTTCGTTTCCCAGCAACTGGCCCAGTCGCGCGTGATCCGGTACATCGACTCGCTGACGCCCACTCCGGTCAAGAGCACCATGGCGCAGTTGCGGTCCACGGTGATCGGCGACGGCATTCCCAAGTTGATCGAAGGCTTCGGCTCCGCCACTCCGGTCCAGGTTCCCAACGCCTCAACCGACACCCCGGCCCTCAACCAGGCCGCCCGGTCCGTGCTGAAGATCGCGGGCACGGCTTTCGAATGCGGACAGAACCAGACGGGGTCCGGCTTTGTTGTCTCGCCGGGCCGTGTGGTCACCAACGCGCACGTGGTGGCCGGCGTGGACCAACCGGTGGTGGAAGTGCCCGACGGCGGCGCGTTGCCGGGTCGGGTGGTCTACTTCGACCCCCAGCGGGATATCGCCGTGCTGGCCGTGGACGGGCTCTCAGCCTCGCCTCTTGCGCTGAGTTCGGACCTGCCTGACGGCAGCCCGGCGGCTTTTGCCGGTTACCCCCACGGCGGGCCGTTCCAGTCGAAGCCGGCGACTGTCGAGGGAATCGCCACCGTCCTGGTACCTGACATCTATGGCAGCAACCCCTCGCCCGAACAGGTCTACAAGCTTGCAGGCGACGTGCAACCGGGTAACTCCGGCGGCCCGCTGCTCACTACGGACGGCCAGGTTGCCGGTTTGATCTTCGCCAAGACAACCAGCAACGAGGCTCTCGGTTTCGCGTTGACCATGGAGGACGTGCAGCCCGTCGCTGCGCAGGCCCCCGGCCTCAGCAACCCGGTGGGTTCCGGCCAGTGCACCCGCAAGTAGTCCGCACCCTCTCTCACCAAATCACCCTTATTCCCGGACCATCTCTCACATAATGGGTGTTTTTCCCCAACCCTCTCTCACCAATTGGGCGCAATTCACGGACGCTCCCGCACAGCTATAGATTGGGTGCCATGACTCAAGCCACTGAAGCCGGCCGCGGCACCATTCTTGTTATCAACGGCCCCAACCTGAACCTCCTGGGCACGCGCGAACCCGAGAAATACGGGACCTCCACCCTGGCCGATGTTGAGCAGCTGGCTTTGTCCGCAGCCGAATCGCACGGACTGACGGTGGATTGCGTCCAGTCGAATCATGAGGGTGATCTGCTGGACGCAATCCACGCGGCGCGGGGCACCGCCGTCGGGATCGTCATCAACGCCGGTGCCTTCACTCATACCTCTGTGGCACTTCGTGACGCGCTGGCCGCTGTCCAACTGCCTGCCGTCGAGGTCCACATCACCAACGTCCACCAGCGTGAGGAGTTCCGCCACCACTCCTACCTGTCGGGTGTTTGCCAGGCGATCATCGTTGGTGCAGGCGTGCTGGGGTACAAACTGGCCATCGATTACCTCGCGGAAACCGTCTGAACCTGCACGGGTGAGAGAGCGTTCCCTGGGAGGGGCGGTGCGGTGAGAGAGCGTCCGGTGAAACGGGCGGTTCGGTGAGAGAGGGTCCGGTGAAACGGGCGGTTCGGTGAGAGAGGGTTCCCGGGGAGGGGCGGTTCGGTGAGAGAGAGTCCGTCCGAAGGGGGGCGTTCGGTGAGAGAGGGTCAGAGGGCGGTCAGGCGGAGCAGGATCGCGTGCTCGGGGTGGAGCACGGGCATCGGCAGCCCCACCTCGCCAAGGAACCGGCCGTTCGCCTCGGCACCGGACGCCAGCCAGGACACCGGCTGGGCCTCGATGACGGTATGCCCGTAATCAGCGTCCACGGGGGTGGGGAACAGGAGCTCCACCCGGTAGGTCCGCGACGGATCGAGCCCGGGCAGGGAAACCCGTCCTACCTGCTCCGCGAACGATGTCCGGGTCTTGACCACAGCGAAAAGTGCCGCAGTGGCACCCGCCGGGATGCCGCCGTCGTGCTCTGGCGCCACCACGCCGTGAACCATGAGTGACTCGTCCGGCGCATCCGCGCGGACCGCCAGGCCGCTGTGGATGAGCGCTCGGTGTTCCTTGTAGAGCGCGATGAACCCCTTGAGTTCTTTCCGTTCCGCGCCGGTGACCGAGCGAACGTCCCACTCCATGCCGAAGTGCCCGAAGAGCGCTGTGATGGCACGGAACGAAAGGTCGTGTGTGCGGGCCGTCGTGTGGGACGTCGACGGACCGATGTGGCCGCCAACCAGCTCAGGTGGCACCACCATGCCCGTCCAACGCTGGATGGTTTGCCGTTCCAGGGCGTCGTTGCAGTCCGAAGCCCAGACACGGTCCGTTCGTTCCAGGATTCCCAGGTCAACGCGGGCACCGCCGGAAGAGCAGCTTTCAATTTCCACGGAAGGATGTGCCTCGCGCAGGGCATCGAAGAGCCGGTAGGCGGCAAGCGTCTGCTGATGAACCGAGGCGCGGCCGGAATGACCGTGTTCCAGCAGGTCCCTGTTCTGGTCCCACTTGAGGTAGCTGATCTTGTTGTCGCGAAGCAGCGCATCGATGCGGCCGAAGACGTACTGCCAGGCTTCCGGGTTCACAAGGTCGATCACATGCTGGTGCCGCCACTCGACGGGCAGCCTGCCCCCGTCTTTGTAGGACGAGGCCGACGGACCCACGATCCACTCGGGATGAGCCCTCGCGATGTCCGAGTTGATGCTGATCATTTCCGGCTCCACCCAGAGCCCGAATTCCATGCCATGAGCGGTCACGGCTTCGATGAGCGGCGTCAAACCGCCAGGCCATACGGATTCGTCCACGTACCAGTCGCCCAGCCCGGCGTGGTCGTTCCGGCGCCCGCGGAACCACCCGTCGTCGAGCACGAACCGCTCAACGCCGAGGTCCGCTGCAGACCCGGCCAGCTCGATCAGCGTTTCCAGGTTGTGGTCGAAGTAGACGGCCTCCCAGGTGTTGAGGACCACCGGCCGGGGACCGGCAACGTGATGCGGCCGGGCGCGGAACCAGCTGTAGAACGCCTCGGTGATACCGTCCAGGCCCCGGTCAGAGTACGCCGCAAACAGTGCCGGTGCTGTGTACGTTTCGCCGGGTTGCAGCACCACTTCGGCAGGGCCCAGCAGTTCCGAGCCGCCGATCATCGTGCGGCCATCGCCCACGCGGTCTGCGAACTGCTCGTGGTTCCCGCTCCACGCCAAGTGCGTCGCCCACACCTTGCCGTGTCGGTTGCCGAATCCCGCCGTCCCCGCGGCGAACAGCAGCGAGGAGTCATGGCCGGTGCGCCCATGCCGTCCGGTTCGGACCCACGTGCCTTGCTGGATGGAGTGCCGCTGTGGGTGCCGCTCCCGGCACCAGCGCCCGGTCAGGTCCAAAAGTTCGACGGCGTCCGGCGCCACCGGGAGCACGGTGGCAAGCTCGTCCACCTGGAAAGGTGACGTGCCGTCGTTGGTGACCGCGTTGCGCATTTCCAGTAGCCCGCCCGGATGCAAGGTGAGGTGGCTGGTCACGGTGATGCCGGCGTCGGGGTCTGACTGGACAACGACGGCGGTGTTGCCGTCCGCCGTCGCGCTCACCACACGAAGGCGAACCGAGAAGTCGAAGCCGGGCATGCCGTCCGTGACGCGATGCCCGCGGAGACCTGGCCGCCCCTGCCACGACGACGACGCCTGGGGGATGAGCCCGGCCGGGACATTGGCGTCCGCGGACGACGGCGGAATGGGCTCGTTCAGGATGGCGAGGTCCGGAAGCGTCTCGCCAAGATCGGCTCCCCAATGGGAAATCTCAGCTTCGCCGCGGTGGGTGCTGATGACCAGGCTGGTGCCGGCGGAACGAAGGTGGAGCGGTTGCATGCGTGGTGTCTCTTTTCGAAAGATGTGTGGCCTGCTCTGCGCGCTAACCCGAAGGTAAAGCGCGCGGAGCAGGCCCGGCAAGGGTTACTTGAAGAGGTTGTTGACCTGGGTGTTGGCTTCCGTCAGAGAGGAAGCGGGCTTCTTGCCGGAGAGCACTGCGTCCATGGCGGGCTTCATGATGCCGTCCACCTTGGCGGCCTTGTCCGCGATCGGGAAGAGGAACGTGGTGTTTTCTTTCACATGCGTGGTGAAGGCGGAAACGTCGGTGCCCTTGGCCTTGAAGGCTTCTGCGGCCTTGTCGGAGGAGCTGCTGATGGCCGGGAAGACCACGGCCTTGCTGGCTACGACGTCCTGGCAGGCCGTGGAGCCGAGGTACTCAACCCACTTGACGCTGGCGGCCGGGTTCTTGGTGCCGGCCCACACGGAGTCCGCCAAGCCGTTGAACATGGAGGCGCGCTTGCCGTCGGTGCCCTTGGGGGTCGGAGCGATGGCCGTTTCGATGCCCTTGTAGGTCTTGTACTGGCCGATCAGCCAGTCGCCGTTGGAGTTGATGGCGGCCTTGCCTGCGCCGAAGCTGTCCGGCATGCTCGCCCCAACAGTGGTTTCAAGCTTGGGCATGTAGCCCTTGTCGATGAGTCCGGCCCACCAGGCGATGGTTTCCTGGAACCGGGCATCATCGTAGTTGAACTTGGTGCCCCACGGGTTCTTGTCCGTGGCGGTCCAGCCGGTGGTTGCGGTGAGGAAGCTCCACTCCGTTTGTCCTTGGCCGGATCCGCTGCCGGTCAGGCCGAGGCCGTAAGCGGCGACGTTGTTCTTGTCGAAGCCTGCCTCGTCGCCGCGCTTGCCGTTCTTGTCCACGGTGAGGTGTGCAATGGCCTTCTCGTAGCTGCCGCCATCCTTCGGGTTCCAGTCCAGGTTGGCCATCTGCTCTGCAGTGATCCCCGCAGCGTCGGTCATGGCCTTGTTGTAGAACAGGCCCACGGTGTCCCAGTCCTTGGGAAGTCCGTAGCGCTTGCCGTCCTGGCCGACCCAGAGCTCGGGGAGGCCCTTGGTGTACTGATCGAGCTTGATGCCGTCCTTCTCCACGGCCTCATCCAGGGGCAGCAGTTGCTTCTTCGCGGCGAACTCCGGGTACTTGGACAAGTGGTTGGTGAAGACGTCCGGGGCGGTTCCGGCCACGAAGCCGTTGGTCAGCGTAGTCCAGTAGTCGTCCCAACCGCGCTGGGTGATCTTCACCTTGATGTCCGGGTTGGCCTTGGTGAAGTCGTCAGCGCACTGCTGGTAGGCGGGAAGCTGGTTGGCGTCCCACAGCCAGTAGTTGATCTCGCCTTTTGCCTCGGAGGATCCTGCGCTGGAACCACCGCAAGCGGACAGGGTGAGGGCTATGGCCGCGGCAGCAGCGGCGACGCCGAGGGTTTTCTTCATGGTGGACCTTTCAGGGTTCTTGAGTGGGGGAGTTACTTGATTCCGGAGAATCCGATGGAGTTCACAACCTTCTTGCCGAAGGCGATGAAGAGGATGAAGATCGGCAGGGCAGCCACGAGGGTTCCGGCCATGAGCCCGGACCAGTCCAGGGCGCCTTGCGGGGATTGGGACTTGAAGACGCTCAGGCCCACGGTGAGCACGCGGACGCTTTCGTCCTGCCCCACCAGCAGCGGCCAGAAGTATTCGTTCCACTGACCGATAAAGGTGAGCAACGCCAGGGTGGCGATGGGGGCTGCGGCGTTGGGAAGCACAATCTGGAAGAAGATCCTCAGGTGCTTGGCGCCGTCGAGCATTGCCGCCTCCTCAACTTCGCGTGACATCCCAAGGAAGAACTGGCGGAGGAAGAAGATGGCAAAGGGGGTCATGAACAAGAACGGAAGCGTCATGCCGGCCATGGTGTTGAGCAGGCCGAGGTTCTTGATCATGAGGAAGTTGGGCAGCGCGGTGAAGATCGGCGGGACCATCATGGTGGTCAGGAAGAGCCCAAAGACTTTGTTCCGGCCGGGCCAGCGGAGCCTCGCGAAGGCGTAGGCCGCCATCGCGCTGAAGAACACCTGGCCCGCTGTGGTGACGGTGGCGAAGATGACGGAGTTGCGCAGGTAGAGCCAGAAGTTGATGGCGGCTCCGGAGCCACCCTCGGCGATTGCCTCCTCCGTGCTTTGCAGGCCGAGAACCCGTTTGAAGGCGCCCCAGCTGAAGTCCGCTGGCAGCAGGTTGCCGGCGTTGGAGGCCAGAGCGCTGTTGCTGGACAGTGCGGTGCGGAGCATCCAGAGGAAGGGGGCAATGGTCACGGCGAGGGCGACGGCGACCAACACCCAGGCACCGATGCGGCGCCAATTGACGGGCTTCTTGCGGGACGTTTCGCGCGGGAGGGTTGCAGTAGTCATGGGGGATTCCTTAGTCCAGATCCGATTCGTTGCCCTTGAGGAACTTCATCTGCAGGAAGGCCACGATGGCGAGAATGATGAACAGGATCACGGAGAGGGCGGAGGCGTAGCCGAAGTCGGACTCGCCGAAGGCCTTTTGGTAGATGTACATCTGGATCACGCGGGATGCGTTGACGGGGCCGCCGTTGGTGGTGACAGCAACGGTGTCGAAGACCTGGAAGGAACCGATCACGGTGACGACGAGGACCAGGACCAGCACCGGGCGGAGCAGGGGAAGGGTGACGCTCCAGAAGGTCCTGGTGGGCGACGCGCCGTCGAGGTTTGCTACCTCATAGAGATTGCTCGGAATAGCCTGCAGGCCGGCGAAGATCAGAAGCGCCGTGTATCCCATGTGCCGCCACACGTTGACGAACGCGATGGTGGGAATGGCCCATTGCTCACTGCCGAAGAAGGCCACGCGCGGCAGGCCGATCCAGCTCATGACCTCGTTGACGATGCCCAGTTGGTAGTCCAGCATCCAGAACCAGAGCAGCGCGACAATCACGTTGGCCACCAGGAACGGCAGCAGCAGGGCGCCCCGGATGAAGGTGGATTTGGCGACTCGGTGCATCAGGAGGGCCAAGCCCAGGGCGATGACCGTCTGGAATCCAATGTTGAGGACAACGTATTGAAGCGTCACTCCCATGGCATTCCAGAAGAGTTCGTCGGCGAAGATCGCCGTGTAGTTCTTGACCCCGATCCAAGTGGGTTCGCCGAGGATGCTGTACTCGGTGAAGCTCAGGTAGATACCGCGGATGGTGGGGATCAGGAAGAACGCCACGAAGCCGACGACGGCCGGGAGAATGAAGAAGATTGCGATCCTCAGGTCTCCCAGGCGGCTGGCCAGGCTGCGTTTGACGGGTGCGCTCTTGGGCCCTTGGCTGCGCCGTGAGCGCTCTGATGCGCTGCCCGGCTGCTTGGTTAGCGTGGTCATCGTCGACTCTTTCCTAGCTGTGATGTGGGTTACAACAGAGTCAGAATCTACACGAGTAGATTCAAGCTTGGCAAGAGTGTGTGGTGAAAAATGTTTGTTTAAGTTCGATGTGTTGACTCGTGTAGATTTCACTGCCAGACTCTTACGCAATCCCGTGAGGGCCATCACAAGCCGCTGCCCCAGGGCAGCTCCAAGAAAGGCAAACAATGACGTTTTCGATCGGTGTCCTGGGCGCAGGCCAGTTCGGCAGCCAGTTCGCACACCTGTTCAAGCTCCACCCGGGGGTCTCCGAGGTGTACGCGGTGGATGAGCTGCCTGAGCGCGCAGCTGCCGCGCAGGAGCGTTGGGGCCTGGACGGCGTGTTGGCCACCTTTGAGGAACTGTTGGCGTCCGACGTCGATGCTGTCGCCATCTTCACGCAGCGCTGGACCCACGGTCCGCTGGTTGAGCGCGCCCTCCGCGCCGGGAAGCACGTCTACTCGGCTGTGCCCATGGCGATTTCCGAGGAGGAAATCGGACGCATCATCGAGGCAGTCCGCGAGACCAAGCTCGTCTACATGATGGGTGAGACCAGCTACTACAACCCGGCCACCGTCTACGCACGAAAGCAGCAGGAAGCCGGGAAGTTTGGTCGGATCTTCTACACCGAGGGCGATTACGTCCACGACATGGACCTTGGCTTCTACGACGCCTACCAATACAGCGGGGGAGAGCGCTGGAAGGAAACGGCGAGCTACCCGCCCATGCTGTACCCGACGCACGCCATTGGCGGGGTCCTGGGCGCAGTGCCGGGGCATGCTGTCAGTGTCAGCTGCATCGGAGTCAAGGACCAGCGGAACGATGGTGTCTTCGACAAGGACGTCAGCATGTTCGGCAACGACTTCTCGAACGCGACGGCACTGTTCGAAATGAACGACGGCGGTGCGATGCGCACCAATGAGATGCGGCGCGTCGGATACCCGTCCCACATCCGCGAATCCCGTTTCCGTTTCTTCGGTACCGAGGCCAGCTTCGAGCAGCTCGCCACCACCACCGTGTGGCAGGACAAGGAATCTGTCACCGATGTTTCCGAACAGGTGGAAACCAAGCCGACCATGTCCCTTGACGATCCATCGCTGGCGGACGTTGCGCCCGAGCTTCGCGATGCCTTCATCTCAGGCCTGGCCCCGGTCCATGACCATGCCCGGCTCCCGCAGGAATATCTGGGTGCCCCCAACGGGCACGAGGGCAGCCATCAGTTCCTGGTGGACGACTTCGTCACTGCCGTCAACAAGAATGAATTGCCTCCCGTCAACGCCTGGGTTGCTGCCCGCTACACCCTGCCCGGAATCGTTGCGCACCAGTCCGCACTGCGTGGTGGCGAGCGCCTGCCGATCCGCGACTTCGGCGATGCCCCTGCGATGTAGCTAGCATTTACCCCATGACCACATCAGCTGTACAAACCCCGCGCGGACCGGTGACCCGCAAGGACGTTGCCCGGTACGCCGGGGTGAGTACCGCCGTCGTGAGTTATGTGGTGAACGGAGGGCCCAAGAACGTGGCCCCGGCGACGGAAGCCAAGGTGCGCGACGCCATCCGGATCCTCGGGTACCGGCCCAACGCCGCAGCCCGTGCACTGAAGCTGGGTTCCAGCGAAACCGTGGGCGTTATTGTCCCCGATAACACCAACCCGTTTTTCTCGCTCCTGGCGCACGCTGTGGAGGAAGCCGCTGCGGCGCTTGGTTTCGGGATGGTGCTGGCAAACTCCGACGGAAGCCTGGCCAAGGAACGCCAGAACATCCGGAACCTTGCCGCGCGCCAGGTGGACGGGGTGTTCCTGGCCAGCTGCGTCTTTGATCCCGACTTGACGGATCTTGAAGCCTCAGAGATCCCGTCCGTCCTGCTCAACAATGCTGGTTCGCCGCCCGGGTTTACCAGCGTTGGCGTGGACCTCGAGGCCGGCGGACGTGCTGCCGTGGAACACCTGATCGGCCACGGACACACCAGCATTGGCTTGGCCATTGGCACCAACACCGGCAATCAACTGGACGGGCGCGAGGTGGGCTGGCTCGGAGCACTGCGCGACGCCGGGCTGCCGGACGGGCCCTTGCTGCACAGTCCGTTCAGCCGGGCCGGCGGTTACGAGGTTGGCAAGCGGTTCCTGGCCATGGCCAACCGGCCCACTGCGATCTTCGCGAGCAACGACATGCAGGCCATTGGGATCCTGCGGGCGTTGCATGAAGCCGGCGTGCAGGTTCCCCGGGAGATGGCGTTGGTGTCCTTCGACGGTTCCATCGATTCCGAATACACCTGGCCCGCGCTGACCACCGTGGCGCAGCCCGTCAACGCGATGGCCGAGGCTGCCGTCCAAGCGCTGGTTGGGGAGGGCCGCGGTGGGGATCGCGTGCACAGCATCCTGCCGACGGACTTGATAGTGCGCCAGTCCTGCGGCTGCCCCTAGCGACCCTCTCTCACGGAATCGCCCGTTTTCTCGGACGCTCTCTCACGGAATCGCCCGTTTCCCCGGACGCTCCCTCACGAATGTGCCCCTTTCGCCGACGCTCGCTCACTTTCGTAAGAAAAGTGAGAGAGGGGCTGCGGTCGTATGGTTTTCTGAGACAGGTTGATGGGAGATCGACTTCAGATGACCGGGCCCAGAAGAAAATATGATGCTGCTTTCCGTGAGGAAG
>NZ_JBIVGX010000027.1:0-15686 GCF_044748905.1 Paenarthrobacter sp. NPDC089714
CCCACCCTCAACCTCGAAACCCCAGCCAACCGGCTTAACCAGCTGCTACAAGCGGCCTAACCCCCCAGCGTTGCTCCCACCCCTTGACTCCGCCGAGGTCAAAACGCGCACTAATGCGACTTAGTTGGGTTCAGATGTGCGCGGGATCCGTATTTGCGCCGCAAAGTACGACGGCGACCGTCTCACCATCGCGCGGGGCGTACGCACCCGTGAGCAGCGCGGCATACGCTGCAGCGGCGCCGTGTTCCACCAGGATCCTGTGGCCCTCCCAGAGTTTTCGCCGGGCATCGATGATGGCGTCGTCGCTGACCAGGACGCTTTGGACGCCGGTCCGTTTCGCGACGCCAAAGCCGATCTCTCCCATCCGGCGAGCGCCCAGGGAGTCCGCTGCTATGCCCGAAACCGGCACGTCCACGGGCTCCCCTTGAGTGAGCGCCGTATGCAGGGTCGGGACGGTCTCCGGTTCTACGCCGACCACCTGCGCCCGGCCTTCGGTGGCCGCCGCTATGCCGCCCATCAACCCACCGCCGCCAACAGCAACGAGGATTGTGTCGACGTCGGGCAGTCCGTCCAGCAACTCAAGTCCCACGCCGCCGGCGCCGGCTACGATCTCCGGCTGGTCGTAGGCGTGGCAGTAGACGGCACCCATCTCCCCGGCGAAAGCCACCGCCGCGGCGTAAGCCTCGGCGTACTCGGCTCCGCCTTGGATCACGCGTGCCCCAACGGCGTAGAGCTTGTGGACCTTGTTGGCCGGCGCGGACTGGGGTACGAACACCGTGGCAGGGACACCCAGCTTGGCAGCGGCATAGGCGTTGGCCAGGCCCGCGTTGCCACCGGAGGCCACCACCACGCCGACCTCGGGGTCCAACTCGCCGTTCTCCCGCGCCGTGAGCAGCCGGTTGAACGCGCCGCGGGCTTTGAAGGAGCCCGTGTGCTGCATGTACTCGAGCTTGAACCAGAGCCCGCCGGGGCCTTGATGTTCCCCGGCCTCGGCCAACGGAGTGCGCCGCACCCAGCCAGCCGTCCGGGAGTATGCGGCTTCAACTTCTTCGCGCGTGACCATCCGTGAGCCCCTTTCGTCGGTTCAATCCTACGTAGGGGACCCTCCGCGGGTACCTACCGCCTCCGGGCTTTCGGTGTGAGCTCGTGTGCGCCGTAGCTGTTGTCGTCCGGGTTCACGGTGACGCCGGGCGCGACGAGTTGGTCGATCCTGTCCAGCACGTCGGTGGTGAGTTTGATATCCGCCGCAGGGAGGTAGGACTCCAACTGTTCCATGGTGCGTGGGCCAACGATTGCGGCGGTAACACCGGGGTGGTTGATCACGAACGCGATCGCCAATTCGATGAGCGTGAGCCCGGACTGCCCTGCAAGCTGGGCGAGTTCTTCCACGACGTCGAGCTTCCGCTGGTTGGCCGGTTTGGCCATGTCGAAGCGGGCGCTCGGCCGGGCACTGGATGTCGGCGTCGAAGCTGAGTCCTTCCGCCAACGCCCGGACAGCCATCCCCCAGCAAGCGGACTGTACGTCAAGGTACCCATGCCGTGGCGCTGCACCGTCGGGAGCACGTCTTCCTCGATGCCGCGGGTCAGGATCGAGTAGGGCGGTTGTTCGGTGACGAAACGCTCCAGGTTGCGTTCCCGGGATGCCCACTGCGCTTCCACGATCTGGGAGCCCGAATAGGACGACGATCCGATGTACCGGACCTTGCCCTGCCGGACCAGGTCCGTGAGCGCGCCAAGGGTTTCCTCCACGTCAGTGTCCGGGCTCGGCCGATGGACCTGGTAGAGGTCGATGTAGTCGGTGTTGAGGCGGCGCAGGGAGTTCTCCACCTCGCGGATGATCCAGCGGCGGGAACCACCCCGCTGGTTCGGATCGTCCTCATTCATCGGCATGAAGAACTTCGTGGCCAGGAAGACGTCTTCGCGGCGCCCTTCCAAGGCTTGGCCCACGATTTCCTCGGATGCTCCACCCGAGTAGACATCTGCGGTGTCCACGAAGTTGATGCCCGAGTCCAAGGCACGGTGGATGATGCGGATGGAGTCGGCCACGTCGTTGTTGCCCCACGGGCCAAACATCATCGCGCCAAGGCACAAGGGACTGAGCTGCACTCCGGTGCGGCCAAGGGAACGGTATTCCATGGGGAACCTTTCGGGTTGTAACTGGTAGTCAGGCTTCGGGGATCACCATGGCGAAACGCTCAGGACGGGCCACATCCGGGTCCGGTCCGTTGCGGACCCCGCGGTCCAAGGCGTCGATGACACCCAGCTCCGTATCGCCGAGCTCGAAGTCGAAAACATCAAAGTTTGCTGCGATCCGGTCCGGGTTGGTGGACTTGGGGATGGCCGAGCGGCCCTGCTGCAGGTGCCAGCGGATCATCACCTGGGCCGGAGTCTTTCCGTGCGCCTGCGCTATCGCAACAATCGCAGGGTCTTCCATCACGTTCCTGCGCTCCTCGCCCCACCCCGGGTAGAACGTGATGCCACCGATAGGAGACCACGCCTGGGTGAGGATGCCATGCTCGGCATTTGCCGCCTGCACGTCCGGCTGCGTGAAATAGGGGTGGAGTTCAACCTGGTTTACTGCCGGCACAATGTCCGTGGCGACGAGCAGTTCCTTCAGGTGATGCGGCATGAAGTTGCTGACGCCGATGGCCCGGACCTTGCCGTCGTCGAGCAGTTTCTCCAGCGCCTTGTACGCCGCGATCGTTTGGTCGAAGCGGTCCGGTGCCGGCTGGTGGAGGATGAACAGGTCCAGATAGTCCACGCCGAGCTTGCCCATGGCCTTGTCCCAGGCGTGGAGCGTCTGCTCGTAGCCGTAGTCGCTGACCCAGACCTTGGTCTCAATGAAGACCTCGGATCGGCCCACACCTGATGCGCGGAGCCCTTCGCCCACTTCACGTTCGTTCCCGTAGGCCGCCGCTGTGTCGATGTGCCGGTAACCGGCCGCGAGCGCCGACTGCACTGCCGCCGTCGTATCTTCCGGTGCACTTTGGAAGACGCCCAAACCAAGGGCAGGCATGGTGACTCCGTTGTTGAGTGTGAGTTCGATCGTCATGCCGTCCACGCTAGGTGCGGTGGCAGGAGTGTGGGAGTGCCCGCCATTACCCCCTTGCCTTCCCAAGTACTGGCAGTCCCTCCCTCGGTGCACCGGGGCAGCGTAGCGTTGCAGGCATGACTCACAGTGACGATGTGCGGAAGTTCCTTACCTCGCGGCGGGCCCGGATCACGCCCGAGGCCGCCGGCTTGCCGGCCTATGGCGGGAACCGCCGCGTCGCTGGGCTGCGCCGCGAGGAAGTGGCGATGCTCGCCGGGATGAGCATCGACTATTACATCCGGCTGGAGCGCGGGAACCTTTCGGGAGCTTCGGACAGCGTCCTGGAGGCGCTGGGCCGGGCTTTGCAGCTTGACGACGCCGAAACCGCCCACCTTTTCGACCTGGCGCGGGCGGCCGGAGCCGCTCCGCGAGTGCGTCGCAAGCGAAGCCCGCGCACGGTCCGGCCCAGCGTGCAGCGCGTTGTCGACGCAATTACGACGGCGCCCGCATGGGTCCGTAACGACCGCGGCGATGTCCTCGCGTCCAATGAACTCGGTGCCGCGCTTTACATGGACCTGATGGCGGAGGAAACCAAACCGCCTAACAGCGCCCGCTTCACGTTCCTGAACCCGAAGGCAAGGCAATTCTTCGCGGATTGGGAGCGCAGCGCGGACGACATCGTGGCCGTGTTGCGCTCCACGGCCGGTAAGAACCCCTACGACAAGGACCTGACTGACCTCATTGGCGAGCTCTCGACCCGCAGCGAGGAATTCCGCATCAGGTGGGCCCGGCATGATGTGAAGTACCACCGGACCGGGCGCAAGCGCCTGCACCATCCGGTTGTCGGAGAGCTGGACCTGAGCTTCGAAGCGCTTGAGCTGGCCGCCGATCCGGGCCTGCGGATCAACGTGTACACCGCGGACCCGGGAACACCTTCCGAGGATGCCCTCAAGATGCTCGCCAGTTGGGTTGCCACACAGCGAGACCCGGCACCGGCCTCTGTCGAGGAAACGGGCTGAGCCTTCAGGGCCTAGGCTGGACGTGTGCCTCCCGAGTTCACCCTCCGTCCGTCCAACAGCAGCGATGCGTCCTGGATCGCGGAACTACGTGCCGTGGTGATGCGGCCCGATCTTGAACGTTTGGGGCGCTTCGACCCGGTCCGTGTCCGCGAGCGCTTCCTGAAAGCGTTCCTGCCCGAACACACCTACGTGGTCCACGTCCAGGGTGTGGATGCCGGCGTCATTGCCATTCGGCCGGCGGCGGGCGAAGTGTGGATCGAGCACTTCTACCTCTCCCCCGACCATCAGGGGCAAGGCCTGGGCGGTGCCGTCCTCCGCAAAGTCATGCGGGACTTCGCGGACCGCATGCCCTTCCGGCTCAACGTCCTGCAGGGCAGCCCGGCCCGTCGCCTCTACGAACGCGTGGGCTTCGAGTTGGAGTCAGAGGACCTTGTTGACGTGTTCATGGTGGCGCGTTCGGCCGGCTGACCCGGGCAGGTTTCTGCGGTACGCTCAGCAAAGACCCACGCACTATCGATGCTGGCTTCCGGGGGGAACAATGGGGATTTTTGGAGTGCGCAAGGCGATCTACGCAGCAACGGCGATGGTGGCAGGGGCCTCATTTGTGGCTATGGCCCCGCCGGCTGTGGCAAATCCCGCAGTGGCAAATCCGGCCGTGACGACGCCGGCCGTGGGTCCCACTGCCATCATCGACGGCGTTCCCTACGTTGGCGCCGAGCTCCGCAAGCAGTACGACTACGACTACTCCGGCTGCAAGAACCCCACAGGCACCACGCCCAACGGCTACACACTGGAATGGTTGCAGGATGGAGTGGCTTTGCCGCCCGAACGCCAGGGAGAAGTCCTGAAGCTTGTTCCGGCGGACCTCGGCCACAGGATATCGCTCAAGGTCCGCCCCTCCACGCCCGCTGAACCCAATTGCCCGGACGAAACGCGCGTCAGCCCGGACAGTGCACCGGTCAAAGCCTCGTCCCGTGCCATGGGCTGGACGGACCGCGGAAACTTCGAGCCGCTCGGAAGGACGCAGGACGGCAGGCTCATTCTCTATCCACGGACGTACACGTACATCCCCGGCAGCTGCGAGGGCGCGTGCCCCACGTACTTCGGCGAATGGGACGAATCCCGCCAGGTGGGCCAAGGCTGGGACGCGATGGGCATCGTGTTCTCGCCGGGCGACTTCGACGGAGACGGCTACAACGATCTTCTGGCCACGGACGCCACCGGCACTCTTTTCCTGTATCCCGGTGACGGGGACGGCGGCTGGCAGGAGCGCCAACAAGTGGGCCAGGGCTGGAATATCTTCGACTCGATCGTGGGCCCGGGCGACTTCGACGGAGACGGCTTCAACGATGTCCTGGCCAGGGATGCAGCCGGGGACCTCTACCTTTACCCGGGCGACGGCGATGGCGGCTGGCTGCCCAGGTCCAAGGTCGGCCAGGGCTGGCAGGTCATGGACAAGATCATCACCGGTGGTGACATGAACGGCGACGGTCCCGTGGAAGTCTTCGCACGGGACCGCGACGGGTACATCTCCATCTACCGGGCCGACGGTACGGGCGGCTGGGAATCCTCCGCGGTGGTCAGCGGCGGCTGGGGCACGTTCACCGATATCAAGGGCCTTGGAAGTTTCGGCCACCAGCGCTACAACAATCTCTTCGCAGTTAATGGGAACGGCGACCTGGTGACGTACTCCACGGGAGCGTCCACCGGGGTCCTCTGGGGACCCTATGGCCCCGTGGGCACCGGCTGGAACGTGTTCCGCGAACTCCTCTAGCTAGATCGGTTGGTTCCACACGGCGAGCTGGAGACGGACAGTCTCCGGCCCGCCGTCGAACGCCTCAGGATTCTGCTGCATCATTCGCGGACCCTCCGCCCCGAACCCCCGTGATTCCGCAAAGAAACGGACGCGGCGAAGGAATGATCCAGCAAAATCCATCCACGTGCGCACCATCAGACGCTCAGGGACTCACTCGAACGCACGGGCGTTTCCAACCCCAGGTTCTCGCGGAGCGTGGTGCCACGGTACTCGGTGGGGTACACGCCGCGTTCCTGGAGCTCGGGAACCAGGTGGTTCACAATGTCATCCAGGCCCGTGGGGATGAGCCACGGTGAGATGTTGAAGCCATCCACGGCTCCAACGCGTGCGTATTCCGCGAGGTGGTCGGCCACGGCGTTGTAGGAACCGGTGAAGGTGGCGTCGATCCGCGCAGTCTTGGAGGTGACGAATTCCCGGATGGACAAGCCCTTGTCCTTGGCCTCCGCGCGCCACTGGTCGGCAAGCTGGCGGGCCTTGGCTCCGTGGAAGCCGCTGCCGCGCGTCTCGGAGGTCTCTTCCACCACGGGGTCGATCTCCGGCAGGGGACCATCCGGATCATACGAGGAGAGCTCACGGCCCCAGAATTGTTCCAGGTAGGCAATGGCCTGCTGCGGACCGATCTGCAGGCTCCGGACCCAGGCCTTCTTTTCCTGGGCTTCCTCGGCAGTAGCAGCGAGGATGAACTCGCTGGCCGGCATGATCTGCACTGCGTTGGCTCCACGTCCGGCAGCGACAGAACGGGCCACGATGTCGCGGCGGAACTCCACTGCGTCGTCGAACTTGGGGTGGGCGGAGAAGATGACGTCCGACTGGCGGGCTGCGAAGTCGCGGCCTTCCGGTGAATCGCCGGCTTGGAAGAGCACAGGACGGTACTGGGCGCTGCGAGGCAAGCGCGGCGTGACGTCCACGGTGTAGTGCTGGCCCTCGTGGAGCACCCGGCGGGCGGGTCCGGAGGCCGTTTCCCACGAATCCCAGATGCGCTTGGCTGTCTCCACGAAAGCCTCCGCGTGCTTGTAGCGGTCCGCATGGTCGAGGTACCCGCCACGGCGGAAGTTGGCTCCCGTCCAGGCGTTGTCCGTGGTGACGATGTTCCACGCGGCGCGGCCGCCGGAGATGAGGTCCAGCGAAGCCAGCCGGTGGGCGAGGTCCGCGGGGTCGTTGTAGGTGGTGTTCTGCGTCGCCACCAGGCCGATGTTCTTGGTGACCGACGCCAGCGCTGCGAGCATGGTCTGCGCGTCCGGACGGCCCACCACGTCAAGGGCGTGCGGACGTCCCAGGTGCTCGCGGAGGCGCAGGCCCTCGCCAAGGAAGAACGCCGCGAACTTGCCGCGTTCTGCGGTCTGAACAATCCTGCGGAAGGACTCGAAGTCGGTCTGCGAGCCCGATTCCGCTGCCTTCCAGATGGTTCCGGAGTTGACGCCCTGGAAGAAGATGCCGAACTGGATCTGCCCGCTTGGCTGGAAAATGTCGCGTGTCATGGGGTTACCTTTACTTTCCGGCAGTCGAGTAGCGGTTGTCGGCGTGTTCCAGGCCGAGGAGCCCGCGGAACGTGGCGTCCTGGACCGGCGGCTGCAACGATCCGCGGCGGCGCAGTTCGGGCAGGACCAGCCTGGACAGCTCATCGAGTTCCAGCGCCAGGTCACCGGGGTGCAGCCGGACGCCGTCGGCCTCCTGCAAAAGGGCGTCGAGATAGTCGGTAAGTTCCGCAGCCGAGCCGGAAAAACGCGCGTGGTCGCCCTCCGGGACCACGCGACGCGCGGCAGGCTCGCCGCGCGAGTCGAGGACGACGTCGAGCTCCGCCACCACCGCAACGGACGCACCCAGCCGGGCACGGACGTCCCGGACCTCGGCCACCAGCAACTCCGGGGTGGGCGCCGTGACCAGCACGGCGTCAACAGCACCGGCTGGAACAGATCCTTCGCCCACCAACGACGCGGAGGCCAGCACGGGAAGCTGGCCCTGCAGAGGCCTCGGAATGATCGACGGCCCCTTCACGGAGTAGGCCGCACCGGCAAAGCCCTCCGGAGTTTCGAAGTCCGCATAATGCAGCTTGTCCACGTCGATGTACCGGCCGGTGGCGACATCCCGGATCACGGCGTCGTCTTCCCAGGAGTCCCAGAGGCGGCGGCCAACCTCGATCGAGGCAGCGGCCTCCTGCCCCAGCGCGTCGCCGCTCACGAACGAACGTCCGACGGCGGCAGCCGCCTCCGGCGATTCGGCTGCGGTAGCGATCCACCCGGCGCGGCCGCCGGACACGTAGTCCAGGCTGGCGAGCTGCGTGGAGACGTGGAACGGCTCGGTGTACACGGTGTCCACCTCGGGAACCAGCGCGATGGACCGGGTGACGGGACCGGCGAAGGCCGCACGCTGCAGGGCGTTGGCTCTGCCGGCTTCCGGGGCATCGGCAAAGGTGGCGATGTGGAATCCGGCGGACTCGGCTGCGAGGACGGCTTCGGCGAGGCCGTTGAAGGCTCCGCCGTCCCACCCGGCACCATCAAGTTCGATGGCCAGGAATCCGGCGTTGTTGTTGGTGCTCACTTCTGGTCCTGACGTTCGTAGGGAATCTTTTCGCCTGCTTCAATCGCTACCGGCAGCCGGTTTTCGGCCGGCGGGAGCGGGCAGGTGGCGAGGTCGGTGTAGGCGCACGGCAGGTTCACGGCCCGGTTGAAGTCGAGGACCACGGTGCCGTCTGCGGCTGGAACCACGGACAGCGAGCGGTTGGCGGCGTACGTGGTCTTGCCGGAGGTTTGGTCGGTGAAGAGCACGGACAGGGAGCCAGGCGCGTAGCCGTTGAAGGCTGTCAGGGTGAGTTCCTGGCCGGCGAGCTTGAAACGGATCTCACCGGGCGCCTCGTACACATGTTGGATACCTTCGACGGCGGCGCCCACCGTGGTGGACCGCGGCTCATCGAACGGCACGAACGTTCCGGCCACGGCGAACGCCGCGTTAGGCGTGTACGCCGGTGTGCCTTGGTAGTCCTGCAACAGTGCATTCGCTGGGTTGCGGGGACGGACAATGTATTCGCCGCCGCGCTTGGCCACCTCAATGACGGTGTCGCCGGACACCAGGTTGATGCCGCCGCGTTCCTCGATGGGTCCGAGCTGGACGCTCCCGCCCAGTTCCGTGCCGTCCTGCAGCAGGCTCTCGCCGGGCTCCAAGACAACACGCACGACGTCGGCCTCCAGGCTCCAGGTTCCCGGCGCACCTTCCAGCCGGGTCGGCTCGGCCGTCAGCCAGTGGAGGTGGGTGACGGCGAGGAAGCCGTGCGGGTGGGCGCGGTGGCGTTCGTGGGCTGCGTGCCACTCCTGCCATTCGGCGTCGAAGGCCTCGAGGGCGGCTGCGGTGTGCGTAGCGCTTTTAGTGTGCGTAGACATGTGCGGTGTCGCTCCTGTTCAAAGCGTGGTCTGCGGTGACGGTTGCTGCGGCATCCGGTTCGGTGGCCCCGGCGAACTCCGGTCGGCCGGCGAACGGATCCCCGGACTCCCACAAAGTGGTGGGGGCTGCGGCACGAACGGCCGGGATGACGTCCGTGGCGAAGCGCTCCAGGATCTCGAGCTGCTTTTCGAAAGGAAGCGTGGTGGGCAAGGAAATCGATTGGAGATCATGCCCATACAGCGAGTGGTAGCTCAGGATCTTGTCGATCACCTGCTCCGGGCTGCCCACCAAGGCCGGTCCTTCTGCCACGGCATGGTCGATGTCGCGGAAGGGCGAATTGTTGCCTGGCACGTTGCGGCCCGCCGTCAATCCTTCGTAAACCGGACCGTACTGGCGCTTCGCTTCCTGCGTGGTGTCCGCGATGAACACCCCGCCGGCCCCGCTGCCCGAGCCAAGATATTGGTGGCGGGGATCGTGTCCGTGGCGCTCGTATTCTTCGCGGTAGTGGTCGATCAGGACCTTGTAGTTCTCCCGCGGCTGGATGGCGTTGGCCGTGAACAGCGGATCACCCCACTTGGCGGCGAGCGCAGCGGACGTCAGGGTTGTAGCCGAGCCGTGCCAAATCCGCGGCGACCCCGCGAAGGGGCGGGGCGTCGTCGTGGTCGGTTCGGTCAGCGCGGGCCGGAACCTGCCGGACCAGGTGACGCTTTCCTTCCGCCACAATGCGCGCAGCAGGGCGTACTTTTCCGCGAGGAGTTCCCACTGGTCATCCAACGAGAGCCCGAACAGCGGGTATTGCAGCACCTCGTTGCCTTTGCCGATCACCAGTTCCAAGCGGCCACGGCTGAGCTGGTCGATCGTGGCATAGTCCTCGGCTACCCGCACCGGATCCAGCACGGAGAGCACGGTGACACCGGTCTGGAGGCGGATGCGCGTGGTGACCGCCGCGATGCCGGCGAGGACCGTCGTCGGGGATGACGAGACGAACTCGCCCGCATGGCGTTCCCCCACGGAGAAGCTGTCGAAGCCGAGTTCCTCCGCTCGGCGTGCCGTCTCCACCACTTGGTTGAGCCGGTCAGCGGTGGAAACGATCTCCCCCGTCACCGGATTCTTCAGGTGGGGGATGATGTCCAGGACCTGGAACTTCATTTGCCGGTTCCAAACGTTGCTTCCGTGACGGTCTTCGATTCCGGCACGGCTTCCTCGGAGAGGCCCCAGCGCTCAAGGACCTTGGCGTAGGAGCCGTCCTTGATGGTGGAGTTCAGGGCGTCGGTGATGGCCGGGGCCAGGCCGTTGCCCTTCAGCGTGGTGGCGGCGACGAGGGTCTCGGAGGGCCAGCCCGCGTTGACCTTGCCAACTACTTTGAGGTCGTCGCGGGTGTTTTCCCGGTAGGTCACGGACGGGTAGGGAGCCAGGTTCAGGTCCGTCCGGCCGGAGGAGAGCGCCAGGATGGTGTCGGCGTCGGAGGAGTAGTACTGCAGGGTGGCCGGGGCCTTGCCCTTCGCTTCCAGCTCCTTGTTCCACGCCAGGAGGATCTTTTCCTGGTTGGTGCCCGAGCCCACGGAAATCTTCAGGCCGGAGATGTCGTCCGAGCCCTTGATGTCATAGGTGGAGCTCTTCTTGGCCTCGAAGCCCATGAAGGCCGCGCGGTACGTGGAGAAATCGAACAACTTCACGCGGGCCGCATTGATGCCCACGTTGGAAAAAACAGCTTCAAAGTCGCCGGACTGGGTCTTCAGTGGCCAGTTCTCCCAGGAGGTCACCTGCAGGTCCAGCTCGAGTCCCAGCTTGTCCGCAACCAGCTGCGCGATGTCCACCTCCACGCCGATGGGGGTCTTGTCATCCGTGGCGTGGAAGGACAGCGGGATGGCGCCGGCCGTGGTGGCGACGGTCAGTTTGCCGTCCTTGGAGATGGCTGCCGGAACCTTGGCGGTGGCGGCTGCGTCCTTCTCCACGCGGATGCGGTTCTGGTCCACGGAGGTGTTGTAGACAATGCCGTTCCTGGCGGCTTCCGACTCGGGTTTTGCCGCTGACGCGCCAGGATCGGAGCATCCGGCGAGCGCAGGAAGGACGACGGCGGGAAGCACCGCGAGTGCCAGGAGCTTTCGTTTGTATGAGGTGCCGGTGATGCGAAGCATGGGGATTCCTAGATGTTAAAGGCTGGTTCGATGACTTTGGAGAAGAAGCTGCGGGTGCGTTCCTCGCGGGGATTGCTGAAGATGTCCTGGGGTGTGCCGGACTCCACAATCTGGCCTTGGTCCATGAACACCACGGTGTCTGCCACGTCCCGGGCAAAGCCCATCTCGTGGGTGACGATGATCAGCGTGGTACCGGATTTTGCGAGTTCGCGGATGACGTCCAGGACTTCGTTGACGAGTTCCGGGTCCAAGGCGGAGGTGGGCTCGTCGAAGAGCAGGATCTTGGGGTCCAATGCGAGCGCCCGGGCGATCGCCACGCGCTGCTGCTGGCCGCCGGAGAGTTGGCGGGGGTAGGCATCGGCCCGGTCCTTCAGGCCCACGCGGTCCAGCAGTTCCAGTCCGCGTTTGCGGGCCTCTGCCTTGGAACGGCCTTGCGCCACGATGGGTGCCTCAATGACGTTCTCCAAGGCCGTGAGGTGCGGGAACAAGTTGAAGTTCTGGAACACCATCCCAATGTGCGTGCGCTGCTTGAGGATGTCCTTCTCACGCAATTCGTGGAGCTTGTTCCCGCGGACCTGGTAGCCCACCAGTTCGCCGTCGATGGTGATGAAGCCGCCGTCCACCTTTTCCAGGTGGTTGATGGTGCGCAGGAGCGTGGACTTGCCCGAGCCGGACGGTCCAACGATCACGGCCACCCCACCTGGCGGGACGGACAGTGAGACACCTTTGAGGACCTCCGTGGTGCCGAAAGACTTGCGGACATTGGTGATGTCCACCTGGCCTTTGGTGGCCACAGCGGCAGCCAGGGTGGCCGCGGAAGGCTGTTCCGACGTCGTGCGTTCCTGCGGTTCCGGGGCCGGTGCTCCGGAACTACCCGACGCGAGGTGGGCTTCTTCGAGGTGGGCGGCCGCGGCCGCTTCGGAGGAGGAGAAGACGGTGGTCATCGTGGTTCCTTCCCGGAGTTGACGGGGGCGTGGGCGGCGAAGAACTTGCGGGCTTTTTGCAACGGAGTGAGCGGGAGCGTGCGGAGGGCACCCTTGGAGAAGTGGCGTTCAATGTAGTACTGGAAGACGCTCAGCACCGAGGTGATCACGACGTACCAGAGCGTGGCCACCAGGAGGAGCGGGAGCACCTGCTGGGTCCGGTTGTAGATGACCTGCACTGTGTAGAACAGCTCGGAGTAGGCCAGGACGTACACAATCGAGGTGCCCTTGACCAGGCCGATGATCTCGTTGAAGGCGTTGGGCAGGATGGCCCGCATGGCCTGCGGCAGCACGATCCTGGTGGAGCGCTTCCACGCCGGGATACCCAAGGCCGCAGCCGCTTCAAGCTGGCCCTGGTCCACGGAAAGGATGCCGCCACGGATGATTTCCGCGGAGTACGCGGCCTGGTTCAGGGTAAGGCCCAGGACGGCGGCAGCGAACTGGCTGATGAGGGTGGTGGTCTGAGCCTCGAAGAACCTGACGTCCGTGAACGGGATGCCCAGGCTGATCTTCTCGTAGAGGTAGCCGAGGTTGTACCAAAGGAGCAGCTGGACCAGCAGCGGGGTGGAACGGAAGATCCAGGAGAAGGTCCAGGACACCGAGACCAGCAGCGGCGATGCCGAGAGGCGCATGAGGGCCAGGATGAATCCGAGGACAAAGCCGAGGACGCCGGAGATCGCGGTCAGCTTCAGCGTCTCCACCAAACCGGCCACCACGGACTGCGCAGTGAACCATTGCGCCACCACGCCCCACTCCCAGCGCGGGTTGGTCACCAGGGACCATACGATGGCCGCCACGCCGATGGCCACGATGACCGTGCCCACCCAGCGCCATGGATGCTTCGCGGGAACCAGTTTGTAGTCGGAGTAGTCGGCGGTGGGCGGTGCGGATTCCGCCGTGGCAGGCGGTGCGATTGCACTCATGCGCCACCTCATTTCGGTTGGGGGTTGTCTATCGGATTTCTGCAAATCTAGGGGTGCCCGGAACGGCCAGCAAGGCGGGAATTTGCACTTCTTCACGAGCCTTCTTGCGGCTTCAAAAGGCTTCTTCCAACGTCATAAACGCAATTCACACAACGCCATATGCGTCATTTGTTTTTCGTCATTTAACGCGCAATGACGCGTCGTGAACGGCGGTTACCAGTGCCTCGACCGGGGTGGCGGGGGCTCCCTACATTGGGCATACCAACCCCCGCAGTACAGGAGATGTCCCATGCCGTCACGAGTTCCCGCAATCGTCTTCATTGGCGGCGGTCCGCGCACGGCCGGTGTCCTGGAGCGGCTGGCAGCAAGCCGCCCCGCACTTTTCGACGGTCCGCTGCAGATCCACGTCGTGGAGCCGCACCAGCCGGGTTCCGGCCGGATCTGGCGTTACGACCAAGGTCCCGGCCTGCTCATGAACTCCACTGCCGCGGACGTCACAATGTTCACGGATGCCTCGGTGGCCTGCGATGGCCCGGCCTTGGACGGTCCCGCCCTGGCCACCTGGGCCGCCGGCGTGCTCGATGGCAGCATCACCGACGTCCCGCTGTTTGAACCGCACATCCTGGACCAACTCCGGGCACTGACACCGGCTTCGTTTCCCACCCGGCAACTGCAAAGCAAATACCTTGAATGGTTCTTCCGCCGTGCCGTCAGCTCACTCGGACCGGACGTGACCGTCACGGTGCATCGCGACACGGCCACCGGCGTCTCGCCTTCCTCCGGTGGTGCGTCCTCCGGTGGCGCGTCCTCCGGTAGCGCATCCTCCCGAGGCGACCACGACGCCGGTGCGCACCGCGTGCGGCTGGCCTCCGGCGCCGAGGTGGCTGCCGACGTCGTGGTTTACGCCCTGGGCCACACCGATTCGCAGGCGGAGCCCGAGTCGGCGCGGCTGAGCGCGTTTGCCGCCGAGAACGGCGGGTTCCATGCGCCGCCGTCGTACACCACGGACGTGGACTACTCCCCCATCGCTGCGGGGCAGGATGTGATCGTCTCCGGGATGGGCCTGGCGTTCGTGGACCTGATGGTGCTGCTGTTCGAGGGCCGCGGCGGCCGCTTCGAAGAACGGCCCGACGGCGGACTCGACTATGTGCCTTCCGGCGCCGAACCCCGGCTTTGGGCGGGCTCCCGGCGCGGCGTTCCGTTCCATTCCAAGATCTCCTCCGCGCTGCGCACTCCCGTGGAACGGCCGCGATACTTCACCGCCGACGCGATCGATGCCCTGCTGGCAGAGCACCAGGAACTCGACTTCCGCGCCCACCTCTGGCCGCTGATCGCCAAGGACGCCGGCTACGCGTATTACCGCGAGTTGTTCACCGGCTACCCGGAGCGGGTCCTGGGCACGTGGGCGAGCTTCGAGGCCCGCTTCGACGCCTTGGACTGGTACAGCTCCGAACGGGAGGAACTCGCGGCGTTCGCCGTGCCCGACCGTGCGCTGCGGCTGGACCTGGAGGCAGTGGACCACCCACTGAGCGGCTGCGCGTTCGACTCCCACGAAGCCGTGCAGCGCTCGGTGGCCGCCTACATCCAGCGCGACCTTGATCTCCGCACCAGCGACGACCACTCAGAGACCCTGGCGCTCTTCATGGCGTTGCTGTTCGTGTACATGGACCTGGGCCGGCTGGTCCCGCAGGAACGCCTCAACTCGCGTTCGCAGCAGGCCATCCACGGTTGGTGGCACGGCTTCTTCAGCTTCGTGGACTCAGGGCCACCCGCCCACCGCCTCCGCGAGATGCTCGCGCTGCACCGCGCCGGCTTCCTCAAGTTCCTGGGCCCGGGCATGTGGGTCCGTGCCGACGATGCCACGGGCCGTTTTGTGGCGGGCTCGTTCCAGTCGCCGGTGGTGGTTGACGCCTCTGCCTACATCGAGGCCCGCTTGCCTGCCGCGTCCGTGGAACGTTCCGCGAATCCCGCCTTGCTGGACCTGCACGACGCCGGACTGGGCACCGAACAGCGGCTGCTCACCTCAGACGGCCCGCATTCCACTGGAAAACTCCTGGTCTCCGGGAATCACGAGGTCCTTTCCCCTGTTGGAACACCTCAGAAGGGGTTGTTCGCCGTGGGTCCGTGGACGTCCGGATGGGGTGCGGGTGCGTTTGCCCGTCCCAACACCAACGCCGCACCGTTCCGCGAAAACGACGCCCTGGCCCGCCGGATCCTGGAGACGCTCAGGGCCCCGGTCCCAGCCCCCCAGCCCAACTAGGTCGCAGTTGTGGGGGGGTTTTGGGGGGAAAAACCGCCCGAATGCGACGCAGGGGGGGGTGGGGGGGGTGGAAAAAAGCCCGCCCCTCCCCGAAACCGAGGGGCGGGCGGGCGGGGTGGACAAAGCGGTAGACTGGGGCGG
>NZ_JBIVGX010000028.1:0-14072 GCF_044748905.1 Paenarthrobacter sp. NPDC089714
CGCGATCTCCACCCGCGACAACGGATCCAACGGATGCGAAACACCCACCAAAACCTCAGTATCAGCATTCAAAGTCACAACTAACTCCTTTGTTTTATGTTTTTGATGTGTAGATGTTTGGACGTTCTTAGCCCGCGAGCAGCCATTCGGAGGCAGCGTTGCGGTACCGGGTGATGCCTTTGTACTCAGCCATGTCTTCCGGCAGTTCGGCGAGGATGTTGCCGAATTTCTCGCGCCAGGTGGGGACCTGGGCGATGTCCCGCAGCGGCAAGAGGTAGCTGCGGATCAGGAACAGCAGGGTTCCGGTGTGGGGGAGCCGGACCAAGTGCTGGACCTCGACGCGGAGGTGCAGTTTGTCCGGCATGTCCGGGTCGGTGGCGATGGTGCCGCGGTCCGGGCCCCATTCCTGGTAGGTCTCCGTGGAAGTGTCCAGGCGGCGGCCGATGGTCATGGTCCAGTTGGTCCGGCGGAACTGCTCACCGGGCTGGAGGCGCATGAGGAATTGCTCGGCGCGCTGGATGATGTTCTCTTCCTTGACCCTTGGCACGGGTCCGTGGATCTCCAGGAAGCTCATTCCGACGTCGAACCCGAAGGACCAGTCAGCGGCGAAGCTGACGACGCCGGCGTCCAGCCACATGGTGCCGTCGCGGATGTCCAGGAGGACGATGTCGTCCTGGATCTGTGTTCCGAGGAAGCGCAGTGGTCCACCGGGAACAGAATCGTCGTCGCCAATGGTGAATTCGATGTCCAGGTTCTGCAGGCCGTTGTGCCAGCGGCAGTGGTTTCCTTCACGTTCGAAGGACATGATCTCCGGGTTTTCCTCGGCCATGGCCGGCAGCAGGGTGGCCACGGTGTCCCAAGCGGCAGGCTTCATGTGGGGAAGGACCTGGGAGCGGGATGGATCGGCGGTCAGGATCCGTTCGCGGTCGGCGAGTTCTTCGAGGTAGAACTCGTCGATGTCGATGAGTCCTTTGCCCCAGGAACCTGCATCCGTTTCGATGTTCTTGTTGGCCGGCTCCACGTTGGCGCTGTAGCGGTAGATCTCGTCCCGGAAAGGGAAGGGGAAGCGCCGGATGCGGTCCGGGAGGGAAGCGGTGTCAGTTGGTGTGTCGATCGTGATGCTCAAAGGTCCAACTCCAATTCGGGGTCTTCGCTGCGGGAAACACAGCACATCATTGTGGTGTTCTGGGCCTTTTCCTGATCAGTGAGGTACATATCCCGGTGTTGCGGGGTTCCTTTGAGGACAGGCAGGACACACTCGCCGCAGATACCCTTGCGGCACATGTTGGGGATGGTCTTTCCGGCTTTTTCCAGGGTCTCCAGGAGGGAGACGCCGGCCGGAACGTCAAGCTTGAGGCCGCTGCGGGCCAGGTTCACCGTGAAGGGTTCGCCATCGTCCAGTTCAGCTGCGCCGAACGCCTCCGAATGCAGCCGTGCTTCAGCCCATCCGGCTTGGCGGGCCTGGTCCAGGACGGAGTCCATGAACGCATTGGGGCCGCACACGTAGAGGTGGGTTCCCACGCCCTGCTTGGTGAGCTGGTCGGTGAGGACGTCCTGGAAACTGTCGCGGTTGCTGCATTCAGTGAGGGCTGAACCGAGGAGTTCCCGGGCTTCGTCCACGTGCGCTCCGGATCCGGGGCGGTAAACGTAGATGAGGGACGAGGTGGTGCCGCGGTCGGCGGCGGCCCGTGCGTGCGAGAGGACCGGGGTGATTCCGATTCCCGCTGCGACGAGAAGGTGGTGGGTGGCGGTTGACGCCGGGGCGAAAGCGCTCCGGGGCCGCGAAACGAAGACGCGGTCGCCAACGGAGAGCCGGTGCATGGCCTGGGATCCGCCGGCGCCGTCTTCGACGCGGAGCACCGAAATGGCGTACTCGGAGGGCGCGTTGCCGGACCCGGTCAGGGAGTAGGCATTGACGCCTTCCCCGTACTGGACCACGAGGTGGCTGCCCGGAACGTAGGACGGCAGTTTCCGGAACGACGGGTCCGCGAGCGTGATGCTCACAATCGAGTCGGTCTGGGGACTGATGTTGGTCACTTCCAGCTGAAGGCCGCCGTCAACCGCTGGGTGGGGGCTGATGGGCAGTGCCGTGACAGTCATGATGCCTCCTCGACACGGGCTGCGTATCCGAGGTACGCGCCCATTCGGCGGGAAAAGTGGTCAGTGGTGACCAGGTCCGTGCTGCAGCCCTGGCAGGGAACTTCCGCTCCAGCGGGTTCGGTGGTTGCGGTAGTTGAGTGGCAATGCGGGCAGTAGATCACCCGAGGTGCGGATTCAGCGCTGAGGAGGGTCATTTCCTCCTGCTGAAGTCCGCACTCGGCGGCGACGGCCGCTGCTGCGCGGATGTCCGCCGTCGGGCCTGAAAGCAGGAGACGGACGCCGACGCTGGAGCTTCCCAGTGCGGACCGCAGTTCGGAGAGGGCCTCCGGGGTTGCGGCTTCGAAGTGCAGGTTTAGCTTGGGCTGGCTGTCGCTTTGCTTATCCGCGGTGTCACCTGCTGCGCCGAACGACGCGCAGATGACACCGCGAAAACCAGGTTCCAAGCCGTTGCCCGCTGTGTGTGGCATGGACACGGAACTCATGGTGGGTCCTTACGGTGCGAAGGAGCGGTCGCCGGCGAAGAAGCCGAGGCCGTAGGTGGGGGTGTCGAACTTGACGGTGGTGCCCTTCGGGAAGAACAGGACGTCGCGTTCCTTGGCGTGGGTCACTTCGCCGGTCGAGACGTCGGTAAGGATGAATTCACCCTGGATGACTACCTTCATCTCGTCGTAGGTGTAGGTGTACTCGAACGGTTCGGACGCCTTGAGCTCGAAGAAGCCGGCGCTCATGACCGTGCCTTCCGGGTTGTGGAGGGCGTCACCGATGAAGGCTTCGCTTCCGGGAAGGTCCATGGACGGGATGTTGAGGTATCCGTCCTCCACCTTGTGGATTGCTCCGGCCTTGCTGAGTGTTCCAAGCAGTGTTTCCATGGGTCTCTCCTTTGAGTGGACAGTGGTGGGAAGTGGTCAGAAAACATTCACTTTGGTGCCTTTATGGCCAAGAGGTGAACTGGGCTGAATGCCCTGAATGGTGGGAAGAGTTGACCCGAATCCCTTGATAGATCAAAGCCCAGGAAGACATTCGGTCTACGTAGATTGTGTGATGCGGGTCACTCTCCGGCCCCACAAACAAACCTACTCGGACTAATACTTCTAGTCCAGACTTTTTTAGAAAATTTCATGACGAGTTTGTAGATTGACGTTCCGGCCGGTGCTTGACTTGCTTCCTGGAGCTGCACAAGGCAGCAGAAAAGCGGGTTGGTGGGCAGCAGCAGCTGTCCACCAACCCGCCTTCCGAGGTGATTCGGGGGCGGCTACGGGCGCGCGGCGTCCTCAAGGTTCGCACCGGGGCGTGCGTCAGGTACGACGGCGGCACCTGGCTCTGGTTTGTGGCGCGCGGCCTGGCGCTGCGAATAGAACCAGATGGGAACGTAGAGGGCCAGCACAATGAAGCCCACCCAGGTGGGGGCCCAGCCGATTTCGAGGCTGTTCAGGTAGACGACGCCGATCAGGCAGAGGGGAAGGTTGAACAGGCCAAACACCATGGCTACGTTCTTCCAGCCCTTGGGGGCCTTGAAGGGCCGGTCCAAGCCGGCGAAGGCAGGGTGCTTCCTTGCCCGGACGTACGCGAACAGGCTGATGCCATTGGCGCAGGTGTAGCCGATGGCAGACGCAGCAACAATCGCGGCGGGGTTGCCCATGAAGATGAGTACGAGGTTGAAGGCGCCGATCACCAGCATGGCAACAAAAGGTGTGCCGTTACGGTTGGTCTTGCCCAGGGAGCGTGGGAGGTTGCCCTCAATGGCCATGGAGTGCATGGCCCGGGAAGATCCCAGGTAGGCGGTCTGGATAATCAAAACCATGGCTGCGATCAGCATGAAGATCGTGACCATGGAGCCCACTTCGCCGAACACCGCGTGGGCCACGGGAATCAGCGGGGACACGGGTTGGTCCAGTACTCCGTCCACCCCGAGCACGCCGATCACGGCGGCCTGCACCAGGACAAACGAGAAGAAGCAGATCACGCCGCAGGCAAAGAGCGCCTTGGAGACATCCTTGGCGGGGTTTTTGTACTCCGGCCCATAGATCGCGGCTGTCTCCCAGGCGCAAGCACTCCACTGGGCAATGGCGAAGATGCCCAGGAGGATCAGGATATGGTGCATGTCCCACGCCCAGTCGGCCGGCACCAGGTTCCCGGTGATGTTTCGCATGTCGACGTGGCCGGTGGCGAAGGGCGCCACGGTCAGGACCACCAGGGGGATCAGCGAAAAGGCGGCCAGTACATACCCCAGTTTGGCGCCGTCCTTGAGTCCGAACCAGTTGACCACAAAGAGGCCTCCGAAGATCACCAGTCCGGTCATGAGGGCCATTTGGTTCTCGGTAAACATCTCGCCCAGCGCCGGGAACAGTCCGTGCAGGTAGCTGCCCACCAGGATGGAGAAGATGGCCAGCACGGGGGTCCAGGCGAACCAGTAGGCCCACGCGCTGAACCCGCCAATCAGCTTGCTCTTGTCGTACTTCCCTTGGTAGTTCTCGGTGCGGAAGACGTGCTGGGCAAAGCCGGGAAGGCCCGAGGCTTTGGGGAACGTGGTGGCCATTTCCGCGTAGGCCGCGTTCTGGAAGAAGCCCTGGATCACGGACAGTCCCCAGATCAGGATCGCACCGGCGGCCAGGTACATCGGCAGGTAGCCCAGCGAGGGCAGGATCAGAAGAGGAACTCCCAGCGCGATGGCCAGCCCCTGTTTCCAATCGATGGACCGCTCCAGGCCGTCACTGGCCTCTAATCGCTTTTCGCTCATAACAATCTCCCTTGACTGAACTAAGTCGTGCTTCATGGACCTGCCGTTCACGTCCCTTGGTGGGGCCCATCGCCTGATGAGGTGCGGCCATGGCCACGATCCTTCCGGCAAGTCATTGCTAAAACATTCAGATGCGCATCAAAAAAATGCCTGCGCCAAGCATGGGAAGCCGGCTGCTGCGTACGGGTGTTGGGTCATCCGCGTCATGTCCCGGGGCGGGGTTTGGCCTCGACGCCTAGCTTCCTGTGAAGTAAATCACTCCAGAGACTACAGCTTAAAAACCTCAGTTCAACAGCTTTTATTTTCGGGACTTTTGTGCATCGGAATTTGTGGCCGCCGTCCCGCTGCCTCCGGTCCCTGGCATGCCAAACAGCCCCTGCCTCCCGGTGGTCCAGGGAGTCAGGGGCTGTTCGCGGCAGTGGTCAGGGGCTGTAGATCAGGGCAAGGCCCAAGTGCGGAACATCGAGGTCCACGCGGTGCGGTTCCACCGGTCCGGCTTTGATCCGGTCGCCCACGAGGTACGCTCCGGAATTGCCCAGGATGACGCGGTTGCTGGCATTGATGAGGGCTGCGTCTCCATGGATGCTGCGGAGGTCCGGCATGATGATGGGCTCAAGGTCCTTGATGCGGATATCGCAGCCGACCACGCCGGCAAAGTGGCCATGGATGGACCATGGCGCCGTGAACGTCATGATGTATTCCTCGAAGCCGAGGTAGTCGATATACGGACCCCAGAGGGTTTGTTCCCCCGTGGCCGCCGCCGTGGAGAAGAAAGGCAGTTTCTCGTAGTCGTAATAGCGGTTGCTGCCTGGCGTCAGGTCAGCGTCGAGCTTTTTCACTGAGCCCGAGGCGCCCCTGGTCCACCACTCAAGGAGATGGTCACCGTGCTCCACCGACTCGGCAGCGAAGAACGTTCCCGCGCCAACGGCGAAGGAGTTCTTCGCCAGGAAATCCTGCGAGAGCTTCTCCAATCCCTTCAGCGCCGGGCGGTCCACCTTGGGCCGGTCGCCCAGGTTTCCTTCCACCAGTGAGCCGACGTGGCTGGCAAGTTCCCCGACGCTGGAGGAAACGCTGCTGGTCCACGAGGTGAGGGCATTGGCGGCGTGTACTACTTCGTCGACTAGCTTCATTTATGCATCCTGGGTTGATTGGGCATATCCGAGGGTGAGCTTTGTATCGATCAAGTGGAAGATGTTCCGCCTGATGTGTTCCAGCACCAACGCCTGGGCCTTCTCGGGCTGGTCCTGGGCAACCGCCCTGACGAGCTCCAAGTGTTCAGCGGTGGCTGTTTCCGGGTCAAATGCTACGGCCAGGGGAGTCCACAGCTGCTGGACCGTCTCCTGCTGCAGCCGGATCTCGGCATTGGCAAGCCGTGGTGACTGGGCTGCCACCGCAAGTTCCACGTGGAACCGGCTGTCGGCAGACGCGCGGACTTCGGGGGAGTGGGCCAGGACCAGCGCCCGTGCCAGCTCCTGCAAGCGTTCGAAGTCATGGGCCTCGGCGCGTTCGCAGGCCAAGCGGATGGTTGCCGCAGCAATGGCTGCGTGCTCATCACCGATATCGCGGATTTCCGAGATCGAAGTGGAGAGGAACCAGGCGCGCATGGCCTCGGATTGGGTCTCCGGCTGCCTGACCACGAAGGATCCGCCGCTGCGTCCCCTGCGGGTTTCAACGATTCCGCGTTCGCGCAGTTCATTCAGCGCTTCGCGGAGCGTGGCCCCACCCACTCCAAACATCTCGGACAGGGCCGCTTCAGCGGGCAGGCGTTCGCCCACTTTGAGCAAGCCAAGGGAAATGGCGGTGGAGATTCTGTCGACAATCGCATCGGCACGCTCGATCTCCGGCAGGGACCGGTAGATCTGCGATTGGAAGGAAGAAGGCGATGCCAAGGGTCTGCGCTCCGGGGATCGGTTACGAGTTGGCTCCAATACTACAGAGGAGGGTTACTTGAAAGTTTTGATTCAGCCAGGACTTTTTTGTTGGACGGATCCACGCCTCCCCGCACAAGGCAACTGGCTACCCCACCAATCCTTAAGTGTAGGAAGAACCGTCAGAAAACAGTGTTACCCCACCCCTTTTGATTCGGAAACATAGTTGTCAACCGAAAAGCACTCCGATGGCCGAGACAGGCCGAGGACCGAATCGAAGGGACAGAATCGTGAATCCGACAGCAAGCGCAACGACGACTGCTACGTATACAACCGCCTCCGACATTGTCCGCAATGTGTCCCTCGTCAGGGACGAAATGCAGGGCGTTGTCGCCAAGATCGACGAGCAGCAGATGGCTCGCTTGGCCAGCCACCTCGCCCACCCGGGCCGGATCTTCGTGGCAGGAGCAGGCCGCAGTGGCCTGGTCCTCCGTATGGCCGGCATGCGACTGATGCACTTGGGCCTCACGGTCCACATTGCGGGTGACACCACCACTCCGGCCATCGCTTCCGGCGACCTGTTGCTGGTGGCTTCCGGATCCGGCACCACCTCAGGTGTGGTCAAGTCCGCCGAAACCGCCGCCAAGGCAGGTGCACGCATCGCAGCGTTCACCACCAACCCGGACTCCCCGCTCGCCGGCCTGGCCGACGCGCTGGTGATCATCCCGGCCGCCCAGAAGACCGACCACGGCTCCTCGGTGACCCGCCAGTACTCAGGTTCGCTGTTCGAGCAGGCCCTATTCGTGGCCACGGAAGCCATCTTCCAGTCGCTCTGGGACAACGACGCACAGCCGGCCGAAGAGCTGTGGCTGCGTCACGCAAACCTCGAGTAAGAACACCCAAGATTTTCCCATCCATCGCAATACATCAATCACAAAGGAAATAACATCATGAAGCTCCAAGTTGCCATCGACCTCCTGACCACCGAAGCTGCCCTGGAACTGGCCGGCCAGGTTGCCGAATACGTTGACATCATCGAACTCGGTACCCCGCTGATCAAGGCTGAGGGCCTTCCGGTCATCACCGCCGTCAAGAACGCCCACCCGGACAAGATCGTCTTCGCCGACCTCAAGACCATGGATGCCGGCGAACTCGAAGCCGACATCGCCTTCAAGGCCGGCGCTGACCTGGTGACTGTCCTGGGTGCTGCTGACGACTCCACCATCGCCGGTGCTGTCAAGGCTGCAAAGGCCCACAACAAGGGCGTCGTTGTTGACCTCATCGGCATCGAGGACAAGGTCACCCGTGCCAAGGAAGTCCGCGCCCTGGGTGCAAAGTTCGTTGAAATGCACGCCGGCCTGGACGAGCAGGCCAAGCCTGGCTTCGACCTGAACGGCCTGCTGCGCGCCGGTGCTGAAGCCCGCGTTCCGTTCTCCGTTGCCGGTGGCGTCAAGGTTGCCACCATCCCGGATGTCCAGAAGGCCGGCGCTGACGTAGCCGTTGCCGGTGGCGCAATCTACGGTGCAGAGGACCCGGCCCTGGCTGCCAAGGCTCTCCGCGCTGCTATCTCCTAACCATCAGATCGAGAGGTGGCGTCCCGCATATTGCAGTCCGCGGGACGCCACCTTTTTCGATCCACACAGCAAACCCAAGGATGAGGGGTTGGCTTTGGGGGACCCTCATCCCTGAAAGGAACTGGTCATCATGCTTTGTCTGGCCGATGAACACGTAGAAGTCCTGGTTACAGATCCCTGGCGTCACGACGAAATGCTCGACAACGCCGAAGCCGTACTCCGCCAGAAGCCCCAGAGATTCGCTGGAATCCTGGTGACGCGCCACCAGCCTGGCCGCTATACCCTCGCCCTGAGCGACTCCGTCCCCTTCGGGGAGACCCGCGAGCTTATCCTCGCGTGACCGTCGGTCCGACGGTGGGAACCGCCGTCGAAAGTTAGAAGGCAACAATGTCTATTACGTTCGTTGATTCGCCGGTAAGCACAGATTCACCGGCTACGCCCAGTTCGCGGTCAAGGACTGCTGGTTTGCGGAATCCGTTGCGGGATCCGCGGGATCGTCGTTTGAGTCGTATTGCTGGGCCGTCGTCGTTGGTGTTCTTTGGGGTCACTGGTGATCTTGCCCGGAAGAAGTTGATGCCTGCGGTGTATGACTTGGCTAATCGTGGGTTGTTGCCGCCGAGTTTCGCGTTGGTGGGTTTCGGCCGGCGTGAGTGGGACAACGCCGATTTCGCCGCTGAGGTGAAAGAGAACGTGAAGGCGCACGCGCGGACGAAGTTTGATGAAGCGGTGTGGGAGCAGCTCGCGTCGGGGATCCGTTTTGTTCAGGGCGAGTTCGATGATGATGACGCGTTCGAGCGGCTCGGGGACGTGTTGGAGGAGTTGGATGAAACCCGCGGCACCCGCGGCAATCATGGCTTCTATCTCTCGATCCCGCCGAAGGCGTTTGAGCAGGTCTGCCGGCAGTTGTCCAAGCATGGGTTGGCGCAGGCCAAGACCGGGCAGTGGCGTCGGGTGGTGATCGAGAAGCCATTCGGGCATGACCTGGACTCGGCCCGTGCGTTGAATGACATTGTGGAGTCGGTGTTCCCGCCGGATGCGGTGTTCCGGATTGACCATTATTTGGGCAAGGAAACGGTCCAGAACATCCTGGCGTTGCGGTTCGCGAACCAGTTGTTCGAGCCGTTGTGGAACGCCAATTACGTGGACCATGTGCAGATCACGATGGCCGAGGATATCGGTACCGGTGGCCGGGCGGGGTATTACGACGGTGTGGGTGCGGCCCGGGACGTGATCCAGAACCACCTGCTGCAGTTGCTCGCGTTGACGGCGATGGAAGAGCCGATCTCGTTCAACGCCGATGATTTGCGGGCGGAGAAGGAAAAGGTCCTCGCCGCGGTCAAACTCCCCGAGGATTTGTCCACGCATTCGGCGCGGGGGCAGTTCACCGGTGGCTGGCAGGGCGGGGAACAAGTCCAGGGGTACCTGGAGGAAGACGGCATCCCCGCCGATTCGAAGACCGAGACGTTCGCGGCGATCCGGGTGGACATCAACACCCGCCGGTGGGCCGGGGTGCCGTTCTACCTCCGCGCCGGCAAACGCCTGGGTCGGCGGGTCACGGAGATCGCGGTGGTGTTCAAACGCGCCCCGAACCTGCTCTTCCGTGACCACGGCGAGGACGATTTCGGGCAGAACGCGGTAGTGATCAGGGTCCAGCCTGATGAGGGCGCCACGATCCGGTTCGGGTCCAAGGTCCCGGGCACGCAGATGGAAGTCCGGGACGTGACCATGGACTTCGGCTACGGTCACTCCTTCACCGAATCTTCCCCGGAAGCCTACGAGCGGTTGATCCTGGACGTGCTCCTGGGCGAGCCGCCGCTGTTCCCCCGCCACCAGGAAGTGGAACTGTCCTGGAAGATCCTTGACCCGTTCGAGGACTACTGGGCGTCCCTGGATGAACAACCGCAACCCTACGCACCGGGCAGTTGGGGGCCGGCTTCGGCCGATGAGCTCCTGGCCCGTGACGGACGAACCTGGAGAAGGCCATGATTGTCGATCTGCCGGACACCACCACCTCGAAAATTTCCAAGAAAATCACCTCCCTGCGCGAGCAAGGCGGCGTGATCGCCCTGGGCCGGGTCCTGACCCTGGTCGTCGTGACCAAATCCGGGCAAGAAGAAGAAGCGATCGAAGCCGCGAACGAAGCCAGCCGGGAACACCCCTGCCGGATCATCGTCCTGGCCGACGCGGGAGCCGAAGCCCCGGACCGGCTCGACGCGCAAATCCGCGTCGGCGGTGACGCCGGCGCGTCCGAAGTGATCGTGCTGCGCGGCTACGGCCAAATGGCCCACGAAAGCGAATCCCTCGTCGCCGGGCTCCTCCTCCCCGACGCACCGATCGTGGCCTGGTGGCCCCACGGCGCCCCCGCGTCGGCCTGCGAAACCTCCATCGGAGCCATCGCCCACCGCCGCATCACCGACTCCGCCAACGAACCCGACCCCGCCCAAGCCCTCGACACCATCCGCAAAACCTACAAAGCCGGAGACACCGACCTCGCCTGGACCCGCCTCACCAACTGGCGCATCCAACTCGCCGCCGCGTTGGAACAGGCCGACGGCGCTGCTGTCACGGGCATCACGGTGGAGGGCGCATCCGATTCGCCCAGCACCATGCTGCTCGCCACGTGGCTGGGACGATCACTCCTGGCGCCGGTCACCATCGTGGCCGATCCACCCGGTACGGGCATCCGGGGAGTCCGGCTCAACACCACCGCGGGTGTCATCCGGCTCTCCCGGCCGGGTCACACCGTCGCCGAGCTGACCCAGCCCGGCCAGCCGCCACAACGGATCACCCTGGCCCGGCGCAGCCTCAAGGACTGCCTCGCCGAAGAACTCCGCCGGCTCGACCCCGACGACGTTTTCGGAGACACGGTCCGAACCTTCGACCTGACCGGAATGAACCGGGAGTGTGTCCACCATCGGAACGTGGATGTTGATGCTCTTGTTTCCGCGCTCAGCAGCGTCGACGACGCCCTCGCGGCACTCTGACCCAGCGGGGCTGAGCCGGCGCGCCTGACCAAGAGCGCAACCTCGAACACGAAGTTCCAGCAACGCAAAGGCGCCATCACCTCCCAAGGTGATGGCGCCGTCGTACTTAAAGTCTCCTGGTCAGAACAAGAGGGGAGCCAACCGCGCGGTCAGGTCCCGTGCTTCGTCTTCGTGTTCGCACGTTGCGGTGAATCGCTCAGCGGGACTGGTCAGGCAAAGGGCAGCGCCGGCAGGCTCGTCAGCCAGCCGCACAGGAAAGGCCAGGCTGGCCGAGCCTTCCTCGAGCTCGTTGATTTCCGTGGCCTCGTTCCTGGCCCTTATTTCTTCAAGTTGTTTTTCAAGGAGTGCGGCATCCGTGATGGTTTGGGGAGTGAGCCGCATCAGCGGCCCCTTGGGAAATGGTGCCGCAGAATCTCCCAGTTCGGCGAGCATGAGTTTTCCGGCGGCAGAGGTGTGCGGATAGCGCAGCATTTCGAAAACTGAATGCAATGGATAATCCGGATCTTCGTCCGCAATTCTCAGGGATGAATTCCTGAACATTATGAGATGCACGGCAAAGCGATTCTTGCTCCGGAATTCCTGGATGGCATTGCGGGCCGCCGTGGGGACCGTGGGCGGGGTGGCCGCCGTGATCAGGCCCGAGATCGCGTGCCCCAGCGCAAAGCCCCGCAGGTCCGAGGTCCGTGCCAGGTATTCGTCCGCAACCAGCGAGTTCAGCACCCGGTACGCCGTTGCCTGGGGCATCTGCAGCGAGTCGGTGATCTCCTTGGCTGTGGTGCCCGTGCCAAAGCGCGCAACGGTTTCCAGCACTTTGAGCGAGTTCAGCGTTGAACTCGGCTTGGTATGTGACGGTCTGTAATTCATGCTCATCGAGTTGGCCTGCCATTAAAGAGGTCCAGGTCCCGGGTCTCGTCGTAGATTCCGACGGATGCCAGGCGGTCAGGTAATCGGAAGTGCAGGAAGGTGGCGTAGAGGACGCTGGCCAGGAGAACGCCGGCGTAGACGAATGCCTGGAAGTTCCCCGCGCCGATGGAAATCGCCGTGGCCGTCCAGATCACCGCCCCCAACGCCAGCGACGTCACTGCGCCCAGCACCCAACTTGAGACGGTGCTTTCGCCGATCCTGCGGAGGAAAAAGGGAAGTGACGCGCTGGCCAGTGTGTAGGACCCCAGGTATCCGTACGCGCCAAGGGTGAAAAGGATTGCCAGGCCCCTTTCGGGGCTGGCGCCCAGAGCGATCATCGCTACGGGCACGACGGCGACAATCGGCATGGTGACCATGATCGCCGTCGAGGGGGTTCGGAAAGCGGCATGGGTCCGGCCGAAGATCCGAGGGGCGACGCCTTCCCTGCCCATGCAAAACAGGATCCGGGCGAAGGCGTTCATTGAAGCGATCGCGCAGGCGAAGAACGAGGCTGCGATGCCAAGGTCCAGGACGGCGGCGAAGATGGGTGATGTTTGGGAGAAAAGGTCGGACAGGGGAGTGGTGCTCCCGGCAATGCTCAGGGGTGCGTCCTTGAGCGCGACATCCTGCGCCGACACCGAAATCAGGCACAGGACGCCCATCAGCATGGGGGTCCAGGTGATGGCACGGGGGACGCTGACGAACGGCTTGTGAGCCTCGCCGCCCAGTGTGGTGGGGCTTTCGAAGCCCACGAACGCGCTGACCGCCACCACGATGCCGAGCGGGAGGGCGTCAAAGTTTCCGCTCCACGCAAACGCGCTGCTGAAGTCGGTGCCGGACTCATTCAAGGCAAAGTACACGATCATCAGCACGGCCAGGACCCCGATGGAGATGGCCTCCATCAGCACTGTGAACCATGCCGAGATCCGGATGCCCCGGACCATGAGGTAGCACGCAGCTGCAGCGGCCACCACGATGGCCAGCACTGGGAAGAGGGTGGAATCCGCCGCCGCCACGCCCAGGTTGCTGAAGAGCTTGGCTGTGTAGATGCCAACCACCAACAAGCCGGCCATGGCCACGAGTCCGTAACCGAACAGGGCTGACCAGCCGGCAGTGATGGCCGTGCGTTGACCCAATCCCTTGGCGGTGTAGCTGTACAGGCCGCTGACTGCTGCCATGCGTTTTGCCATGGGCCGGAGGCAGAACGAGACCAGGACCATGACTGCCATGGCCGCGCCAAACGTCACCACCAGGTTGGGCCCGCCAGTTCCGAACACGAGCCCTGGGAAAACCAGGGCCGGGATCACCGACATGGCGCCCGCGGGCGCTACGCCGGCGACGGCCTGCGCGAAGACAGGCAGGAAGGAAAGTTTTCGACGGCGCAAGCCCTCCACTGGTGATTGTCGCGTGATGAAGCGATCACTGCGGGCAGACATTGAGTACCAACTTTCCCTCGGACAGGCATGCCTACGGTGCTGATAAGGGGCGGACGCCATCGAGCCGAGAAGCAAAACATTAGCATTCCAGACCCCTTCCCTTACAGATGTGAAGGCGTTTCCGTATGTTTCCAACATGTTAACTGGGGTGGGAAAAAGTGCTGGCGAATTTCTCACCTAAATATTCAAAAAAGGCCTCGCATAAACCTTTTGAGTGGCGTAGTTTTTTCACACAGACGGAATGCGAGTGACTGGCATCACACCCCGTGAGGCTCCTCGAGGAGCTCCGCCGGCCCGCTGCATCGAACTTCAGTCAGACCAGCCCAGGGGACAGGTCTGCCATCTACGGTCCGTTCCGTTTACAAGAGGGATCCACGTCCCTTCCCAGGAAACAAAGGAGTTAGTTGTGACTTTGAATGCTGATACTGAGGTTTTGGTGGGTGTTTCGCATCCGTTGGATCCGTTGTCGC
>NZ_JBIVGX010000029.1:0-13783 GCF_044748905.1 Paenarthrobacter sp. NPDC089714
CGTCGAAGGCCTCCCCGACGAACTAACCACCGGCGAAGACACAGTACCCGGACGCGCCGACGACAACAACGAAGGCCGCAGCCGACGCGACTAACACACAACCCCCATCGGCTCCGGTCTCCACAACGTCACAGCGCACGAGACCGGAGCCGAACCGCTATAAGGCCATTACGGCCCAACCTTCGTGGAGTCCCGAAATGAAAATCGCCCTTGACCCAACCCCCTTCCACCACAGCCACAGCCTGCTTGAAATCCCGCGCCTTGCCGCCGATCTGGGGTACAAGTACCTTCAGCTCACGCCTCACAAGGACATGATCCCCTTCTTCACACACCCGAAAGCCGACGACGATCTGGTCAGGAAATTCCGGCAGGCGTGCCGTGACGCCGGAGTGGAAGTAGCCTCCGTACTGCCAGTGCTCCGATGGTCCGGACCCGACGAAGCCACGCGGCAAGCAGCCGTCCGCTACTGGAAACGGGCCATTCAAATCGCAGTGGACTTGGGTTCCACACAAATGAATACCGAATTCAGCGGCCGCCCCGAACAACCGGAAGAGTCCGAAGCCGCCTTCTATAAATCCCTCGAAGAACTCCTGCCGGTCATCGAACGCGAGGGCGTTCACGTCGCCATCGACCCCCACCCCGATGACTTCGTGGAGGAAGGACTCGCCGCTTTGCGCGTCATCCGAGGCCTGAACTCTCCCAATATCGGAATGGCCTACGTGGCCTCACACACCTTCCACATGAAGGATCAGCCCCTGGACATCATGCGCGCTGCCGGGGACAAAATCCGGGTAGTGCATGTCTCGGACACGATGAACCACCACGCGTCCCACGGGCTGCGCTACATCACGAACCCGCCCGGCAACGCCGTACGCGTCCACCAGCACCTCAAAATCGGTGACGGCGACGTGAACTGGGCCGAATTCTTCGGCGGCCTGGGGGAAATAGGGTTCCTCGACAGGAACGACACCGTCATGGTGTCCAGTGTCTTCGCCGAGAACGAATCAGGTGAAGAGGTGGCACGGTACCAGCTTCAAAAGATGAAGGAACTCATGAGCCGAACGTCCGAGCGCCCTGTCCAAGAGGCGCACGCGATCGTCTGACTGCCATTCAAGAACACCGCCTGAAAGTCCCCGCTCCCAGGCTCGGCCACTTCCGATTCTGACCGTCGAGCTCCTGCAGGCTATATCGGGCAAGTATGTGGGGGCTGCATTCATCCATGAACGCAGCCCCCACATCATCCAAGAGGAGCAACCATGTATAAGAGGCCTCCAACGACGAACAGCTCCCCCAACGGAGCCCCGTCGGACTCGGCTGGAGGCGACGGGAAAACAGGGCCCGACAGGCCTTGGAAGCCCCGGCTGGCCTTGCTCGTTGCAGCGACCTTCTTCATGGAATTTCTCGATGCAACGATCCTGACCACAGCGATCCCATCCATTGCCGCGGACTTCCGTGTCGACGCCGTCGACGTCAACATCACCATGACGGTTTATCTGCTCGCTGTCGGCAGCGGAATCCCCGTCAGCGGCTGGCTGGCCGAACGATACAGCCCACGGCGAATATTTATCCTCGCCATCGCCATCTTCACCGCAGCCTCTCTGCTCTGTGCCATGAGCCCAAACTTGGCCTTCCTGGCTCTCAGCAGAATAGTTCAGGGCCTGGGCGGGGCCATGATGGTCCCGGTAGGAACCCTCATGGTCCTCCGCGACACCCCCAAATCCCAACTACTCGTGGCAACAGCATTCCTCGCCTGGCCCGGACTTCTGGCACCGGTTCTCGCACCGGTCGCAGGCGGGGTGATCTCCACCTACCTTTCGTGGCATTGGATCTTCCTCATCAATCTCCCACTGGGGATAGGAGCCGTGATAGCCGCCCTGCGACTGACGCCCAAAACTCCGGCAATCCAGAGCCATCGGCTGGACTGGCAAGGCCTCGTACTGACCACCGCAGGCGTTGGAGCCCTCATCGCTGGCCTGGAACTGGCCAGCAGTCACCCGGAGACCCCATGGGCCGGTGTCAGCGCAATCATCGGAAGCGCATTACTTGTGACCGCGGTGCTCTGGATGCGTGCAAGCCCCAACCCACTCTTTGACTTAAAGGTCTTTCACAGCCGCACTTTCCGCGCCACAGCCACAGGTGGATTCATCTACAGACTGACCATCAGCTCGATACCGTTCCTCTTGCCGTTGATGTTCCAAACAGGCTTCGGGTGGTCCCCCGTCCAGGCAGGGGTAATGGTGACCGCCGTTTTCATCGGGAACATCTGCATCAAGCCGGCAACGACACCCCTGATCCGTCGATTCGGGTTCAAAACGGTACTTGTATTCTCAGCCCTTGCCTCGGCATGTACCTTCGCAGGTTTCGCCTTCCTAACCCCTTCGACACCCGCACCTCTGACCTTCGCCTTGTTGCTGTGTAGCGGGGCATTTCGATCTGCGGGGTTCTCCGCCTACGCCTCCCTCCAATACGCAGACACGAAGGCCGCACAACTGACCTCAGCGGCCACGGTTTCAGCCACACTCGTCCAACTTGCCACCGGCGTCGGCATCGCGGTGGGAGCATTGCTGATCCGCTTCTTCGCCCCCAACAGCACCGAAGCGGCCGATGCGGCAGCCCCGTATCGTGCCGCGCTCCTCGTTATGGCTGCCCTCATGGTCACCAGCGCGTTAGATAGCGTTCTACTGCCCAAACGACCGGGAGCGGCACTCGTTGGGACTGGCGCAAACGACGGACCACCAGATTAGGAACTCCCAAGGGAGTTCTAAAGGCCATGCGAGCGTCTCAGGCCCGCGCAGATCGTAGACCCTATCCTGAAATCACAATGGCCCGACAGGGGTAACCGAGGATGTGTTCCACAACCAGAACTCGTTCCGGTAACTGTGATCCAGGCACGCGGCTACGCATTCTTAAAGAGCGAACTCAGTCGCGTCCAATTCTGGACCGCCAGTGATATTCGAAGAGGCACTGCTGCCGCGAACGGTTCAGCCCACGGCACCCGTCCACGCGAAAAAACGAATGAAAGGGAAGTGGCGGCGTCGTCCTACTCTTCACGTGCCTTGTCAGTTCGAATGTTGCCGTTCTCTGGATTTCGGAATAGTTGGCGGGTTACTCGCCTGGTCACAGGGGGCCGCCCCAGACCCAGGTAATCAAACTGGTCAGGCCGTGAACGGGAGTCTCGGGTCTACGTCCTGGCCGTCCCAGGTTTGGCGGATCCAGCCGTGGTGGGGGTCGTCGCTGATGAGCCAGTCACGGACACGTCCAGGGCCGGCCATGACGTTGAGGTAGTAGAGGTCGTAGCCGGGTGCTGCCATGGCGGGGCCGTGCCAGCCGTAGGGGACCAGGACAACATCGCCGGTGCGGACCTCGGCGGAGACGTCGATGGGCCGCTCGTCCGAGGCGTACACCCGGGCGTAGCCAATGGCGTCCGTCTCCTCAGGGGCGGGGGAGCCGGGAGCTACGCGGGTTTCGAAGTAGTAGATCTCCTCGAGGCTGGTTTCGCCGTCCTTCTCTTCGTCGTGCTTGTGGGGAGGGTAGGAGGACCAGTTGCCGGCGGGGGTGATGACTTCGCAGACGATGAAGCGGTCGGCTTCCAGTGCGGCGGGCGTGCCGAAGTTGTGCACCTGGCGGGAGCAGTTGCCCGCGCCGCGCAGTTCTACCGGGGTTTCGGCGGCGGTGATCAGGCGGGTGGGGTACCCGGCCTTTGCCGGTGCGGTCGCGACGGCGACGCGGCCGCCGTCGTTCGAGCTGATGGTGACGGCTTTATCGATACCGGTGTAGAGGACGTCGCTGGGCCCGTGGAAAACCGACTCCCGGCCAGCGAGACTGTACGTCCCGCCGTCGACCGTTACCGTGAACGAGCCGCTCAGCGGCACCACGATGCGCTCTTCGGCAGCGGCGGAAAGTTCGACGGCGGCACCCGGGGCGAGCGTCGCGACCTTCAGTCCGGTATGGGCCCAGCCGTCGACGGCGAGGCTGGAATCGGAGGTGCCGAGGGAAACGTCCCACTTGCCGTCGGTGGCGGTTCCCAAGGGGTATACCCAGTTGACCATAAGTTAAGTCCTTTCAGAGTCTGAACCCGGCCCAGGTCACGTCGCCGTCACCGATCTTCAGGTGCTGGTGCACGCGCACGGCGTCTTCGGGAGGGGTGGTGATGAAGCGAAGACCGTAGGAGGCATGGTGATTCATGGTGTCCAAGACGTGCACCAGATGCAGCCTGTCAACGCCATCACGCGTGATCTCCAGCGGCTTGTCCGTTGTCGTCGTAAGGTTCTGCACTGCATCAACGAGTAGGCTGGTGGGCTCTGGACCGCGGCAGGTTAAACCGATGTGATGCCAGTTGGATACTGTATGACTTCGCTTCTGCCACTACTAAGTGACCGGGTTGCGGCCTCGGCAATTGCTTGGGCGAATAGCCCGTCCCGCAATGACGGGCTGGGAAGTTCGCCCTTTTCGAGCGAGTTCACAAAGTAGTCGAGGGTTGCAGCATAGGTGGGGCGTACCCGTTCAAACCAGCCTGGATGCATTCCGTTCTCCACGGCCTGGCCGAGTGTGTATCGGGTGACTGAGCCGGCGCGGTGGCGGCGGGCTTCCACCATGCCGTTCGATCCCAACACCTCTATCCGCTCGTCGTAGCCGTAACCGGTGCGCCTGGATGTATCGATCTGGACGAGGGCCCCTGTCGGTAGACGCAGTGTCACAGCGGCGATATCGGTATCTCCGAACTCAGCGATGCTCGGGTCCGCCAGGGTCGACCCCGTTGCGTAGACTTCAACCGGGTCCATTCCAGAGATCCAACGGGCCAGGTCGAAGAAGTGGACAGCTTGGTCGCGCATCTGTCCACCAGAGACGCGTAAGTACTCCCGTGGTGGCATCTCCGGCCCTCTGGAGGTGAGTTGAATCAGCGCCACGTCTCCAACTTCTCCGCTGGCGACGGCGTCCCTGAGCTCGGCGTAGTCCCGGTCGAACCGTCTGTTGAAGGCCACCATCGCCCGCGTCGTCCGGGCGTTCACGTAGTCCACTGTTTCGGCCGCTTGTCGGAGTTCCCGGTCGATTGGTTTTTCACACAGGACGGCAATTCCTGCGTCTGCGCCGCGTTTGAGGTTCTCGGCGTGTGTGTCAGTGGACGAAGCAATAAGGACTGCGTCCACCTGAGTTGGGTCATAGATGTTTTCGATGTCCGTGACGGCGGTGGCGCCATGTTGCGCGGCGAGGGCTGCGGCGCGTTCAGTGTCGACGTCGTAGACGAAATCGAACCGCACATTCGGGTGTGCGGCAAGGTTGGCGGCGTGAACGGCGCCCATAAAGCCAGCGCCGATAAGCGCGATGCGTTGCATAATCAGATTTCCATTCTTTAGTGGAGACGTGTGCGGGTTGGCACTTTGACGCGTGCGTGATCTGCCGTGTGTGATGCCAGTGCGCCTTCGACGACGTCCAGGGTGTGGACACCGTCCTCCACTCCAGGAAGGCGCGATAGAAAGTGTCCGGGATCATTGCCGACGGATTCGGCAATTAAGGCTTCGGCGAAGTCTCGATAGAGGTTCGCGAATGCGAGCCCATAGCCGTCGGGGTGACCGGCGGTGAACCGGCTGGCCGTCAATGCGCCGTCCGTGGCCATGGGGCCGGCTTTGGTCAGCAGCGTTGCAGGTCCATCGACGGGACGCCACCACATGACCTCCGCTGACTCATGGTCCCAGGCCAGCGAACCGCGGTCTCCGTAGACAGAAAGGCGGAGGCCATGCACTGCACCGGCGGCCTGATAGGTGCTCCAGCATCGTCCGATGGCACCATTGTCGAACGTGAGGTCCAGGAAGGCACTGTCGTATATTTCGTGGCCTGGTGACAGGCGGTCCAAGCGAGCTGCGACCTCGCTGACTCGTGCACCCGTCACATAGGTGGCCAATTGCAACGCGTGAGTGCCCAGGTCAACAAGCATTCCCGCCTCACCGGCCTCTGCTGACCCGAGGCGCCAGGCATCGGCCGGAGCACCCGCGGCGTACGCGCCATTTGCGAATTCGGTGTCTACTGCGGTGACGCGCCCAAGGTCTCCACGCAGGATCATGTCGCGGGCCATTCGGACCATGGGGTATCCGCTGTAGCAGTGGGTGAGCAGCAACCGTCTGCCGGAGCGGACCAAAGCGTCCTCCACAGCGATTGCCTCGTCGACTGAACTGGTCAAGGGCTTTTCGCTGACTACGTGGAATCCAGCCTCGAGGAGGGCAATGACGATACCGGCATGACTGGAGGGCCTGGTTGCCACGATGACCGCGTCGACGCGGTCCGGCCTGAGGGACTCGGCCCGGATCAGTTCGTGATGGTCGGTGTAGACCCTTTCGGGGTCGATGAGTAACTGTCGGCCGGTTGCTTTGGATAGTGAGTAATCGCGAGAGAAAACTCCGGCGACCAGATCCCAAAGCCCGTCGGCACGGAGCGCGATGCGGTGACTCTCACCAATGTAGGATCCCAGTCCTCCACCGATCATCGCTATGCGCAGGCGACGCCCGAATTTCTCCAGTGACGTGACTTCCATGTCGTGTGGTCCTTCTAGTCCTACTTTCCTCAGCAGGGCCGCTGGTCCGTGGCTGTGGCAAGTAATGGGGCTTGTTGCTTAGTAAAGATAATTGTTTGCTGATTTCCAACAAACCGGGTGTCCATCGTATGCCCCCACCAAGGTTCAGAACGTCTGCATCCGAGGGACCTGAGCCGAGGTTGGACGAGTCGTTTCTTCGTGGGGGCTGTCCGGCCGAACGAACTTAATCAGGCCGAGGGCCGGCCCGGTCGCTAATGCTTCGATGTTATGGCGGGGCCTGCTCCGGGCGTGCCGACGGCGGCGGCCTCGGCTTTGACTTCTTCCAGGGCTTCGGTGTGTCCGCCGAGTTGTTCGAGTTCGTGCGCCAGCTCGGCGAGTTCGGCGCCACCGGCCATTTGGGCGGTCAGCTCTTCGAGGGTGATGTCCTTCTTCTCGTAGTAGCCGATGGACTTGCCACGCTTGAGCAGGAGGAACCGGTCCCCGACGGGGAACGCGTGGTGCGGGTTATGGGTGATGAAGATGACCCCGAGGCCGCGGTCGCGGGCCTGCAGGATGTAACGGAGTACGACGCCGGACTGCTTGACTCCCAGCGCGGCGGTCGGTTCGTCGAGGATCAGGACCTTGGCACCGAAGTACACGGCACGGGCGATCGCCACACATTGGCGCTCACCTCCGGAGAGCTGGCCGATGGGCTGCTCCACATCGCGCAGGTCGATGCCCATGTCCGCGAGTTCCTTCTTGGTGATGTCCTTCATCTTCTGGACATCCATGCGGCGGAACGGTCCCACCCCGGTGGTCAGTTCTGAGCCGAGGAAGAAGTTCCGCCAAATCGGCATGAGGGACACCACCGCGAGGTCCTGGTACACCGTAGCGATGCCGGCGTCGAGCGCTTCACGGGGTGAACCGAACTTGCGCTCCTCCCCCATGATCTTGAGGGACCCGCCGTCGTGCTGGTGCAGGCCGGCGATGATCTTGATCAGAGTGGACTTACCGGCGCCGTTGTCGCCCAGGACGCAGGTGACGCGGCCGTTGTCCACGGCCATGGTCACGTCGCCAAGGGCGATGATGTTGCCGTAGTTTTTTCCAACCCCGTCGAGGGAGAGCAGGTGGACCGGCGTGTGGGTCAAAGGATCCTTCTCGTCTTTCAGCAGGGTTTGCTGGTCGATCTGGTGTGCATTCATTGGTCCGGCCCCTTTACTTCAGCTCTGCCCGGCGTTTGACGATGAGGTTGACGATGGTGGCCAGCAGGAGCATCAAGCCCAGGAAGAACTTGAACCAGTCCGGATTCCATTGTGCGTAGACAATGCCCTTGTTGGCCATGCCAAAGATGAACGCACCGATCGCCCCGCCCACGGCCGAGCCGTAGCCACCAGTCAGCAGGCAGCCACCGATCACGGCCGCGATGATGTAGAGGAACTCGTTACCCACGCCTTCACCGGATTGCACCGCGTCGAAAGCGAACAAGTTGTGCATGCCCAGGATCCATCCGCAGAACCCTACGGCCATGAAGAGGCCGATCTTGGTCTTCGTCACCGGAACACCCACAGCGCGGGCAGCGTTCGCGTCACCACCAACGGCGAAGATCCAGTTACCGACGCGGGTCCTTAGCAGGATCCATGACGCAACGACCACGAGGAGTACCCAGTAGAAGATCGTGACCTTGAGTTCAACGCCCGCGATGGTCACAGACGACGCGAACACGGTCTTGGCCTGATCGAACCCATCCATTGACGCGATTGAAGGCGAAGAGACGGATCCGCCAATGAGCCGGGTCAGTGCCAGGTTCAGGCCGGTCAGCATGAGGAACGTGGCCAGGGTGACGATGAAGCTGGGCAGCTTGGTCTTGACCAGGATCCACCCGTTAATGAAGCCGATGCCCAGAGAGATCACGAGGGCAAGAAGAACGCCAACCCAGATGTTCGTGCTGAAGTACCAAGAGAAGAGCGAAGCGCTCAGGGCGGACGAAATCACGGCCACGCCGGCCGAAAGATCGAACTCCCCACCGATCATCAGCAGCGAAACGCCGACTGCCATTATCCCGATGGTCGAAGAACCGTACAGGACGGTGGCAAAAGAGCTCGATTGCAGGAACGTCGGGGCAACCGTGGAAAAGAAAATGAACAGGACGATCGCACCCACGAGAGCACCCACCTCTGGGCGCGCGAGGAGTTTTTGGAACGGGCTGCGGCGCCCTACCCTCTCGTCAGATACCGGCGCGGGGGCCGGAGCAGTAGCAGTAGCCATAGGAAGAAGAACTCCTTTGTCGGCTTGGTCGTGCGGTGGCAGCCACCGCACGACCAAGGGGACTTGTTGTCTAGCGAACGCCCTGCTGGGCGAACTTGAGGACGTCGGACGCTGTGGACTTGTCCACGATGGCCGGGCCTGTAAGAACGGGCTGGCCGCCGCCGAGCTTGAAACCGCCACGCTTGTTCTGCCAGAGCGCATCGATTCCCATGTAGCCCTGGAGGTATGGTTGCTGGTCGACCGTGAACACCACATCGCCAGACTCAATCTTCGAGGCGAGATCTGCGTTGAGGTCGAAACTGGCGACCTTAGCCGAACTGCTCGCGTCCTTCACAGATTTGATAAGGGTGAGCGTGATCGGCGCGCCAAGGCCGACGACAACGTCAGCATCCTTGGACGCCTGGAGCTTGGCCGTGGCCGTCGACTGCACGGCGGTCATGTCCTTGCCGTCAACATAAAGATTCTCCGTGCCGGGCACTTTGGACTTGACACCGGCACAACGATCTTCGAGGTTCACAGCACCCTGCTGGTGGATAACACAAATGGGGTGCTTGTAGCCCAGCTCGACGAGCTTGTCACCGACGGCCTGACCTGCCAACTTCTCATCCGAGCCAAAGTAGGTGAATCCGCCAAGTTTCTGGAAGACATCTCCGCCCGCGTTCAGTAGAACAATCGGGATGCCTGCATCGGTTGCCTTCTTCAAAACATCCTTCAGGGCATCCGGCGTAGCAGCCGTTACGGCGATGCCATCGACTTTCTGGTCGATGGCCTGCTGGACCAGCTGCACCTGCTTGCCAGGCTCTGAGTCACCGGAGTAGAGCAGGTCGACGTTGTCCTTCGCCGCCGCTTCCTCGGCACCCTTGCGGACGATGTCCCAGAACGTATCGCCTGGAGCCGCGTGCGTCACCAGCGCGACTTTGATCTTCGGCGTGGAAGCCACTTGGCCAGCGCCTGCGCCTGCACTTTCAGTAGGCTTGCCGCCTTGAGCCGAGCAGGCCGCCAACGCCAGCATCGGCACAGCAAGGGCGGCTACGGCTGCGCGCCGCCACGAAAACTTGGTCATTGAATCTCCTTCGATCCATCGCCCGATACCTGCCGCTGTCGCAAGGCAGTGGGCTGTCTTGGTTGTGTTGGGGGTTACTTGGACCACTCGGACCAAGTGTGTTCCTCGACACTCACCATTAGAGCGCTCTAACACGACATTTGGCAAGTGGCTCCTGAAAATATGTCTGAAGCACTGCCATAATGGGGTCGTGGAATCTAGAGCGCTCTCGCGATCAGTGACGATGGAGGACGTCGCGCGAGAGGCCGGCGTGTCCCGCGCGCTGGTCTCCTTGGTCATGCGCGAATCTCCGAAAGTCTCCCCCGCCAAGCGGTCGCTGGTACTCGATGTAGCGTCAAGGCTTGGCTATTCAAGAAACCGGCTGGCGAGCCAGCTGGCAAGCCGCCGCTCGCACACCATCGGCGTGCTTCTCCTTGACCTTCGCAACACGGTCTTCGCTGACATCTATGACGGAATTGCTGAAGGAATGTCCGAAAGCGGAAACCACCTCATGGTTGCCGTCGGATCGGCCGATCCTCTGGACGAGGAAGCTGCGATCAGGTCCTTTGTCGATCTGCGGGTGGACGGCATCCTCCTGGCGGGCTACACCGGCAGTGCCGAACGGTTGGCTACGGCGGCCCAGGGCACGCCTGCGGTGGTGATAACCCGCGAGATCCACGCCCCCGGGATCGATTCGGTTCTTGCCGATGATCTGCAAGGTGGCGAACTGGCGGTTGATTTCCTGCACAGCTTGGGGCACCGACGCATCGCGCACATCGCCAACCGTTCCGCGCTGCCGTATGGGAGCCGCCGATCAGGATATTTCTCGGCAATGCTTAGACATGGACTCGAACCCCTTGTAGTGGAAGAAGACATGACCGAATCCGGGGGGTACCGGGCGATGGAGGCCATAATGGCCGCCTCACCCAAGCCGCCAACGGCTGTCTTCGCCAACAACGACATGGCAGGCTCCGGGGCCCTGGCTGCCCTTGCTCGCGCTGGCCTGAGAGTCCCAGAGGATGTTTCCGTTCTTGGCTTCGACAACACTGACCTGGCCGCTTCCGACCTCATCCAACTGAGCTCCGTTGACCAGCACAGCCGGGAGCTTGGGAAGCTCGGTGCTGATCAGCTCCTGCGGCGGATTGCTGGGGACAGTGGTGCTTCGACAGTGAGGAAACTCCAGCCACAGCTGGTTCCCCGCCGGAGCACCACCGCCCCAAAGAATGAGACCAGACCCGGAGAAGACTAGGCCGTCTTCACTGCTTCGACTGCCGCCAACGCATCCTGCAGCACATTGGCTGCCTCCGCGATGCCCTCTTCGGGCTCGACGGAGTAGTCCTCATGCTCGATGCTCAGTGTGCCGTCGTAGCCGGCCGCCCTTAGTCCTTCCATGAATGCCGACCAAAAGTGCCCGTCATGACCACGGCCAACGGTCACGAAGTTCCATGAACGTTCAGCAATGTGGTCAACGGTCAGGGTATCCAGCCGCGACCTGACATTGCGCCTGTCTTCAATCCGGGTGTCCTTGGCGTGCACATGGTGAATAACCCCGGTGAGCGCCTCGATGGCAGAGAGGGGGTCTGCGTCCATCCAGAACAGGTGGCTCGGATCGAAGTTGGCGCCCACCACGGGGCCCACCTCATTCCTGAGTTGAAGCAAGGCCGGTACGTTGTAGACCAGCTGATTCGCGTGCATCTCCACGGCGAGCTTGGATACCCCGCATTGCCCGGCAAAAGCAACAAGATCATGCCAGTACGGGATGGCTACAGCCTTCCACTGATGCTCCAGAATCCTCGTTGTTTCAGGCGGCCACGATGCCGTGATCCAGTTCGGCATGGAGTCCCCGGGGGCGCCGGGGAGGCCGGACATCAACACGACAGTGTCTATCCCGAGTTCGCCAGCCAGCCGGATTGTCTTCCTGACCAGTGCATCATTCCTGTCGCCCTCACTTGGATGCAACTGGTTGCCGCTGGCATTCAGAGCCGAGAGCCCAAGCCCCCTTTCCCGGAGCTCGCGTTCAAGACGCAGGCGCTCCGCAGCACTGCCGAGCAGTGCATCCAAGTCCAGATGCGGGGCGGTTGACCAATTGCCGGCGGCAAACTCAACACGGGTGAGCCCCAGGTCCGCCGCGAAGTCCAACGCAGCCCCGCGCGACAGGTGGCCGACACCATCCGTTAGCAGTCCAATCTCCACAGTTTCTTCCTTCCACTTGGTCATCCTTGACAGTCTCATTAGAGCGCTCTAACTTAGTCATGGCAAGTAACCCACCATTCTTAGGCCCGCATAGCAGTGCAGCTACGTCGGCCAAGTAAGCAGAAAGAGGCAGAAGATGCCCACAAAAATTCTCAGGATCGGACTCATTGGAGCAGGCATGGCAGGCCAGGCCCATGCGTTCGGGTACCGTAACGCCTCCATGGCGGATCCACTTCGGGGTGTCCAAGTTGAACTCGCCCACGTCGTCGACGCCTTCGCTCCCCTCGCGCAGGATGTTGCCGAGCGTTACGGGTTCGAGAAGTGGGGCAGTTCAGTCGACGAGTTGCTTGCAGACCCCTCCATCGACGCCGTGAGCGTGGCTCTGCCCAACAACCAGCATGTAGACGTGCTAACCAAGGTGCTCGCCTCGGGGAAACACGTACTCACGGAGAAGCCCTTGGGACTCGACGGCTCGCAGGCTAGCCAACTTGCCGCTTTGGCCGCCGACCCGGCCCGCAAGGGAACCGTTGATGCTGTCGGATTCTCCTACCGCCGGATCCCTGGACTTGCCGCACTCCGGGATGCAGTGGCCGAAGGCGCAATCGGCGAGATCCTCCACTTTGAGGCCAGCTACTACAGCGATCACGCCGCGGACCCCGCAGTCCCATTCACCTGGAGGTTCGAAGCATCGACCTCAGGCGGAGGCGCCCTCATCGATATCGGAGCCCACGCCCTGGATGCCATCGAATTTGTCGTAGGACCGGTGCGCGAGGTGCAGGGGGCAAACTTCGCGACCTACATCACGGAACGAAAGGATGCCACCGGAACTGTCCGACCGGTGACAAATGATGACGCTGCCGCTGTTCTCCTCGTCGCCGGTCGCAACGCAATGGGGGTTCTGCAAACGAGCAGGGTGGCCTACGGACGGCCAAACGCCTTGACCCTGACCGTCTTCGGTGTTCGGGGTTCAGCTACGTTCAGCACCGAAGATTTCAACCAATTCACCATCCATCTCGCCGAGGGCGATCCCAGATTCGACGGCCCCCGCCGCGTTATTACCGGCCCGCTTCACGGAGCCTACTCCGACGTTTCATCCTTCCGTTCACGCGGCGTCGGAACCGGTTACGGCGAGGCATTCATTGCCCAGGTACAAGCCTTCCTGGGCTGCATCGTCAATGGCACCCAGATGGAAACCAACTTTGCGGCTGCGGCCGCCACCATGCGCATCCTGGACGCCGCAAACGAAGCAGCTGCTACCGGGCGGGCAGTCCCCGTCGAAACAGGAGCCCACGCCTAGGCCCAGACCACCTCGTTTCAACGGACGGCGCACCCATTCACTCTTGGCTTCGAACCCGCAAGGGACAGCCGCGCGTAGGCCAGTCGATCAATTTTCGCCATGGGGGCCGGGCACCGCGACCCTTTCGGACCACACAAACGGGCGAAGCCTTCCGTCGAGCCTTGGACCCTGCCTCACGAGGTGGTTCGCCTCGTCGGACGGCGTTGCTGGCGCCCGTCATTTCGTGTGGGCGATCGGCCATACACGGCTTTGCCATTCTATGCACGGCTCGTTGCGGGCCATTCATGCATTTGCGGGCATACAGGCCTTCCGCGCGCCCCTGATGTTCTGGAAACGCCGTCCGTTGGCCCCGGATCCCTTCTTTCTTGTTTTGAAGTCTTTTTGTTTTAGAAAGGTTTGCGATTGTCGTGACCCACGAGCTTCTTACTATTGGGCGCATCAGCGTCGATATCTACCCGAATGATGTTGGTGTGGGTTTGGA
>NZ_JBIVGX010000030.1:0-9400 GCF_044748905.1 Paenarthrobacter sp. NPDC089714
GAACTCAACGACAGACCCCGCCAACGATTCGACTTCTGCACCCCAAATGAGATGATCAGAACCTTCCTGTTGCGATAACCGCTAGAAACCGCCCTCTCAAAACAACAACTACTGCCAGTCAGTTGGGCGGGGGTTACGCGAAGGTGCGGCCCGTGAGTTTCTCGTAAGCCTCCACGTAGCGTGCACGCGTGCGCTCCACGACGTCCGCGGGAAGAGCCGGCGGCGGAGTGTCCGAGGCCTTGTCCCAGCCCGACTCGGCGGACGTCAGCCAGTCGCGGACGTACTGCTTGTCGTAGGAAGGCTGCGACTTGCCCGGCGCATACGTGGACGCATCCCAGAACCGCGAAGAATCCGGGGTCAGGACCTCGTCACCGAGCGTGATGATGCCGGTGCCTGCGTCGATGCCGAATTCCACCTTGGTGTCCGCAAGGATGATGCCGCGTTCGCGGGCGATCTCCTCGGCGCGGGTGTAGATCTTCAGCGTGAGCTCACTCAGGCGCGCGGCGATGTCGTCCCCAACCATCGCCACGACGTCGTCGTAGGTGATGTTCTCGTCGTGTTCGCCCACCTCGGCCTTGGCGGACGGCGTGAACAGCGCGGCCTCCAGGCGCGAGCCGTCAACGAGTCCCTCGGGCAAGGGAATCTCGCAGACGGTCCGTGACACCTTGTATTCGGCCAGGCCCGAACCCGTCAGGTACCCGCGGGCGATGCATTCCACCGGGAACATATCCAGCTTCTTGCAGATCATGGCCCGGCCCTCAACCTCGGCCGGAACGCCACCCTCAACAGTGGAAGCGAGGACGTGGTGCTCCACGTCCAACTGCTCGAACCACCACAGGCTCAGCTGCGTGAGGATGCGTCCTTTGTCCGGGATTTCGCTGCTCAGCACGTGGTCGTAGGCGCTGATGCGGTCGCTGGCTACCACCAGGACGCAATCCTGGCCGAACTTCTCGGTAATGGATTCGTCGGCCGGAACGTAGAGGTCGCGCACCTTGCCGGAATAGACGTGCGTCCAGCCCGGAAGCTGCAGCGCCTCGGTTTCGAAACCGCCGGTGGGAAGGGATTCAGTCATGCTCAGGCCTGTACTTTCGGGATGGTGCCGGTAGCCGTGTACGGCACCCGGATTTCGCCGCGTGCGGCCTTGCCTGCAATATCCGTGCGGAACTGCGAGCCTTCCAGCTGAACCAGCTCCACGCCGTCGTACGCTTTTTCGCGCGCCTCAACCAGATCGGAACCGAGCGCGACCACCGCGAGGACGCGGCCACCGGCGGAGACAACCTTGCCTTCGTCATCCAGCTTGGTGCCGGCGTGGACTACGTGGACGCCATCCAGCTCGTCAACCTTCTTCAGGCCGCGGATGCGGTCACCCGTGCGGGGAGTGTCCGGGTAGTTTTCGGCGGCAACGACGACGGCGACAGCCGTGTCCTTGGACCAGCGCAGCTCTTCTGCCGTGTCCAGTTCGCCCTTGGCGGCTGCCAGGAGAAGCGCACCGAGCGGCGTCTTGAGGCGGGCCAGGACAGCCTGCGTTTCCGGGTCGCCGAAGCGTGCGTTGAACTCGATCACACGGGTACCACGGGAGGTCAGGGCCAAGCCACAGTAGAGGACACCGACAAACGGGGTGCCGCGGCGGGCCATCTCGTCAACGGTGGGCTGCGCCACGCGGTCGATGACTTCCTGGACCAAGCCTTCCGGAGCCCACTCCAGCGGAGTGTAAGCACCCATGCCACCGGTGTTGGGGCCCTCGTCGTTGTCGAAGATGCGCTTGAAGTCCTGCGCCGGGGACAGCGGCACGGTGGTGCGGCCGTCGCAGAGGACGAACAGGGAAACTTCCGGGCCGTCCAGGAATTCCTCGATCACCACGGTTCCGCCGGCGTCGAAGCAAGCCTGCGCGTGGGCCAGGGCCTCAGCACGGTCCTTGGTGACCACAACGCCCTTGCCTGCTGCGAGGCCATCGTCCTTCACAACATACGGAGCGCCGAAGGTATCCAGGGCATCGGCCGCTTCCTCGGCGTTCTCTGCCACGCGGGCCATCGCAGTGGGGACTCCGGCTTCCGCCATGATCTGCTTGGCGAACGCCTTGGAGGCTTCGAGCTGCGCGGCTTCCTTGCTGGGGCCGAAGACTGGAATACCAGCTGCGCGCACGGCATCCGAGACGCCCGCGGCCAAGGGAGCTTCCGGACCGACAACCACCAGGTCCACGGCCAACTTGGTGGCGAGGGCAGCGACGGCTTCCGGGTTGTTCCCGTCGATTGCGTGCGTGGGGACCAGTTTGCTGATGCCCGCGTTGCCGGGTGCCGCGTGGACCTCGGAAACGTTCGGGTCTTCAAGCAGAGAGCGGACAATGGCGTGTTCGCGGCCGCCTGGGCCAATGACGAGTACCTTCACAGTCCTCAAGGGTACTTTGTGAAGCCGGGCGAGTCCTAAGGTGTGTCGATGGGCGGAACGGGATGAACCCGCCCAGCGCCCTAGACTTGGCACATGCCACTGAGTTCCCATGAAACGTTTACTGTTGAGTCCGCCGTCGAACTTGCAGTGATCGAACGCAGTGGTTTCATCGAGTCACGGCATATCGGCGCAGCGGTGGTCCTGTCCGGCGACGGCAACGTGGTCACGAGCCTCGGCGACATCGACGCACCCATCATGGCCCGCTCCACCCTCAAACCCTTCCAGGCACTGGCCGCCATGCAGGCCGGCGTTCCGCTGCGGGGCGCCCAGGTGGCCGTCGCTTGCGGCAGCCACACCGGTTCCCTGGACCATATGGACGTGGTGGAGGGCATGCTCAAGGCCGCCGGTCTCCGCGTGGACCAACTCCAATGCCCAACTGCCTGGCCGCAGGACGAGACGGCCCGGAACTGGCTGGTCCGCTCCGAGCGCGGACAGTCAAAGCTCGCGTTCAACTGTTCCGGCAAGCACGCGGCCTTCCTGTGGGCTTGCGTGGAGAACAGCTGGGACCTGCGCAGCTACCTTGAGCCAAACCACCCCCTGCAGCAACGAGTCCGCTCCGTGATTGAGGAGTACAGCGGCGAGGCCATCTCCCACTTGGGCATCGACGGCTGCGGAGCTCCCGTGGCAGCGATCTCCCTGACGGGCCTGGCCCGGGCCTACTCCCGTCTGGCGAAGGCACCCGGCGACCCTGCGTCCAACGCCCGCGCCGCCACGATCGCCACCTCCATGCTGGACTACCCGTGGGCCGTGCAGGGCAGGGGCGAGGCCAACACGATCGTCATGGAAGAGTTGGAGGTGCTTGCCAAGATCGGCGCGGAAGGCGTGCTGGTCCTGGCAACCCCAACGGGCGCCACGGTTGCCGTCAAAGTGCTGGATGGCAACCTCCGCGCCACGTCATTGATAGGGCTCACACTCCTGGCAGTCAGCGGCGCCGTGGATATTCCTGCCGTGTCCAACGTCCTGGAGCGCGTCGTGGAACCTGTGCTTGGCGGCGGACGGCAAGTGGGAAAAATCCGTTTGGGTCACGCTGTGTCCGCCATGCTCGGCTAACGCGACTAAATCCGTCAGCCAGTCAGACAGAGGAGAGAGTTTTCACCATGGCAGTTGCACGACGCCGCATCGACATCCAGGAGGGCCGCGCCGCGCTGGAAGCCTGGAAAACCGCCGTCGGGCCCTCCGACGGTTCCGGACCTGCGGAAGGTGCCACCCCGCCGTCGCGCTCAACCATTGCGACGGCGGTCCGCTACGCCCTGGAGGAAGTCACCGCCCGCGCGCCGGGCAATTCCGTGGAGGTCCGCGTGCCACCGTTCGGCGTGACGCAATGCGTGGAGGGTCCGCGGCACACGCGCGGCACTCCCCCGAACGTCATCGAGACCGACGGCGCCACCTGGCTTGAGCTGGTGACCGGACGGATTTCGTGGGCAGACGCAGTAGCGGCCGGCCGGGTGGCTGCCTCCGGGCTACGGGCCGACCTCTCTGCGCTGCTCCCCTTGTAACTGCCGTTAACGACGGCGGCCGACGCCCCTTTTGTGGAGGGGTCGCCGGCAGCCGGTCCGTCAGTGTTTTCGGTGAACCAGGGTCAGTCCGGGCAGACCGGGGTTTCAGCCTGGCCCTTCTTGCTCATCTCGAACTGCGGGATGTTGTCCTTGGTGGGGCCACCGCGGAACTTTGGCGACGGGTTCTGGCCTCCGCTGATGCGCTCGAGTTCCTGCTCTTCATACACATCTTCCTTGCCGAGCATGATGGCGGAGTCCTCGTTGGTGATTTCACCCTTGAAGGCGCGGAGCATGACGCTGCGGTCGAACTGGCCTTCCCACTTGGCCACCACGAACGTGGCCACGCAGTTGCCCAGCAGGTTGACCACCACCCGCATGGAGTCCATGAGGCGGTCGGCGCCCAGCAGGAGCGCGACGCCGGCAACCGGGAAGATGCCCAGCGCGGTAGCGGTAGCCGAGAGGGCAAGGAACGATGAGCCCGGAACACCGGCCATGCCCTTGGAGGTCAGGAGCAACACACCGAGCGCGGCCAACTGCTGGCCGAGGTCCAGGTTGTGGCCGAAGGCCTGCGCGAGGAAGAGCAGGGAGATGGACAGGTAGATCGCTGCGCCGTCCAGGTTGAAGGAGTAGCCCGTAGGGACCACCAGGCCTGTTGTGGCACGGGAGCAGCCGGCGTTGGTCAGCTTGGTCATGATGCGCGGCATGACGGCCTCGGTGGAGGCGGTGCCGAGTGCCAGCAGGAATTCTTCGCGGGTGTACTTGAGGAAGCTCCACAGCGGAACGCGCGCGAAGCCCCACGCCACCAGGAACAGCAGCCCGATGAAGACGATGGCGGCCCCGTAGCAGGCGGCGATCAGGAGTGCATAGGTGCTGAGCGTACCGAGCCCGTATTGGCCGATGATGAAGGCCATGGCGCCGAAGGCACCGATCGGGGCAACCTTCATGATCCAGGACATGATCTTGAAGATCAGTTCCAGCACGGTTTCCATGAGGCTGATGACGGGCATGCAGCGCTCACGGCCAATCACCACGATGGCTGCGCCGAAGAAGACCGAGAAGAACAGCACCTGAAGCAGGCTGTTGTTGGCGAAGGCACCGATCACGCTGGTGGGAATCACATCGAGGATGAACGCTGCGGCGTCCTTGGGCGGCGCGTTGCCGGTCTTGGCGTTGAGGGCATCCTGGGAAAGGGTTGCCGGATCGATGTTCAGCCCGGCACCGGGCTGGACGATGTTGGCCACGATGAGCCCGAAGACCAGGGCGAAGAGGGTAGCGCCGGTGAAATAGAGGAGCGCTTTGACCCCGACTCGTCCGACCGCCTTGACGTCGCCGACCGCTGAGATGCCCGTGACGATCACGAGGAAGATCAGCGGGGCGATGATCATCTTGATGAGTTGAATGAATCCATCGCCCAACGGCCGGAGGGTGGACCCGATGGTCGGCCAAAAGTGGCCGATGAGTACACCTGCGACGACGGCGATCAGAATTTGGAAGAAGAGCGACTTATACAGTGGCTTCTTCTTCCGCGGGGCCGAACTCGCCTTCAGCGCCGCAGAGTCTGGGATCTTCATTGATCTGAACCAATCAGTTTGGGAACAGCCCCTCATTTTCGGGGGATGTTTTTCAATGTAATCCTGCTCACATCATTCCGCAAGGGGAAAAAGCTTTTCCATAATATGGAAGTCATGATTGGTTTGGTATGCCAAGGATGGCGTGCCTCCGCGACCTTCTTTGACGTGGGAAAGCCCCCGAATCGCCGGGAAATACGGCGATTCGGGGGCTCGGCGGCGGCAAAGTTGGTCGTGGCGGCACGGGGCGGGCCGCAGACGGGGGGGCTGGGGCGCTGAGGCGGGTTGCCGGGGCGGCAGGTGGCCAGGGGTGGGCAGGTCCCCTAGCCGCGGCCTACGAAGGGCATTCCCGCCGCAGTCACTACCAGGGATCCCACGCTGGCCGACGCCGGCATGTTGGCCATGAGGAGTACGGCCCGGGCGGCGTCGTCCACCGGGAACATCGGCTCCACCTTGCGTGACCCGTCGGCCTGCAGCGCACCCGATCCAACGCCAATGGTGTCCATGATTTCGGTGCGGGTGTTGCCGATATCGATCTGCCCGCACGTAATCCCGAACTCGCGGCCGTCCAGCTCGATGCTCTTGGTCAGCCCGCTCATCGCATGCTTGGTCACCGTGTAGGCAACAGACCTGGGCCGCGGCGAGTGCGCGGAGATGGATCCGTTGTTGATGATCCGTCCACCTTGCGGCGACTGGGCCTTCATGGTCCGGACGGCCTCGGCGGCACACAGCATGGAACCGGTCACGTTGACTCTCAGCGTGGCTTCCCACTCCGCCACGTCCAGGTCCCCCACGTCACCGGCCGGCCCGAAGATGCCTGCATTGTTGAAGAGGACATCCACCCGGCCCCAGCGCTGGCGCACCGCACCGAAAAGGCGGGCGACGTCGTCGGGCACTGTGACATCGCACGGAACCGCAAGCGCCTCGGGGTGACCATCCGCCGTCTCCAGCAACTGCGCCTCACGTCGTCCGGCCAGCGCCACGCGATACCCCTCGGCGAGCATGAGCCGGGCAACCGCCCTCCCGATGCCCGAGCCGGCCCCGGTCACGACGGCGACCCTGGGGTCTGCGGGCAGGCTTGAGTCAGTCATGTGGTTGCCTTTCGGGGAGTTGCCTTAGCGTGCGGCGGGCTGGTTTGCCGTGGTTATCGGCCAGCCTATGACAGTCTTGGTGCGCGGCGCCGCGTAGGTGCGGACCTTGGACGTGGAGAGGCCCAGGCGGACGAGGGACTCGGCGATGGTGACGGCCGAGGCGACGCCATCCACCACGGGAACGCCGGTACGCTGGCGGATCTGGTCATCCAGTCCGGCCATGCCACCGCAGCCCAGGACGATCACTTCGGCGTGGTCCTTGCTGACGGCTTCCTCGGCCTGGCCGACGATTGCCTCCACGGCGCGGTCCGGGTGTTCTTCGAGTTCCAGCACGGCCATGCCGCTGGCCCGCACCGACGCGCAACGGGCATCGAGTCCGGCCAGCTTGAGGCGGTCCTCGATCAGCGGAACGGCCCGGTCAAGGGTAGTCACCACGGAGTACTTGTGGCCAAGGAACATCGCTGTGCTGGCGGCGGCCTCGGTGATGTCCACCACCGGGACATCGAGGAGTTCCTGGAGACCCTCCCGGCCGTGTTCGCCGTAACCTGCCTGGATGACGGCGTCGAACGGCTCCGGATAATTGACCACGGCGTCCATGACGGCGATGGCAGCCAGGTAGCTTTCGAAATTTCCTTCGCAGGAATCAGCGCCGAAGCGCGGGGTGATGCCGATGATTTCCGTGCCTGGCGCGGCGGCGGCCCGTGCCTGGGCTGCAATGGAATCGGTCATGGACTGGGTGGTGTTCACGTTTGCGACCAGGATGCGCATGGTTTCCTCTCAATGGCTATGCCCGCCCTCGCCGGCGTCCGCAGGGATTCGGAGGCCGGGAGGGCGGGCATCACCTTTGCTGATGCTTTAGTGGGTGCTGGCGACGGCGATCGGCTCGCCGGAGACGTCCTCGTGCTGCTGCTTCTTGTCAGCCACAGCGAAGTACGTGAGCGCGGCGACGCCGGCTCCGATGAACCAAGCGAAGGGCGCAACGGCCGCGAGGCCTGGAATGAACGCAATGGCCAGCGCGATGGCGGCTGCAGGGATCATTGCGACGATCGCCCTGGGGTTGACGCCGCGCTTGTAGAAGTAGGCGGCCTTCGGATCCTCGGTATACAGCTCTGGGACGTTGACCTTGCCGCGGCGGATCAGCCAGTAGTCGGCCATGACCACGCCGAACAGCGGGCCGAGCAGGGCGCCGAGGCCACCCAGGAAGTACACGATGACAATCGGGTTGTTGTACAGGTTCCAGGGCAGGATGACCAAGCCGATGGTGCCGCTGACCCAGGCAGCCCTGCGGAAGTTCAGGTGCCGCGGGAACAGGTTGGTCAGCGCGTAGACCGGAGCCACGAAGTTCGCCATCAGGTTCACGGCAATGGTCAGGATCAGCAGGGCAAGGCAGGCCAGGACCAGCAGGAGCGTGTTCGGAATGCTCTGGACAATGTCCGAAGGGCTCTCGATGACCGTGCCATTGATCTTGTACTGCCCGCCGGCCATGATCACGACGATGGCGCCGAAGACCAGCATGTTGATGGGAATGCCCCAGAAGTTGCCCTTGACGATGGACTTCTTGGACGTGGAGGACCGCGTGAAGTCGCAGAAGTTCAGGACGAACGTGCCGTAGATGGAGACCCAGAGGGCACCGCCGGCAAAGATGGTCAGCCACATCTCAGTACCTTCGAGGCCCTTGATGCCGGACCACTGGATGGCCCCGCCTGCTTCGATGAAGACCCACACAGCGATGGCGGCCATAGTGACAAGGATGATGGGTCCTGCGAAGGCCTCGTACTTACGGATCATTTCCATGCCGAAGCTCACGATGACCAACTGGACGATCCACAAGGCAACAAAGGAGAACCAGCCGAGGGTGGAAAGACCCAGGATGGAGTTGCTGTCCAGGTCCTTGAGGCCCGGCGCGATGGCAACCAGCAGGACGCGCAGCACCACGGAGGCAAGGTACGTCTGGATACCGAACCAGGCGACAGCGACGGCGCCACGGACCAGGCTGGCGATCTGGGCGCCACGGATGCCAAAGCTGATGCGGCTCATGACGGGGAACGGAACACCCGTCTTCTGGCCCATGAAACCGGAGAAGTTCAGGAGGGCAAAGAGCAACACAGCCCCGATGCCCAAGGCAACCAGGATCTGCCAACCGCCCAGCCCCAGCGAGAACAGGCCGATGGCAAAGGCATAGTTACCCAGGCTGTGGACGTCGTTGGCCCAGAGGGTAAAGATGCTGTAACTGGTCCACTTTCGGCCTTTGGCCTTGGTGGGGGCGAGGTCAATGTTGTAGAGGCTGGGGCTGATGGTACGGCCTGAGGCTTCGGAAGCGATGGCACAGAGTTCCGTATTTCCTACGGAAAGCAGGTGGTGCCCACCTTGGTGCTCATCTTCTTCCGGAGTCCCAGTGACGCCGACTGATGAAGTCGTCTGCATCGTGGATCTCCACTTCGTACTGTTTCCACATTATGAAAACAAGTTATTGAATAGTGAAAGAACTCTATGACTCAGGTCACGTCACGTCAAGGGTTGAACTGTATGACGGGTCACATTCTGTTGATTGGCTCGTCAGACAGGAGTTGACTGTAGCGGTCCCGCAATCCGTATTGACGCTGCCCAGCAGGCGTGCGTAATCTCGAATTGCAGAATTTTATTCTCACAATACGAAATTCAATGAGCGCCCCCACAGAGCAAGCGCCCAGACATTCAATGAAGAGAGGTTGGACGTGGCTGCAGGAGAAGAGACCTCACACATCCTTAGTGGGTTGACTGCCCAGTTGCCTGATCGTGATCCGGAAGAGACCGCGGAGTG
>NZ_JBIVGX010000031.1:0-9259 GCF_044748905.1 Paenarthrobacter sp. NPDC089714
CCGCCGCCGGGCCGCCGCGGGGCGGGGCCGCCCCCCCGCCCCGCGCCCCCCCCCCCCCCCCCACCGGGGGGGTGGTGGTGTTTTATTGCCACCCCACCCCCCCCCCACAACTGCGACCTACTTGGGTGACCACCTACGAAAGGCAACTTGTGACCGCAACGCCAACCCTGCCGCCGTCGGGCCTGACCGTGCTCAGCCTGCCCATGGACGATCCCCGCGTCCGCCCGCTCCTGGACGAGCTCGCCGTCGAATACGACACCCGCTATGGCGACCTGTTCAGCAGCGAAGGGGCCTCGGAGGAACTGAACCGCTACCCTGCCGAGGAATTTGCCGCACCGCACGGAGCGCTCCTCATCATCCAGGAGAACGGCGAATCCATTGCCGGGGGCGCCTTCCGCCGCTACGACCATGACACCGCGGAACTCAAGCGAATCTGGACCCACTCGGCCCACCGGCGCCGGGGACTGGCCCGGCGTGTGCTCGCTGAACTCGAGGCTGAGGCCCTCCGCCGCGGTTACTCCAAGCTGTACCTGACCACCGGACCCCGCCAGCCGGAGGCCAAGAACCTGTACCTCGCCACGGGCTACACGGCACTGTTCGACCTCACGGCCGACCCCGAGGAAATCATGCATTTGGCATTCAGCAAGGATCTTGTCCCGCGCAGCTAAGCTATGCGCATGGCCACGAAAACCACTGCTGAAAAACTCGCCACCATCCAGCAGGGGTACACCCTGCAAGGCGCCACGATTGAGCTGGGTGCCGCGATTGTGGACGGCGAAGTCCACAAAGAAGCCCAGGTCCGGCTCCCCCTTGCCATGATGAACCGGCACGGCCTGGTGGCCGGTGCAACGGGTACGGGCAAGACCGTCACGCTGCACATGATCGCCGAACAGCTCTCGACGGCGGGCGTTCCGGTGTTCCTCGCCGATATCAAGGGCGACCTCTCCGGATTGGCGACGGCGGGAACCGCCAGCGAGAAGCTGACGGCGCGCACATCTGCGCTGGGCCAGGAGTGGTCCGCCAGGAACTTTCCCGTGGAGTTCCTTTGCCTGGGCGGAGACGGCAACGGCATTCCGGTGCGCGCCACCATCACCTCGTTCGGGCCCATCCTGCTCTCCCGCATCATGGACCTCAACGACACCCAGGAATCCAGCCTCCAGCTCATCTTCCACTTCGCGGACAAGAACAACCTGGAGCTCATCGACCTTAAGGACCTGCGGGCCGTCATCCAGTTCCTCACCTCGGATGAGGGAAAAGCCGAACTCGCGGACCTGGGCGGCCTGTCCAAGGCCACGGCAGGCGTGATCCTCCGCGAGCTCGTTGGCCTTGAAGCACAGGGCATGGAAAAGTTCTTCGGGGAGCCCGAGTTCGATACCGCCGAGCTCCTCCGCACCGCTCCCGATGGCCGCGGCGTCATCAGCTGTTTGGAACTCCCCACCCTCCAGACCAAGCCCCTGCTGTTCTCTACGTTCCTTATGTGGCTCCTCGCGGATCTGTTCGAGGACCTTCCCGAGGCCGGCGACCTGGACAAGCCAAAGCTCGTGTTCTTCCTGGACGAGGCACACCTGCTCTTCAACGGCGCTTCCAAGGCCTTCCTCGACGCCATCACCACCACGGTTCGGCTTATCCGTTCCAAGGGCGTGGGCATCTTCTTCGTGACACAGACGCCCAAGGACGTGCCCGCGGATGTCCTCGGCCAGCTCGCCAACCGAGTGCAGCATGCCCTGCGCGCCTTCACCCCGGAGGACGCCAAGGCTTTGAAGGCCACGGTGTCCACCTTCCCGGTCAGCGACTACGACCTCGAAGAGACCCTCACCTCGGCCGGCATCGGCGAGGCCGTCATCACGGTCATGAACGAGAAGGGCGCGCCCACTCCCGTGGCCTTGACCCGGCTGCGCGCGCCCGAGTCCGTCATGGGTCCCAGCGCGGACGACCTTGTCCGGAGCACCGTGGCGGCTTCATCGCTCCTGGCCAAATACGGCACGGCAGTGGACAACGTGTCAGCCTACGAGAAGCTGAACGGTGCGGCGCCCGTGCCCACGGGATCGCCCGCACCGGGGCAACCTCCCGTGCCCGCGTCCTCCGGTTCGTCTGGCGGCTCCCCTGCCGATATTGACGCCGAGGCCCGCCGCATCGAGGAAGAGATCCTCGGCCGGCCCAGTTCCCGTCCCGCCCCTGCGCCGTCGTCCTACCCCGCCCCTTCGGCTCCCGCCCCTTCGGCTCCCGCGCCTGTCCCCGCACCCGCGCCCTCGGACCCGGGCGTGTTCGGGGACCTCGCCGGAGCCCTCGGCGGTGCCTTGGGTGGCGGCCTGAAGAACATGGTCCGATCCATGGGAACCCAATTGGGCCGCGACCTGATCCGCGGCGTGTTTGGCACATCGTCACGGCGGCGCCGGTAGCTTTGCTCCTGCCTGAACCACGACGGCGGGTGCCCGGCCCGCGTGCGCCGGTCGCCGCCGTCGTGCGTCCGTATGGCGTTCTTGCTAAGTCACCTTACAGTCTTCCTGCGCGGCTATTGGCGCCACGGCAGGTAACGTAAAGGGCGTGCAGGTGAGTCAAGCATTGGTCAAGACCGCAGCCGGATGGCTGCTCGGTCTGATGCTTGCTGCCGCCGGCGCGATCGTCTGCATCAATCTGGTGAGCAACTCCGTGGCCAGTCCGCAGCAGCCCGTACGGGAGTACCTCGAGGCGCTGCAGAAGGGCGAAGGCGAGCAGGCCCTGGGCTTATTGCGCGCCAAGGTACCCAACGCGAACGCCGCCATGCTGGACGGAACGGCCCTGCAAACCGCCGCGTCCGCCCTTTCGGACGTCAAGATCGGCAACGCCGAATCCAGGAATGGCAACCGTGTGGCAGTTCCCGTGGACTACACCCTGGACGGCAGCCGGCTCCACACCGAGTTCCTCATGGAACGCACCGGTACGCAATGGCTGTTCTTCGGAAAATGGGCTTTCGTACCCACCACCCTGCCCACTATCGACGTCACAGTGGTCAATGCCAGCGAAGCCGCCCTGAACGGGGTTCCGGTCAACATGCCAAACGGGCACAACACGTTCGCTGTGTTCTTTCCCGGCAAATACGAGGCCAGCCTGAACGGCACCTTCTTCGAGGCACCCGCCACTTCAGCCCTCGTCTCAACCCGCGACGGCGGGCAGGCTCCCCTGAACCTCCAGACCCGCTCCACCAAGTCCATGGACGAGGCCGTCGCTGGCAAGGTCCGCGAATTCCTGGACAAGTGCGCCGCCGAAGCCACGGAGCAACAGCGGCTCCAGCCGGACTGTCCGTTCTACCACGCCAGCAACGCGCGGGTAGTGGACGGGACCATCAAATGGGAGATCACGGAGTACCCCAAGATCACTATCGAACCCTTCGGCGGGAAATGGGTGGTGGCACCCCTGAACGGCAAGGCACGGCTGACTGCCCGCGAGATCAACCTGTTCACCGGGGCAGTCAATGACCTCAACGTGGTGCATGATTTCAGTTTCACCACCCAGTTGGACACCGACGGCACCACCGTGACCGTCACACCGCTGCTCACGTTCTAGGGCTCGCGCGGGTCTCCGGGGCTTCCCGGCCTGGCTGCCTCCGGCTCGGAGGATGCCAGGCCACCCCGTCTTGCTTTGGTCTTTAGTCCATGCCCCGCAGGTCGAGGACCAGTTCTGAATCGCCATCTGCCTGGAGGACCACCGGGATGCCCCAGTCCTGCTGGTAGAGGTGGCAGGCTGCGTGGTCGGGAATCTCGCCGTCTTCAGTCTCAGGACCGTCACAGGCCGCAGCACGGGCGGTGATGTGAAGGATTCCCTCGGCCACCTCCGGGTTCAGTTCCACGGTCCTCAGGAGCCCCACGGAGGTCCCCCCACCTGACACGATGAGTTCCGGCGGGGTAGAGGAAATCTTCAACTGCGTGGGGTCGCCCCAGCGGTCGTCAAGCTTCTGGCCCGTCGGGGCCTTGAACCGGACCGTGAGATCCAGGTTCCCGGGAACCACAGGACTCTTGGGACGCTGGGTCTGCGAAGCGCCCTCGTCCACCTGCTGGGCTTCCTTGGGAATCGGAACCAGAACCAGTTGGTGCTTATTGGATTCCACCACCACCAGCAGCGGTTCCGCGTCTTGATGGTTGACCACCACTACGTCGCTGGGCTCGGCCAATCCGCGGGCCAAAGTAGACACCGTGTTGGTTGAAGGATCGTAGCGGCGCACGGCCCCGTTGTAGGTGTCCGCAATGGCAACCGAACCATCCGGCAGGACGGTCACGCCCAAGGGGTGCTGCAAGCGCGCTTCAGCCGCCTCGCCGTCACGGAAGCCAAAGTCGAACAAGCCGGTGCCGACGGCGGTTTCCACTGTCACGCCGGACTCACCCACCACCAGGCGGCGCAATGCCGAGGTTTCGGAGTCGGCCACCCAAATGTTGTCCTCCGCATCGATGGCCAGGCCGGACGACTGGGCGAACCAGGCTTCCTCGGCGGGACCGTCCAGCAGCCCCTCCAGGCCGGAGCCAGCCAGGATCGAAACGATGCCGCTGACGGGATCCACAGCGAAGATCTGGTGCGTCCCTGCCATGGCAACAACCACGCGCTGCAGCTTTTCGCTCCACACGAGGTCCCATGGCGAGGACAGGGAGACGCCGGTGCCGTGGCCAAGCACCCCAACGTCCAAGGCATCGGCAGCAAAGTCCGCCGGACCGCCGTCGTGGTGCTCCGACCAGCTGCCGGCACCCGACTCGGTGACGCGGGCCGGGCCGGCGTCGAGCAGTCGCTGAACACCGTTGCCCGCAATGGTCCGCACTTCGCCGCTGTCCAGGTTGACGCCCCGCAGGCGGTGGTTCACGGTGTCGGCAACAACAACGTCGTAGCCAAGCGTCGAGGCGAGCCCTGCAGGCAGCACCGCCACGCCCTGGGGTTCGTTGAACTGTGCGGTCCCGGCAGTGCCGTCGGCGAAGCCCTTGGTGCCCGAGCCAATCACCCGCTCCACCGTCTCAAAGTCAGGGCGCAGCTCAACCAGCCGGTGGTGTCCGGAATCGACCACCAGGTAGTTGCCGTTGTCCAACTGGGTTGCCTTCCCCGGGAAACGCAACGTGCCGGATGTCGGCTCGGGCGCCACGTAGGGGCCGTTGCCGCGGTGCAGGGTGCCCTTGGCTTCATGTTCAGCCACAAGCTCTTCCAAAAGGACCGCGAGGCCGTCGGCGTGGCCCTCGCCTGAGAGATGGGCCACGATGTAGCCCTCCGGATCAATGACAACCAGGGTGGGCCAGGCGCGGGCCGTGTAGGCCTTCCAGGTGGCCAGCTCAGGATCGTCCAGCACCGGGTGGTGGATTTCATAGCGCTCAACGGCCGAGGCCAGCGCTACCGGGTCTGCCTCGTGCTCGAACTTGGGCGAGTGCACGCCCACCGTCACCAGGACGTCGGAGTACTTTTCTTCAAGTGGCCGCAACTCGTCCAGGACGTGGAGGCAGTTGATGCAGCAGAAGGTCCAGAAGTCGAGCAGCACGATCTTGCCGCGGAGCGATTCGAGGTCGAGCGACTTGCCACCGGTATTGAGCCAGCCCCGGCCCTCCAGCTCAGAGGCGCGGACCCGGAGTTGGGTGCGTACGGTTTCGCTCATCAGCGTCCTTCCAGCTTGGTGTTTCGTTCAGTGTGCCCGGTCCCGGGCTCATCGCCCGTCTGGTTCCCGGCAGTGCTGCCGGGGCCGTTGGCCGCCTCGGTCCCCGGCTTGTTGCCGGCAGTGGTCCCTGGACCCGTCTGGCGGCTGGACACCTTGGCATCCCGCTCGGCCAGCCGGGCAAACATATCGTTGTAAGCACTCAGGTCGGCGTCGTTATTCCTGTCCGCCGCCCGATCGACCCTCCGGGTTTCCCGTGCATCCGAACGGGACCACATAACCGCCACTCCGATTGCCACCAGCAAGGTGGGGACCTCGCCGATGCCCCACGCAACAGCACCGCCCATTTGCTGGTCAGCGAGAGCGGACGCACCCCAGGTCCGGCCCAGGTTGCCGAAATAGTCCGCAGCGAGGAGGCCCGTGCCACCCATGATCGATACGCCGAAGAACGCGTGGAAACCCATGGTGGCCAGCAACAGGAGCAGGCGCATCGGATACGGAGCCCTGCGCGGCAAGGGGTCGCTGCCGATCATGCTCAGCACGAAAATGTAACCCGTCAACAGGAAGTGGAGGTTCATGAGCTCGTGGCCTACATGCTCACGCATGGCAAGGCCGAAGAGGTCCGAATAGTAGAACAGCACAATGGAACCGGCGAAGTTCGCGGCCGCAAACAGCGGGTGCGTCACTACCTGCGAGAAGCGTGAGTGGACAAAGAGCAGCAACCATTCGCGCAGGCCCCGCGATCCATGGGCACCCTCACCGCGGGCAGGAAGGGCGCGCAGGGCAAGCGTCACCGGGGCGCCAAGGACAAGGAAGATCGGCGCAACCATGGTCAGCGCCATGTGGTCAACCATGTGCGCAGAGAACAGCACGCGGCCGTACACGGCGGGCGGTCCGGAGGTGATGTAGGTCAGGACCACCAGGCCCACCAACCACGGGATGGTGCGCAGCACAGGCCAGGAGTCGCCGCGTTTGCGGATCTTGATGACACCCAGGATGTAGGAAACGGCGCCAAACAACGCCACGCCTACCCAGAGCCAGTCGAAACGCCACTCGGTGAGCCAGCGCTCGGGCGTGAGCTCCGGTGGCACCTCATAGCCAGACAGGATGAAAGCGGGCGAAGCATCCGGCGCATACGTGGTGGGTTGCGGCGGAGCGGAACGTCCCAGCGCCACGGCGAGTCCCGACGTCGCGCCCATCACCAAGAGCTCCACAAGAATCAGTTGCCACAACACCCTGCGGGCGGACATCGAACCATTCTTGCCCAGCTGGGGTATCACCCACTGCCGGTGCATGAAGCCGATGCCGCCCAGCACCAACGTGGCCAGGGCCTTCGCAAGAATGAGCTGGCCGTAGGAGGACCCGAAAAGATCGCCGGGATTGGTCACGCGGATGGCGGCGTTGATCACGCCCGAGGCAAAGACCAGGACGAACGCGAAACCTGCCAGGGACGAGAAGCGCCGGAGCGTCGGTTCGGTGATGTCAGCGGTTCCCGACGACCGTGAACCCGTCAGGAGACCGGACAGGACCGCAAGCATGATGATGCCGCCCACCCACGTGGACACCCCTACCAGGTGCATGCCCAGGGAGTTGATGGCGCCCTCGTGGTCGCTGGAACTTGAAGAGTGCCCAATGAGGGCTGTCGGAACCAATCCAATGAGGGCCAAAAGCAAGGTAAACGCCAGGCCAGTCAAGGACCGCACGCCAAACAAGGCCGTGGTGACAACAGCTGCGATGATGGTCACCGCAAGCCAAGCCTTGCCCGTCTCGATATCCGTCATGAAGTACACCAGGGAACGGGTGAATTCGGCGTCCCCGGAGACTCCCTGCCCTGCAACGTCGGCGTAGGTCAGGACAAGGACGGCCACCGCTGAAAGAGTCCACGCGGCGCCCGCCGCGGCCGCAACGGCCAAGGCCCGCGAAAACGCGGGGTGCTCGGGTGCCTCGGGATCATCCTTGCCACGCGTCCTGGAGGGCTTGAGGTTCTTGGGAAGGATTCCGACGGCGAAGATCAGGCCACCGATGACGGTTGCCACAGACACGTTGTGAATGGCCTTCGCGAAGGGAAGGCCCCACCGGACCAAGGCGCCGGGGTCGGAGACCTGGCGGGCTGCCGCAGCACCGGAGAAGATGAGCGCTCCGGCCAGCGTCAGGAACAGGACAGCCAGGCCCGCGAGCTGCCACGGCAAGGAAATACCCATGCCAGTGGCGCCTCCCCGCGCTCCCGGCTTGGGAACGGGAGAAGGGGCAGTGGCGGAGCTTCTGGCTAGTGGCACTTATCCATTGTCCGTTACCTGCCGCCGGGCTGCGAATCGGGAGTTTGCTGGGGAGGAGAAGTGGGCAAACATCAGATTAAAAAGCAGAAGAGGCGGCAACATCACGTTGCCGCCTCTTCCAGGCGTTCGCCGAAGTATGGTTACTTCTTCTTGGCGACAGCAGCCTTCAGCTTGGAACCAGCGGTCAGCTTGACGCTGTGGCCGGCTGCGATCTGGATGGTCTCGCCGGTCTGCGGGTTGCGGCCGGTACGAGCTGCACGGTCGGTACGCTCAACTGCGAGCCAGCCCGGGATGGTGATCTTCTCGCCTGCAGCAACAGAAGTCTCGAAAACTTCGAACAGTGCATCGAGCACGGAGTTGACGGCTGCCTGGCTGGTGCCAGCCTTGCCTGCTACCTCTGCAACGAGTTCACTACGGTTCTTAGCCATTTACGTCCTCCTGGACTAATACGTTTTTGAGCCGGCAAGCGGAACGCGAGCAAGCCACTGCTCGAAAACTTACCAGCTTGCACCGGCATGGCCAGCAAATTCCGCGTGTTTCCGCGCTTTTTTGACCAAAATCACCGGATTTTCGGGGTTTTTGGGCCTACGGGCCGGCTGTGGCGTACCCTACGGCGCGGCAACACAGTGTCCTACCCCCGCAGGGATCAGTGCAGAATGCGCTGATAGAGCACATGGTCTTGCCACTTCCCATCGATCTTCAGGTACGACGGCGCCAACCCGATCTGCTCGAATCCGCTCCGCTTCAGCACCGCTTGGGAAGCCGCATTGTGCACCAACGTGGCCGCCTGGACACGGTGCAACCCCAGCTCACTGCCGGCCATATCCAAGACCGCACCGACGGCTGCCTTGGCCAAGCCCTTGCCGGCATGAGCCGAATCAACCCAATATCCAAGGTTGGCGCTGAGGAAGGGACCACGGACGATGCCTGTCAGGGTCATGGTTCCAACGATCATGCCGGACCTGACGAGCACCCAGGGCACCTCGCGGCCGGCAGCACACTGCTGCAGCTTGCTTCGAACCGCCTTCTCCTGCCCGGAGACCGAGAAGAACGACGGCTCACGCCGAGGCTCCCACGGGGACAAGTGCTCGGCGTTCCGGACGTACGCCGCTGCCAATGCCCCGGAATCCTCCAGGACGACCGGCCGCAAATGGACCTGTTCGTTTGCAAGGAGTGCGGGGACATCGAGCGACCGGGACAGGTTCATCCGGTGACTCTATCCTGCGCGCGGGCAACCTCCCGTGCCGTTGAGGGGTCCGCGTAGCTTGTTGTGGGGCCTGTGGTGCGTGTTTTTGGTGTGTTAAAGGTGTGGAGCCCCGACCGTCGTGGTCGGGGCTCCTGTTAAGTGTTGTCCGGCGGTGTCCTACTCTCCCACACCCTCCCGGGT
>NZ_JBIVGX010000032.1:0-8877 GCF_044748905.1 Paenarthrobacter sp. NPDC089714
TTCATTGGAAATTCGGTTAATCCGCAGTTCGGCTGCGGGGAGGGGATCCCGTGGTTTGGTCCTCGTTGGGAGGGCGAGCCAGGGTCCGGGGAAGCTGAGGTTTGGTCAGCTGTTGACGACGAGGGGCCGGGCTGGGTGAGCGTGGCTGCAGCTGGAATCTGTGAGGCCAAAGACCTGGTCGGGTACGTCGGTCATGATGTACTCGCCGGTCGTTTCCCCGACGGCGTGGATGAGATCTTCGACGGGGTTCTCTGCGGCCATGTCGAACGGGGCGTCTGTTCCCAGCATCACGTGATCCGCGCCGAGTTGTTCCACGAGGACACGCAGGACGGCCGGGTCGTGGGTCAGGGAATCGACGAAGATGTTCTGCCGTATGGCGTCGAAGTCGATGGTGCTGCCGGCGAATTCGGGACGCACCTTGGACGCATGCCGGAGCCGGCCAAGCTGCCACGGAAGGTAGCCTCCACCATGGACCAGCACGACCCGCAGGTCCGGGTGTTTGGTGAAGATTCCGGCGCAGATCATCCGTTCCACGGCGATGGCCGTTTCCAGCGGATTGCCGATGACGTTCTGGAGGTACCAGTCCCTGAGCAACGGGTGGTCGCCGCGCTGCATCGGATGGAGCAGGATGGGAACGCGGAGTTCTTCGGCCGTCGCCCAGAGAGCATCGAGTTCGGCGTTCTCGAGGCAGTCACCGGCCAGTGACGTGCCGATCTGCACACCGACGGCCCCGTCGGCTATGGCAGTGCGGAGTTGCCATGCCAGTGTTTCGGGCGACTGCAGGGCCACGTGGGCGAGCCATCGCAACCGTTCGGGGGCTTCTTGGCAGAAACTCCTCATGGCATCGTTGACGCTGCCGGCCCACGCTTCGGCCTCCGTTTTTTCGAGCCCGTGGCCGAAGAGCGGCGGCGCCAGCGACACGATGGCTGCACCCAGGCCTGTTGTGGTGAGGGCTTGGAGCTTGGCTTTGGCGTCGATGAAATCCGGTGTCAGCGGGAATTTGATGCCGGCGCCTTCGATGTGGTCGCCCGTGATCTTGAACGGGGCCTTGGGCCCGGACTGCTCGATCGCCTGAACCGGGATGACGTGGTTGTGGATGTCCCAACGCATTACAGATCGACCGCCGCGGTGCTGAGGAGCGGGGACTCTGGTGCGCTGGTGTGGTCGTGGCGACCGGGAGCGGCTTGCTGGCCGGTGACGGCGTCGTGGGATGTCATGGTGTTCCTTTGAGTTGATGCCCGAGGTGCACTGACAGGGGTGATCACGCGGGACACCATTGGTGGCGTCCCGCGTCATATTCCCAAGGTCAGTTGGTGATTTCCGGGGTTGCCTTCGCCAGTTCGGGGTTGGCGTCGAACACGGCCTGACGGCGCCAGTCGCGCAGGAGACCAGGTTTGACCTTGAAGGTCTCTCCGTCGTCGCTAAAGGCGTCCTGTCGATTCCGCAGCCACCTGACGCGATCGAGGTCGATGGTGGCGATGTGGATGCCGCCCTCTTGTTCGTCGAGAACGATTTCTTCGGGGCTGCAGACGCGGGAGAGGCCCTTGCCGCCTTCAACGCTGAGGTTGGTGCATACTGCGGTGTAGGCGAGGTTCTCAATGGCCCTGGCCCAGACCAAGGTCTTCCAGGTTTCGTAGAGGCTGCCGCCGTAGCCGCTGCCGATGGTGTCGCTCAGGTTGCCAGGGGAGACATGGCCGGTGGGCATCAGGATGAGTTCGGCGCCCTTAACTGCGAGGATGCGGGCCAGTTCAGTGGCGTAGACCTCGCTGCAAACCAGCAGCCCGATCTTGCCCAGTTCGGTGTCGAAGACGGGAAGGTCGGTTGCGTTGGTCCAGTCGTACCCTCCGAGGTTGCCGCCCTGGCGGTGCAGCCAGGGGGCGTGCGCTGGCGTGGTGCGGCGGTAGCGTCCAACTTCAACCCCGTCGGGTCCGATCAGGACCAGGGAGTTGTAGCAGCGGGACCCGGCTTCGTCGAGCGGTTCGGCGAAGCCGCCAACGAGGTAGACGCCAGATTCCTTGGCAATATCGCACAGTGCTTCCACGGGGGTCCAGTCGACAGGTTCTTGCCAGAGGCCCGGGAATCCCTCGGGAAGAAGGACCAGTTTCGCGCCGCGGGAGGCTGCCTCGCGGACCCACGCACGGGCGTCGGCGAGGTTCCTTTCCTTGTCGTCGTTGCCTTTGTGGGTCAGTGCCGTGACTACGGCCAGGTCGAACGTCATGTTCTGAACCTTTCTTTTCGTTCGGTGAGCAACCCGCGCCATAAGCGATGCGGGGTTGGGGCTTAGTGGAGTGTCTTGGCTTTCGCCCCGGCGGGGGCGAGCCTGTCAACTTTGAGGAAGAAGACCGTGACGGCACCAATGAGTGGAACAAAGGACATCTGGATCATCGATCCTGCCGACCAGCCAAGGGACTGGACGAGGGTGGCGAACAGCGTACCGGCAAAAACCCCGGCGCAGTAGAACGCGGCGACAAACACTCCGGAGGCCCGGCCGAGCATGTCCGGTCGGACGGAGCGCTGGATCGCGGAGTAGATGTTCACATGGCAGAAGCCGTTGAACAGCGCGCCGAGCAGGACCGAGAGGATGCATTGGACCAAGACAGAGGTGGGGCCGTTGAACAGCAGGAACCCGACCACCGTGGCTGAGAGCAGGCAGATGAGCAGAGTCGGGCGCTGGCTGAATCGGTCAGAGAGCCACCCGGCGGGAAGGCCGAGCAACGCGCCGATGCCATACATTCCCGCTGCCATGCTGGCGTCCTGAAGGGAGAATCCCAGTTCGGTCCGCAGGTACGTGGGATACAAGGCGATGTAGCCGAACATTGTCACTCCCATGACGGCTGCGGTGGCGCCGAGGAGCAGGACGTTGCGGTTTAGCAGTTTGGCAGGCACGTGGCTGAAGCGGTCAGCTGCGGTGACTCCGTCGTCCTCGCCTGCCTGTTCCTTGTATTCGCTGAAAGTCTTGGGGAGGAAAAGCCAGAGCAGCGCAACAAAGAGGAAGCCGATGCCGCCGTAGACGTAGAACGGTACTTGCCACTGTCCGGAGGCGGACATGATGTTTGCGCCCAGGACCGGCCCCAGATAGGTACCGATACCGAAAGCGAAGTTCAAACTACCGAGCGCGAAGGCACGATTGGCTACGAAGTAGGCGCCGACGGCGGTAAAGACAGCCGTCATTTGCATGGATTCACCGACACCGGACAGGGCCCGGTAGGCCAGCATGTCCCCGAAACCTGTGGAAACCGCAGTCAGAACGGTGAACGCGGAGTAGAGCGCAATGCCCACCAGCATCGCGGCTTTGCGGGAGAACTTATCGATCATGAACCCGGTGGGCAGCGCTGCCAACCCCAGGCCAAGGGTGAAGATGGTGGCGAGCAGGCCGCCCTCATTAAGTGAGAATCCGAAGTCCTGGCGGATTTCCGGCATCACGACGGGATAGACGCTTCTATCCATTGAATTTATGACATACGAGCCGGCCAGTAGCACCAGGCATCCGATGCCGGCAACCACCCCAAGCCGCCGGCGGGGCTCTTTTCGCACCGACATGGCGGCGCTTACTTTCTCAGACATGCATCCTCCACGGGATATTGCATTTTATAGGATGCAAATACCGTAGATTGCATTTTATAAAGTGTCAACGGTCACGTACGATGTTGCTGTGCGGACAGCGACGACCCAGCTGGCCGCGGCCTGAAATGAAGGGGATGAGATGAGCGCGACGTCGACACTGTCGAAGGTCTCCGAGGATCTTGCTGGCATGATGAAGGGCCAGCGCTTCCGTACCGCCCATGAGTATGTGCTCAAGACGTTGCGGCGGGCCATCCTGACCGGCTCCCTCCCCGCCGGTTCGCGCCTCGTCCAGCAGGACGTCGCGGCAGAGCTCGATGTCAGTACGACCCCCGTCCGTGAAGCACTGCGGGACCTGGCAGCCGAAGGTCTAGTCATGATGGACCCGCACCGCGGCGCCCTTGTCAAAGCCCTTGATGTCTCCGAGGTTCGTGAAATTTACGAACTGCGCATCGCCTTGGAGCCGATCATGGTGCGCCGCGTCATCAACGAGATCACTGAGGAGCATCTGGCCAAGGCAGCCGATCTCCACCGTCAAATGGAGGCCACCACCGACGTAGCCACCTGGACGGACCTGAACCGCCGGTTCCACTCCGTTTTCAGCGAACCGGACAGGGAGAGCCGTTTGGCGCGGATACTTGATGGCCTGAGCGACAGCGCCTCGGTTTTTGTCAGTCTCGTCCTTGATTCGCAGCTGCGCAGCATGACCGGCGCGAACGCAGAGCACGCCCGCCTCATTGAGGTCTACCGGTCGCGTGACGTGGAGACGGCGGTGGAACTGACCGTCCAGCACCACAAAGAAACCCTGTCCAAGCTGGAGAAGGCGCAAACGAACGGGCTCATGTAGGGACCCTCTTAACCGACCTCCAGTGAGATTCTCCCGGAGCACGGATGCAGCGGATCCTACCTGCCCGGTAGCAGGGCGCTGATTCTGGTGCAGGCTTCCCTTAGGGGTTCAAGGTAGGACTCGAGGTCGAAGCGGGTGCTGGGTGCGGTGACGGCCAGGGCCACGGAGCCCAGCAGCGTCGGGGTGGCGACCATGGCCACCGAAGAGATCCCCTCAATAAAGCCGTCTTCCTGCAGGGCGTAACCACGGGCGCGCGCCTGGGATATCCGCTCCGCCTGGGGCAGCTTCGCCCCCTGCCCCTGGGCGTGGGCCAGTTCGTCGCGGGTGGCGAAGGTTGCCAGCGCCTGACCCGCGGCCGAGAGGTCCAGCGGCAGCGCTGTGCCGACGCGGACCTGGAGCCGCAGCGGCTTATCGGTGCGCACTTCCTGAATCACCAACGCACCCTCGCCCTGGAACGCAGACAGCGTGGAGGTCTCCCCCGTGGCGGCACTAAGCTCCTTCAGGACAGGGACCGCCCGCGAACCAAGGTCAGCCTGCTCCAGCACAGCGGCCCCGATCACGACGCTGCGCAGTGTGAGCCGGTACCTGGCGTCCGGGAGCTGCTCGACCCAGCCACTGGCCAACAGGGTCTGCACGCGCTGGTGGATCGTGCCCTTCCGGTCACCGGTCAATTCTGCCAGGTCACCAATGCTCAGCGGACCCTCCGCACCGGCAAACCAATCCACCAATTCCAGACACCGCGTCGCTGACGACAGAATCCGCCCACCAGCACCCTCGGCCTCAACAACCATCGCTACTCCCTTTCAACGCCTTCTTGGAAACGACAACAACCGGCAGCCAGACCGGCCCGCGCCGCGCAGGATGACCCGATCCACCCCTGCGGACGCTAGAAAAGTGCTCAGCTCAGCGATGTGTCGCCTTGGTCCACGAGGATTTTCCGAAGACAGGAGGCGATCACCTCGCGCTCGTCGGGTGACAGGACGGCAAGGATCCGTTCGTAGTCCTGCAGATGGGCTGCAATGGCCTTGTCTGCGACGTCCTTGCCTTTGTTGGTGAGGCTGATCCTGACGGCTCGCCGGTCTGAGGCGTCGCGGGTACGCTGGACGAGCCCCTTGGCTTCCAAACGATCAATCCGGTTGGTCATGGCCCCCGACGTCACCATGGCGGCCTTAAGAAAGGAACCGGCCGTGAGCTCGTAGGGAGGGCCTGTTCGGAGCAGCGTAAACAACATGTCGAATTCCCCAGCGTTGACGCCGAAGTCGTCGCTGAGCATCTTGTAATGCTGGTCGAACACGAACTGCATCCGGTGGATCCGGCCCAGAACATGGACGGCGTCCAGGCTGTCGGCCATGTCCGGCCTCTCATGCCGCCACTGTTCAGCAATGAGATCAACTGCATCTACCATGACGCCTCCTCCAATGTTGCTCAATACTAAGATACTTGACATCAGCTGGCTAACGTATCAATCTCTTAATATAAAGATAACTAACATCAAGGTTCAGAGGACTCATTATGACCCTCGCACTCGATCGCCAAGGCCAGGATCTGCTGTTTCTAAAGGCTCGCTCCGTCCGGTCATTCAGTAATGAGCAGGTCACGGATGAACAGATGCGGGCCATCTACGACCTGGTGAAATTCGGACCTACGGCCTTCAACCTCTCGCCCTTGCGGATAACGCTCGTCCGGTCGAAGCAGGGCCGGAGCAGGCTGCTGAGTCATTTGTCGGCCGGCAACCGCCGGAAGGCGCAGAGCGCGCCAGTGACAGCCATTCTGTCGACGGATCTTGAATTCCATGAAGAGTTGCCCAGGCTGGCGCCCCACGCCGTCGATGTGGGCTCGCACCTCTTTGCCTCCCGGCAACGCCGGGAAGACTCGGCCAGACTCAACGGGGCGCTGCAGGCCGGATACTTTCTTATCGGGGTGCGCGCTGCCGGGCTGGCAGCGCTTCCTATGACCGGCTATGATTCGGCGGGCCTCGCGGCGGATTTCCTTGACAGGGATCATCTGCCGCTGATGGTCGTAAGTATTGGCCTCCCGGGCCCCGATCCGGAGCATCCGCGTTCACCCCGCCTGGATTACGAGGAGGTGGTCACCATCGCATGAAAGTCGTGCGGCGGCCATTCCCCGGAATCACTTAGGGGGCGAGCAGGGCGCTGATTTTGGTGCAGGCTTCCTTTAGGGGTTCCTGGTAGGACTCGAGGTCAAAACGTGTACTGGGTGCGGTGACGGCAAGGGCCACGGAGCCCAGCAGCGTCGGGGTGGCGACCATCGCCACCGAAGAGATCCCCTCCAGAAAGGCGTCGGCCTGCAAGGCGTATCGGCGCACGCGGGTCTCCGCGGTTACTTCGTAGCCGGGCATCTTTGCGCCACTGGCAACGGCGTGGGCTATTTCGTCCCGCGTGGCGAAGGTTGCCAGTGCCTGTCCTGCGGCCGAGAGATCCAGGGGCAGGGCGGTGCCGACGCGGACCTTCAGTCGGAGTGGCTTGTCGGTGCGCACTTCCTGGATCACCAGCGCACCCCCGCCTTGGAATGCGGACAGCGTGGAGGTCTCTCCCGTGGCGGCACTGAGTTCTTTCAGGATCGGCACGGCCCTGGATCCAAGGTCGGCCTGTTCCAGTACCGCCGCCCCGATGAGGACGCTGCGCAAGGTGAGCCGGTAGCGGCTGTCCGGGAGCTGCTCGACCCATCCGCTGGCCAGGAGGGTTTGGACGCGCTGATGGATCGTGCCTTTCCGGTCACCGGTCAATTCAGCAAGGTCCCCAATGCTCAGCGGACCATCGGCACCGGCAAACCGGTCCACCAACTCCAGGCATCGCGTTGCCGACGACAGAATCCGCCCACCAGCCTCGACCTCAACAACCATTGCCACTCCCGCACATTACAGAAGACCCATTGACCTACGTCACAGTCTGAACTACGCTGTTCGTCGTTAGCGTATCACAAACGCCGTTTGCTATACAAAAACAGAGTGAAATTCTCGAGGAGGAGAAAGAAATGACATCTGTCCGAGTTCCCCAGGCCGGTCAACCGATCGTTTTCCGCGGCGGTGCCGTGGCCACGATGGATGATGCGCACACGCTGCTTCCGAAGGGCGATGTCCTGATCGTGAACGGCAAGATCGCCGAGGTTGCACCGTCGGTGGCGTCCGTTCCGGATGACGTGTTCGAGATCGATGCGACCGGTGGCATCATCACCCCCGGTTTCGTTGACACCCACCGGCACATGTGGCAGACCCCGATGCGCGGTTACGGGGCAGACTGGACCTTGACCCAGTACTTCCTCTTCTACTACCTGCAGTACGGCAAGCACTTCCGTCCCGAGGATGTTGCGGCCGGCGACTACATCTCGGCCCTGGACGCCATCGAATCAGGTGTGACAACGTCCGTTGACTGGGCCCACGGGCTGCAGACACCCGACCACGGCGAAGCTGCCCTCGAGGCCTTGAAGGATTCCCCCGGCCGGTTTGTCCTCGCCTACGCGAACCTTGCGAAGAAGCCGTGGGAGTGGACCCAGGATCCGGCCATCCAGTCCATCATCAAGCGAGCCAAGAGCGAACTCTTCGGTGCTCAGATCGCTTTCGACATCCCTGGCGACCCTGGCTTCCCGGAGGCTCCCGCCTTCGCCGTCGCGCGGGAGCTTGATGTGGCGATGAGCACCCACGCAGGTGTCTTTGGCGCCACCGATGACTCCGGTATCACGGCCATGTACGAAAACGGCTGCATGCGCCCGGGTACGATCTACATCCACGCCGCAACGCTCAGCGACGTGTCCTACCAGCGTATTGCCGACACCGGCGGGTTCGTGTCGCTGGCCACCGAAAGCGAATGCACCTGCGGCCACGGCTACCCGCCCACGCACAAGCTGCGCAAGTTCGGCATTCCCACGGCCATGGGCATCGACGCCAGCGTGTGGCAGAGCGCAGACCATTTCGCTGCGATGAGGGCCACCATCAACACCGACCGCGCCATGGAACACATGGAAGCCCTGAAAACGGGGGACAAGGTCACCCATGCCACCCTGCGTTGCGAAGACGTGGTCGAATGGTCCACCAGGGGCGGGGCCAAGGCATTGGGCAAAGACAGCGAAATCGGTTCCCTGGAAGTGGGCAAGCTCGCCGACGTCGTCCTGCTCAAGAACGATGACTCCCCCACCTGGGTACCCGTCATCAACCCTTACGGCCACATCGTCTATCAGGCTGGCCGCGGCGACGTGCATACCGTTACGGTCGGCGGCAAGGTCGTCAAGTCCGAAGGGAAGCTCGTTGCCGGTGACCTGGCCGCAGCGAAGGTCAAGGTCGAAAACACCCTGGCCCACTTGCAGGAAAAGATGGGCGATAAGGCTTGGCAGGAAGCAATGAACCCCTCGGTTCCTGCCGGCGAGGACGCCATCCTGAAGAGCCCATACCAGTACCGCCGCGAAGGCGCCAACGCAGCCGCCAACTAACGGCGTCAAGTACATAAGAAAGGCAT
>NZ_JBIVGX010000033.1:0-8150 GCF_044748905.1 Paenarthrobacter sp. NPDC089714
CAAAGCACACACCAACTACCAAACCCGCGCCCGGCAACCCCTGGCCGCCTAACCAAAACAAACAACGAACCTGTCTCAGAAACTTGACGACCGCAAACGCTCTCTCGGTCGGTGAGGGAGCGTTGAGAGTTTAAGGGGTGGTCGGTGAGAGAGCGTTGGGGTTTAGGGGGTGGTCGGTGAGGGAGCGTTGTGGTTTAAGGGGTGGTCGGTGAGAGAGCGTTGGGGTTTAAGGGGTGTTCGGTGAGAGAGCGTTGGGGTTTAGGGGGTGGTCGGTGAGGGAGCGTTGGGGTTTAAGGGTGGTCGGTGAGAGAGCGTTGGTTCATGTGGGGTTGGCCGGGGCTTAACCGGGGGCCGGTAGCGTCGGCGGCGTGCGGGGTGATTTCACGGCTGGGGAGAACGTACGACGGCGGTATGTCGCCTTGGGGGACTCGTTCACCGAGGGCGTTGGCGACCGGAGCGCCGTGCTGCCCAACGGTGTGCGCGGCTGGGCGGACCGGGTGGCCGAAAAGTTGGCCAAGGCTGAGCGGGGCTGGGAGTACGCCAACCTCGCCGTGCGCAGCAAACGTCTCCGAAAGATCATCGATGAGCAGCTTGAACCGGCGCTGGCCATGGAGCCCACGCTCATCACGCTGTATGCGGGTGGCAACGACATCCTGGATTTCGGCACGGACATGGAAGCTTTGCTGAACGATTATGAACTCTTCGTCGCCAGGCTTGCCGGGACCGGTGCAACCCTGGTGCTCTTTACCGGCTACGACGTCAAAGTGTCCGCGGTCCTGGAACCGTTCAAGAAGCGCAACACCCAGTACAACCGGAGGGTCCGCGATGTCGCGGAGAAATACGGCGCGGTCCTGGTGGACTATTGGTGCTTCGACGCCTATCACGATCCCCGCATGTGGGCAGCGGACCGGCTGCACATGTCCAAAGCCGGTCACAAGTACCTGGCAGCACGGGTCCTGGACCAACTGAACATACCCCATAAGATCTCGCCCAAGGAATGGGATCCGCCCTCCAGGATGACCCTGCGCGAGTGGGAACGCAAGCAACGCCGCTGGGTCAACGACTGGGTGCTGCCGCTGTTCGGACGCAAGCTGCGTGGCGTCACGCTGGGGGATTCCCTGAGCCCGCGGTGGCCGCAGCCCGTCAAGGTTCCCCGGAAGGGTGGGCTCAAGAAACTCATGGAAGAGGCCAACACGTGAAGCAGCCCATAAGGTTCGTGGCCCTGGGCGATTCCTTCACGGAAGGAGTGGGGGACAACGATCTCCGTTTGCCCAACAATTGCCGCGGTTGGGCGGACAGGGTGGCGGAAGAGCTCGCGCGCCACGATCCTGCCACCCGCTACTCCAACCTCGCCATTCGGGGCCGCCGTCTCCAGCGGATCATCAATGAACAAATCGAACCGGCCCTGGCCATGCAGCCAACAGTGGTCACGTTCTACGCCGGCGGCAACGATCTCCTGATGGCCCGCCTGAACCTGGCCCGGCTCATGCAGGACTACGAACAGGCAGTAAGGCGCATCAAGGCCAGCGGCGCCACGGTGGTGCTCTTCACCGGGTACAACGTGCCGCTCTCACCGTTGCTCGAACCGCTGAAGCTGCGCACGGCCATCTACAACAGGCACATCCGCCGCATCGCCGCCGCGTACGGGACGCTGCTGGTGGACTATTGGTGCTTCGAGAAGTTCCAGGATCCGCGCATGTGGTCTCCCGACCGCCTGCACATGTCCCGGCCCGGCCATTGCTACATGGCCAAGAAAGTGCTGGAAGTCCTCGGTGCGCCGCACAACCTGACGTCGCCGGCTTTCCCGCCGCCGCGGTCGCGGACGTTTACGAAAAACATCGCCGACGACGTTGCCTGGCTTAAGCGCGACGTCGGGCCCTGGCTTTCGCGCAGGGTCCGTGGAGTGTCCAGCGGCGACCGCCTGGGCGCGCGGTGGCCGGAACTCATGCCAGTGGTGCTCCCGGAGAAACTGGGTACAGCGAAAGCAAGGCCTCAGGAATCCAGCAGGTTCTCGTAGCCGTCGGCGACACTGGTGGCAGTGAACTCGATGATTTCGAAGTCGGCTACACCGTTGCTGTAGAAGGGATCCTTGGACAGTGACTCATCCAAGGTGAGCTTGTCCGCATTGGAGAGCAGGACTCCGCCAATGGCCGGAACACGACGTCCGGACGCAAGGAACACACCGGCGTCGAACGCGTCCTTAAGCCAGGCCATGTGACCCGGCCTGTGGAAGTCGACGATTTCGTCGGGAACTTTGTAGGTCAGGGAGACTACGAACATGTGGCCAGCCTACCGTTTGGGCGGTCAAACACTGATGAAACCGGGGATTCTCCTAAGATGGACCCATGACTGAACCCCGCTGGCTGAACGCTGACGAACGCCGTGCCTGGTTGGCCCTGCTAAGCATCAATACTTTGCTTCCCGCAGCACTGGATACGCAGCTTCAATCGGCCGGGAAACTGTCACTGTTCGACTACAACGTGCTCGCGATGCTGTCCGAAACCGAGGGACGTTTCCTGCCGATGAGCGAGCTGGCGGCCCGCACCAGCGCATCCCTTTCACGCTTGTCGCACGTGGTCACCAAACTCCAGAAACGTGGGTGGGTGGAGCGGCAAGCACACCCCCGCGATGCCCGCGTCACCGTTGCCCACCTGACCGAGGCAGGCATGAACACCATTGTGTCGCTCGCGCCGGCCCACGTGGAGTCGGTGCGCACGCTCATGATGGACTCCCTCAGCACGGAAGACGTTGCCGATTTGGCCCGCATCGGCGAGAAGATCGTGGCGCGGCTGGACAACAACCACTGGATCCTCCGGGACGCGCAGGCCTAGGGACTTTGTAGGCCACAGTGCGCGGGTGGCAGACTGGCGGCATGGAATTTTCTGCGCGCTATGTTGCCTTGGGGGATTCGTTCACGGAGGGTGTCGGCGACGCCGATGCCACCCGCCCCAACGGGGTCCGCGGTTGGGCTGACATCGTGGCCGGGCAGCTTGCACGCAGCAACGAAGGATTCGGTTACGCCAACCTGGCCATCCGCGGCAGGAAACTGCGGCAGATCATGGCCGAACAGGTGGATGCCGCCGTCGAACTCAAACCCACTCTGGTGACCCTGTACGCGGGTGCGAACGACATCCTGCGGCCCAAGATCGATATTGACTCGCTGCTGCAGGATTACGACGCGGGCATCGCCAAGTTAAGCGCGACGGGCGCAACGGTGGTCCTCTTTACCGGTTTCGACGCCCAGGGTTCCAAGGTCTTCAGCACCATGCGTGGCCGGACTGCGATCTACAACGAACTGGTCCGCGAAATCGCAGAGCACCACGGGGCTTTGTTGGTGGACTACTGGCGCTTCGATGAATACGACGATTGGCGCATGTGGGACACCGACCGCATGCACATGTCCACCGCCGGGCACCTGAACATGGCCAAGCGCGTGCTGGAGGTTTTGGAGCACGAGCATGTGATCGAGATTCCGGAGATGGCACCGGAGCGCCTCCTGAGCCGCTCCGAGGCCGTGCGGGAAAACGCCAAGTGGGTGCGGGAGTTCGCAGTTCCCTGGGTGGTCCGCCGCGTGCGGGGCACGTCCTCCGGGGATGGACTGAACCCCAAGTTTCCGGAGTTGGTCCGGCCGCTGTAGCCGTCCTAGGCGGCGCTGCGGAACCCGGGCGTTGCCATCAGCGTGTTTTCTTTGCGGACGGCCAAAACCTCCACGCCCCACTTGTCGACGGCGAGATCCAGCATCCGCGTGCCGCCGGCCACGATTGCCGTTGCCAGCACGTCGGCCGTGACGATCTCCTCTGCCGCCACTGTGACCTGGGCGAACTCGGGCCGCGCTGACCCGACGGCCCAGATGTGGTCCCCGCGTTCGGCGGATCCGGAGGTTGCCATGGCACTCAAACCGGCTTTGCTCCCCGGTCCGAGGGGGTAGGCGCCCAACATTGCCTGCCGGTCCATCGGATCAACAATCCCGGCCAGCCACGGTTGCCCCGCTCCCGGCGAACCGCTGACGGTGACGTCCCCGCCGGCATTGAGGCACCAATCATGCAAGCCAAGGGCAGCCAGGGTGAGGGCGGCTTCGCGCATGGCTTGGGCTTTGACGATTCCGGACAGGTCCAGGATTCCGTCGGATCGCTCCGCAGTGAAGGCGCCTTCGGTGGCTGAACGCCACTCCGCCGCCTCGGCATAACTCGCCTGCATGGACTCGGAAGCGTACGGCAGCGTCAGCTCGCCCCTGGCCAGGCGGCTCGCTTCGGAACCCCCGCGGTAGAGGCTGAACGTCAGGTCCAGTTCGGCAAAGATGGTGCCAACGACGTCGACGGCGGATTCGAGTTCGTCGACGGCCGTTTGGGCGTAGTTTCCGCTCGCCACCGTCAGGCTCACCACGGTGCCCATGCTGCGGAACGTGCGGGTGCGGAGCTGTGGTCCGTCAGAAGTGGGCTGCATCGAGGGCCGCCTGGAGGGACGTGAGGTAGGCGTCGCTGGTTACTGTTGCGCCGCCCACGGTCTGAACGGAGGCCGATTGCGCCTGGAGGACTTCCGAACGCAGCACAGGAGCGGCCCGGCTGCTGATCTGGGCGGACTTCCTTTCCGCGTCGGTCAGCTGGAGCGCGGTGACTTCGGTGATCTTTCCGCCTTGGATGGTCACCTGGACCTGGACTGTACCGAAGCGGGTCTGGACCGCCGCGCCGTCGTAAGTTGCCGCCGTCGTACTTCCGCCGGTGGTGCTGCCGGAACTGGTGCCGGTGCCGCCTGCCGTGCCTGTGCCGCCTGCCGTGGCACTGCTGCTGAGGCTCGTGGTGGTAGCCGTGCCGGTGTCGGCCACGTGCGCTCCGGACTGCCAACCCGCCAGGAGGATTCCTGCGGAAGCAACCGCGGTGGCCATTGCTGCTCGAAGTCTCACCAGTCGAACCTTTCGTAGTGGAGCTGTTCTGCGGGAACGCCGGCAGCTGTGACATCGCGGATCACTGCTTCCGACCACGCTGCAGGGCCGCAGACGTACACATCGGCGTTGGCGATTCCCGGCGCGTAGGACGTGAGGTTGAATCCCGACTGGACCGCCGACTGCGGCAGCCAGCGGTGGTTGCCGGCCGATCGGGGACCGGTCAGGTGGATGAGCGTGACGCCGCGGGCCTGGCACAAGGCCATGATTTCCTGGCCCAGGAAGAGCTCGGAGTCGTCATGCCCCCGGAGCAGGACAGTGGCCTTGCCGGGCTGGAACGGCGTGGATTCGAGCAAGGAACGCAACGGTGTGATGCCAATTCCGGCGCCGATCATCACCACGTGGTTGCGGGCGCGGGCAGCTGTGCTGAACATTCCGTATGGTCCCTCGATGGCCACTTTGGTGCCGGGACGGAGGCGGGCCAGTTTGGCCGAACCGTCTCCGAGGTTCCGGACCGTGACGCGCAGTTTCCCTGCTTGGCCCGGCGCTCCCGGTACAGGCTCGGCGGACAGGCTGAACGGGTGGGCTTCCCACCAATACCCGGGGGCCAGGAACCGCCAGAAGAAGAACCTCCCACCGGAACCGGACAAACGCTCCAGATGCAATCCACTCATCTCGATGCTGAACACATCCGGGGCCACCCGGACCACGCGGCTGACCGTGAGCTGGTGCCTGAAGGTTGCGATGATGGGCTGGACCACGCGGTAGGACGCGAGGGCCACGCCTGTCGCGATGCAGAAGACCATCCAGTACCACCGCTGCCACGTGCCTTCGGCAAAAAGGCCGCCGACGCTGAACTGGTGCGGGATCGCCGTCGCCACGGCTGCGTAGGTGAGCAGATGGATGGCGTACCAGAACTCATAAGGGAACTTTCGCCTGACGGCCACAAGGGACGTCACCACGACGGCGATGAACAAGGCCATGGAGACAAACGCCAGCCACATGTCCGGCACGTTGACCCAGAGCGATACTGATTCACTGATGGGGTCCAGCCCCTCGGCCATGCCGTAGCCGACCGCGATCAGGAGCCCGTGGGCGAGCAGAAGGTACAACGCCGGCTTGCCCAGCTTCTTATGGACCTCGAGTGCGCGGTCGTGCCCGATGGTGTTATCGATGAACGGGATCCGCGCCGCCAGCAGGAGCATGAGCAGCACCAGGTCCATGCCCACCAAACCCGCCACGATGCCCAGGTTCGTCGCTGCTCCGGCGAGGGTGGTGAAGCCCGTCGCGCCGCCGTCGGCGAGCCACAAGGCCACCGCCGCCACCGGCGACAACCACGCGAGGACGCCCAGGACATCCCTCCTCGCCAGCCGTCGTCGGGCCTGTGGATTAAAGCGCTCGACGGCGGCAGGTGCGGTCCGCGGGGCCGGCGAAGGGGGTTCCTGCGCGGGTTCTTCCGCAGCAGCCCGGGGTGTCAGTAGCGATGTCATGAATCAAGACTCGCCGCGCATCCTTTCGATCTGCTGTGAAAGGGCTTGAGTGGGCTTATGATTCCTGATTGGTCTTAATTTGGCCGTACCCGTAGAATAGTTAGGCGCTAGGTAGTGCGGAGCGTGTGCAATTGCTCCGGTTGGCGGTACATGTTGGTTTGAACCAGCATCCCGTGGGCCGGTAGTTAGGGGCTCAAGTTGCGTGCATCCCTGTATTCGCCCAGTATCCCAGGATCTGCTGCAGTGGTTTCCACTGCCCTGTTCTGAAACCTTCTCTTGCCGCGTCATTGCGGATGGATGTGGACTGGACGCGGACGCTGCCTGTCGCACGGTACTGCAGGAAGATCCTGCACGCCGTTACATCAAATTTTTTGGAGGAGAGTCATGGCAGCACACTGCCAAGTGACCGGAGCCGAGCCGGGCTTTGGACACAGCATTTCGCACTCGCACCGCCGCAACAAGCGCCGGTTCGATCCGAACATTCAGAAGAAGCGTTACTGGGTTCCGTCCCTGCGCCGCAACGTCACCCTGACGCTGTCGGCCAAGGGCATCAAGGTAATTGACGCACGAGGCATCGACGCGGTCGTCGCCGAGATCCTGGCACGAGGAGTGAAGCTCTAATGGCAAAGGACAAGGACGTACGTCCCATCATCAAGCTCAAGTCCACTGCGGGCACGGGCTACACCTACGTTACGCGCAAGAACCGTCGTAACGACCCGGACCGCCTGGTCCTGAAGAAGTACGACCCCAAGATTCGCCAGCACGTCGAATTCCGAGAGGAGCGCTAAACACATGGCTAAGAAGTCCAAGATTGCTCGCAACGAGCAGCGCAAGGTCATCGTAGAGCGCTACGCTGCCAAGCGCCTCGAGCTGAAGAAGACCCTGGTTGACCCCAACGCGTCTGACGAAGCCCGCGAAGCTGCACGCCTCGGCCTGCAGAAGCTGCCCCGCAACGCCTCCCCGATCCGTCTGCGTAACCGCGACCAGATCGACGGCCGTCCCCGCGGCACCTTCCAGAAGTTCGGTATCTCCCGCGTTCGCTTCCGCGACATGGCTCACAAGGGTGAGCTGCCGGGTATCACCAAGTCTTCCTGGTAAGCACCTAGCTCTCTAAAGAGGCCGGTAACCGTCATGGTTGCCGGCCTTTTTGGTGCTTAACGGGCCGGTGCTTGGTGCTTAACGGTCCGTTGGCTTGGTGCTTAGCGCGCCGTTGGCTTGGTGCTTAACGTGCCGTGGCGTGCCTGCCTTCCCGCCCAATCGCCGCCGCCCCTTCCGGACGCTCTCTCACCGAACCGCCGTTTCTGCCGGATGCTCTCTCACCGAACCGCCGTTTCCGCCGGACGCTCGCTCACCGAACCGCCGTTTCCGCCGGATGCTCCCTTCTTGGTGGGGCTGTGATGGGCTTCACTTGGGCTTGTTTCGGTGGTTTGACGGGCTGTTGGTCTTGTTTTCCATGTATTCACGGGGTTTTTGGGTGGTGTTGGGGTGGATTTGTGTGGGGGCTGGTTGGCGTGTAATGTTTTCTGAGTCGCCGCGAGGGAGACAGCGTGAAGCTGGGTACCGCGGGTGGCAAACCCCCTTTGATAACGGCCTGAAAAACGGTGCGCTTTCGAGCGTGTCAGTTATCGGGTGGGGCCGATGATCGGTTCGGGAATAGCGGTAACGCTGGTTTGCGAAGTTTCGGTTGTTCGGGTAAGTTTGAAAAGTTGCTCCGGAGCGATCTGGTGGCCTGTGTGGTTGCTGGTGGTGCTGGTTAGTGTCTGTTGTTTGAGAACTCAATA
>NZ_JBIVGX010000034.1:0-5695 GCF_044748905.1 Paenarthrobacter sp. NPDC089714
GCCAACCCCAACAACCGGGCCCCCTTATTCGGGGACTCACGCCGCGCCAACGCCACCTGCGCCCCCACACCCCTACCCCGCTCCGAAACAGGAACACCCGCAGCGGCCTGCTCCCGGCGCTGGGCCACATCAAACGCCACAGCCACCCTCGCCTGCGCCGCCGACACCGCCGACTTCACATCCTCCAACCCCCGCAACTGATCAACCAACGCCCCGCTGTCGCCCGCGGGCTCAAGCGCACCAACAACTGCGATCAAATCCGCAATCGACCAGCCCACCGCCAAGGAGCGTTCCACAGACGCATGACCGAAGGCAGCAGCAACCCCGGCAGCGCCACCAACACCACCACCCAACTGCCCCGAAAACCCGTCCATACCCCCACTCTTCCAGCCCCACAACCCCCGAATAAGACCACAAACGAGCCATGTGGAAACACCCCCTGTAAACGCACAGCGACTGCTCCTCCACAACCAGAGGGCGCAGACTGTGGGTTGCCCGATCAACGTTGTCTGGTAGGTGACAGAAAAGGCGACAAGCCTGTGCCGATGTCCTCAAGGCCGTTCTGGGTTCGACGTCGGCCCAATAACGCGGTAGCCGGTAATCCACTCCTGTAACCAACACCTCGCCTGACTCGAAACGCCCCCGCAAGGCAGCAGAGAGAGCATCGGAACGGCGGAGCCCCACGAGTGAAAGGAACTGACCCATTCGGCAAGCAGCGCAACGGCGGAGCCCTACGAGTGAAAGGACTGACCCATTCAGCAAGCCGCGGTTTGGCGGCCTTCGCGCCCTATTCGGGGCTAGCCGTGGGGGCGCCGTCCAACGGCGTCCACCACGTCACCGGCGGGGCGACCTTGAAGCGGCGTCCCGTCACCGTGCTGGGGGTAATCCGGATGAACTGGTCCTTTTGTCCGGCCTCCCAGGGAAAGAGCAGGAGCCCGATGGTATCCAGGACGTCCTGGGTGAGTTTCACCGCCGTCGCCTGCCCCTTTGCCACGACGCTCCAGGCGATGCCGGTATCCGGGTCGACACCGTCGGCCTCGATGGCAACGGGAGCATCGCTGAGTGCAGCGTGGAGTTTGGTGCCCTCACCCGTACGGAAAACCATGGTTCCGTGATCAACTTTGTAATTCACGGGAAAGATGTCCGGATGGTCGTCCACCAAGACCGCCAAACGGCCCACGGAAACACCGCGGAGGAGTTCCCAGCATTCATTGGCCTGCAGAATTTCCGTGCCGCTACCGGGCGCTGAGTTCGTCATACCGCAGAGGATACGCCGGAGCGCACCCGCCGAACAGGGCGCGCAGACCTCTCCGGATCAGCGAACCAACTCAGGCGTTGACTGGTTCCCGGGCCGGGGTTCGGCAGGCATTTCGACGCTGGCTACGGGACCTCGGATGGCAAGGTATCCCGCCCCGGCCAGGACCAACGCTTCTGCCGCCAGCGCAAGGAACGTCGCCTCCCAACCACCGGTCCAAGTGTGCAACAGGCCGGCCGCCAACGGACCGAGCGACGCCAGCGCAAATCCAAACCCCTGGCTCATTGCGGAGAGCTTTCCCGCGGATTGGGGTCCCGCCGAACGGATCACCACCAACGCCATGCCCAGGCCGAACCCGGCGCTCTGGACCACTCCCAGCACCCCAACCATCGGGAATTGCAAGGCCGCCGGCACCAGCAGCACACCGATCAAGGCGACGGCCACAGAGAGGCCGAGACCCGGAGCCAGGACACGGAGGACCCTTGGACGACCAGCCAGGACCGGGGCCAGCAGGCTCGCAGGAAGGCCGGCCAAGCTGAACCAGGCAAGCAGTGCGGCAGCGCCGGCCGGTGAGAGCCCTTTGGAGGTCAGGTATACAGCCAACCATGAGGTGATGGCGAAGTAGAGCATGGCCTGGAGCCCGAAAAATGCCGTTACTGCCCACGCGGTGCGCTGCTTTCGCAAGGGGGGCGCCATTTGTGAAGCGTCCGACGTCGGCACGCGGCTGCCTGCTGCTCGCTCGCCACCTGCTGTGGTGGCCTGGGCGCGCGCGCCGGGTGCCGACGTCGGCACGCGGCTGCTTGCTGCTCGCTCGCCACCTGCTGTGGGGGCTTGGGAGGGCGTGCCGGGTGCCGCCGTCGGGCGGCTGCCCGTCGCTGGGCCGGGTCCCGCCGTGGCAACTTGCGTGGCAACGCCGGGCGCCGCCGAAGCAACTTGCCTGGCAAAGCCGGGTGCCGTCGTCGGGCCTCCCGCGCGGAAGATGAGGGCGGCGCCGGCGACGGCCGGGAGAGCCCAGACGCCCAGCGCCCAGGCGAGGCTGCCCCCAAAGGCGTGCTCAAGGGGTTGCACCAGTCCGGCGCCAAGGGCGGCGCCGAGACCGAAGCCCATGGTGCACAACCCCGTCCACCACCCGGTGCCATGATTGGCCTTCACGATCTGGGGCACCAGGACACTGGCGGTCATGATTGCTGCCCCGGCGAGGAAGGTGCCGGGAAGGAGCAGGGCCGGAACCATGACGCGAAGCACCAGTGCCACCGCCAGCACCACCAAGGCGAGGGCGACGGTAGGACCGGTGCCCACCTTCCGCGCAAGCCAAGGGGCTATCGGACCGGACACGCCAAAGGCCAGGACGGGCAAAGTACCCAGCAGCGGCAGGAGCGTCGGGTCCAGCCCAAACGCGCCGTTCACCTGGTTCATGACGCCGGCGACGGTAGTGATGGTGGGCCGCAGATTCACGGACACCAGCACCAGCGCGAGCAACACAAGCCACGGAGCAACACGTCCGCCCCAGAAAGACCGCTTCATCGCGCCCTACCTACTCCTAGATTATTTGGTATACCAAACAAGAGTAGGGTGTGGTCTAACGAAAGTAAACTGGCGTTAGTGAAGCACGCGAAGTATGACTCAAAGGGTTAGCTGAACACTTGGAATACCAGAAGCGCTAAATGGCTTTCCCCGGATTCAGGATTCCTGAGGGGTCGAACAGCTCCTTGATGCGACGCTGGAGTTCCCGCACAGGCTCGGGCTGTTCAAGTCCAAGCCAGCGCAGTTTGTACTGGCCCACGCCGTGTTCACCCGTAATGGTGCCACCCATCTCCAGCCCCACGCGGATGGACTCGTCAAGTGCCGCGTTCAAGCGGACCAGAGCATCGGCGTCGGAGGCAGGATCCACCCGGTCCAACCAGAAGGTGGGGTGGAGGTTGCCGTCGCCGGCGTGCGCCACCACCTTGAGCCGCACGTCATGCCGGGCAGCCATGGCCTCAAGCTCAGCCACAAAGTCCACCAACCTGGAGCGGGGTACGGCGATGTCTTCTCCCACACGGAATTCATCGTCCACTTCCACGCCGCGGCTGTTGCGCCGGAGGTCCACCAGCATGTCGGCCTCTTCACTGGCCTCCATGGTGACCGTCGCGCCGCCGTCGGACAGTACTTGGCGCACCACCGCGGCCTCGGCCGCTGCACCGAAACCGTCAGTCTGGATCAGGAGCAACGACTTGCCCCGGGCCTGCAGGTCCGAACCGTTGAGTTCATCGAGTTGAACCAGGGTGCCGTTGTCCAGGAGCTCCATGATGGCCGGCTGAACGCGTGCTTTGCCGACAGCCAGCACGCCGGCGGCTGCGCTGCGGAAGTCCTGGTAGAAAGCGGCGATGGTGTGGACCTCGCGCGGCAGGTATTTGAGACGAACCGTCACGCCGACCACAATTCCGAGGGTTCCTTCGGAGCCCACCAGCAGGGCCGTGAGATCGTAGCCGGCCACACCCTTGAAGGTCTGGTGGCCGGTGTGGATCAACGAACCGTCCGCGAGCACCACATCCAAAGCGAGGACGGAATCGCGCGTCACACCGTATTTGGCGCACCTCAGTCCACCCGCGTTGGTAGCCACATTGCCGCCGATGGTGGACATCTTGTAGCTCGCGGGGTCCGGGGCGTACATCAGTCCGTGGTGGGCGGCGGCCGCGTTCAGCTCGGCGTTGATGACGCCAGGTTCGACGACGGCGGTCTCGTCGTCAGCGTTGAGCTCCAGGATGCGGTTCATTCGTTCAAGGCCGAGCACGATGCACCCGCGGGTAGCGTGCGCTCCGCCCGATACCCCCGTCCCCGCGCCGCGCGGGACGATGGGAATCTGGTGGGCCGCACACGCGCGCACGATGTTCTGGACGTCCTCCACTGATTCCGCCCAGACCACGGCCAGGGGAACGTGCCGTTCCAGCAGCGGACCTTGGTCAGCCGAGTAGATGGTGCGGGTGTCTTCGTCTTCCACCACTTGGTCCGGCCGCAGTACTGCATTCAGCTCCGCAAGGAAAGACCTCCGCGCCTGGGACTCCGAACCGGCTTCCCCGCCACCAATGGTGCGTTCCTTGATGCCTTCTGCTGTTGTAGCGGCCATGGCCGTTTCATCCGACAAGGTGGTTCCTCCACACATGAGCACCGCGGACACGCCAAATCGGCAGTCTTCGCAGTGTTTTAGGTGCTCACCAGTCTAATCAGTACCAGCAACTTCCACCGCCGCATCCCCGGCCACGGCAGAGGCGAGTTGCTTCTCCATGAAAAGCTCTTGCTTGTTTGGGTCCAAGGGATAAGGCTTGCTTTCCCCTGTCAGCTGGAAACCATGGCGTTTGTAAAAGGCCATGGCCCGCTGGTTGTCCTGGTGGACGCCCAGTTCCAAGGACCACGCTCCCAAGTCCGCAACAGCTGCCTGGCACGCATGCGCCAGCATCTGATCGGCCAATCCCAAGCCCCTGTACTCAGGGGCAACATAGACGCTGATCAACATGCCCTGCAACGGGCGGCCTGGATCCTGGGGATGTTTCACCACCACGCGCATCAGTGCTCGGATCCTGGAACCCGGCCCATCCTCGTCAGCAACGAGCGTGACACTGTCCTCGGCCGACATGGCGGAAGCCCGCTCCAGCCATTGCGTATCAGTCTGCCGGCGGGCCGCCTGCAGACTCTCCACGTACGCCATGGGAGTGTCAGCCAACATCTCCAGACGAACGGCTTTCAGCAGGGGCCAATCCTCGGGGCGCAGGCGCCGGATACTAGGCACCGGCTCCGCCCATGAACCGCGAATAGTTTGCGAGCACGCCGGGCCAGCCCTCTGCGTAGGAGGCCCTGGTGGCGGCAGGATCCTCGGCGCCCTCCCAGCCATCATGCACCAGGCGCACCTCCGTACCGTCATCAACGGCCCGGAAAGCAACCCTCAACTCAGTGGACCACAGTGGCGTGCTGGCGGGATACCAGCTGGCATGGAAGGACAGGGGCGGTTGCCAATCGTCGATGGTGCCCCAAACGGACGTCTCTCCGGCCTCGGAGGTCTCCAGGATGAGGTTCTCTTCGAATTCCACGTGCGAGCCGGCACCGTAGACGCTGTGCTCCTCCAACGGCCACCACAGGTGGGGGTGGTCAGTGAAACCCATGAAGGCATGTTGGATAGTGGCAGGTACAACGATGGTGAATATCAAGGGCTCGAGCTGATCCGCGTCGGGCCGCGGCTCCGTGCTGTCCGACTCGGGATGGCTGAAAAGACTGTCCATGATCATCAACTCTACCCGCGCCAGTAAAAGCGTCAGGAGCGTTAAACAGCTACTGCCCAGACCGTCGTGGTCTGGGCAGTAGCTCTAAATAGTGTCCGGCGGTGTCCTACTCTCCCACACCCTCCCGGGTGCAGTACCATCGGCGCTGTGGGTCTTAGCTTCCGGGTTCGGAATGGGACCGGGCGTT
>NZ_JBIVGX010000035.1:0-1865 GCF_044748905.1 Paenarthrobacter sp. NPDC089714
AGCTTGCTGGGGGGATTAGTGGCGAACGGGTGAGTAACACGTGAGTAACCTGCCCTTGACTCTGGGATAAGCCTGGGAAACTGGGTCTAATACCGGATATGACTCCTCATCGCATGGTGGGGGGTGGAAAGCTTTTGTGGTTTTGGATGGACTCGCGGCCTATCAGCTTGTTGGTGGGGTAATGGCCTACCAAGGCGACGACGGGTAGCCGGCCTGAGAGGGTGACCGGCCACACTGGGACTGAGACACGGCCCAGACTCCTACGGGAGGCAGCAGTGGGGAATATTGCACAATGGGCGCAAGCCTGATGCAGCGACGCCGCGTGAGGGATGACGGCCTTCGGGTTGTAAACCTCTTTCAGTAGGGAAGAAGCCCCTTTTGGGGGTGACGGTACTTGCAGAAGAAGCGCCGGCTAACTACGTGCCAGCAGCCGCGGTAATACGTAGGGCGCAAGCGTTATCCGGAATTATTGGGCGTAAAGAGCTCGTAGGCGGTTTGTCGCGTCTGCTGTGAAAGACCGGGGCTCAACTCCGGTTCTGCAGTGGGTACGGGCAGACTAGAGTGCAGTAGGGGAGACTGGAATTCCTGGTGTAGCGGTGAAATGCGCAGATATCAGGAGGAACACCGATGGCGAAGGCAGGTCTCTGGGCTGTAACTGACGCTGAGGAGCGAAAGCATGGGGAGCGAACAGGATTAGATACCCTGGTAGTCCATGCCGTAAACGTTGGGCACTAGGTGTGGGGGACATTCCACGTTTTCCGCGCCGTAGCTAACGCATTAAGTGCCCCGCCTGGGGAGTACGGCCGCAAGGCTAAAACTCAAAGGAATTGACGGGGGCCCGCACAAGCGGCGGAGCATGCGGATTAATTCGATGCAACGCGAAGAACCTTACCAAGGCTTGACATGAACCGGAAAGACCTGGAAACAGGTGCCCCGCTTGCGGTCGGTTTACAGGTGGTGCATGGTTGTCGTCAGCTCGTGTCGTGAGATGTTGGGTTAAGTCCCGCAACGAGCGCAACCCTCGTTCTATGTTGCCAGCGGTTCGGCCGGGGACTCATAGGAGACTGCCGGGGTCAACTCGGAGGAAGGTGGGGACGACGTCAAATCATCATGCCCCTTATGTCTTGGGCTTCACGCATGCTACAATGGCCGGTACAAAGGGTTGCGATACTGTGAGGTGGAGCTAATCCCAAAAAGCCGGTCTCAGTTCGGATTGGGGTCTGCAACTCGACCCCATGAAGTCGGAGTCGCTAGTAATCGCAGATCAGCAACGCTGCGGTGAATACGTTCCCGGGCCTTGTACACACCGCCCGTCAAGTCACGAAAGTTGGTAACACCCGAAGCCGGTGGCCTAACCCTTGTGGGGGGAGCCGTCGAAGGTGGGACCGGCGATTGGGACTAAGTCGTAACAAGGTAGCCGTACCGGAAGGTGCGGCTGGATCACCTCCTTTCTAAGGAGCTGCTAACAACGGTGCTGGTTCCGTGCATGCGGGGCTGGTGGTTGTCAGTGTTGCCCATTGCGCAGGCGTCTGTTCTGCGGTGGGTGCTCATGGGTGGAATATCAACAAATCAAAAGTTTTTTTGGCATGGTTCTTGGGCTGGTGTCCTGGGGTTAGTACGGCGACTGTTGTGGTTGTTGGGAACGCGTCCGGGGTGTTGGTGGTGGGGGTTGTGTTTGGTGCACTGTTGGGTCCTGAGGCAACAGGACCTTCTGCAGCTTTGCTGGGGACATGGTTTTGGTGTTTCTTGGTTTTCCTGCGGCCGTTTTCCCACCGTGTGTGGCCCCTTGGGGTTGTGTGGTGGGGGTGGTTGTTGGGGTTGTTGTTTGAGAACTACATAGTGGACGCGAGCATCTGGACACACAA
>NZ_JBIVGX010000035.1:1961-3098 GCF_044748905.1 Paenarthrobacter sp. NPDC089714
CATGGTGATTGTGTGACCCGTGCCTGAATTCATAGGGTGCGTGGGGGGAACGCGGGGAAGTGAAACATCTCAGTACCCGTAGGAAGAGAAAACAAGAGTGATTCCGTTAGTAGTGGCGAGCGAACGCGGATGAGGCTAAACCGACCCATGTGTGATAGCCGGCGGGCGTTGCGTGGGCGGGGTTGTGGGACTTGCTGTGTTGGTTCTGCCGGACCGGCGAGGTGAGAGCATGGGCATAGGTGAACGGTCTTGAAAGGCCGGCCAGAGAGGGTGTGAGCCCCGTAACTGTAATGTCGTTGTGCCGCTTTTGGTGAGTATCCCAAGTAGCACGGGGCCCGAGAAATCCCGTGTGAATCTGTCAGGACCACCTGATAAGCCTAAATACTTCCTAATGACCGATAGCGGACCAGTACCGTGAGGGAAAGGTGAAAAGTACCCCGGGAGGGGAGTGAAACAGTACCTGAAACCGTGTGCTTACAATCCGTCAAAGCAGCCGCAGCTTGCTGTGTTGTTGTGATGGCGTGCCTTTTGAAGAATGAGCCTGCGAGTTAGTGTTACGTCGCGAGGTTAACCCGTGTGGGGTAGCCGTAGCGAAAGCGAGTCTGAACAGGGCGAGTGTAGTGGCGTGATCTAGACCCGAAGCGGAGTGATCTACCCATGGCCAGGTTGAAGCGACGGTAAGACGTCGTGGAGGACCGAACCCACTTCAGTTGAAAATGGAGGGGATGAGCTGTGGGTAGGGGTGAAAGGCCAATCAAACTCCGTGATAGCTGGTTCTCCCCGAAATGCATTTAGGTGCAGCGTTGCGTGTTTCTTGCCGGAGGTAGAGCTACTGGATGGCCGATGGGCCCTACAAGGTTACTGACGTCAGCCAAACTCCGAATGCCGGTAAGTGAGAGCGCAGCAGTGAGACTGTGGGGGATAAGCTTCATAGTCGAGAGGGAAACAGCCCAGACCACCAACTAAGGCCCCTAAGCGTGTGCTAAGTGGGAAAGGATGTGGAGTTGCTTAGACAACCAGGAGGTTGGCTTAGAAGCAGCCATCCTTGAAAGAGTGCGTAATAGCTCACTGGTCAAGTGATTCCGCGCCGACAATGTAGCGGGGCTCAAGTACACCGCCGAAGTTGTGGCATTCACG
>NZ_JBIVGX010000035.1:3190-4479 GCF_044748905.1 Paenarthrobacter sp. NPDC089714
GCACGTGCCTGAGATCTGATGGGACCCCCGTATGGGGGGATCCGGTGATCCTATGCTGCCAAGAAAAGCATCGACGCGAGGTTTTAGCTGCCCGTACCCCAAACCGACACAGGTGATCAGGTAGAGAATACCAAGGCGATCGAGAGAATTATGGTTAAGGAACTCGGCAAAATGCCCCCGTAACTTCGGGAGAAGGGGGGCCTGCCCCGTGAAACGACCTTGCGTTGTGGAGCGGGTGTGGGCCGCAGAGACCAGGGGGAAGCGACTGTTTACTAAAAACACAGGTCCGTGCGAAGTCGCAAGACGATGTATACGGACTGACTCCTGCCCGGTGCTGGAAGGTTAAGAGGACCGGTTAGCCCTTACGGGCGAAGCTGAGAATTTAAGCCCCAGTAAACGGCGGTGGTAACTATAACCATCCTAAGGTAGCGAAATTCCTTGTCGGGTAAGTTCCGACCTGCACGAATGGAGTAACGACTTCCCCGCTGTCTCAACCATAAACTCGGCGAAATTGCAGTACGAGTAAAGATGCTCGTTACGCGCAGCAGGACGGAAAGACCCCGAGACCTTTACTATAGTTTGGTATTGGTGTTCGGAGTGGCTTGTGTAGGATAGGTGGGAGACGTTGAAGCCCGGACGCCAGTTCGGGTGGAGTCATCGTTGAAATACCACTCTGGTCACTTTGGACATCTAACTTCGGCCCGTGATCCGGGTCAGGGACAGTGCCTGATGGGTAGTTTAACTGGGGCGGTTGCCTCCTAAAAAGTAACGGAGGCGCCCAAAGGTTCCCTCAGCCTGGTTGGCAATCAGGTGTCGAGTGTAAGTGCACAAGGGAGCTTGACTGTGAGAGAGACATCTCAAGCAGGGACGAAAGTCGGGACTAGTGATCCGGCGGTACATTGTGGAATGGCCGTCGCTCAACGGATAAAAGGTACCTCGGGGATAACAGGCTGATCTTGCCCAAGAGTCCATATCGACGGCATGGTTTGGCACCTCGATGTCGGCTCGTCGCATCCTGGGGCTGGAGTAGGTCCCAAGGGTTGGGCTGTTCGCCCATTAAAGCGGTACGCGAGCTGGGTTTAGAACGTCGTGAGACAGTTCGGTCCCTATCCGCTGCGCGCGCAGGAAATTTGAGAAGGGCTGTCCTTAGTACGAGAGGACCGGGACGGACGAACCTCTGGTGTGTCAGTTGTACTGCCAAGTGCACCGCTGATTAGCTACGTTCGGATGGGATAACCGCTGAAAGCATCTAAGCGGGAAGCTCGCTTCAAGATGAGATTTCCACACAC
>NZ_JBIVGX010000036.1:0-2701 GCF_044748905.1 Paenarthrobacter sp. NPDC089714
TTAGAAAGGTTTGCGATTGTCGTGACCCACGAGCTTCTTACTATTGGGCGCATCAGCGTCGATATCTACCCGAATGATGTTGGTGTGGGTTTGGAGGATGTGTCCTCCTTCGGCAAGTATCTTGGCGGTTCGCCGTCCAATGTTGCTGTTGCCGCCGCCCGGCATGGGCGGCGGGCCGGTGTTATCACCCGCACTGGCGATGACCCGTTCGGTGCGTATCTGCATGGCGAGCTGGGAAAGTTTGGTGTGGACGATTCGTTCGTTTCCCCGGTCCAGGGCCTGCAGACACCGGCCACGTTCTGCGCGATCCAGCCTCCGCACGATTTCCCGCTGTACTTCTATGGACGGTTCCCCACGGCCCCTGATTTGCAGATCAAGGCCGAAGAACTTGACCTCGATGCGATCCGGGACGCCCGGATTTTCTGGTCCACGGTCACTGGATTGTGCCAGGAACCGTCACGAAGCGCCCACCTCGCGGCGCACGAAGCCAGAAACCGTGACCGGCTCAGGATGAACCAGTTCACTGTTCTTGACTTGGATTACCGGCCCATGTTCTGGGCCTCGGAGGAAGAAGCCCGTGAACAGGTGGGCAGGATCCTGCCGCACGTGACGGTCGCGATCGGTAATGAACAGGAATGCGCCGTCGCTGTCGGTCACGGCTCCCCCGACGAACAGGCAGACCGTCTCCTCGCCGCCGGCGTGCAGATCGCGGTCGTGAAGCTCGGCCCCGAAGGCGTGATGGCCAAGACCCGCACGCAGCGCATCGTCTCGGCCCCTGTCCCGGTGGAAACCGTCAACGGCCTGGGCGCGGGCGATTCCTTCGGCGGCGCTTTCTGCCACGGACTGCTTTCCGGTTGGCCTCTCTCGGAGGTCCTGGACTACGCCAACGCCGCAGGCGCGATTGTCGCCTCCCGCCTGTCCTGCGCGGACGCGATGCCGACGCCGGATGAGGTCATCTCGCTGTTGGCCGAGCGCGGCCGTCCGATCCCCGGTACGCCTAAGACACGCACTCTCGCAGAAGGAGCAGTGAAATGAGTCTCGACACGGTCGCCGGCCATGCCGGCGTGAACGATGACCCCCGCCGTTACGAACACTTGGGCCGTATCCGTTTGGAGGACCCGGAGGCCGTGGCCCGCGCTGCTGCCACCCGCCGTCCTCATCCCGGCCTGAAACACGGCGTGCAGAACTTCATCGTCGCCGCCGACCACCCGGCCCGCGGTGCCGTGTCCGTTGGTTCGGAGCCGATGGCGATGGCCGACCGCCGAGATTTGCTGGACCGGTTGCAGATCGCCTTGGCGAACCCTGCCGTGGACGGCATCCTCGCTTCCCCGGACATCATGGACGACCTCCTGCTCCTTGGAGCTTTGGAGGGCAAGCTCGTGTTTGGTTCCATGAACCGCGGCGGCCTGGCGGGACTGGTGAACGAATTCGATGACCGCTTCACCGGCCACACCGCCGCAGCCTTGGAAGCCCTCGGCGCTAATGGTGGCAAGATGCTGACCCGTATCTGCCTGGGCGACCCGGACACCGTGGCCACCCTCGAAGCGACCGCCAAAGCCATCGACTCCCTGGCCGAACGGAAACTCATCGCCATGGTCGAACCCTTCCTCTCCGTCTGGGCCACAGGCCGGGTCCGTAACGATCTCACCGCAGACGCGGTGATCAAATCCGTTGGAATCGCCGAAGGCCTGGGATCCACCAGCGCCTATACATGGATGAAGCTGCCCGTCGTTTCCGAGATGGAACGCGTCATGGCAGCCACTACCCTGCCCACCGTGCTCCTCGGAGGGGACCCCACGGGAAGCCAGGACGAAATCTTCGCCTCCTGGTCCGATGCCCTGGCCCTGCCCGGAGTCCAAGGCCTCACCGTAGGAAGGACCCTGCTCTACCCGGCAGACGGAAACGTCGCAGGGGCCGTCGCAACAGCTGCCTCCCTGCTGCGCACCCCCACCCGGTCTGCTGCGGACGACGGGGAGTAACCCATGGTCAGCCTCAGAGCCGTCGCGGGGACACACCTCACGGGTCAGCCCATGCCCGTGCCCGTGCGGGCAACCTCGTTCGTGTCGGCCTGGGGCACCACTGCGCACAACCAGAAGTACCCGCTCGCTCTTCCTTGGCGAGACCGGATTCCCGTGCCGCTTTACTACCAACTGGCCCAGAACATGGAAGAAGCCCTCGAATCCGGTGAGCTCCGGTCCGGGGACCATCTCCTGTCTGAAAAGGAAATCGCGGAGAACCTCAGAATCGCCGTGGGCACCGTCCGGAGAGCGTGGATGTACCTGAAGAGCAGAGACGTGATCAGCCACAGAAGCGGAGAAGGAACCTTCATCACCTGACCGTCAACGGGCCACGACGTTCACCCCACCACGACGCCGTAACCCCCACAAGCAGCATCACTTACTAGAACAAAGGAGTAGACAATGAAACCTGCTACCCGTCGGATGACCGTGGCGCAGGCCGTGGTCGAGTTTTTGTCCAGGCAGTACACGGTTGACTCGGTCGCTGGTGTGGAGTTCCGTGAGCGCCTGATACCGGGCACGTTCGGTATTTTCGGGCACGGGAATGTGGCTGGTGTGGGGCAGGCGTTGAAGCAGTACCAGGCCGCTGACCCGTCGATCATGCCGTACTACCAGGGCCGGAACGAGCAGGCCCAGGTCCACCAGGCCGTCGGGTATGCCCGGCACACTCGCCGCCGCCAGAC
>NZ_JBIVGX010000037.1:0-2645 GCF_044748905.1 Paenarthrobacter sp. NPDC089714
TGCAGGGTTTTGGTGACGATGGAGTGGGTGTCGTTTTTGAAGTAGCGGCGTGCGGCTTGGCGGGTGTCGGAGAAGCCGAAGCCGTCTGCTCCGAGGGAGGCGAAGTCGTTGGGGATGTATTGGCGGATTTGGTCGGGGATGGCTTTCATGTAGTCGGAGACGGCGATGACGGGTCCGTGGTGGCCGTTGAGTTGTTGGGTGATGAAGGGGGTGGGTGCTTCGGTGCCGGGGTTCAGGAAGGCGTGTTCGTCGGCGGCGAGTCCGTCGCGTCGGAGTTCGTTCCAGGAGGTGACGGACCAGACGGTCGCGGCGACGCCCCAGTCTTCGGCCAGGATGCGGGCGGCGTCGAGGGCCCAGGGGACGGAGACGCCGGAGGCGAGGATTTGGGCGGTGGGCCGGTTGTTTTCTCCGGTGGGGGCGTCTGCGAGTTTGTAGATGCCTTTGAGGAGGCCGGTGGTGTCGAGGTTTTCGGGTTCGGCGGGTTGGGTGATGGGTTCGTTGTAGACGGTGAGGTAGTACATCACGTTCTGGTCCGTGCTGTTTTCACCGTACATTTGCTCGAGGCCGTGGCGGATGATGTGGCCGATTTCGTAGCCGTAGGCGGGGTCGTAGGTGCGTACGGCGGGGTTGGTCGCGGCGAGCAGGGGTGAGTGTCCGTCGGCGTGTTGGAGTCCTTCGCCGGTGAGGGTGGTTCGTCCTGCGGTGGCGCCGATGATGAAGCCGCGGGTCATTTGGTCCGCGGCGGCCCAGAAGGAGTCGCCGGTGCGTTGGAAGCCGAACATGGAGTAGAACACGTAGATCGGGACCAGGGGTTCGCCGTGGGTGGCGTAGGAGGTTCCGGCGGCGGTGAACGCGGCGACGGCTCCGGCTTCGTTGATGCCGGGGTGGATGAGTTGGCCGGCGGGGGATTCTTTGTAGGCCAGGACGAGGTCGCGGTCTACGGAGAGGTAGTTCTGGCCTTTGGGGTTGTAGATTTTCGCGGTCGGGAAGAACGCGTCCATGCCGAAGGTGCGTGATTCGTCCGGGACGACCGGGACGAGGCGGTGGCCGAAGTTTTTGTCCCGCATCAGGTCCTTCAACAAGCGGACGAAGGCCATGGTGGTCGCGGCTTGTTGTTTGCCGGAGCCGCGTTTGGCGATGTCGTAGGACTTGGTCTCGGGCAGGGTCACGGGGGTGTGGGAGGGGCGGCGTTCGGGCAGGAACCCGCCGAGGGCCTTGCGGCGTTCCATGAGGTACTGGATTTCGGGGGCGTCCATGCCGGGGTGGTAGTACGGGGGCCGGTAGAGGTCCGCGTCGAGTTGTTCGTCGGTGATGGGGATGCGCAGGTGGTCGCGGAAGGCTTTGAGGTCTTCCATGGTCAGTTTCTTCATTTGGTGGGTCGCGTTGCGGCCCTCGAAGTGCGGTCCCAGGCCGTAGCCCTTGACGGTTTTGGCGAGGATGACGGTGGGTTTGCCCTTGAATTCGGTTGCTGCCTTGTACGCGGCGTAGACCTTGCGGTAGTCGTGGCCGCCGCGTTTGAGGTTCCAGATCTGTTCATCGCTCAGGTCCGCGACCATGTCTTTGGTTTGCGGGGTGCGGCCGAAGAAGTGTTCGCGGACGAACCCGCCGGATTCGGCTTTGTAGGTTTGGTAGTCACCATCGGCGGTTTCGTTCATGAGGTTCACGAGCGCACCGTCGGTGTCGTTTTCCAGGAGGGTGTCCCATTCCCGGCCCCAGACGACCTTGATCACGTTCCAGCCCGCGCCGCGGAAGAACGCTTCGAGTTCCTGCATGATCTTGCCGTTGCCGCGCACGGGTCCGTCGAGGCGTTGGAGGTTGCAGTTGATGACGAAGTTCAGGTTGTCCAGGTTCTCGTTCGCGGCGAGCTGGAGCAGGCCACGGGATTCGGGTTCGTCCATTTCCCCGTCACCGAGGAACGCCCAGACCTGCTGGTCCGTGGTGTCCTTGATGCCGCGGTTGTGCAGGTACCGGTTGGACTGGGCCTGGTAGATCGCGTTCATCGGGCCGATACCCATCGACACGGTCGGGAATTCCCAGAACTGCGGCATCAGGCGCGGGTGCGGGTAGGAGGACAGGGCATGGCCTTCCTTGGACTTCTCCTGCCGGAACCCGTCCAAATCCTCTTCCGTGAGCCGGCCTTCCATGAACGCCCTGGCGTACATGCCCGGGGACGCGTGGCCCTGGAAGAACACCTGGTCCCCGCCCGAGGGGTGGTCCTTGCCGCGGAAGAAGTGGTTGAACCCCACCTCATACAACGTCGCGGCGCCGGCGTAGGTGGAGATATGCCCGCCCACACCAATATCGGCCCGCTGCGCCCGGTGCACCATCACGGCCGCGTTCCACCGCATGTACGCCCGGTACCGGCGCTCGAACTCCTCATTCCCCGGGAACACCGCTTCCTGGTCCACCGGGATCGTGTTCACATAATCAGTGGTCGTCACCATCGGAACACCCACGCTCCGGGCACCAGCACGCTGCAACAACGAACGCATAATATACTGCGCCCGCTCCGTACCCTGCTCCGCGATCAACGCATCAAGGGACTCAATCCACTCCGCGGTCTCTTCCGGATCACGATCAGGCAACTGGGCAGTCAACCCACTAAGGATGTGTGAGGTCTCTTCTCCTGCAGCCACGTCCAACCT
>NZ_JBIVGX010000038.1:0-2567 GCF_044748905.1 Paenarthrobacter sp. NPDC089714
CTGCCAAGTGCACCGCTGATTAGCTACGTTCGGATGGGATAACCGCTGAAAGCATCTAAGCGGGAAGCTCGCTTCAAGATGAGATTTCCACACACTTCATGTGTGAGAGGCCCCCAGCCAGACCACTGGGTTGATAGGCCGGATGTGGAAGCGAGGACTAAAGACTCGTGAAGCTGACCGGTACTAATAGGCCAACAACTTACACCACCCAAAAAACACACTGCACGCGTCCACTATGTGGTTCCCAACCAACAACACCAGTTGAACAACAGGAACCAACACAACCAAATACACAACCAAGCACCACAGTTGTAACCACACAAAGCTTCCCAACCCCCAACAGGGTACGGGTAAAAAGGTTACGGCGGTCATAGCGTGGGGGAAACGCCCGGTCCCATTCCGAACCCGGAAGCTAAGACCCACAGCGCCGATGGTACTGCACCCGGGAGGGTGTGGGAGAGTAGGACACCGCCGGACAACACTTAACAGGAGCCCCGACCACGACGGTCGGGGCTCCACACCTTTAACACACCATGTACCAGGATTCAGCACCCTGCAGACCCGGCATCGCGTATCGAAGCGTAGCCTGAGCGGTATGGGGATGAAAGCAGCGTCGAATACATGGACCGTTGCCGTGCTGGCGTTCACCTTCCTGGGCGCGGGATGCGCAGCTCCTGATCAGATCCAAGGGAGTCCGGCCGCAGCCAGCCCGGTCTCGGAGATCACACCCGATAGGGCGTTGTGCCAAGGCAATGAAATTCCGCTGGAGGCGTTGGTGAACCGAAGGCCCGCGTCCGAGCTCGGGCCTGAAGCGCTGCCGGCACTCAGCGGACGCAACGTGGACCAATTCCACGTTGAATCCTGGCTCATCGCGCAGGAGAGCAGCAGCAGGGTCATGCTGATGAACAAGCTCGCGGAACCGAAGGACGATGGAACGGGCGACATCCGCGACTTCGTTTACGTGATCATTTCCACCGACTCCATGGCTTCGGAACCGGGCAAGCCTGTGTGGGCGGTGGTCGAGGCGTCCGCCTGTACTCCTACCTTGGACTTGGGAGACTTGAGGGCCGGCGCAGTGACCCTGGACCCCTCTTCGAGGCCTGATCCCAACAGCAACAGCGTCCCTTTGCTCGTCACGGAATTTGATTGCAACTCAGGGCAGAATGCCGAAGGGAGGGTAGAAGTGGTGGAACTCGTCGAAACGGATACAACGGTGGAAGTAGTCGTCGGGGTTCGGAGAGCAGCACTCGGGGCGGCTTCGTGCCAGAGCAATCCACCCACGCCGTTCTCAGTCCACTTGGGACGCCCACTGGGCGATCGCGCCGTGGTGAACGCCGCCGTCGTGCCTTCCCGTGAGATCGCCCTGCCGACCCGACGGTGATCCGCCATACCAGGCCGCAGACAGCTAAGGCCCCGCAGATGCGGGGCCTTAGCTGTCTTGTTGATAGGTCAGGCCTTCGCAGCCTTGGCAGCAGCTTTCGCGGCTTGTTTACTTGCGCGGACCTTTACCAAGGAGTCCGGATCCACGATGTCTGCCACGGACAAGTACGAGCCCTCTTCACCGTAATGGCCGGCGGCCTCGCGCCAACCCTCCGCCTGAAGACCACACTGCTTTCCGAGGAGCGCCAGGAAGATCCTGGCCTTCTGGTCCCCGAAGCCCGGTAGGGCCTTCAGTCGCCGGAGTACTTCAGCCCCGCTTGGGTTGTCTCGAGTCCATATGGCGGATGCCTGGCCGTCCCAGTCCTGGTGGACCGTCTCGGCCAGTGCCTGTACCCGTCCGGCCATGGAGCCCGGGAAACGGTGGACAGCCGGAGTCTGCTTGAAGACGTCCACAAAGCCGGCCGGGTCGAAGGCCGCAATGGCGCCGGGCTCCAGGGACCCAATGCGTGAGCGGATCTTCTCGGGTCCGGCGAAGGCGGATTCCATGGTCACTTGTTGATCGAGCAGCATGCCGGTCAGCAGCGCGAAGGCGTCGTCACTGAGGAGTTGGTCGGCAGCAGCATCTCCTGTGATGTGCAGTTCCATGGGTTTATCCTCCCACCTGTCCGCGGCCATCTCCTAGGGAAGCGGTACGCGTCCGCAGGACCAGGAGACCTTCACTGTCCCAAGGGGCCCGCTGCCGCTTCACTGCGGAACGGTGGTTGTTAGGGCTGGGCTGATGGGAAGGTACGACGGCGGGTGGTTGGCTTTGGGGGCTGGCGCGTAGCCGTATGCCGCAGCAAACTTGGGGGTCTTCATGGGAACTTCACGTGGGATTCACGTGTGTCCTCTTGCAGGGCGAGGAGTTGCTTGGGGGTGGATTTGCGTTGGGGGTTGGGGGCGTGTATTGTTTTCTGAGTCGCCGGGAGCGAAACGGAAAGCCGGAAGGTGTGTACGGTTCGGTTGGCGGCCAATAATTATCCTTCTTTTCCAATGGCCTGTTGATGGTTGCGCTGCTTTGTGTGGTGTGCTGTTTGGGTGATGTTTTGAGGGGTCTGTTGTTTGAGAACTCAATAGTGTGCCAAGTTTGTTGATACCGATTGTTTTATTGATTGGTTGAAATTTTTTGCTGGACCGCCGTGCACCCC
>NZ_JBIVGX010000039.1:0-2314 GCF_044748905.1 Paenarthrobacter sp. NPDC089714
GGAGAGAGTTTCATGATGTTGCCTACTGATCGTTTGGATTTTGTGACTCCGCGGGAGCGTGAGCCGTTGGCGTTGCCGGGGGATGCGCGTTTGGTGGTGTGGCCGGTGTTGGCGTTGGAGCATTGGGATATTTCGCGTCCGATGGCGCGGATGGTGATTTCTCCGCCGCAGGGTCAGCCGCAGCAGCCGGATCATCCGAACTGGAGCTGGCATGAGTATGGGATGCGTCAGGGTTTCTGGCGTTTGCAGCGTATTTTCCAGGAGTACGGGGTGAATCCGACGGTGACGTTGAACGCTCAGGTGTGTGATACGTACCCGTCAGCGGTGGAGGCTTGTTTGGAGAGCGGGTGGGAGCTGAATGCCCATAGCTATGACCAGCGGCCGATGCACAAGGTGGAGAACGAGGCCGAGACGATCCACCGCACGATGGAGAAGATCACCGCTTTCTCGGGCAAGCGGCCTCGTGGCTGGTTCGGTCCGGGCTTGACGCAGACGTTCGACACGATTGATTACCTGGCCGAAGAAGGTATCGAGTACATCGGTGACTGGGCTGTTGATGATGAGCCGGTGACCCTGCGCACGTCCACCAAGCCGATCGTGGCGTTGCCGTATAACTTTGAGCTGCATGACATCGCGATGATGCATCTGCAGAACCACGATTCCGAGGAGTTCCCCAAGCGGGCGCTGAAGGCTTTCGATTGCCTGTACGAGGAATCCGCCCAGCGGCCCAAGATCCTCTCGATCGCCCACCACCCCTACCTTTCCGGTGCGGCGCACCGGGCCGGGGACGTGGAACGCATGTGGCGTGACCTGCTCTCCCGCCCGGGAGTTGTGTGCTGGAACGGCGAGCAGATCCTGGACTGGTACAACACCCAGAAAACCGGGCAGAACACCCTGACCGGAGTCTCCGCCGCGTCCTGACCGACCCGGGTGCCTGGCCCGGCCCGCCAAGGGCCAGGCACCCACACCCGCCCTTTTTGGCGGGACCCGCCGGATGGCCGTGTTCGCCGCCGGCGTCGTACTTGACCAGCCGCAGGGCCAGTGAGCCGCTGGGCCTGCATCGAGAAATGAAAAGACCAGACGTGAACGATCAGCTCATCCACTCGGCCTTCGTGCCGCACACCGTGCAACAACCCATCATTGGTGCGGAGTCCGGCCCCCTTGAGGGATTGACCGTGGCAGTGAAAGACATGTTCGACATCAAAGGCTCCTCGGCCAGCGGCGGCAGCCCCGCCTGGCGGGCAGCCCACGAGCCAGCCACCGAACACTCCGGCGCGGTCCAACGCGTCCTGAACGCCGGAGCAACCGTGACCGGCACGACCGTGTGCGATGAGTTCTTCTACTCCACCGTCGGGGCCAACGCCCACTACGGAACACCGGTCAACGTCCGCGCCCCGGGCCGGATCCCCGGCGGGTCCTCCAGCGGCTCGGCCTCCGCAGCCGCGTCCGGGGCCTGTGACTTCGCCATCGGCTCGGACACCGGCGGGTCCGTGCGCGTCCCGGCCGCGCTCTGCGGAGTCTACGGAATCCGCGTCACCCGCGGCCGGTTCGACTTCACCGGTTCCATGCAAATGGCCCCCACCTTCGACGCCGGCGGATGGTTCGCCGCCACCCCAGGGGTGTTCCGCCGCGTCGGCAAAGTCCTGCTCACCGGTCAATCCGTCCCCGCACCCGTCACGAAAGCCGTCATCCTCGAAGACGCCCTCGAATGCGCCGACCCCGACATCGCCCGCATCGTCGAAGAATTCGCCGAAGCCCTCACCGGCCACCTCACCATCGACCGTGACACCGCCACCAGCCCCGGCGGCCTGGACACCTGGCGCGAAGCCATGCGCATCGTCCAGGCCCGCGAAGTCTGGCAAACCTTCGGTCCCTTCCTCCAAACCCACACACCAGAGCTTGGCCCCGGCATCAAAGAACGCATGGCCATCGCCTCAACCGTCACCGACGCCGAAGCCACCCAGGCACGCACCATCCTCACCCAAGCCACCGCCCGGATGGAAGAACTCACCCCCACCGGAACAGTCCTGATCGTGCCCACCACAGCGGTCATCGCACCACTCCTGGACGAAGCCCCCGAAGGACTGGAAACCTACCGCGTCAACGGCATGCGCCTGTCCTGCATGACCAGCATCTCCGGCCAACCCCAAATCACCCTGCCCATCGCCACCCTCAACGGCGCCCCCGTCGGGATCTCACTCATCGGCTGGCCAGGCGCCGACGAGACCCTCCTGAACCTCACCACCACCCTCAGCACCCTCGCCGGCGCCATCAACCACACCACCCACGACCGCGCCCCCGCCACCACCTAAAC
>NZ_JBIVGX010000040.1:0-1760 GCF_044748905.1 Paenarthrobacter sp. NPDC089714
CGGACTGAAACGGGAACTGGTAAAGAGCCTGCGCACCGGCCGGACCTTACGCAAACCCCAACGCCGCCCTGACGAACGCCGCGGCAGAATCCAGGACATGGTCATGATCGCCGACCGCCCCGCGGAGGTCGAAGACCGCGCGGTACCAGGGCACTGGGAATCTCAATGTTTCAGTCAAGCCGCTTGAGCGCTGATTCTTGTGATTGGTTCCTGGTAGGCCGTATGGTCGCGGAGCATGGCCCAGAGGACGTTGATGCGGCGCCTGGCCAGGGCGATGAGGGCTTGTTTATGTGACTTTCCTTCTCCGCGCTTCCGGTCGTAGTAGATTCGCGAGGCGGGGCTGTTTTTCAGACTGGAGAGGGCGGCGAGGTAACAGGTTCGCAAGAGTCTGCGGTTGAAGCGACGTGGCCGGTGCAGGTTCCCGCTAATGCGTCCGGAATCACGTGGGACCGGTGCCAGGCCCGCGACGCTCGCGAGCCGGTCGACGGAGTCGAACGCGTCCAAGTTGCCGCCGATGTTAGCGAGGAACGTTGCGGCGAGCACAGGGCCGAACCCGGGCATGGTGAGCAAAACATCGGCGCTGTCATGCTGCCGAAACAGCTCAGTGATCTGGGCATCGATGCCCGCGATTTCTGCATCGAGTGCGCTGATCTGCTCGGCCAACCGGACGACCAAGGCGGAGCCTGTGGCCTGTGTGGGCAGGACCGTGTGCTGGGAGTTCGCGGCTTGCAGCGCTTTCTCGGCCATCTTTGCACTGTTACGACAGCCGCGTTTTCTGAGCCAGCCGGCGAGCCGGGTCAGCCCGGTCCGCCGGATGCCCTCGGGGGTTTGGTAGCCGCTCAGAAGGATGAGGGGTGCTTTCTTGGAGTAGTCGAACGCACGCTCGAGCGCCGGAAAGTATTCCAGCAAAGTGGCGCGGAGCCTGTTGATTGCCCGGACCCGGTCGCAGATCAGATCCGTGCGGCGGGCCGTCAGGAGCCGCAGGTCAACGCTGATCTGATCCGCACCACGGACGGGCTGCAGATCGGTGCGCATCCGCGCCTGGTCCGCGATGATCCTGGCGTCTTTCGCGTCGGTCTTGCCATCCCCGCGATATGTCGCTGCGGCGTGATGCACGATCCGCCCGGGGATATAGAGCAACTGCTGGGCGTGCGCGGCCAACAACTCGATCAACAGGGCCGCTCCGCCGGAGTTCAGATCAGTGGCCCAACAGACCTCACCGTCAGCCGCGATCTCCGCGACCGCGGCCATGAGTTCGAGGAGTGCGTTTTCGTCGTTCTCGACCCGTTTCGAGAGCAGCACGGTCCCCGTCTGATCGATCACGACGCAATGATGTGCTCTTTTGCCCGAGTCGATTCCCACCCAGAATACCGGCATGTTCAGTCCCCCTTCGATCAACTCCAATACGGTGGCCCCTGTCGATAACTACGCCGGCACGTCCTTACCCAACGATCAATGTCGTAATTCTCAATCAGCGGTCGAGCCATCGGCGGGCAGCGGGCGGCCATTCCCAGTGAGCCGTCCAAGCGGCAGGGCGACTTATGCCATACCCGCCACCCGAGGGTGATCGAAACACTACGACAGCTCCGAAATCACCCACAACAACACCGTAAGGAAGGCGACCTCATCATCGGCAAGGACGGTAAAACCGCCATCGGCACTGTTGTGGAACGCACTACCGGGTTCGTGATGCTCGTCCACGTACCCGCAGATCAGAACCGTGCCGAGTCCGTCCGGGACGGACTGATCAGCAAAATGAG
>NZ_JBIVGX010000041.1:0-1758 GCF_044748905.1 Paenarthrobacter sp. NPDC089714
GCCAACCGAACCGTACACACCTTCCGGCTTTCCGTTTCGCTCCCGGCGACTCAGAAAACAATACACGCCCCCAACCCCCAACGCAAATCCACCCCACAGGCAGTCTTCCTGGGATACTTTGGCCGCACTGGTGCCCCTGCCGTCTACTCCGTGAGTAGGGGTATTCGCTTGCCCCCAACCGCCAGTGGGCGACCAAACCGCCGTCGTACATCCGCTGGGGAGTGAACAACCGGCGCCGCTATGCCAGGTGGTCCGGCATCCCAACTGCTCTGTGCAGTCCGTCGTCGAGAAACCGCACCAGGGAAGCGATCTTCTCGCCACTCGTGTCGGGCTCAATCACCAGCAGACCACGCGCCCGCCCCTGCAAATAGCAAACGAAGGCCGGCCGGCGGCCAGCCTGCGTCCTCGCCAGCACGTAGCTGCCACCGGGCCGGCCAGCCGCGCTGGCCCTCAGGAAGTTTCCGACGGCGGTTTGGCCCACGTAACGGTGCATCGCCGGCGGCATGGCAAGCCAACTCTCGTCGGTCAGCAGCGCCACCATGGCGTCGACGTCGTCACGGGCAAAAGCGTCGGCGAACCTGCGCACTACGGGGTCCCTGTCGGCTGAAGTGGCCACGGGTTCAGGCATTGGTGTCGCAGCCCGTGCACGCTGAAGCAGCCCTTTGACCGCCGTCGAAGTTGTGCCCAGCATGTCCGCAGTCTCAGGTATGGGGAAATCCAGGACATCACATAAAACCAACGCCGCGGCCTGGCGCGGCGGCAGGTGTTGGAGAGCCGTAACAAACGCGAGTTCTATGCTCTCCAGGGCAATGGCCCGGGCGGCCGGGTCCAGTTCGGACAGCAGCGCATCGGGATACGGCTGCAGATGCGGCACATCGAAAGTGTCCGTTGGCATCGGTGGGTCAAAAGGAGGCGCCGGCTGAAGGTGTGGCCTACGACGGCGATCGCGTACGGCGTTGAGCGATCTGGTTGTTGCGATCCGGTAGAGCCACGTCCGGACCGACGACCTCCCACCAAAACCGGGGAGTCCATTCCAGGCAGCGAGCAGCACCTCCTGAAGCACGTCGTCTGCATCGTCCAGGGATCCGGTGATCCTGTAGCAGTGCACATGAAGTTCACGGCGATAGGGCTGGACGAGGGCAGCGAAAGCTACTTCATCGCCTGCTTTGGCGGCCTCGAGCGGTGTGGAGCCCACACGTCATTCTGGCACGCCGCCGTTCCGATCGGGTTCCCTGCGGTGTCTCCATAGGTGTAACCCTCCCTGAAAGGACCAGGACATGACCCAGGACGAAACAGCTGCTGTAGGCATTGCGATGGCGTACCACCGCGCGTGGACCACGGGCGACCTGGAAACCGCGACGACCTACTTGGCAGGTGATGCTGTTTGCCACACGCCGGCGGGAAAGTTGACCGGTAGTACAGCCATAGGCGCCTTCATGGCTCCGTTCGCGGCAACGCTGACGGGATCACGGCTTCTCGCGGCCCACGGAAACGCCATTGAGGCGATGCTCATGTATGACACGAGCAGCAGCGCTGTTGCCAGTGCTCCGGGGGCCGAGCTCTATAGGGTCCAGAGTGGCCTGATCACGGAGATCCACATCCTCTTTGACCGGCTTCCCTTCGCGCTGGCGCGTGGGGAGGTCATCCGGGCGTGAGGTAGTTGGTGTTAAAGGTGTGGAGCCCCGACCGTCGTGGTCGGGGCTCCTGTTAAGTGTTGTCCGGCGGTGTCCTACTCTCCCACACCCTCCCGGGTGCAGT
>NZ_JBIVGX010000042.1:0-1714 GCF_044748905.1 Paenarthrobacter sp. NPDC089714
CCCAACTGATATGTAGGTTGGGGTGTCAAGGGCAGTGGTGAGCGGCCCGCGTGGTGTTGATTGCGTGGGCCGCTTGAAGGGTGCGGCCCGGTGTGGGCTGGTTGGCGCGGGGTCGTTTTCGACTGCAATGGTCAGACTGATATTCGCGGGATGGGTACCGCATGACGATTGTTCGACCGGGAGCGTGTCGGTGTCTAACTTCGGGCATCGGCATTGATTTTGTCGGCCACACAGTTGGGTCCCGTGTTGGCCCCGGATTGCTGGCCCGCGCCGTGTCCTGCCGATGGCCGGGCGGCACGTTCTAGGGGGGCTCTCAGGCTGCGTTCATACGCTCCCCGTGTTGGTGTTCGTGTTGGAGCGGCGCGGCCAGGGACCAGCACCATCCGGCGAGTTCCCTGGCGATGGCGGTGTTTGCTTTGACGGGTGTTTTAGCGCGGGCATCGAAGAGCTGCCATTTGTGGTGCAGGCGGTGGTTTCCTTCCAAGGCGCGGATCCGGGTTCCGGTGTCCACGAGGTCCATTTGTCGGGTGAGTCTGCCGCCGGGGCCGGTGTAGGGGCGGCGGTGTTGCCAGGCGGCTTCGACGAGGAGCCTGCGGGCGTGGGTGTTGCCGGCCTTGGTGATCGGTCCTTGGTGCCGGGAGGTCCCGGAGGACTGCTCGCTGGGTACCAGACCCAGATAAGAGCCGATGGATGAGCCGGTGAACCGGGTCCAATCGCCGATCTCGACCGCGAGCCCGAAACCGGTCACGACCTGGATTCCGCGCAGACACATGAGCGCGTTGATCACCGGCGCGTACTGGCAGTCCGAAGCGATCACGGCCAGGCGCTGATCGATTCTCTTCAGGCGTGCATGGAGCAGGTCTGCCTGTTCCACGGCGGACTCGTAGGTGAACTGCAGGACCGGGTCATCGAAACGTTGGTGACGCAGCCACGCACCGTGCTCCAGGGTCCATTTGTGTTCCTTCGGGTAGCGGATACCGTGACGGAGCAATAACGCGTTGACGTGCTGCCGGGCGTGGGAAAGATCCCTGGCCGCCGAATCCCGCAGCCTGGACAGATCACGCAGGGCTTCTTGTTCCAGGTCCGGGACGCGGACTTCGGTGACCCGCCCAACGGCAAGCATTTCGGCCAAAACCCGGGCGTCCCTGCGATCCGTTTTGACCCGGTCCCCGGGAGCACGCAACAGTTTCGACGACGCGGCAACCACGCAGTCAATACCGGCCTGCCGAAGAGTCCGGGCCAGCACGAAACCCGTGGGCCCGGACTCGTACACGGCCTTGACAGGCGGCTCGAAACGGCGGATCCAGTCCAGCACCACGGCCGGTTCCGCAGCCATCGTCCCTCGCTCCAGTTCCCCCGTGACCGGATCCAAGGCACAACCAACGACACTCGACGCGTGAACATCGAGCCCAACGAAAGTATGCTCAAACATAGCCGGGACCTCCTCAGATTCACATGCGGCACTACCATTGCAGGCCCCCAAGCCCTCCCGGGCCAAGAGGCTGCCTCGATGGCAACCCGCGGCAGTGTGACACAGAAGGCCCCGGCCCCGCGTTCATCGCTGGCCCGCCCGGACAAGGGCATGACCGCCGAGCCAAGGGCCGGCCGCGCCGGCGCTCCCGCGAAACCTGCACTCCCATGGGAAGCTGGCGCGGAAGGACCCAGCCCGGCGATAATGACCGCCCCAGGCGGGCCGCCCCCGTTCATATTGTCT
>NZ_JBIVGX010000043.1:0-1646 GCF_044748905.1 Paenarthrobacter sp. NPDC089714
GACAGTAATGATGGAATTGGTTGTGTCGCGGCGTGGCTCTAAGTGTGGTTGACGCCCTGTGAGGGGTTTGTCTTGACATTGATCTGTCCGCCGCGACACGACCCGCAGTAAACGCGGCGGCCAGGTGGACATGACCTTATAGGAGCCTGTTCGGAAGAGTCCCATTACTGTCTTGTCTGCCCACCGGGCCGGCGTGCCCATTTCTCATCGCATGCAAAGGTCAGGGCAGTTTCATCATGGCAAAGGAACATCTGAAAGTCATCGCCGGGATCGACACCCACGCCGGTACCCACCACGTCGCCCTCATCACCGACACCGGCAGGCACCTGGCCGACAGGGAATTCCCTGCCGCGGGGTCCGGCTACCAGGGCATCATCGAGTTCATCGCAGAGTTCGGTCCGGTCCTCGCCGCGGGCGTGGAAGGGACCGGCAGCTATGGTGCCGAACTCTCACGCGTACTCGTCGGCGAGGGCATTCACGTCGTAGAGGTGATGCGCCCGAACCGGCAGGCCCGCCGGCTGCAGGGAAAATCCGACCCGCTCGACGCCTATCAGGCTGCCGAATCGGTATTGTCCGGCCGCGCCGGCGCCACCCCGAAATCCCGGGACGGAGCCGTGGAATCGTTGCGGGTACTGCGCGCCGAGCGCGCCACCGCAATGCGCGCCCGGGTCGCCGTGATGGCCCAGGTCAAGGCGATCCTGGTGACTGCACCGGAAACGATCCGCGCCAGATACCGGGCCATGACCAGTCCCGCTTTGATGGCCGCGCTGGAAAAGACCCGGCCCGCCGGACCGGCCTCCGATCCACTCAACAGCACCGCGACCGTGCTCAAACGCCTCGCCGTCCGCTACCGGCACTTGCACCAGGAACTGGCACTGATCGACGCCGAACTCGACGCCATCCTCGCCCTCCACGCACCGATGCTCCGCGATCTACAGGGCGTGGGCACCGACGTCGCCAGCCAGCTCCTCGTAACGGTGGGAGACAACCCCGAACGCGTGAGCTCCGAAGCGAAGTTCGCCGCACTGGTCGGCGTCGCACCGATCCCCGCATCATCGGGAAAGACCTCCCGGCACCGGCTCAGCCGCGGCGGCGACCGGCAGGCCAATAAAGCCATCCACCGCGTGGTCCTCGTGCGGATGAGGTACGACAGCAGGACCAGGGCCTACGTGGTCAGGCGACGCCAGGAAGGCAAGAGCACCAAGGAAATCATGCGCTGTCTCAAGCGCTACGTCGCCCGCGAAATCTACGACCAACTCCTCCACCCCCAACCAGGACCCAACGCCGGAACACTCCGGACGGTACGCACGACCAAGCAGCTGACCCTTCAGCAAGCCGCCGACGCCCTCCACGTCTGGCCCACCGCACTGTCCCGCCTCGAACGCGGACTCACCCACGACACCGACTTCCACCAACGCTACGAAAACTGGCTCAACTGCCAGTCCCCTGCAACCGGGCACATACCGGATCCCGGGTTGGCCCGCGTGCTGCCTGCCTGACCATGGCCGCGCAAGCCCCGGGGTCAAGGGCGGCCGCATGGCCGTCGCGCAGCGATCGCAGGAGCGACCCTTGAGGCCGGAGCGGCGGCCACGGTAACCTGCGCGGCCGCGTGGCACAACAGCCGTTGACAACAATAGGAGCATCAA
>NZ_JBIVGX010000044.1:0-1352 GCF_044748905.1 Paenarthrobacter sp. NPDC089714
GACCCGTCGATCATGCCGTACTACCAGGGCCGGAACGAGCAGGCCCAGGTCCACCAGGCCGTCGGGTATGCCCGGCACACTCGCCGCCGCCAGACCTACGCGATCAGCACCTCCATCGGACCGGGGTCCTCGAACCTGCTCACCGGGGCGGCGTTGGCGACGACCAACCGGCTCCCGGTGTTGCTGCTCCCGTCGGATACGTTCGCGACCCGTGCCGCGGACCCGGTGTTGCAGCAGTTGGAGCAACCGTACGCGTATGACATCACGGTCAATGACGCGTTCCGTCCGTTGTCCAAGTTCTTTGACCGGGTGTCCCGGCCGGAGCAGTTGTTCTCCGCGTTCCACCACGGCCTGCGCGTGTTGACGGACCCGGCCGAGACTGGTGCGGTGACCATTTCGCTGCCGCAGGACGTCCAGGCCGAGGCGTTCGAGGTGCCCGAGGAGTTCCTGGCCGAGCGGGAGTGGCGGATCCGCCGCCCCGAGGCCGAGGCTGAGGATATCCGCCGTGCCGTCGAGGCGATCCGTGCCGCGAAGCGTCCGCTGATCATCGCCGGCGGTGGCGTCCTGTACGCCTACGCCAACGACGAGCTCGCCAGATTCGCTGAGCTCACGGGCATCCCGGTGGGCAACACCCAGGCCGGCGTTGGCGTCCTCCCCTGGGACCACAAGCACTCTTTGGGTGCGATTGGTTCCACGGGCACGACGGCGGCCAACGCCATGGCTGCCGAAGCGGACCTGATCATCGGGATCGGCACCCGGTACGAGGACTTCACCACCGCGTCCCGCACGGCGTTCCAGAACCCGGACGTGCGCTTCGTGAACATCAACGTCGCCGCCATCGATGCCTACAAGCACGGCACGCACCTGCCCATCGTCGCCGATGCCCGCAAAGCCCTCGTGAAGCTCAACCAGGCCCTGGGCGGTTACCGCGTGGGGGCCGACCTGGAAGAGAAAGTCGCCGCCGAAAAGAAGCGCTGGAACGCGACCGTGGACGAGGCCTTCGAGACCCGGTTCACGCCGTTGCCGGCCCAGAACGAAATCATCGGGGCCACGAACAAGGCCATGGACGCCCAAGACGTCGTGATCTGCGCGGCGGGTTCGCTGCCCGGTGACCTGCACAAGATGTGGCGCGTCCGGGACCCGTTCGGCTACCACGTCGAATACGCCTACTCCTGCATGGGCTACGAAATCCCCGGTGGCCTGGGCGTCAAGCGCGCAGCCCTTGCCGAAGCCGCCAACGGTGGTCCGGACCGGGACGTCGTGGTCATGGTCGGGGACGGCTCCTACCTGATGATGCACACCGAACTGGTCACCGCCGTCGCCGAACGCATCAAACTGATCGTGGTCCTGAT
>NZ_JBIVGX010000045.1:0-1308 GCF_044748905.1 Paenarthrobacter sp. NPDC089714
TGCGGTCGTATGGTTTTCTGAGACAGGTTGATGGGAGATCGACTTCAGATGACCGGGCCCAGAAGAAAATATGATGCTGCTTTCCGTGAGGAAGCGGTGCAACTGGTTTTGTCTTCCGATCGTTCCGTGAAGCAAGTCGCTGACGAGCTCGGGGTGAACGAGAGCACTTTGGGAAACTGGCTTCACCGGCACCGTGGCAGAGATCAGGACAGTCCGGGGGTGGCGTCGGTGGACCGGGGCCCGGTGTCATGGGAAGAACACCAGAAAACCGTGGCTGAGAACGAGCGGTTGAAAGCTGAGGTTGAGTTCCTGGGAAAAGTCAGCGCCTTCTTTGCCGCGAAGCAAAAGTAGAGGACTTCTACGAGTTCATCGAAGCGGAGAAGGCCAACCATTCCGTGGTGTGGCTGTGCCGGGCGTTGAAGGTTTCCCGGGCCTCGTTCTACCGGTGGCGGACCCCTGCTGGCCCGTCACCGCGGACGGTACGTCACGAACAGCTCGCTGCCGCGGTGACCAAGCTTTACGAAAAAGAAGAAGGCCGTGCCGGGCGGGACCAGCTGACCCTGCTCCTGAACGAGAAGGGCGTGAAAGTCTCAGCCCCGACCGTGGGAGCGATCATGCGCGAACACGGGCTGCGGGCCATCCGGACCCAGGCCTGGAAAGCCACCACGGTCCAGGACCCGCAGGCCAAGACCGCGCATATCGAGAACCACATGCTCGATGCCGAGGGCAAGCGGGACTTCACCTCAACAGTGCCCGGGACCCGGCTTGTCGGTGACATCACGTACCTGCGCACCGGTGAGGGCTGGCTATACCTGGCCACCGTGATCGATCTGTTCTCAGGCATGGTCATCGGCTGGTCCATGGCCGGACATATGCGCGCGAGCTTGTGCACCGCGGCCCTGCAGATGGCCCGGAACCACGGCCACCTGACCGGGACCTCGGTGGTGTTCCATTCGGACCGGGGAACCCAATACACCTCTGATGAGTTCCAGAAATGGTGCGGCGATAACGCGGTGACCCAGTCCATGGGCAAAGTCGGGGTGTGTTGGGACAACGCGGTCGCGGAGAACTTCTTCTCCCACTTGAAAACCGAGTTCTACCACCACCAACGCTATCCGTCGCGGCTGGCCGCCAGGACTGGGGTCATGGACTACATCGAGGCCTGGTACAACCGCCGCCGACCCAACCGCAGAGCCGGCGGCATCCCACCAGCCAAAGCACACACCAACTACCAAACCCGCGCCCGGCAACCCCTGGCCGCCTAACCAAAACAAACAACGAACCTGTCTCAGAAACTTGACGACCGCA
>NZ_JBIVGX010000046.1:0-1267 GCF_044748905.1 Paenarthrobacter sp. NPDC089714
GGCGGAGTCAAGGGGTGGGAGCAACGCTGGGGGGTTAGGCCGCTTGTAGCAGCTGGTTAAGCCGGTTGGCTGGGGTTTCGAGGTTGAGGGTGGGTCGGGGTCTGCGGTTCAGTTTCGCCGCGACAAGCCTCAGGTCTTCGGCAGTGTGTGTTGAAAGGTCGGTGCCTTTTTCGAACCAGAACCGCAGGAGCCGGTTGGTGTTCTCGTTCGTGCCGCGTTGCCAGGGTGAGTGCGGGTCGCAGAAGAAGAGGGTCGTTTCGAGCGCCGTTTGGATTTTGGCGTAGTCGGCCAACTCGGTTCCGCGGTCCCAGGTGATCGAGCGTCGCAGGTGATCTGGGAGGGAAGCCATCTCCCGGATCATCGCGGTAGCTACGGTTTCGGCGGTATGGTCCCCTGGCAGGTGCAGCAGGATCGTGAACCGGGTGGAGCGTTCGACCAAGGTTCCGATCGCTGTGCCGTTAGTGCCGATGATCAGGTCGCCTTCCCAGTGCCCGGGTATTGCCCGGTCCTGGACCTCGGCGGGGCGCTGGCTGATCTTGAAAGCCTCTTTATAAGGGCTGTTCGCGCGGCGGTCAGCGGTGTGGGGGAGGCGTTGTTTGCGTTTCAAGCTGAGCTTTTCAGCCAGGTCTGTCCGCAGGTTCCCGCGGGTTTGGACGTAGAGGGCCTGGTAGATCGTCTCGTGGCTCACTTGCATAGTCTGATCGTCGTCGAAGTAATACGCCAACATCGAAGAGATCAGCTTCGGGCTCCACCCGTCATCCATCCATACCGCAATCAGGCGGCACAAATCCTCGTTCTGGACCAGTTTGAACGGTTTAGGCCGGCGCCGGTCCTGATGCGCTTTCGCGTGAGCGGCTGAGGCGTAATAATTCCCGTCCGCGGACGTGTGCCGCTTGACCTCCCTCCAGACCACGGACTTGTCACGACCAATAGCAGCACCGATCTTGGCGTAACTGAGCCCCATCCCAATACCCATCTGAATCATGCCCCGCTCTCCCAGATCCAAAGCCCTGCCAGGACCTGTCGCTGAAGGCGCAGGGTCGGCAAGACCCCCGACAGCACCTCTGTTCACCGTCATCATCAGGCCAGACTGAGCCCACCAGTTCGCGCCAGACTTATGAACCGCCCCGACACGCCGGGCAGCACTGCGAACAGGCCACCCGGCACACACCAAATCAACAAACTCCCGCCGGGCGTCCAACGAAAAATTCCTGACCACAACACGCTCCATCAATCAGAGCGTTGCAACGACCCTATGACTCCGCCC
>NZ_JBIVGX010000047.1:0-1059 GCF_044748905.1 Paenarthrobacter sp. NPDC089714
TACCTGATGATGCACACCGAACTGGTCACCGCCGTCGCCGAACGCATCAAACTGATCGTGGTCCTGATCCAGAACCACGGCTACGCCTCCATCGGCTCCCTCTCCGAATCGTTGGGTTCGCAGCGCTTCGGCACCCAGTACCGGGTCCTGAACAAGGAACAGCACTCCTTCGACGCCGGCGAAAACCTGCCCATCGACCTCGCCACGAACGCCGAATCCCTGGGTGCGAAGGTGATCCGGATCGAACCCGGGGAGAAGGTCATCGCCGAACTCGAACAAGCCATCCGCGACGCCAAAGCCGCCCCGGAAGACACCGGCCCGATCGTGATCCACGTCGAATCCGACCCCCTGCTGGACGCCCCGTCCTCCGAGTCCTGGTGGGACGTTCCCGTCTCGGCAGTGTCAGAACTGGAATCCACGAAACAAGCCTTCCAGACCTATATCGACCACAAGAACCGCCAGCGCAAACTGCTCGGCTAACCCAGCCGACAGAAACCCACACCCTACACAACCCCTTTCAGGAATCAACGCAAAGGATCGAACAACCATGTCAACGACGACGTCAGTCATCAACCACTTCATCAACGGAACGGAAACCACCGGAACCGGAACCACCACCAAACCCGTCCATAACCCGGCAACAGGTCAGGTGTCCGCCGAACTACGGCTGGCAACCCAAGATGACCTGAACACCACCGTGGCCATCGCCCGGAAGGCCGCCGATTCCTGGGGCGATATCTCCCTGGCCAAACGCACCGCTGTGCTGTTCAAGTTCCGTGAACTCGTCGCATCCCACGTGGACGAACTCGCCGCACTGATCACCGCCGAGCACGGCAAGGTCCTGGCAGACGCCAAAGGCGAGATCGGCCGCGGCCTGGAAGTCATCGAGTTCGCCTGCGGCATCCCGTCCCTGCTCAAGGGCGACTACTCCGACCAGGTCTCCACCGGCATCGACGTGTTCTCCTTCCGCGAACCCGTCGGCGTCGTAGCAGGCATCACCCCGTTCAACTTCCCCGTCATGGTGCCCCTCTGGATGGCCCCCATGGCCATCGCCACCGG